>CAYSDJ010000070.1:0-21032 GCA_964429775.1 uncultured Rhizobiaceae bacterium
CCAGGCCGCCCAGATCAAGCTCATCGACAAAAACATCGACCACCCGCACAGGATTTCCGGTATCAGCCGTGTCGTTTCGTCGTAATTTGCGATAGCATCGGTGTAGAGTCCCTTATCTTTCTAGGGCCGCCTTTCGGACCGTTCAGAAAGCAAAAGCAAGGAGAAAACCTATGCAACTAAACAGGAATGAACTGCTGCATGCGTATCGCACGATGGCGGCGTGCCGGCACTTTGAGGAAAGCGTTTACGCCAATTTCTCGGACGGCAAGATTCCCGGCTTTGTCCACCTGTCCGCCGGGCAGGAAGCGACGGCGGCTGGTGTCTACATGGCGCTGGAAGAGCGCGATTGGATTGCGACAACCCATCGTGCGCATGGCCAATGCATCGCCCGCGGCATGGATCTGCAGGAAACCATGGATGAAATCTATGGCGCGACCACCGGCGTTTGCGGTGGTAAGGGTGGATCGATGCATATTGCCGACCTCGACAAAGGCATGCTGGGTGCCAACGGGATTATCGGTGCGACCGGGCCTTTGGCGGTCGGCGCCGGCCTTTCCGCCAGAGCGAAAGGCGAAGGCGGCATCGCCGTGGCATTTTATGGCGATGGCGGTTCGAACGCCGGAATGATCTTCGAAGCCTACAATATGGCGAATATTTGGAACCTGCCGGTGGTCTTTATTTGCGAGGACAACGGCTATGCCGAGGCGACTTCCTCGTCCTATTCGGTGGCGGGCACGCAAGTGGACCGGGCAAAGGGGTTCGGAATGCCGGGCGTCGAAGTCGACGGGTTCGATTTCTTCGCCGTGCTCGACGCAGCGAAAGAAGCCGTCGAACGCGCCCGGCGTGGCGATGGTCCCAGCCTGATCCACATCAAAACCGCGCGATTCTACGGCCACTTTGTCGGCGATGCGCAGACCTACCGGGCGGAAGGCGAGGTCGAAAAGCTGCGCGCTGAAAAAGACTGCCTGAAATTGTTCCGCGAGAAAGTCGTCGGCGCGGCTCTGCTCAGTGACGAAGAACTCGACACGATCTTCGAAGAGGAACGGCAGCGGATTGAAAACGCGACTCTCACCTCCCACGCCGCACCGCGCGCCACCAAGGCCGATTTGATGACCGATGTTTACGGCTCGTATTAACCGGGGGATTCGATAATGCCGAAAAAAACCTACAGAGCAGCAATCAACGAGGCGATGGCAGGCGAAATGCGCCGCGACAGTTCGGTCATCGTGATGGGCGAAGATGTGTCCGGTGGAACCGGCTCGCCGGGCGAGGATGATGCCTGGGGCGGCCCGCTCGGTGTGACCAAGGGGTTGCATACCGAGTTCGGCCCGACGCGGGTGCTCGACACGCCGATCTCGGAAGGTGGATTCGTCGGTGCCGCGGCCGGGGCCGCGATCACCGGCCTGCGCCCGATCGTCGACGTGATGTTTGTCGACTTCATGGGAGTCTGCCTGGACGGTATTTTCAACCAGGCGGCAAAGTTCCGCTACATGTTCGGCGGCAAGGCGGAAACCCCGCTTGTTGTCAGGACGATGTATGGCGCGGGCTTAAGGGCCGCGTCCCAGCACAGCCAGACGCTCTATTCCATCTTCACCCATGTGCCTGGCGTAAAAGTGGTCGTGCCGTCGAATCCCTATGACGCAAAGGGACTGATGATTCAGGCCATTCGCGACAATGATCCCGTCGTTTTCTACGAACATAAGGCGATGTACGACGATGAGGGCGAAGTTCCCGACGAGGCTTACACGATCCCGTTTGGCGAGGCGAATGTGCTCTTGGAAGGCGAGGACGTCACGATCGTCGCGATTGGCAAGATGGTGCATTTGGCCAGCGCAGCCGCTGACAATTTAGCGAAAGACGGCATTTCCTGCACGGTGATCGATCCGCGTACGCTGTCACCGCTGGACGAGGAAACCATCCTCGAGGAGGTCGAAGCGACCGGCCGTTTGGTTGTTGTCGATGAGAGTCACCCGCGCTGTTCCGTGGCGGCCGATATTTCGTCCATCGCGGCTGAAAAGGCGTTCAGATCTCTCAAGGCCGGAATCCAAAAAGTCACGGCGCCGCACTGCCCGGTGCCGTTCGCGCCCGAGCTTGAAGACCTCTATATGCCGACCGTTGAGGATGTCGAAGCCGCGGTTCGCCGCACCATGGCCTAGTCACAGTTTGTCGCCCGGACGGTTTCGCTGAATTGATAATCGCCAACCGAATCGAACATCCTGCCCGCGAGGGACGGAATTGGTATGCACCAAAAACAATAATCATCGCTCGAGGAGAAGACACATGAGTAAGGAACTTCCCATAACCGAACGCACCCGGCTGCGCCGCAAGAGCGAGAGAGGCTTCTTCGACCGCGCGACAATCGATGCCATTCTCGATGCGATGCCGATGTGCCATGTCGGTTATGTGATAGATGGCTCTCCTGTCGTGATGCCGACATTCCAGTGGCGCGAAGGCGATCATGTCTATTGGCATGCGTCGAATGCCGGGCGGGGCTTGAAAGCCGCGGAAGGGTCGCAGGTTTGCTTGACCGTCACGCTGCTCGATGGGCTCGTGCTGGCCAGAACAGGATTGAATCATTCTGCCAATACCAGGTCCGTCATGATCTTCGGTCAGCCGCGCAAGATCACCGATCCCGACCGAAAGGCCGAACTGCTCAACAACATGATTGATTCATTCTACCCCGGACGCAGCGCCATCCTGCGCCCCATGTCGGAATCAGACTTAAAGCAAACGGGGGTGCTGTCGCTGCCGATCGAGGAGGCTTCCGCCAAAATCCGTGAAGGCGGCCCACTTGATGAAGATGAGGATTATGATCTGCCGATCTGGGCAGGCACCGTTCCCGTCAAAATGCAATTGATGCCGCCCATACCCGATCCGAGAAATCTCGATGGGGTCGAAATGCCAGAGCACGTTACCTCGATAAAAATCGGATGATGGCTGGCTTCAGGTACTAGGACGGAAACGCCTCGCGCAATTCCGCCACCTGCTCGGCCGTGAGCAGGCGCACATCGCAGCCGCGCAGCAGGAGATGGAGTTTGGCCGTCTCCTCCAGCTCTTCCGCCGCGTAGACGGCGGCGTCCAGCTCCTTGCCGGCAACCACCGGGCCATGGTTGGCGAGGAGGACGGCGTGGTGTTCCTTGGCGTATTTCGCCACCGCCTCGGCCAGGGCCATGTCGCCGGGGCGGAAATAGGGCACGAGCGGCAGTTTGCCGACGCGCATCACCGCATAGGCGGTAATCGGCGGCAGCACGTCATCGGGGTCGATATCGGCCAGGGTCGAGAGCGCCACCGAGTAGGTCGAGTGCAGGTGCACGATCGATTTGGCGCCCGGGCGCTCGCGGTACATGGCGAGGTGGAGAAAGGCTTCCTTGGAAGGTTTGTCACCCGCCAGTAACGTCCCCTCGGGCGACAGTTTGGAAATACGCGCCGGATCGAGCCGGCCCATGCAGGAATTGGTCGGCGTCACCAGCATGCCATCCTCGACCAGATGGCTGATATTGCCGGACGAGCCGCAGCCATAGCCGCGCTCAAACAGCGATTTGCCATGCAGCGCGATGCGTTCGCGAAGGTCCGATTCGCTCAATCGAGCACCTTGAACGCTTTGGTGAAAAAGTCAGGCGTGCCGAAATTACCGGATTTAAGCGCCAGGTGAAGCGGCGCATCACCCAGGCTCATGCACCACGGCACGCCGGGATCGATTTGCTTGCCGATCATCAGCCCCTGGACGCCAAGCGCCTGAACGGCGGCGCCCGATGTCTCGCCGCCGGCCAGGATCAGCTTTCCAACGCCGGCCTTGACCAGGCCCTTGGTGATTTTGGCCAGCGCGCGCTCGACCAGGGCGCCGGCCTTGTCACGGCCATGCTTGGCCTGCGCCTTTTTGATCTCGGCCGGGCTGGCGCTGGCATATATGAGGATCGGTTTTTGCCCGAGTTTCGGCGTTGCCCAGTCGAGCGCTTGTTGGACGATATCCTGTTTGCCGCCAAGCTTGACGGCATCGACATGGAAGACCGGGTGCTTGGCTTTTATCATGCGCGCGATTTGCTCCAGCGTCGCTTCCGAGCAACTGCCGGCGATGACGGCGGCGTGGCCCTTGGCGCGCGGCAATCTGGCGGCATTTGCCCTGCGCCCGAGAGCGGCCGAGGCGCGGAAATTGGCCGAGAGCCCCATCGCCACGCCGGAACCGCCGGTGATCAGTTTCAGCTTTGCCGAGGCGCGGCCGATGTCGATCAGATTTTTGTCGCTGAGCGCATCGACAATGGCGTGCCGTTTGCCTTCCTTGCGCAAGGCTGCAAGCGCTTTGGCGATGGCATCGGGGCCTTGCTCAACCGTCTCCCACGGCACCAGCCCGACCGCATAGGGGGTTTGCTCGCCGAGCACCTCGACCAGATTGGCATTGGTCATCGGCGTGATCGGGTGGTTGCGCATGCCGGATGCCGAGAGCAGCACATCGCCGACAAAGAGATGGCCGCGAAACACGGTGCGGCCATTGGTCGGGAAGGCTGGGCAGGCGATGGTGATGCCGCCCTTGGCACGCTCCAGCATGGCATCGGCGACCGGGCCGATATTGCCGCGCGGCGTCGAATCGAAGGTCGAGCAATATTTGAAAAAATATTGCTTGGCGCCGGCCGATTTAAGCCAGTCCATCGCCTTCAGGGATTTGCGCACGGCGCGGATGGCCTGGGTGTTGCGCGATTTGAGCGCCACCACCACGGCGTCGGCTTCCGGTACGGTGATACCTTTTTCGGGCACGTCGATCATTTGCACGGTGCGCATGCCGCTCGCCACCAGGGTGTTGCAGAGGTCGGTGGCGCCCGTCATGTCGTCGGCCACCGCACCCAATAAGATGCCTTTTTTTCTTTTTGCCATTTACCGCTTCGTCGCTGTCGTGAGGAATAATGGAACGCTGCTTATTTCACCGCTTGCAAGGCGCGGGTGAAGAAATCGGCCGAGCCGAAATTTCCCGCCTTCAGCGCCAGGTGGATCGGCGGTTCGTCCAGGGTCATGGTCCAGGGCGCGCCGGGATCGATCTTGTGGCCAATACGGAGCGAGCGAATCTTAAGCGCCTTGATGGTTTCTCCCGAAGTGGCGCCGCCGGCGACAACCAATTGACCGACACCGGCCTTCACCAGTCCCTTGGAGATTTTCGCCAGGCAGTCCTCGATCAATTTCCGCGATTTTTCGATGCCGTGCTTGCGCTGAATCTTTTTCACCGTCTCGGCATCGGCGCTTGAATAAATCAGCACCGGGCCGTCCGCCAATTTCGGCGTGGCCCAATCCAATGCTTCCTTGGCAATATCCTTCTTGCCGCCGAGCTTGCGGCCGTCGACGAAGAATGCCGGGCAGGTTTTTTTCATATGGGCGACTTGCGCCAGCGTTGCCTCGGAACAACTGCCGGCCACCACGGCTTGATGGCCTGTCGGATTGGGCAGTTCATCGGCGCCGGAATCAGGGCCCATCAGGCCGGCGCGGCGGAAATTCTTAGGCAGCGCGATTGCCGCCCCCGAGGCCCCGGTTATCAATTTGATGTCCCGGCAGGCGGTGCCGATATCGCGCAAATTGCGCGTCGTCACCGCATCGACGATGGCGTAGCGCGATCCGTCCGCGCGCAGGCGGTTCAACTCGTTCAAAATTGCGTCGGGACCAAGGGTGATGATCTCATGTGGCACCAGATCGACTTTGGTCTTGGTCTGCCGGCTCAGCACCTTGATTAGATTCGATTGTTTCATCGGCGTCGCGGGATGGGTGCGCATGAATGATTCGGAGAGCAGCAGGTTGCCGACGAAAAGATGGCCCTGAAACACGGTGCGCCCCGCCACCGGGAATGACGGACAGAAGACCGTGAAATCTTCCTTCATCGCTTTTAAAAGCGCATCCGCGACCGGGCCGATATTGCCGCGGTTGGTCGAATCGAAGGTCGGGCGGTATTTGAAATATATCTGCTCAGCGCCGCGCGCCTGCAGCCAACGCAGCGCGGCGACGGATTGCCGAACGGCGTCTTTGGCCGGAGCGGTGCGGGTATTAAGCGCAATGACGATGGCGTCCGCGTCTTTGATGGCCAAATCCTTGTGCGGCACGCCGATTTCCTGAACGGTGCGCATGCCCTGGCTCACCAGGGTGTAGCTCAGGTCGGTTGCGCCGGCGATATCATCGGCGATGCAGCCGAGGAGAATTTTATTTTTCCCGCCTGCTTTCGTCGCTTTCACGCGTCTTATTTTTGCCATGCCGCCCCCTAAAAAAATGCCTGTAGGCCGGTTTGCGCCCGGCCGAGGATGAGGGCGTGTACGTCATGCGTGCCCTCATAGGTGTTGACCGCTTCCAAATTCATGACATGGCGAATGACGTGATATTCGTCCGAGACGCCATTGCCGCCATGCATGTCGCGCGCGGTGCGGGCGATATCGATCGCCTTGCCGCAGGAATTGCGTTTGATCAGGGAGATCGTTTCGGGCGCCAGGCGCCCTTCGTCGAACAGCCGCCCGGCGCGCAGGCAGGCCTGCAAGCTGATCGAGATTTCCGTCTGCATGTCGGCGAGTTTTTTCTGGATCAGCTGATTGGCGGCGAGCGGACGGTCGAACTGCTTGCGTTCCAATGTGTAGGAGCGCGCCGCATGCCAGCAGAATTCGGCAGCACCGAGCGCGCCCCAGGCAATGCCGTAGCGCGCCCGGTTGAGGCAGCCGAACGGACCGCCCAAACCGCTCGCGCCGGGCAGCTCGTTTTCCGCCGGCACGAAGACCTCGTCCATCTGGATCATGCCGGTGATCGAGGCGCGCAGCGAAAACTTGCCCTCGATTTTGGGCGCGCTTAAGCCCTTCATGCCTTTGTCGAGAATATAGCCGCGGATGACGCCGTCGTCGTTTTTCGCCCAGACGATAAACACATCGGCGATCGGCGAATTGGTAATCCAGTTTTTGGCGCCCGACAGGAGAAAGCCGCCATCGCTGCTTTTGGCGCGCGTGATCATCGAGCCCGGATCGGAGCCGTGATCCGGCTCGGTCAGGCCGAAGCAGCCGATCAGCTCGCCGGTTGCCAGGCGCGGCAAGTATTTTTGTTTTTGCGCTTCGCTGCCATAGGCATTGATCGGATGCATCACCAGGCTCGACTGCACGCTCATGGCGGAGCGGTAGCCGGAATCGACATTCTCGACCTCGCGTGCCATCAGGCCGTAACAGACATAGGAAACGCCGGCGCAGCCATAACCGTCGATGGTCGCGCCCAGCATGCCGAGCGCGCCCATCTCGTTCATGATCTCGCGGTCGAAGCGCTCATGCCGGTTGGCTTCGAGGATGCGTGGCATGAGCTGTTCCTGGGCGTAGGCATGCGCGGTATCGCGTACCAGGCACTCCTCTTCCGAGAGCTGCTCGCCGAGCAGGAAAGGATCTTCCCACTGAAATTTGGGGCGCGAGGATTTCGCGGGTTTGCCCGCTTCCCGGTCATTGGCCGCGTTGGCGGCTGGCTCGCTCATGGCTTCTCTCCGTGCAGGCGTTTTTTGGTTTCTCCTTTCTAGCATTGCTGGGGTTGTGCTCCAAGCCTGCCGGTGATGATCTCGGCGCTGTTAATTTTTTCCGGCAGAGGCGACAATGTTTCCCTTGCCCGCCATTTGGATTTCAATGTGAACGACGCGTCACCACAGAGGGAGGCCAGCGCCAGCCCACAGCAAACAGGCGTGCTACCGCTTGCCATACTGCTCGTGCTCGGCATCGGCTTCGGTGTGAGCTTCACCTTGAACAAGCTTGCCACCACCAATGGCGTGCCGTTCATCCCCTATGTGTTTTGGCAATCTGCGGGAGCGGCGCTGCTTCTAGTTATCGCCAGTCTGGGGCTGCGCCAGCTACCTGCCGTGACGGGCGCACATATACGTATCTATGTGGTCATGGCGCTCTTGAACGTGGCGATTCCCTATTTGGTGTTGAGCTATGTGGCGCCCAAGTTGCCGGCGGGCCTGTTGCCGATCGGTCTCGCCCTGGTGCCGGGCGTGATTTACTTGATGGCGCTGACGCTTCGCCAGGAACGCTTCGGTATGCTGCGCTTCGGCGGTATTTGCCTCGGTCTGGCCGGCGTGTTGGTGATTTTGCTGCCCAAGGCGAGCCTGCCGGAGCCCGGCATGGCGATGTGGCTGGCGCTCAGTCTGGTGGCGACGATCAGCTTTTCGCTGCGCGCCGTTTTGGTGCCGCTGATGCGCCCGCCGGCCACGACTTCGCTATCGCTCGCCTGCGGCCTGTTGATCGCGGCGACGATTATCATGTTCGTCATCATGGCGGTGAGCGGTGAGTGGTGGGCGTTCGAGGGTGAATTCGCCATTGGCCACGTCGCCACTGTGGCCGGTATGTTCAACAATGCGCTGATCCTGGTGCTGATCTTCACCATCATTCGCATGTCGGGCCCGGTGTTCTTCGGCGCGGTGAATTATATTTCCATGTTGGTCGGCGTGGCGATCGGCATGGCTGTATTCGGCGAACAACATACGGTTTGGGTGTGGCTCGCCATTGTCCTGGTGCTGGTCGGCCTCTATCTGGTCAACCGCGGCAAGGCACGATGACAAATAGCCACAGCGAAGCGGCGCGCGCCGCGTGGCGCAGCCCGGGCGTCATTCCGATATTGATGCTGTTTGTGCTCGGGCTGTCCTTTGCCGTGGTGCTCGTTCTCAACCGGGTCGCGGTCGAGGGCGGCGTGCCGTTCGTCCCCTATGTGTTTTGGCAATCGCTCGGCGGCTGCGTGATCCTCCTGGTTCTGGCCCTGACACTGAGCGGCGCGCCGCCGCTGAGCTGGGCCCATATACGCGTCTATATCGTCACCGGCTCGCTTAACCTGACCATCCCCTATCTGATTTTTGCCTTTGTCGCGGCCAAGGTGCCGACCGGGATTCTCGGTCTTGGCTTGTCGCTTGTGCCGGTGACGATTTACATGCTCGCCCTGATATTCCGGCTCGACAGTTTCCGCATCATCCGCTTCTTCGGCATTCTTCTCGGCCTCGCCGGCATTCTGTTCGTGCTGTTGCCGGAGACCAGCCTGCCATCGCCGGATATGGTCGGCTGGGTGGCGCTCGGTTTCGTCGCACCGCTCTGCTATGCGCTGAACGCCGTTTGTGTGGCGATGCTGCGCCCGCCGGAGGGCGATTCGGTGCAGCTCGCCGGCGGCCTGATGTTTACCGGCAGCGTTTCGATGCTGGTGGTGATGGCGGTCACCGGCGAGTGGTGGGCCTTCGGCGGCGAATTTGGCGAGGGTCATTGGGCAACGCTAACGGCAATGGCCAACAATGCGCTGTCCTTTTATCTGATTTTCGAGCTGATCAAGCGCGCCGGGCCGGTGTTCTTCTCGATGGTAAATTACGTCGCCACCTTGACCGGCATGGGGCTCGGTATCTGGATCTTCAGCGATGCGCACAGCATCTGGATTTGGGCGGCGCTGGTGCTGATCGGCGCCAGTCTCGTTTTGGTGAATTTCGTCTCGATGCGCGGGCGCTGAGATAAAAGAAGGGGCCGGCGACGAATCGCCGGCCCCCTCAAGCACACGTCCGGCTATTTCAGGAATATTTCGACGCGCCGGTTCCTGCCTTCTTTAACACCGTCGACCGTTTTGGCGGCGAGCTGGTTTTCGCCGTGGTTTTCGATGTTGATGTTCAAATCAACACCCCCGAAGCGGCGCACCATATCGACAACGGCAAGCGCGCGTTTTTGCGCCAGGCCATCATTGTAGCTCGAAGCACCGGCACGGTCCGTATGGGCCGAAACCACCATATCGTTGACCTTCAGCTGGCGCGTTGCCGCCACCGCGTCGCCGATCGTATGGGTGGCATCCTTGGAAATTTCCGCGCTGTCGAAATCGAAATAGATCACATAGTGGGTCGATGCCGGCTCGATTTCCGGCAGCGCCATGGGCTCGGGCTCGGGCTCTGGCTCCTCGACCACCGGTTCCGGCATCGGCTCGGGCGCCGGGCGGAGCGCATTTTCAACCGCCACGATGGCGCCGAAGAAGGCGGCGCGGCAGGCGGCAATGTCTTCTGGCTGGATGTTCTCTTCCTGCTCTTCAACCCAGCAATCAAACATCACTTGCGCATGGGCGGCGCTTTCCGGCGCCTTGGTCCGGCCCGAGGCGTCGAGCGCCGAGGTCAGGCGGTCGCGCGCTCTGTCGAGCTCATCGACATTGGCTTCGGGAATATCCCAATTCTCCAGCATGACGGGTTCAGGCGCATTGCCCGCGGCCGATGCCACCGCCCGTTCAGCGAAAATGTCGGAGCGGCTATAGTCGAATTCGGCATATTCGCCCTCGGCCTGGATCATATATTCGCTATAGAGGGCGTTCTCGAAGGCGGTTCCGCCCGGCTGGGCATCACGCGCGGCGTATAAACCGAAGCCTGAGCAGGCGCCGAGCAGCAGCAATCCGGCGCCAAGCGCAAGGCTCCTGTTGAGCGCCTTGTATTAGAATATGGATAGCAGTCGATTTTTCATTACGGCTTTCTCCCCTATGTTTCGTATTCGTTATAATCGCCGGCCTAGCGCGAGTGAACTCGAAGAGTGGGGCTCCGGCCACCACACGCCGCTATACTAATGTATGATAATTAACCTGGAAAAGATGACAATGATCACATTGGGCAATTTTTTTATCGGATCCCTTGCGCGGGCGGCATACCGTCGCCATGCTGATGCTGGCTCTCTGTTGAGCGGGAATTAGTCCGAAGGCGGCCATGCGACGGCAGAAAATTAATGGTCGGGAAATCCTGTTGGAGTTCCACCATGTCGGCGATTACATCAAGGTTTCGGCGATTGATGTGACGACCAATATCGAGGCGTCAATCGTCGGTTCGCCGCGCATAAGCCAGCAGGAATTGACCCGCCTCGCCGTGCGTAAACTGGATTATGTGCTGAAAAAAAAGCGCGACGCGGCCAAGGACAAGCCGGAGCGCGGCATTAAAGTCTGAAAATATTTGGTTGTTTAGTCTTCGCCGCGTTTTTGCCCGAGGCCGATTTTCTTGGCGAATTCCGAGCGCCGTTTGGCGTAATTGGGCGCCACCATCGGATAGTCAGCCGGCAAACCCCAGCGCGCGCGGTATTCATCGGGTGTCATGCCAAACGTGGTGCGCAAGTGCCGTTTGAGCATTTTCAGTTTGCGCCCGTCTTCGAGGCAGATGATGTAGTCCGGCGTAACAGAGCGGCGGATCGGCACCGCCGGTTTTCCCGTCGCCTTTTCAGCGCCGTTTTCGCCCTGGTCGATCTGGCGCAAAGCGGCGCCGACGGTGCGGACGATTTCCGGCACCTGATCGGCTGAGAGTGAATTATTGCCGACATAGGCAGCGACGATTTCCGCCGTCATGCGTAACAATTCATTTTCGTCGACGTTGTTTTCGTTGTCTTCCGGCATAGTATTAGCGTCATTTTTTATTTGCAGATAATAATTTAATGACAGTGTGATTTGCCAGTGTCAAATAATATTTATAGGTACGTACAATACATGTGCTTGACTATTAGATACAATAATATTCATGACATTTGCCGAGCTTGGGCAAGACGAAAATAGGCATGTTATATGCACGATCTATTGTGGCCGGGGCACTGTGGCTACGCGAGATATGGTGTCGGTGGGCTTGCCCCGCGCCATAATGTGCGCGTATACAATAAATCCATTCCAAAATGTGTAAGCGTTTGAGTACATATGTCCGTAAGAGCCGTCGCGATTGCTTCCGACCATCGGGGGATTGCCTTGAAGGCAGCCCTCGCCGGCACGCTCCGCGCCAGGGGATTGAAGGTCTTGGATCTTGGCCCCGATAGCGAGGATGCGGTTGATTATCCCGATTTTGCCGACAAGCTCGCGCATGAGATCAATAGCGGCGAGGCCGAGCGCGGCGTTTTGATTTGCGGTTCCGGCATCGGCATGAGCATTGCCGCCAACCGCCACCGCCAGGTGCGCGCGGCGCTTTGCCATGATGCCGAGGCGGCGCGCCTGACGCGCCAGCATAATGACGCGAACGTGCTCACCCTGCCGGGCGCCTCGATTAGCGAAGCAGACGCCCAGGCGTGTCTCGGCGCCTTTCTCGATACCGATTTCGAAGGCGGGCGTCATGCCCGCCGCGTCGCCAAGCTGGCGTGATTTCTTAAACTTTTATATGACGAGTGAATTCAGCAATGTCCGCATCTAAGCCAAGCGTTGGCCTCTCGGCCGGCGTTCGTCACCAAGATTTCTTTTCCGGCCCGCTCGCCGCGGCGGACCCGGAGGTCATGGACGCGATTAGCCAGGAAGTCGCGCGCCTGCAGAATTCAATCGAGCTGATTGCCTCGGAAAATATCGTCTCACGCGCCGTGCTCGAAGCGCAGGGCTCGGTGATGACCAACAAATATGCCGAGGGCTATCCCGGCCGGCGCTATTACGGCGGTTGCGAATTTGTCGATGTCACCGAGCGTCTGGCGATTGCGCGCGCCACGGAGCTGTTCTCGTGCAGCTTCGCCAATGTGCAGCCCCATTCCGGTTCGCAGGCCAATCAGGCGGCCTATATGGCGGTGATGAAGCCGGGCGATAAACTGCTTGGCATGTCGCTCGCCGCCGGCGGGCATCTCACCCATGGCGCGGCGCCGAACCAGTCGGGCAAATGGTTTGAGGCGGTGCAATATGGCGTGCGCCAGCAGGATGCCGCGATCGATTTCGATGAAGTCGCAAGCCTGGCGAACGAGCATAAGCCGCAAGTCATTGTCTGTGGCGGCTCGGCCTATCCGCGCTTTATCGATTTTGCCCGCTTCCGCGAGATCGCTGATTCAGTTGGCGCGGTGCTGATCGTCGACATGGCGCATTTTGCCGGATTGGTGGCGGCGGGCGTGCATCCGAGCCCGGTGCCGCACGCCGATATCGTCACCACGACAACGCATAAAACCCTGCGCGGCCCGCGCGGCGGCATGATCCTCAGCAATGACGAAGCGCTCGCCAAAAAAATCGATTCATCGATTTTCCCCGGCTTGCAAGGCGGGCCGCTCGAGCATGTCATTGCCGCCAAGGCGGTTGCATTCGGCGAAGCGCTCAAACCCGAATTCCGCAGCTACGGCGAGCGCGTTGTCGATAATGCAAATATTCTCGCCGACACGCTGGCGGCGAACGGTATCGATATCGTCTCGGGCGGCACCGATACGCATCTGTTATTGGCCGATCTCCGGCCCAAGAAACTCACCGGCAAGGCGGCGGAGGAAAGCCTCGAGCGGGCCGGCATGACCTGCAACAAAAACGCCATTCCGTTCGATCCGCAAAAACCATCGATCACCTCCGGCATCCGCCTCGGCTCACCGGCGGCCACCAGCCGGGGCTTCGGCGCCGCCGAATTCCGCCAGGTCGGCAATTGGATCGCCGAAGTTCTCGATGGTTTGGCCGCGAACCCGGACAATAATGAACTGGTGGAGGCGCGGGTGCGCGAGCAAGTCGTCGCGCTTTGCCATAATTTTCCCATTTATCCCGATTTGGATTATTAGGTCAGGAAGTCGCCATGCGCTGTCCTTTTTGTGGTCACGACGATACGCAAGTAAAAGATTCCCGGCCGACGGAAGACAATACGTCGATCCGCCGGCGCCGCGCCTGCCCCAATTGCGGTGGGCGCTTCACCACCTTCGAGCGCATCCAGATGCGCGAGTTGACGGTCATCAAGCGCGGTGGCCAGCGCGCCTCATTCGACCGCGACAAGCTCGCCCGCTCGATGGCGATTGCGCTGCGCAAACGGCCGGTCGAACCGGACCGGATAGAACGCGCGATCAACGGCATTGTGCGCCGGCTCGAGAGTTTGGGCGAACAGGAAATTCCGTCCAGCGTGGTCGGCGAGATGATCATGGAGTCGCTTGCCGGGCTGGATTCGGTGGCCTATGTGCGCTTCGCCTCGGTTTATAAGAATTTCCGCGAGGCCAAGGATTTCGAAAAATTCATTGGCGGCTTGGGTGGCGACGACGAAGAGCAGTGATGCGTCCCTAGATAAGCGCCACATGGCGGCGGCGCTGGCGCTGGCCGAGCGTGGACTGGGCGCGGTATGGCCGAATCCGGCGGTCGGCTGCGTGTTGGTGAAGGAGGGCCGCGTGGTCGGGCGCGGCTGGACCCAGCCCGGCGGACGGCCGCATGCCGAAAGCGAGGCGCTGGCGCGTGCCGGCGCTGCGGCCCAAGGCGCCACCGCCTATGTCACGCTCGAGCCCTGCGCCCATCACGGCGAAACGCCCCCTTGCGCCGAGGCGTTGGCAAAAGCCGGCATCGTGCGCCTGGTGGCGGCGATGGCGGACCCGGACCCGCGCGTCTCGGGGCGCGGATTCGACCATCTGAAATCGGCCGGTATCGACGTTTCGGTCGGCCCCGGCGGCGATCGGGCGGCGCGCCTCAATGCCGGCTTTTTGCGCCGCATCGAGAGCGGCCGGCCGCTGGTCACGCTCAAGCTGGCGACCAGCCTCGATGGCCGCATTGCCACGGCGGGCGGAGAAAGCAAGTGGATTACCGGTGAGTTATCGCGCGCCCGCGGCCATCTCCTGCGCGCCCAGCATGATGCCATCCTGGTCGGCTCGGGCACGGCGCTGGCGGACGATCCCGGCCTCACCTGCCGCCTGCCCGGCCTTGCGCCGCGCTCGCCTGTGCGCGTCGTGATGGATGGCCGCCTCAGGCTGCCGCTCGATCACCAATTGGTGGCCGGCGCGCGTGACGTGCCGACCTGGCTCGTGCGCACGGGCGAATCCGCCAAAGACCATATTGCCGCTGGCGTCGAGGTCATCACGGTGGCGCCAGATGAAAGCGGACATCCGGATGCGCTGGCGACGCTCGAGGCGCTTGGCGGGCGCGGCATTACCCGCCTTCTGATCGAGGGCGGCGCGCATGTTTCGGCGGCGTTTCTCGGCGCCCGCCTGGTCGACCGCCTGGCCTGTTTCCGCGCCGCCACCATGATCGGCGGCGACGGCACGCCGGCGGTTGAATCTTTTGCCTTGGACCGCCTCGACGCGGCGCCGGCCTTTGTCCGCCATGCGCTGCGCCAATTGGACGGCGATGTGCTTGAATCACTCGACGCGCTATCTTAGGGGACAGCATGTTCACCGGAATAATCACTGATTTGGGACGGGTTCGCGAAATTCGCCAAACGGCGGATGGCGACGACCGGCGTATCCTGATCGAGACCGCCTACGAGACCGCTGGTATTGCGCTCGGCGCCTCGATCGCCTGCGCCGGGCCGTGCCTGACGGTGGTTGAAACCGGGCCCGATTGGTTTGCCGTCGATGTCAGCGGCGAGACCATGGCACGGACGACGATCGGCGCCTGGCAGGCCGGCAGCCGCGTTAATTTGGAGCGCGCGCTGCGCATCGGCGACGAATTGGGCGGCCATCTGGTTACCGGCCACATCGATGGTGTCGGCCAGCTTGAGGCACGCTGCGGTGACGGCGAATCGGTCCGTATGGGGTTTGCCGCGCCCCGCGAACTGATGAAATTTATCGCCGGAAAAGGCTCGATTTCGATAGATGGCGTGTCGCTCACCGTGAATGAGGTCGGGCCGAGCAGCTTCGGCGTTAACATTATTCCGCACACACTCAAGGCGACGACGCTCGGCGAATTGACGCCGGGCACTGCCGTCAATCTTGAGATCGACCTTCTTGCGCGCTACGTTGCCCGGCTCACAGAGGAAGTTTGAACAATATGTTGCGCGTCGCCACCCCTACCAGCGAAGCCCTCTCGTCGATCGAAGAGGCCATCGAGGAATTCCGCAATGGCCGGATGATCGTTCTCGTCGACGATGAAGAGCGGGAGAATGAGGGCGACCTCGTCATCCCGGCCCAATTGGCCACGCCGGAGACGATTAATTTCATGGCTAAACACGGGCGCGGGCTGATCTGCCTGGCGCTGCAGCCCGAGCGTTGTCGCGAGCTTGGCCTGGAACTGATGCCCAAGCGCAACGAATCGCGCCACGATACGGCGTTTACCGTCTCGATCGAGGCGCGCGAAGGCGTGACCACCGGAATCTCCGCCTCGGACCGCTCGCGCACCGTCATGGCGGCGATCGATCCGGCCAGCGGGCCGCATGATATTGTTTCGCCCGGGCATGTCTTTCCACTGATGGCGCGCGATGGCGGCGTGCTGGTGCGCGCCGGCCATACCGAGGCAGGCGTCGACATGGCGCGTCTCGCCGGTCTCAACCCCTCCGCCGTGATTTGCGAAATCATGAATGATGACGGCTCGATGGCGCGCATGGCGGATCTCGAAGCCTTTGCCCAGCGCCACGCCGTCAAAGTGGCGTCGATCGCCGATCTGATTTCCTACCGTCTGCGCAACGACACCTTTGTCGAGCGTATCGAAGAGACCGAGTTGCATAGCCGTTACGGCGGCGATTTCAAAATGTATGTCTATGCCAATACGGTCGAATATTCCGAACATATCGTGCTGGTGAAAGGCGATATCAGTGACGATGCGCCAGTCCTGGTGCGGGTGCATGATTTTGATCCGCTCGACGATTTGCTGGCCGACAGCTCGAGCGGTCACGAGGGCAAGCTACAGGCCGCGATGCGTATCGTCGGCGAGCACGGGCGCGGCGTGGTCATCATCATTCGCGAGCCACGCCAATCACGCGTCTCCGAATTGGTGCGCGCGCGGCACAGCGGCAGCGAGACAACGGGCCTGCGCGACTATGGCGTCGGCGCGCAGATTCTGCGCGATCTCGGCATCCACGAGATGATCCTGTTGCACAATACCGAGTGGACCATCGTTGGCCTCGACGGTTATGGCCTGAAGGTCGTCGATCAAATACCGATACCATCGGGACCCATCGGTGAAGTCGGCACCAATGGCTGATGCGCTTCATATTCTGGTTGCCGAAGCGCGCTTTTACGATGATATCGCCGATGAGTTGATGCTCGGCGCCTGCGCGGTTTTGGATGAGGCCGGCGCCACTTACGAAACTGTTGCCGTGCCGGGCGCCTTTGAAATTCCCGCCGCTTTCAAAATGGCGATGGAGAGCGGACGCTTCGACGGCTATATCGCGCTCGGCTGCGTGATCCGTGGCGAAACTTCGCATTATGACTATGTCTGCGGTGAATCGGCGCGCGGCTTGATGTCGTTGGCGACGCGCCACGGCATTGCCATCGGCTATGGTATTTTAACCACCGAGAACCGCGAGCAAGCCTGGACGCGGGCCTCCAGGGCGGAAAAAAACAAAGGCGCCTTCGCCGCCGAGACTTGTCTTAGCATGGCGCGGCTGCGCCGCGACTTTTTCCACAAGGCGGGTTGAGCGCCATGTCGGAAATAAAAAAACAGCCCGGGCAGGGGCGCAGCGTGGCGCGTCTCGGCGCGGTGCAGGCGCTCTATCAGATGGAGCTTTCGGATACCACGCCGGATGACGTTATCAAGGAGTTTGTCGCCCACCGCATCGGTCAGGAAATCGAGGGCGATGCCTATGCCGAGGCCGACCGCGAACATTTCAAATGGTTGGTGCTCAACACCCACAGCCGGATCGACGAATTGGATAGCTGTATCGGCGGGGCGCTCGACGCCGGCTGGACGGTGACGCGTTTGGGCGCGCTCATGCGTGCCTTGCTCCGGGCGGCAGCGGCGGAACTTTCAGCCCGCCCCGATATTCCGGCGCGGGTGGTGATGAATGAATATGTTGAGTTGGCAGGCGCTTTCTTCTCGCAGCGTGAGCCTGCCTTCGTCAATGCGGCGCTCGATACCTTGGCGCACCGCTTGCGCGCCGATGAGTTCGCGCCGCCGGACCCGGCGGGCGGCAATGTCAGATCATCCGCCGGACACTGAATTCGATCTGATTCTGCGTCATTTTGCGCCGCTCGCGGCGGGCGAGGCGGGCGCCTATGCGTTACGCGACGACGCTGCCTCTCTGACCGTGAAACCGGGCCATGAGCTGATCGTCACCAAGGATATGATGGCGGCCGGCGTGCATTTTTTTGCCTCCGACCCACCGGAGATGCTTGGCCGCAAGCTGTTGCGCGTCAATTTGTCGGATTTGGCGGCGATGGGGGCGGCGCCCCGGGCCTATGCCATGGGCTTGGCCCTGCCTGGAGATTTGGCGCCGGACTGGCTGGAGAAATTCGTTGCCGGACTGGCCGAGGATCAGGCCCGGTTCGGCGTCACGCTGATTGGCGGCGATACCATTCGCGCCGCCGGCGGCTTGACCATGTCGCTCACCGCATTTGGAGAAATAGCGGCGGGCCGCGCCTTGCGCCGCTCCGGCGCCAAGCCCGGCGATGCGGTCTTTGTCAGTGGCACCATTGGCGATGCGGCGCTCGGCCTGCTCGTCGCCGAGGGCCGGCTGGACGGAATTGCGCCGTCCGATCAGGCGGCTCTCCTTGAGCGCTACCGCTTGCCCGAGCCGCGCACCGAACTGGGCAGAGGCTTGGTCGGCCTGGCGAGTGCGGCGATCGATATTTCCGACGGTCTGGTTGCCGATCTCGGCCATATATGCGCGGCGTCCGAGGTCGGTGCGCGCATTGAAACGGCGCGGTTGCCGCTCTCCGCTGCTGCAACAGCCGCGAGCTGCGCGGCGCCGGAGCTTGTGGCGCGCTTGCTGACGGGCGGCGATGATTATGAATTGCTGATTTGCGCCCCGGCGCAAGCTGAACAAGATGTGGTCGCGGCCGCCCGCGCCGCCGATGTTCCGCTCAGCCGCATTGGCAGCGTGACGCCGGGCTCCGGTGTTTGCGTGATCGGCCCGGACGGCGGCGAAATGATGCTTGAGCGGGGCGGATACAGGCATTTCTAGCCCTTTTCCGGGTATTCACCCTTTGTTCAGGCTTGTCGTTCATCATCATGGCGTGAACCCCTGAATTTTTACGGCGCGCGCTCGTCATGGCGAAAAAGAAAAGTAAAAAGAAGTTATTTATCATTGCCGGTCTGGTCCTGATCGGGGTGGTCGCTGTCGGCGGCTATCAGATGATGATGGGCGGCGAAGAGGGTGAGCCTTTCAAGCCGCGCGTGTCGAGCGAGCTTGGCTTTGTCGGCCTCGACCCGTTCCTGGCGCCGGTCATTGAAGGCCGGAAAATAGCCAAATATGTCGCTGTCGGGGTTGTTCTGGAGCTTTACAGCGAAGATCATAAGCCCTTGATTCATAAAAATATGACGCCGCTCAGGAACGCTTTTATCGATGATTTTGTGTTTCAGGCGCAAATGAACAGCGGAACCTCCCAGTCGATCCACCTAAGCCGCGTAAAGACCCGCTTCCACACCCTGGCGGACCGCATTGTCGGCCCCGACATCGTCAAGGAAATTCTCATCAGCCATGTCATAGATCGGGGTTTCTAGGCCCCCGCCCGGGTGAATTCGGAGCCGCGCGAAATATTTCCTGCCTCGGGCCGGTTGCGTTCTGATCCGTCTTCTGGCATTTTCCGCGCGCGCAAAAATCAAGTTGCGGGATTCGTGCCGCTTGATGGATATGTATCTGTGCGCCTCATCACTCCTTATTATTAGAGGACCAGCCTGAAATGGACGGGATTTATTGGTTCGCAGTGGGCGGCGGAGTCGTCGCGCTGCTCTACGGCATTTACGCAATTCGCTCGGTGCTTGCTGCAAGTGCCGGCAACGAACGCATGCAGGAAATTGCAAGCGCTATCCAGGAAGGCGCGCGCGCCTACCTGAACCGGCAATACATGACCATCGGTATTGTCGGCGTGGTGATCTTCGTCATTTTGCTGGTTCTGTTGGGCTACAAGGTCGGTATCGGCTTTGCCATCGGCGCCATTCTCTCTGCCGCTGCCGGCTATATCGGCATGTATGTATCGGTACGCGCCAATGTGCGCACCGCCGATGCGGCGCGCCAGGGAATTGCCCCGGCACTTGGCATCGCCTTCCGCTCCGGCGCCGTGACCGGCATGCTGGTGGTTGGCCTCGGCCTCCTCGGCGTTGCGGTTTATTACGGCATTCTGGTCTCGGCCGATGTTCATACCGGTGAAATTCTCGAATCTCTCGTTGCCTTGGGCTTCGGCGGATCGCTGATTTCCATTTTCGCCCGCCTTGGCGGCGGCATCTTCACCAAGGGTGCGGATGTCGGCGCGGATTTGGTCGGCAAGGTTGAAGCCGGCATCCCCGAGGATGATCCACGCAACCCGGCAACGATCGCTGACAATGTCGGCGACAATGTCGGCGACTGCGCCGGCATGGCGGCCGATCTGTTCGAGACTTTCGCGGTGACCGTCGTGGCCACGATGTTGCTGGTCGCCGTCTATTTCAGCGATGATATGCTTGATCAGATGATGCTCTATCCGCTGGCGCTTGGCGGCGCCGGCATTCTGGCATCGGTGCTGGGCACCTTCTTCGTCCGCCTCGGCGGCAGTCAGAATATCATGGCGGCTCTCTATAAGGGCTTCCTGGCCTCGGCGATTATTGCCGCTGTGGCATTTTACTTCGTCACCGACTGGGTAGTCGGCTGGGGCACCGAGTTCATGATTAGCGATAAGGCGGTAACCGGCGGCGACCTGTTCTGGTGCGGCCTGATCGGCTTGATTGTGACCGGGCTGATGATCTGGGTGACGGAATATTACACCTCGACCGAGTACAAGCCGGTCAAGTCCATCGCCAAGGCGTCGACCACCGGGCACGCGACCAACGTCATTCAGGGTCTGGCGGTCTCCATGCAGGCAACCGCGATTCCGGCGCTGATTATTTCCGCCGGCATCATCCTGGCCTATCTCTTCGCCGGCCTGTTCGGCGTCGCCATCGCGGTGACGGCGATGTTGGCCTTGGCCGGTATGGTCGTGGCGCTCGATGCTTACGGTCCGGTGACGGACAATGCCGGCGGTATCGCCGAGATGTCCGAACTGCCGGAAGATGTGCGCAAGACCACCGATGCGCTGGACGCGGTCGGCAACACCACCAAGGCGGTGACCAAAGGCTATGCCATTGCTTCCGCCGGTCTCGCGGCGTTGGTGCTGTTTGCCGCCTTTACCCAGGATATTGGGCGATACTTCCCCAATATCGACAAGGTGGATTTCTCGCTCAGCAACCCTTACGTCGTGGTCGGCCTCTTTATCGGCGGCGTGCTGCCGTTCCTCTTTGGCTCGATGGCGATGCTGTCGGTTGGCCGCGCCGCGGCCGCGGTGGTGATCGAG
>CAYSDJ010000071.1:0-20517 GCA_964429775.1 uncultured Rhizobiaceae bacterium
CACCGGTGCCCGAAACTCTATCTGGAAGTGGTACATAAGACGGGGGCTTTACAGGCGTGAAAATACTCATCGCTCAAGCTGGTGCCAAACAGCGCCGGATCGTCTGAATTTATGGTGACGGCACAACCGGCGGCGACCAGCCGCTTGACCGGGTGCGCCGCGTAAGACGGATAGATGCCGAGGTGTAGGTTGCTCGTCAGGCAGACTTCAAGCGGAATGCGCTCGGCTGCGAGATAGTGCAGCAGTGCCTCATCCTCAACCGAACGCACGCCATGCCCGATACGCGAGGCACCCAGTTGTTTGAGCGCTGTCCAAACGCTCTTCGGACCGGCACCCTCGCCGGCATGGGGGACAACGGGCAGCCCGGCGCTTCGCGCGCGGCGGCACACGGCCTCAAACATAGCAGGCAACTCTTCGCTCTCGGGACCGCCCAGACCGAGCGCAACGACGCCGCCCACGCGCGCCGTATCGCCGCATGCCCAGCGCCTCACCGTTTCTGCCGGGCCGGGCACACTGCGCACTAAATCGCAAATCCAGCGCATTTCGACGCCCCAATCACGCCGTACCCGCCGCCGGCCCTCATTGAGCGCAGCCAATACCCCATCAAGGCCGAATTCACGATGCAGATAAAATTGCGGCACCCAGATCACTTCGGCGTAGCGGATTTTCTGCGCCGCTAATTGCTTACCGAGGCGCTCGACCACGAATGTGAATCCCTCCGGCCGGCGCAAACAGCGCGCCACCGTGATTATGGCCTCGGCGAAATCTCGAAAGTTCAAATAGCGGTTTTTCTCGCGCAACTCCTTAACCGATGCGAACGGCAAAGTAATGCCGTTTCGTTTGGCAAGAATAAGAAGTGTTTCCGGCGCAACCGACCCTTCGAGGTGGAGGTGAAGCTCGGCCTTGGGCATTGCACCTGTATAGCGCTTTAGCCGCGCGGCAGGATTAATCGCTTCACCCTCCATTGGCTGTGCCGGCCAGCGATTGCCTCATGCCGGTTTCGTTGCGGCAACGCATAGAAACAGCGATGCGTGAATGTGCCAGAAAGAGAGCCGGGGCTGGTTCCGGCAATCGTCTTCAGTAGGGCGGGGTTCCAACACATCCGTGAGCGACAACCCTGCCTTAAGCACTCCGTTCAGATAGTCCGACATGGTCCGGGGAAAACGTGGTATCTCGCGCCGTGTGTCGTTGTTGCGCGCGCCCTGGGTCGCAAACGGCCAACGTTCCATATAGGGCTTCGAAAGAAAATAACCTGAAATAGCAAGCGCCACGGCCTTGCCTGAATTATCTTTGATTTGATCAAAACCGCTGGTCGAAAAACAGGGATGGCGAATTAAGAAGACAAGCCGGCCGCCCGGACGAAGCAAACGGGAGAACTCGTGCAGCGCGCCGCCAAGATCGGGCGCATCCATCAACGCCATGACCGATACCACAAAATCGAATGAACTATCTTCCAAACCATATAGGCGGGCGAAGTCCGCCACCTTATAATCGATCCCGAGTGACACGCGCGCTTCCTCTCCGCGCGCGAATTCAATCATTTGCGGCGATATGTCTATGCCTGTCACCTTTGCACCCTGATTTGCCAGGTGGCGGCTGCTCCGGCCTTCGCCGCAACCAGCGTCAAGCACGGACCGTCCTTTGAGATCTCCGGCAAGCGCGAGCAAGGCGGGTATCCCGATCGACTCATTAATCCGATCGCCACCGGCCGCCATCGCTTCGGCCCAGGCCTCGGCATTATCGTCCCAAATGCGCGATACCCGATCCTCAAAGCTCGCCACGATGTTTTCCTTCTCTTAGCGGAGTCTCCGACGCTAATTATTGCTCTTGCGGTACTCGTCGAGATAATCAATCGCAGCCTGAGAATCGATGATGTCGGCATAGCGCCGGCCGACATCGCGGAGATTGTCGTTGTGCGGGCCCTCTTCCGCGTCGCCGACGCAATCCTCCGGCACCATGGTGCGGTAGCCGTGGCTGAAGGAATCGATGATACTGGCGCGGATGCAGCCGCTTGTCATGCAGCCGGTGACGATCGTCGTATCGACACCGTTTTTGGCCAGGAGCGTCGTGCACGGCGTGTTGAAAAAGATCGACGGGCCGGTCTTGCAGAAGATGAAATCATGGTTCGGGTCCGAGGTCTTGGGCTCGATCTCGGTACAGGGATCGCCGTAATAAAACGAATCATGCACCGGGCCGATCTTCCACGGCGGCATGTCGCGCTCGGAATGGTACGCCGTATAGCAATTGGCCACCGGTACGCCGGCGCTGCGCGCCGCTTCCAGCACCCGGGCGGTATTCTCGACCGCGCGCTGCACCAGGTCGCAGCCGCCGAAATCCATGTCGGGATCTGTGAAGGCGCGCTGAAAATCGACCACGATCACGGCCGGCCGGCGGCCAAATCCGATCTCCCTGTCGCCATATCCGATATCTTTATATGCGTCCGCGCCCATGATTGCTGCTTCCCTCGTTTGTTTGACCGGCCACATTGACCGCGGCGGCCTAATTTCATAGATTTGTCCGTACCTTTACCATGTAAATTTATATCACAAAACACTGGAGAATCGCAGGATGAATGCGCTGTCCGACTTGGTCGTTATCGACCTCACGCACATGTTGTCGGGGCCGTTCGGCGGCATGTTGCTGGCCGATCTCGGCGCGCGCACCATCAAGGTGGAGCCGCCCGGCAAAGGCGAGTTAACCCGCGGATTACTGGCCAAGGACCCAAAGAACTCGTTCAAAGGCATGGGAGCCTATTTTTTGACGCTCAACCGCAACAAGGAAAGCGTCTGCATCGACCTCAAAAGCGAGGCCGGATTGGCGCTGTTTTATGAGCTGGTCAAGAAAGCCGATATCGTCTTAAGCAATTTCAGCCCCGGCGTCACGGCGCGGCTCAAGGTCGATTATGAATCACTCGCCAAGGTCAATCAGCGCATCATCACCTGCACGGTAACCGGCTTCGGCGAATCCGGCCCGGCCTTCAAGCGCCCAGCCTTTGACATGGTGGCGCAAGGCTATGGCGGCGGCATGTCGATCACCGGTCAGGAAGGCGCGCCGCCGACCCGTGCCGGCATTCCGATCGGCGATCTCGGCGGCGGCATGTTCAGCGCCGTCGGCATGCTCGCCGCCCTGCACGCGCGCGAGCGCACCGGGCGCGGCCAGCATATCGATATCTCCATGCAGGATTGTCAGGTCTCGCTGATCAATTACATGGCGACGATGTATTTCCTTTCCGACGAGGTGCCGGGCGCGCTCGGCAATGCCCATTTTGTGCATGTGCCCTACAACACCTACCCGACCAAGGATTTGTGGCTGATCATCGCCATCATCACCAATGAAGCGTGGGCGCGCTTCCGCGATATGATGGATATCGAGGCGCTGAAGAATGATGATTTCGACCTGCAGCCGGGCCGCCTTGCAGCCAAAGACTTTATCGAAGAGCATATTGCCGCCCGGCTCAGCCAAGAGACCTGTGATTTCTGGCTCGAAAAACTCACCGAGGCCAAGATCCCCTGCGCGCCGGTCAATGACCTCGAGCATGCCTTGAGTGATGTGCAAATCCGCGCCCGTAACATGGTGGTTTCGGTCGAGCATCCGGAAGGCGGCGAGGTGCAAATGACCGGCAATCCGGTTAAGATGAGCGCCGGCGGTGAAGAGAAATTCGCCCCGCCGCCGCTCCTCGGTCAGCAGACCGATGCGGTTTTGCGGGAACTGCTGGGCAAGAGCGACAGCGACATTCAGGCGCTGCGCAACGCCGGCACCGTGGCCTGAGCGCCAGCCAAAATAGCAAAGGAACAGAATCATGAGCGACAAGGTCATCATCAACGAAGTGGGCCTGCGCGACGGTTTGCAGAACCAGCCGCGCCATGTGCCGGTCGAGGGCAAGCTCGAAATTCTCGATGCCCTGCTTGCCGCCGGCGTGCGTTCGGTCGAGGCGACCAGCTTCGTCTCGCCCAAGGCAGTGCCGCAGATGGCCGATGCGACCGAGCTCTACAGCCGTCTGCCGCTTGACCAAGGCGTCAATTACCAAGCCCTGGTGCCGAATGAAAAAGGTTATGAACGCGCCATCGCCGCCGGCGCCAAAACTGTCGCCCTGGTGCTGGCTTCAACCGAAGAAATGAACGTGAAAAATATCGGCATGTCGCTCGAGCGCGCCATCGAGGTCAATATCGGCGTCATAAAGCGGGCCAAGAGCGAAGGCATCATTCCACGCTCCTATATTTCCACTGCTGTCGGCTGCCCCTATGAGGGCGACGTTGCGCCGGAAGTGGTGTTTGACCTCACCGCACGCATGTTCGAAGCCGGCGCCGCCGAAGTGGCGGTCGCCGATACCATCGGCTCGGGCAACCCGGCGCAGGTAAAATTCATTTTCGAGACCCTGGCCAACCGCTACGGCCCGGAACGCCTGGCCGCCCATTTCCACGACACGCGCGGCCTCGCGCTGGCCAACACCTGGGCCGCCCTCGAATGCGGCGTCCGCACTTTCGATACCTCGATCGGCGGCCTCGGCGGCTGCCCCTTCGCACCGGGCGCCACCGGCAATGTGGCGACCGAAGACGTGGTGCATATGGTGGAACGCTCGGGCTTCGAGACCGGCATCGATGTTGAGAAGCTGCGCAAGGCGGTGAAAATCGCTGCCGAGCTTACCGGCCAAGAACTCGGCGGCCGCGTCCTCTCCTGGATCGAAAGCCAGGAGAGGCGCAAACAGGCCAAGGCGAGTGCTGCGGCGGAGTAACAGTTACCGCCTGTTTAATTCTTGCGAGAATTAGGCCGCCTTGAAGGCGGCCAAAACTCTCTTGTCTGGCAACTTGCCTATGGCTGCCGAGGTTTCAATGTCATCTTTGACGGCGACTTCGATGAACACACATGTCGATCATGCGATTTTAAGCGCGACCATAATTCCTGCCGATTCCTCGGCCCCGCCTGCTGCCGTACTCATTGTGCAGGCATGTGTGCCGGCTGAACTGAGAGTTTTGGTTCCAACTCCCTGAGCGATATCTTGGCCATATGCGCTTGCAATTTCGAAGTCTCCAACTTGGGAGAATGAATTGCTGAAAGAAGGGCCTGTGAAATCATCATCTGCCAGGCAAAATTGGTAGAACAGCATCGTATTGGCGGCGCTAGTGGCGATCCCCGACAGGGCTACGGCCGTAACCGTTGTCGCGGTATCATCTTCGGTTCCCGAGTTATCGACCAGTGAAGCTGTATCAAGGCCGGATATTTCAATAATATGCGCCGCTGTATTTCGAGTCCTGTCTGCCGTGACATGAACATTGGTCTCTGTCCCGACAGATATTTTGTAGGAGGCATGGCAATAAATGATGGTGCCGTTGTCTGCTGTCTCAAAACCCTCGATAGCAGTAAACCCGTTGGGCAAATCAATTTCGTCGCCATCATTGTGAGTGCCATAGGAACGTGACGCCAAACATAAAAGGACATTACCACTGACTGCTGTGGTATCGAGTGTCACAGTCAAGTCGTTGGTTCTGGCAGCGTTGCTGGGCGCCTGAACAATAAATCCACCTTCCTCTCCCTCAGCCGCCGGTCCAAACAAAGTCCCCACATGCGTCAACATCACGAGAAATCCTTCTGGATGACTCCGAACATCGACGTACCATCCGAAACGAACGTCAATATATCGATATCGTTGGCGCCGGTGCTTAGTGTCGGCGCCGTTCCGCCTGGCCATTTGTAAGCTGTGCCGTAGCTAAGCGTCCGGCTGCCGGTGGCATCCTGTTTGACGGTCAAGATATAGGTCGCGCCGTCATTCATGTTGGTTGGATTGTCGAGCGTTCGGTTGCCGGCAAGGGTGACTGACGTAACTTGGTTGGCACTCGCGTTCCAGGAAATATTGGCGCCATCCGACAAGGTGGTGGCGTTGAAGTTCTGCGTCGCCGTCCACTCCTGCGCCGTATCGAGCTTGGCGGTATCGGCGTCATAGGCCTGAACATCGCTGCCGATGGCAAGACCGAGGCTGGCCCGCGCGGTGGCGCCGCTTTCGAGGCCCATCGTGCCGGTGCCAGTGCCGACGATAATATCGCCGTCAACCACGGCTGAAGCGTCAAACTCCAAGCCGCCATTTTCATGCTTCACGCGGAACGAATTGGCCGTCGCATTGACCTCGCCGATGGTGAACCAGTCGGTGCCGTCATAAATTTTCAGCAGCCAGGGCGAGACATCGTCCTCCAGCCAAATCTGCCCGGCATAGGGCGTGCCCGGAGCCGAGCCTCCCTTGGAGCCGGAGGCCAGAGCTCTCAGGCCATCCTGCACATCCTGCCCGAAGGTGGTGTCGATTAACATGTCATGTTGACTCATTTGAGTATCCTATTCGAATTGAGTTGGTGTGAATTGAGAGACAATGGCGTCAATTCGGCTTGTTGCCTCTGAGAGCCAGCTTCGCATCATAGTTTGCCTTTGTGCGGCCGGGCGTGAGAGTAATATCGTGGTTGGCGATATAGTCCTCGAACCATCGGGGCATTTCTTTATCCGAGGCCGACATGGCTTGCTTCCATTCCTTTTGCTCGCGCGCGGCCGCTTTAGCGTTGGCGTCATACGTTATTGTCCTGGCCGCCGGATCGGCGATCCAATATGGCGGTTCGCTGACGCCCGGATGCGTACAAGCAAAAGCGAGCGGAAAATTGTCTGCCACCGAGGAAGCGTGATTTTTTGCTTCTTCCAGAGTGTCAAATTCCTGGTGTTTCCAAACGATGCCTTCGGGTGTCCAGGCAACGACCGATAAATAATTCATAGTGATCTCTCCTATTGGTAACTGATGTTGATTGCACCGCCGTCGAACGTGCCGCCAACAAAGCTGATTTGAGTCAATTCGCCAGATAATGATTTGGAGCCGGTGCCAAATTGAGTCCGATCCCCACCGTTCATGGTTACTTGGTATGCACAAATCCACGTATTGCTTGAGGAGTCCTCCAGAGTCAGTTCGAAGGCACCAATCACAAGTTGCGACGAGTCGAGATAGTTGATCACAAATCCGGTTGTGCTGGCGTGCACTTCCGGTGACGACGCCTCATTGAATTCGTGGCACGAACAAATATAGCCCGTCGCCTCTACGCCGCCCGAATCTCCCAGCCTCAATTCCAAATCTCCGGCACTATTCGTTTCCATGCTGGCGCAGGTCACTGTAATTTTTTTTGTTCCAGCCGGAATGCTGCCAATTGTTTGAGATGTTCCAGACGTCGTTGCCAGCTCGGTTCCCAGGGTCAAACCACCACCACCCAGCGTGGTAATAGCCTGCTTCACGCGCAGCGGCGTCACCAGCTTGGTATTGTCGGTGCCGGCCTCCGCCTCGGCCTGGGAAGCCGCGATGGCATTGCCGATATCGATATTGGAGATCGCGTTGCCGGTGCCGTTTGCATCAATCGTTTTGTTGGTGAGCGTGTCGGTGGTCGCCGCGCCGATGCCGCCGAGGTTGGACAAGGCAGTTGCGGCTGTGCCGACATCGGATAGATTGTTGCCGGAAAGCAACCCGCCCGCCGCCGCAATGTTGGTAGCGTCGGTCACGTCGGCCAGTGCCTCGATACCGTCGAGTTTGCTTTCGTCGGCGATCAGGAACGAAGCGGTCGTGGCATCGAGAACGGCGCTGTGCGCTTGAACATCGGAGCCGATAGCGACACCGATCGAAGCACGTAGAGTTGCACCGCTTTCAATCGACGGGTCGGTGGTCCCGTCACCGACAATCATCTCACCGTCAGCGAGGACGGCTGTTGCGGTGATCGCGCCGGTACCGGAGCCCAACAAAATACCGCCATCCGTCAGGATTGAAGTGCCGGTGCCGCCATTGGCGACCGAGAGGTCGGTCCCGGACCAATCATCATTGTTGATGGTATTCTTTACCGCCAATGAGCCGAGGCCAAGGTTTGTCCGCGACGTAGCGATATTGGCCACATCGGAAAGATTGTTGGTGGAAAGAAGATCGCCGGAGCCGGCCGCCTGATAGGACGGTGCGACACCGATACCGTTGGACGTGAGGACGTGACCGGAAGTGCCGGTACCGTCTAATTTTGCCAAAGTCACCGCGCCATCATAAATTTTCAAAACCCAAGGCGAGGCGCTGTCGTCCAGCCACTGCTGCCCGGCATAAGGCGTGCTCGGGGCGGTGCCTCCCTTGGAGGTGGAGGCAAGTGCCTGCAGACTGTCCTGGACGTCCTGCCCGAACGCCGTGTCGACTGTCATGTCATGTTGGCTCATTTCATCGTCCTTTGCTCTCTGTTGCTTTCTAAGTCGTTGAAATTGAATAAATCTATAATTGTTTTTAACGTGATTTTTTCTATCAATTTCCTCGTTTGCCCATATTTGGCGGTACGAAAATTTTGTCCATGGTTAGTTTGTGAAACCTGTATTATATTATTTAAAACAACTGGTTATGTAGGTTGTCGATTTATTCGGCCATTTCTGGATTGGGCCGTTTGGGAAGGTCGGCGCGGTTTCGGCACGAATTTTTCCGACTGACCAACATCGATGCAGGCGAAAAAAAGGCCCCGCCGGAGCAGAGCCTTTTAAGCTTGTCCACTGTCGTGTAACGCGCCGAAGTGCCGCGTTATGCCTGCGTTCAACCGCCGAGTAGACTTTTCTTGGCGGTTGGCGCTTTGCTTAACAGGCCCTGCCCGCTGGTCTTGGTGGTCGAGGCGGATGGCCGGGTGGATGTGGTTAATGCGCTTGTTCTGCCACGGCTACCTACCGTAGATGTGCGCCGCTGCTCGGCCGTGCTTACCGTCGACGGAGCCGAGCTTTTTACGACGGACGCGGCCTGGCGTTTGACCTTCGTCGATACGCTAATGCCGGTGCCAGCAGGCCCACCGCCCGCAGTGCCGGATGAGACTCCCGTCGGACCCAGCCCGGCCAAGCCGGCGATGCCGCCTGAGCCTTGGGCGCTGCCTTTACTCACCAGCCCCTGCACCGCCGACATGGCGGTGCCAAATGGATCGCCCTTTGAGCCTGCCTCACCGGTCATACCCGTGGCGCTGACATTACTGGCCAGGCCCATCACACTGGTTGTTACGTTGGGCACGCCCGTACCCCCGCCGCCGGCACCGCCTGCCGCACCGCCCACACACATCAGACGGCTTTCCCGCCAGGCAGCGCCCCGGAGCAATGCAGGGCGTGGAGACCGACATGAATGGTCTGAACGAACTTTGGAATGCTTGTCGCTGGTTGATGGCTCATTTCATTGTCCTTTACCGCCATGTTTCGTGGCTGTTAGTTCACAAATGTCGAGAGCCATTTTTGATTGCTTAGATTTTAAGTCTATAACTGAATATGAGAACTCCGATTCATCACATGAAGTCAACACATTATGAAACATATTGAATTTCTATAACGTCGCGGAGCAGCCTTCAAAAAAAGCGCCGATGCGCCGCTCTCAATCCGCGCCTAGCCCATGGCGGCGCGCTCGCCGGCCATGCCGATTGCCAGCAAATCAATGTCGAAATTTTCCAGTATGATTTCTGAGATGCGCTCATAATTGACGCCGATGCGGATGGTTTTGAAATCGCTGAGGTCGATGATCGAGCTCGAGCGGCCCTCGTCGTTGGCGTATTTGCTGGTGCCGTGGTCGAGCGCGATATCGGCGCAATCCCGCACCGGCGCTTCGATATCCTGAAGGCGGTATTTGCTGCCTTGCAGCGAGGTGTTGGCCGAGGAGCCGAACAGCGGCATGCCGCGCGCATAGGCTTGGCTCACAAGTTCATTGTGCAGTTCGCCGGCATTCAACAGCATATCGATGGTGCCGGCCTTGGACGAATGGCCGATGACGAAGGGATCGACGCCGGCGAATATCGGATGGTCGGGGCGGAAGGGTGCAACCGTCGACATTGGTAGGTTGTGCTTGTTGATGACGCAGTTCACCACCGCGCGCTCGCGCTCACCGCAAATCTGAATATCGTTGAACAGTTGCCAATTACTGAGCATGCCGCTCGGCTTGTCGAAGCTGCGGTTCTTGGCGGTAAAGATGCGCCGCATGGCGTCTTCGCTGTTGCCGGTAATGGCATAGGCCACATCGAGCGGTACGATCGCAACACCGCCCGTCGCCACCGCATCGACCACCCGCGCGGCGTCCGCCTTCATATCGTATGTGTTCATATTTTCCTCATTTGGCGGTGAACAGAGAAAGCAGGCGCGCTGGCCCGCCGTCCTGATCAAATTTATCTACCGCTTGGCTGATCTCCTTGATCCCGGGCGCTTCTTCCAACGGCGCCAACAGGCCGGCTATTTTGTCTTCGATGGCGGCCACATCCATCGGCCGGGCCGGCGTGCCAATGCTGTCGAGCACGTCCGAGCGCTTTGTTTCGCCGCCTTGCGTGCTGAGCTCGACCCAACTGCCGAAATGTTCCGGGAATGCCGCCTCCATCCCCTCGTCCTCAACCGCCTCGACAACGTCACAAAGACGCAGGATGGCGGCATCCTCAAATTTGTCTTCGCCATACGCCTCATATTCGCTTGGGCCGTGCACCAGGCTGGCGCCGAGCGCAAATGGCAGACTGTATTGCGCCGCCATCACTGAAACCGGGCGGCGCAGCATGTGCTGGGTGGCCATGATGGCCGGCCCGCCAACTTTGATATGGGCAATATCCCAGTGCGCAAGGGAGAAATCCGCCGTGACGTCGCGCAAGGCATCAATCGTCGAATGAAACAGGCGGCAGCACGGATAGGGCTTCATACTGATGCGGTGAATTTCGAGCGCCTCGCCTTCGCCCCGCACCAGTTGTTCAAAGTCCGGCTTTTGGCCGAACAAATTGCCGAGACCGTAGCGGCCGTCGAAAGCGCGCGATGGCCCGGCGATGCCAAGCGCGGCAAACTCGGCCGCGAGAATGCCGTTATGCGCACCATAGCCGCCATGCAGGCGCTTGACGGTGGTGCCGAGCGGATCTTCGGAAAACTGCATCGAACCGCCGGCCATGGAGAGCATCAGGCCCCAGGCCGAGGCCATACCGCGCGCATCCAAACCGATCAGCTTGCCCGCCGCCGCCGCCGCGCCGAAGCCGCCGAACAGCGCCGTCGGGTGATAACCAAACTCGATCACCTCCGAAGCGCCAACCGCGCGCCCGGCCCGGCCCATGGTTTCGTAACCGGCGGCGATGGCGGCCATGATCTCCGCGCCGGATGATTTCCGCGCGGTGCCAACCGCGAGCGCTGTGGCAATCACCACGGCACCGGGGTGGCTGACGGAAGAATCATGCGTATCGTCAAGCTCCATGCCGTGCGCCGCGGTGGCATTGACCAGCGCCGCCACATTGGGCGCGGTACGGAGCGCGGTGCCGAACAACAGGCTCTCGCCGCTGCCGCTGAAACTGGCCGCCCATTCGCGCAGCGAGACGCTCCACGGCAAATCCGCGCCGCGCAGGCAGACACCGACATGATCCAATATCAGGCGCTTGATCTGGGCGCGATCCGCTTCACTAAAACTATCAACAATGAGCGCCGCGAGCTGCTCGCCAAGCGCGGCGGTAAAGTCTCGTTCTGGAGGGGTGTTGCTCACGCCGTTGGCCACTCGCAAAATCACTGCTTTTCAGGCGCGCATTCCATTAGAATGGGCAGCCATTTATTGCACGGAAGATGAACTGCTGTATATAGAAGGCTAACTTGTCCGGACCAATATTTTAGGAATATCTGATGGCTGAGGTAAGCAAAGAACGCATTCTTATTGACGCGAAGCAGATTACCGGTGGCAAACAAACAGAGGAGCGGGCCGAAGAATTGGCCGGCATGCTGAATGTGCTGATCGAAGCGCTCGACAAGGCGGCGGCGGACGTTCCGTTTGAAGCGGAACCGGCAGACATGCACACGGCGCTCGATCAATTGGCCGGAGATTGAGGGCATGAGCGCTAACATCCTGAATGCTTCCCTGGTCGATACCGCCGAGGCTATTCGCTGCAAAGAACTTTCTTCCGTTGAAGTGGTACGGGCCAGTATCGCGCGTGCCGAAGCGCTTCAACCGGTGCTCAACTGCTTCATCCAATTACTTGCTGAGGAAGCGCTGGAAGAGGCCGAAAAATGTGATGCCGAGCTCGCCCGGGGCGAACTGCGCGGCCCCCTGCACGGCGTGCCGATGGCGCATAAGGACATGTATTACCGTGCCGGTAAGCGCACTACCTGCGGCTCCAAGATCCGCAAGGATTACATCGCCGATAGCGATTCCACGGCCCTCAAACGCCTGCTCGATGCCGGCAGCATCTATCTCGGCGGCCTCAATATGGCCGAATTCGCCACCGGACCGACCGGCCACAACGCACACTGGGGCGACAATCATAATCCGTGGAACCCCGATCATATTGCTGGCGGCTCTTCGAGCGGCACGGGCTCATCGGTCGCCGCACGCATACATTATGGTGGTCTTGGGTCCGATACCGGCGGCTCGATCCGCATCCCATCGAGCGTCAACGGCCTGGTCGGCATGAAAACCACCAACGGGCTGGTCAGCCGCCATGGATTGATGCCGCTTTCCTTCACCATGGATACGGTCGGCGCCCTCACCCGCACGGTGCGCGACAATGCCTGCCTGACAGCCATCATGGCCGGGCAAGACCCGCTCGATGCGACCACCAGCAGCCGTCCGGTGCCGGATTATGAGGCGGCGTTGGGTCAACCCATCAAGGGGCTGCGCATCGGCGTACCGGCAAACTATTACTATGAAGTGACCACGCCGGAGATAAAAGAGTTACAGGACGCGAGCATCGCCATATTCCGCGACCTCGGCGCCGAAATTATCGAGGTCGAAGTGCCGGATATGCACGTGCCGACACATATGTCGAATATTGTTTTTCCGGCAGAGGCCGCCACCATTCACGGCACCTGGCTGCGCCAGCGGCCGGAGGATTATCAGGACCAGGTGCGCAGCCGCTACGAGATCGGCCTCTATATCCCGGCGACCAAATATCTGAGCGCCCTGGAAGCGCGGGTAAATCTGCTGCGCGCGTTCAGCGACATGGTGTTCTCCAAGGTCGATGTATTGCACACGCCCGGCCTTTCCATGGCCGTGCCCAGCCTCGCCGATACCGACGTTGCGGCGGGGCAAGGCATGCCGGAAATGGTCGCCCGCCTGAGCTGGACAACGCGCTCCAACAATTATCTCGGCATTCCGGCCCTCGCAGTACCATGTGGTTTCACTGCGGACGGACTTCCGGCAGGCTTTCAACTGATGGGCCGCCCGTTCTCGGAAGCGCAACTGTTCCAACTCGGGCACGCCTATCAGGGCGCCACCGAATGGCACGAGCGCGTGCCGGAAATAAGTGCATAATATGGACAAATCTATCTTGAATTGGGGTAACACATCATGAACGCAACGGAAAAACGCGCACGCCTGGCCGAGACAATCCGCAAGGGCGAATTCGTCACCGCGCCCGGCGTCTATGACATGGTCTCGGCCAAGGTCGCCGACCAAATGCCTTTCAATGCCCTCTATATGACCGGCTACGGCGTTGCCGCCTCGCATTTGGGGGTGCCGGATGCCGGCATCGCCAGTTTCGGCGACGTGGTCAGCCGTGTGCGCATGATCGCGAACGGCACCAACGCGCCCTTGATCTGCGACGCCGATACCGGTTTCGGCGGCCTCCTCAACGTGCACCACACAGTGATGGGCTATGAAGACGCCGGCTGCTCGGCGATCCAGATGGAAGATCAGGAATCGCCCAAGAAATGCGGCCACACGCCGGACCGCCGCGTCGTGCCGATTGAAGACATGGTCGAGAAAATTCAGGTCGCGGTGGAAGCGCGCGTTGATCCCAATTTCCTCATTATCGCCCGCACCGATTCGCGTACCGGCCTCGGCCTCGACGAAGCGATCAAGCGCGGCCACGCCTTTGCCGATGCCGGCGCCGACGTGATTTTTGTTGAATCGCCGGAATCGGTCGAAGAGCTTCAGGAAGTCGGCCGTTCTTTCGAAAAACCGATTCTCGCCAACATGGCGGATGGCGGTAAAACGCCGATACTGCCTGCCGACCAATTGCAGGAAATGGGCTTCAGCATCGCCATTTTCCCCGGCCTCGGCATGCTCGTCGCCACCGCCGCCCTCGAATCCGCCTACCGTTCACTTCTGCAGAACGGTACCAGCGCCAATATGGAAACGCCGATGATCGGCCTCTCCGACATGCACAAGCTGATGGGCTTCGAGGAAGTCTGGGCGTTTGAGCGCAAATGGGCACGCGGCGAAGCGGCCGAATAAAACCGCCTCAGAATATCACCAACAAAAAAAGGCGGCGCTTGCGGGCGCCGCCTTTACTTTTGTGTCATTGTCCGGCGGGTGCGGTGTTACTCGGCCGCGGCACCCGTGCGCCGGGCCCGTTCGTCGCGTTCCCTGAGCGCCCGGATAATGTGTTCGCGGAAGACCGGAGCCTGCGGTGGCTCGAGGCCGGTCTCTTCCTTGCAGGCGGCGCGGAGTTCTTCGACCTCGCCGCCCCGGTCGATCAATTTGATCTCGCTCCGTTCGCCGCGCATTTTATCCCTGAGTGCATTGGTGGCACTCTCATCGACGCTGAGATCGTCATTGAGGACGACGCCATAACGCTTGGCGCCTTCCATGGTGACGAGACCACGGTCGACCTCAAGGGCGACCAAAGCCGGATCGCGCTCGAACGGATCGCCCCAACCGCCGCCGCCCCAGGTGTGGAACAGCAACAGATCGCCAGCCTCGACCTTGACGTGATCGACTTTCGGTTTCAGCAACTCGGTCGTGCCATCAACGCGGACGATTTCCTTGCGGCTGCGCCGTCCCGGCTGGCCACCAACCACGCCCCACGGATAGGTCAACCAGCGATCGTCATGCAGCGACATTTCGCCCGGCTCAAGCGCGCGGTAACCGATGGTGATACCATTGCCGCCACGATGCAGACCGGGGCCGCCCGAATCAGGAATCGATTCATAGATGTCGATCCTGAGCGGGAAGTAGGCTTCAAGGAATTCATTCGGCACATTGGTAAAGCTCGGCCACAGCGAATGGCCATCCGGGCCATCGCCGGCCGGCCGGCCGGGAATGCCGCCGAAGCCGATCTGGTAGAGCTGATACCACTCGCCTTCCTTGTCATAACCCGAATACATGAAATGCGGGCTGTCGGAGAAACCGGCCGCGACCATGTAATCCGGATTGCGCTGGCCGAGAAGGCCGCTGAGCACATCGAAAATGCGCGCCAACGCATGGGTGCGCGACGACAGCGCCGCCGGCTTCAGCGGTTTTAGCAGTGTGCCGGGCGGAATGCGCACATCAACATGATCGTAGAAGCCATCATTGAACATGATCTGCGGGTCGAAGATATTAATCATGTAGACGCCGACGAACATCTTAAACATCTCCTCATTGAGGAGCATGTTGATCGAGGAGTCCGATTGCGGATCGGTGCCGTCAAAATCGAACACCAGCAGATCGTCTTCGCGCCACATGGTGCAGGCCATCTTGTAGGGGCCCATGCCGATGCCGTCATCGTCAATATAATCCTCGAAATAGACGCGCTCGTCCTCACCGACCGAAGTTTGGATCAAATGCAGCATGGCACGGCGGTTGCGCTCGAGCAATTCGTCCATGGCGGATTGCACCATGTCGACGCCAAAACGTTCGCACAGTTCCAAGAGGCGTTTTTCGGCCAGACGAACCGCCGCTACCAAGGCATTGAAATCACTGAAATTCCATTGCGGCATGCGACATTGGTGCAGGATCACTCTCAGCACATCGTCCTGAAGTTCGTCATTCTTGTAGATCTTGACGATCGGAATGACGACGCCTTCTTCGTAGATCTGCGCCGCGTCGGTCGGCAGCGAGCCCGGCACCTTGCCACCGACATCGGTCATGTGACCAAACATCGCGGCATAGGCGATCAGACGGCCATCGAGAAAGACGGGGCGCATCACAAGCCAGTCCGGCGCATGGCTGATGGCGCCGGCGCAACTGTAGGGGTCCGAGGTCAGGAACAAATCGCCCTCTTCGATGGTGCCATCATAATCGCGGTTAAAGCCGTGAATGAAGGAGCCAAACTGGCCCACCACCATTTTGCCGCCCGGGCTGGCAATCATCGGGAATTCGTCATGCTGTTCGCGAATGCCCGGCGACATGGCAGTGCGGTAGAGCACGGCATCCATTTCGTAGCGTGCGCTTCTAAGAGCACTCTCGATGATATCGAGGGTAATCGGGTCTATATCGACCTTTTTGAACGGCTCTTTGTTGGGCTGAATGATTTTAGCTGGCATGTCGATACTCCTAGGCGCTGATCGGGCGAATGATGATGGTGCCGAACTTGTCGACGTCGCCGGCATGGTCCGACAAAATCAGCGTCGTCGAATCCATTTCGGTGACGATCGCGGGCCCGACGATCCGATTGCCCGATTTGAGCTTCGAACGATCATAGATCTTGGCTTCCTGATCACGATTGTCCATGTAAACTTGAGCCTTGGCAACCACAGCCTCGGACGGGTCTTCGCCGCCTTCCGGCAAAGTGCCGGCCGCGACGAAGGTCTCCTTGCCCTGCACAATCGCACGCAATGTCACAATTTCATGCTCCGCATCAAGCGCGAAGGTGAACAATTGGGTGTGAATGTCATCGAATTTCCGGCGCAGCATGTCCATGCCTTCCTTCTCGAACTCCTCGGCCGTGAAGTTCACCGGAAGCTGGAGGCCCTGGCCGTGATATCTGAGATCAACCTCAAATTCGACCGACTGCTCATCACGCGAGACGCCCTCGGCATCGAGCTCGGTATGGGCGCGGTCTTCAAGCTCCTTGAGGATAGCGCTCACATCGGACTGCGAGATTTCCGAGAATTGCCGCACCACACTGCGTGACGCTTCGTCCGTCACCCGCGTGGTGGCATCGCCGTAAGCGCAAAGCACCCCCGGCGAGGGCGGGATGATAACCGGCCACGCACCCATCAGCTTGCCGAGCGCATTGGCATGCAACGGCCCTGCGCCACCAAAGGCAATAAGCGCGAAATCACGCGGATCAAAGCCTTGCTGCACGGAAACCAGACGCAAGGCGCCGAAGATATTTTCGTTGACGATATCGATGATGCCGGCCGCCGCTGTTTTAAGGTCAAGGCTGAGCGCATCGGCAATGGTCTGTACCGCGGCCGTTGCCGCCGGAACATCGAGTTTCATCTCACCGCCAATCAACTCCGGCGGCAGATAGCCGAGCACCACATTGGCGTCCGTCACCGCCGGCCTGTCACCGCCTCGGCCATAGGCGGCCGGGCCTGGATCGGCGCCGGCGCTTTCCGGGCCAACGCGGAGTGCTTTGGTCAATTCCGGCACGTGGGCGATGGAACCGCCGCCCGCGCCAACGGTGCGGACGTCAAGCGACGAGGCACGTACGGTGATATCGCCGACCGTGGTTTCGCGCCGCTTGCGCGGGATGCCATCCTGGATCAAGGCCACATCGGTCGAGGTGCCGCCCATATCGAGTGTGAGCAAATCCTTGAAGCCCGCCTGCTTGGCAATCCAAAGCGCGCCGGCCACGCCGCCGGCCGGGCCACTCATCAGCACGTTGACTGGCGAATTGCGCGATGCCTCGACCGAAGACAGGCCGCCATCGGAGCGCAGAATATGAAGATGCGCGTTGACTTCGCGCTTCTTCATTTCATTGTTGAGATTGGATAGATAGTCGCGCACCACCGGCGCCACATATGAATTGGCGACCGTGGTGATGGCGCGCTCATATTCATACATTTCCGGCAGCACTTCGGAGGAAATCGAAACCGGAACATCAGGCATGATCTCCTCGGCAATCTCGCGGATGCGCGCTTCTGTTTCGCCATTGGCATAGGCGTTCATCAGCGACACGGTCAGCGCCTGAATGCCGCGCTTTTTCAAGCCTTCCAGCTTTTCACGCAGATCATCCTCTTCCAGCGCCTTGACCAATCCGCCGCGCGCATCGCGCCGCTCGATCGCCTCGATGGTCGCTTCAAGCGGTGCCAATGGCTCCGGCTTCGGCCAAATAATCCAGCCAGCCAAAATGCCCGGCACAAAGGAGCGCGCAATTTGCAGTACCTGACGATGGCCTTCGGTCGTCACCAAACCAACACGGGCGCCCTTGCCTTCCAAAATGGTGTTGGTCGCCACCGTCGTGCCGTGCATCACATGGGTAATTGCGCCGGGGTCCACATTGGCGCTGCCGCACACTTTTTCGATGCCGCCAAGCACGCCAATTGATGAATCCTCCGGGGTTGAGGGGACTTTGGCGCGGTAGGTTTCTCCCGACGCCTCGTCGATCAGGAGGAGGTCGGTAAAAGTGCCTCCGACATCCACTCCCAAGCGGTAAGCCATGTTTCGCTCTCCTTATGAAATTCCGCCGAAGCGGTTCGCTGAGTTGTTTTCTAGCCCACTGGGCTGTTCGTTAAGACAATGCGGGCCGGGCCAATAAGGCACCGGCCCAGCATTCGACGGTGAATGGAGAAAGTCCCATTATCCTTCCGCTTCGAGTTTCTTCATTCCAAACCCTCGGCGGCGCTTCTGCATAAAGAACACGATCGCAAAGGTGGTGAAGATAACCAGCAGTGAGAATATCGTGGTCATCGTACCGATGGCGTAGATGGTCGGAGTCGCCGCCAGGGACAACGCGTTTACCAACTCGACCGGCAGGGTATTGTCCTCGCCGGCCACGTTCGAAATGCGCGGATATTCGTCGTAAGACAGCGTAAAACCGAACAGCGCCACGCCAACCAAGCCGGGAAGCGTGATCGGAATTGTGACGTTGCGAAGCGTCTGCCATTGCGTGGCACCCTGATCCCGAGCCGCCTCTTCGAGACGCGGATCGAGGCGGCTGAACACCGCCAGCATGATCAACACACCAAACGGCAGGGTCCAGCTGAGATGCGCGCCGAGACCGCCCGACCACCATTGGCTGGTCAAGCCGAGATTCGAGAAACCGATGCCGATACCAAGACTGATCAAAATCGAGGGGCAGATCAAACTGGCGACAACTATATAAAAAACAATGATGTTTCCCTTGAAATTCTTGCGGAAAGCCAAGCCGGCCAGGAACGAGATGCCCATGGTGAGCACCATTGAGATCAAGCCGAGAATGACCGAGCGGCCAAACGGCCAGCGGTAATCGCCGATATATTGCGGATCAAAGACTTCGCCGAAATAGAACAGCGAAAAACCCTGCATCGGAAACGACAGTGACGCGTTGTCAGCCTGGAACGAGAGAATGACAATGATGAAGATAGGGCCGTAAAGGAACAGCAAATAAAGATAGAACAAGGCGGCGCGCGGCCAGTAGCCCGGAGCTCTTCTAATACCGTCGCGCATAACTAAAGCTGCCTTCTCACATCGACCAACCGCATAATGCCGCCCACCAGGAGCAAGACCGCCAGGAGCAGGATCATAGCGGTCGCGGCGGCTGGGGGATATTGTACGTTGTAGATCTGGTTGGCCATCGAAGCCGCCACCGTGCCGACCTGTGAGCCGCTTAGAATTCGAATGGTGGTAAAATCGCTAGCGACCAACGCAATCACGAAAATCGCGCCGATGGCGATGCCCGGCTTGCACAATGGCAGGATTATATTCCAGAGAATTTGTATCGAACTGGCGCCGTTATCGCGCGCCGCCTCAATCAAATCCTTATTGATGCGCGCCATGACATTGAATAGCGGCGCCATCATGAAGAGCGTAAAAATTTGGATATAGGAGAGCAGCACCGCGAATTCGGAGAACAGCAGAAATTCCAGCGGCTGGTCCGCGAGACCGATACCCATCACCGCCTTATTGATGATGCCTTCCTTGCCGAGAAACGGAATCCAAGCAACCGTGCGAATGACTGCGGATGTCCAAAACGGCACAACGCAGAGCAGGAAGAGAAGCATCTTGGTCCTGAGTTTCACAAGGTCGAAAACCAGGAAATAAGCCAGGGTAAATCCGAGTACAAACGTCACCACCAAGGTGATGAGCAACATTTTCCCGGTTTGCAGGTAGTTGTCGACAGTCAGCGACCGGGTGAAAATTCTTTCATAATTCCTGAAAGTCCACACGCCCTCAAGCGTCATGAAGCCGTCGAACTTCCACAGGCTCAGAATGATAATGACGATCACCGGCCCGACGAGAAAGAACGTGAGTGTGATCACCAAGGGCGAAATCTGAAATAAGGTGGAATAGCGGTTAAAAATCGCTGTCAACCCCGCCATGTATGCGTCCCTAAAATTCGATTATTCAAAAAAAAAGAAAGAGATGCGGGGCGCCGAGGCGCCCCGCATCAAATTATTCCTGGCCTTAGGAGGCCATGAATTCGTTCCAACGTTCGGTGAGATATTCGTTTTCATCCATAACCGAGTTCCATACCGCGACACGACCCATGCGGTTCTTGTAGGAACCACCATCACGCACGGCGCCCACTTTCTCCATGAGCTTGCCGAACGGGCTGTAAATATCGACCGTCGCGGGCTTGCCTTCGAACCAGAAGTCCCATTCCGCCTCGGGCAGATATTTCTTGGTGTTCTGCCACGTCACGACGTAATAACCCTGGCGCGCAAAGAACGCACCCGCCGTACCGGAATGGTACCAGGTCACATAGTCATAGACCGCGCCCAGCTTCTTGC
>CAYSDJ010000072.1:0-20491 GCA_964429775.1 uncultured Rhizobiaceae bacterium
CCGGCAAGGCGATGCGCGCCTATTCCGACAATGAGGATCTGGCGCTTCTCTCCGGTGTTAGCCCGGAGCGCGTGGTGTTTGTCGCCTGGGTGATCGCGGCGGCGCTCGCGGCGATTGCCGGCACGCTCTATGGCCTGGATAAGAGCTTCAAGCCGTTCACCTATTTTCAACTACTGCTGCCGATTTTCGCCTCGGCCATCGTCGGCGGCATTGGCAATCCCCTGGGCGCCGTGGTCGGCGGCTTCATCATCGCCTTCTCCGAAATGACCATCACCTACGCCTATAAGAAGTTCCTGCGCTATCTGCTGCCCGATAGCTGGGCGCCGGACAGCTTGGTGCAGTTCCTTACCACCGATTATAAATTCGCCATCTCCTTTGTTATCCTGGTGGTCGTGCTGTTGGTGCGCCCGACCGGCATTTTCCGCGGGCGCTCGTCATGAATAATCCCTTCATTCGCAACCCGCTTCTCTTTGCCGTCATGGCGGCGATGCTGGCCGCCGTCGGATTTGGCCAATCGTGGCAGGTGGCTCTGACCATTCTCAATCTCTGCCTGATCTCCGCTGTCATGGCGCTCGGCCTCAACATGCAGTGGGGCTATGCCGGCCTCTTTAATGTCGGCGTGATGGGCTTTGCCGCCGTCGGTGGTCTCGCCACGGTGCTGGTCACCAAGGCGCCGGTGGTCGATGCCTGGGCCGCCGGCGGCTGGCGTCTCGGCGTTTCCTTCGTGCTGCTGCTGGTGACGGCGGCGGTGGTTGTGGTGGTGCGGCGTTGGCTTGGGCCGGGGCCGATCCGCTCGCTCGCGACAGCGGTGATTGTCATCGCCGGCTATTTCCTCATCCGCGTCTTCTTCGATCCGGCGACCGAGGCGATCGAGGCGGTCAACAGCGCCAAGACAGGCTATCTCGGCGGCCTGGGTCTGCCGGTGCTGTTGTCGTGGATCGTCGGCGGTGTGCTCGCCGCCGGCGTCGCCTGGTTTATCGGCAAGGTGGCGCTTGGTCTCAGGTCCGATTATTTCGCCATCGCCACGCTCGGTATCTCGGAGATCGTCATCGCCATTCTCAAGAACGAGGATTGGCTGGCGCGCGGCGTCAAGAATGTCACCGGCCTCGACCGCCCGGTGCCTTACGAGGTCAATTTACAAGCCGATCTCTGGTTCGCCGATCTTGCCGCCTGGTTCGGCAGCGATGTGGTCGAAGCCTCGTCGATCTTCGTCAAGCTGTGCTATGCCGCGCTGTTCCTCGCTGTGCTGCTGATCGTCGTCGCCCTTTCCGAGCGCGCGCTGAGATCGCCCTGGGGCCGCATGATGCGCGCCATCCGCGACAATGAAGACGCAGCGGAAGCGATGGGCAAGGACGTCAAGCGCCGCCATTTGCAGATTTTCATCATCGGCTCGGCGGTGATCGGCATCGCCGGCGCCATGCTGACCACGCTCGACGGCCAGTTCACCCCGGGCAGCTATCAGCCGCTGCGCTTCACCTTCCTCATCTGGATCATGGTGATCATCGGCGGCTCGGGCAACAATTGGGGCTCGGTCTTAGGCGGTTTCCTCGTCTGGTTCGTCTGGATCGAGGCTGAGCCGGCCGGCCTCTGGCTGATGGACGTCATCACCTCCGGCCTCGACGACACCAGCCCGCTCCGCGCCCACCTGCTCAACGCCGCGCCACACATGCGCCTGGTGATCATGGGGCTGATCCTGCTGTTGGTGATGCGCTTCTCGCCGCGCGGGCTGATACCGGAAGTGATGCGACGATGACAGTATGATCGACGGCAAATGTGATCTATATTGTTTCGGAACGAACGATTAGTAACCCACAATTAAATTGATATCATCCATGCCCCGGCACAAGGAATACGCACCCGAAGAAGTCCTCGACAAGGCGACGCAGCTTTTTTGGCGGCAGGGCTATGAGGCCACGTCGATGCAGGATCTGGTCGATCATCTCGGCATCAACCGCTTTAGCATCTATGATACCTTCGGCAGCAAGCATAAGTTATTTCTCGCCGCAATTGATCACTACCGCAACGTCTATGCGGCTGGGCTGCGCGCCACGCTTGAAGACGAGAGTAAGGGCTTGCAGGCAATCCGAGATTATTTCGCCATGATGGAATCGGAGCTGAGCAAAGCAGGCGGGCGAGTCGGCTGTCTGGTGCAGAATTCCACCCTCGAATGTGTGTTGACAGATGGCGATGTCGAGACGCGCATCCAGGAAACCAACCTCTCTTTCGTGCGCGCCATCCGCGCCGCCCTCAGGCGGGCCGAGAAAATGGGTGAAATCGAGGAAAGCGGCGACCTTACCGCGCGCGCCCGGCTGCTGTTCTCGGTCGGCCAGGGCATGCTCGTCGTCGGCAAAGGACATGCGCACAGGAAAATGCTGCGCGATATCACAAAATCGGTTGGCGCATTGCTTGAGGACTGGTAAAGGAAATTTTTTACGCTATAACGGAACGTACGTTTAGAATTAAAAAGGGAGACCGGGACAATGAACGCAATAACTGGGCAGCAGGATAAGAAACGGCAGACCGTGAATGGCCATTCAATGGCCTATGTCGAGGCCGGCGCGGGCGATCCGGTTATTTTCCTGCACGGCAATCCAACCTCCTCCTATCTGTGGCGCAACATCATCCCGCATGTACAAAGTCTCGGGCGCTGCATCGCGCCGGATCTGATCGGCATGGGCGATTCTGACAAGCTGCCGGAGAGCGGACCCGAGCGCTACACCTTCGCCGAGCACCGCGGCTATCTCGATGGACTTCTCGACGCACTCGGCGTCAAGCGCAACGTGACCTTCGTCGTTCACGATTGGGGCTCGGCGCTCGGCTTCGATTGGGCCTGCCGCCACCCGGATGCGGTCAAGGGCATCGTTCATATGGAAGGCATCGTCAAGCCGCCCAAAATGGCCGAGCTGCCCGAGCAGGCACAGCAGATGTTCCAGGCGTTCCGCTCGCCCGCCGGCGATGAGATGGTTTTGCAGCAGAATATGTTCGTCGAGCAGGTTCTGCCGAGCATGATCCTGCGCGATCTCAGCGAAGAGGAGATGAACGTCTACCGCCAACCCTATCTCGAGCCCGGCGAAAGCCGCCGCGCCACCCTCACCTGGCCGCGAGAAATCCCGTTCGACGGAACGCCGGCGGACACCAATGAGGTTGTCGAGCGTTACGGCGCCTGGCTGACAGTGACGGAAGTGCCCAAGCTCTACATCAACGCCCAGCCCGGCATGATCATGGCGATGCCCGGCATGCGCGAATTCGCCGCCACTTTTCCCAACCAGAAAACCGTGACGGTCGCCGGCGTCCATTTTATCCAGGAGGACTGCCCGGATCAGATCGGCGAAGCGATTGCGGGCTGGCTGAAGAAGCTCTAGGCGGGGTCACCCGGTAGATACGCGCCGCATTGCCGCGCGCCAGCTTCTCCACTTCCCCATCTGGCCAGTGGGCGAGATATTCCCGCGTGATGGCGATCCAGTCGGGGAGGCCGCCGCCGAGATTTACCACCGGCCAGTCGCTGCCCCAGACGAGGCGGTCGGGGCCGAAACATTCGACGGTGTGGTCAAGATAGGGGCGCAGCGTCTCGAGCGAAGCGGTGCCGGGGGCGCAGTAGGCCATGACGCCGGAGATTTTTGCGGCGGTGTTTGAATGAGCCGCCACCGCTGTGATTCCTTTCTTCCAGGAGTCCAGGCAACCGCCTGCGATGTCGGGCACGCCGCAATGATCGAGAATGAGTTGGGTGTCGGGGCAGGTATTTGCCAATTCGGCGGCGATGGCGAGCTGGTCGGCGCGGAAGCACATGTCGAAGGTGAGACCGCGCTTTCCCAGCATCCTGATATGGTCGCGGAAAGTTTGGCTCGTTGAGATGTCATCGTCGATTTCGTGCAGGATGCGTCTGAGGCCGACCACCGGGAGATCGGCGCATTCGTCGATCCAGGTTTCGAAACCATTGGCTTCTTCGGGGCGGCAGGATGCGATCATGCCTCTGATATTGTTTTCCGGCTTGGCCGCGAGGCTGGCGATAAAGCGCGCCTCGGTCTGATAGTCGGCATCGTCGACGCCGGCTTCCATGAAGATGGTCGCGGCCACGCCCTTGCCGTTGATCAGCGCCAGATAATCTTCCAGGGTGAACGCCTGATGGGCGAGCTGTGCGATGCCGTCGGTCCAGGCATAGCCGCACTTGTCCGGATAGATCAGATGTTGATGCGTGTCCAATAGCGCTATCATGTGCCCATGACCCTTCCCCTGGTTCAAAGCTGGCCGGCCCCGAGCCGCGCCAAACCGATCGTTATTATAGGTGCGGGCGATATCGTGCGCGACGCGCATTTGCCGGCCTACCGCAAGGCTGGCTTGGCGGTGAAAGGCGCGTTCGATATCGACAAGGGGCGGGCGGATTCACTGGTGCGGGATTGGGAATTGCAAAAATCCTATCGCAGCCTCGACGAAGTGTCGGCGGAGAACGGCACCGACATCGTCTACGATTTGGCGACGCCGCCCGGCGCCATTGCGGAAATCCTGCCGCACCTGCCGGAGGGCGCGGCGGTGCTTATTCAAAAGCCGATGGGCGAGAATTTGGCTGGCGCGCGCGAGATCCGCGACATCTGCCGCGCCCGCCGGCTCAAGGCGGCGATGAATTTCCAGCTGCGCTTTTCGCCGATGATGCTGGCGGCGCAAGCGGCCATCGCGAAAGACATGCTCGGGCGCCTCGTCGACATCGAAGTGCATATCAACATCTGTTCGCCGTGGCACATCTATCCGTTCATGATCGGCATGGAGCGGGTCGAGGTTGCGGTGCATTCGATCCATTATCTCGACACAATCCGCGCCATCGCCGGCAACCCGAAGGGGGTCTTTGCCCGCACCCTTGCCGATCCGCGCGTGGCGGATATTGCTCAGACGCGGACATCAGCCATTCTCGATTACGGCGAGAGCTTGCGCGCCGTGCTGTCGATCAACCACAATCACCAGGGCGGGCGGAAGTTTCAGGCGGCCAATTTCCGCATCGAAGGCACAGAAGGCGCGCTCCATATGAAGCTCGGGCTGCTATACGACTATCCCGAGGGCGAGCCGGACGAGCTGTGGCTGTGTCCGAATGGCGGTGAATGGCAGGAGATCGCCCTCGCAGGAGGATGGTTCCCCGACGCCTTCATGGGCACCATGCGCAACCTGCAACGCTTCGACGGCGGCGAAGACGATGTGCTGGTAACGTCGGTTGAGGATGGCTATCAGACCATGGCGCTGGTCGAGGCGTGTTACGAGGCCAATAAAAGGTCCGGCGTGGCGCTTGAGCTCGATTGAGGCCGCTAGACCGGCGCGCCGAAATCGGCATCGGCGTAGATATGTTGCAGCATCAGGGCGGCTGCGCCCTGGGCCCAGACTTCGTCGCCCCAGACGTGGCTGATGAAATCGGTATCGAAATGATCGCCGGAGAGTTTGAGGCGTTTTGCCTCCTGGATGGCGGGGCCGAGCAAAACATCGCCGGCACGCAGGCCCTCGCCGGTGAAGATCACCGTCGGCGGATTGAGCGTGGCGATCATGTTGGCGACCGCCTGGCCGAGGCGAATGCCGGCCTGGTGCAGAATATCGCCGAGCGTTTCATCGCCGTTCTTGGCCTGCTCGGCAATGCGGCTCAGCGTGTCACGATAGGCCGACGGGTTTTCGGTGTAGGTGGCGAGCGAGAAATCGGCCAACGCCTGGCGCAGGATAGCGTAGTCGCTGGCATAGGCCTCGACGCAACCCAATTGCCCGCAGCGGCACGGCCGGCCATCGAGCGCGACCTTGGAGTGACCGAGCTCAGGGCCGATGCCGTTGGCGCCACGGTAGAGATTGCCATCAATCACCAGCCCCATGCCGATGCCGTGCTCAACCGTGACCACGGCGAAGGAGGTGAGATCCCGCCCCTTGCCGAACCAATGCTCGGCCAGCGTCACCAAATTGGCGTCATTCTCGATGAAGCTGACCATGCCGAGGCGGCGCTGCAGAATTTCCGCCAGGGCGATATCGCGCTCGACAAACATCGGGCTCCAATGACAGATCCCGGCCGCATGGCTGACATAACCCGGCACGCCGACGCAAACGCCTGAAATATCGGCGCGCGCCACCGTGGCCTCCTCAAGGCAATGCCGCACCCCCATATCAATTAAATTGAGCGCGATTTCGGCCGGCTGATTGCCGCGGAACGGCAGCGCCAGGCTGTGCACGACCCCGCCTTTGAAGTCGGTGATGGCGATGCTCATCTGGTGCAGGGAAAGCTTGATGCCGAGCACATGGCCGCCTTCCGGATTGATGCTCAGCATGACGCGTGGGCGTCCGCGCGCGCCACCATTTGTCTCCAGTGCAGGTTTTTCCAGGATCAATCCATACTCGAGCAGGGTCTGGGTAATGCCAGTTACTGCGGCGCGGCTTAATTCGGTGCGCGCCGCCAATTCAACCCGGCTGATCTCGCCGTGGCGGCGGATCGTATCGAGAATTCGATAACGACTGCTGAGGGACTTATCCACCGGATACCGCCTCGATTTAGGCTATGGAACATATTTTATTCATATTATGAATTTAATAGGCTGTCGAAAAATGACAAGCAAAAAATAAATTTCATACATCTTATATGTATTATATAATTGATAATATTATATATTATTTCGTGATTGACTAAGCCAGCGCGGTGGCCGAGTCAAATTCCGTTGACATTCGAACGGCCCTGTCCCACATTTAGTTCATTAAATGAATTAAAGAATGCGCGACGTGATCTACAGTTTTGGGAGGACGGCTCATGAAGACGATCAAAGGACCCGCAATATTTCTCGCCCAGTTCGCCGGCGACGAGGCGCCCTTTAACAGCCTCGATGCGATTGGCGCCTGGGCGGCGCAATGCGGCTTTACCGGCGTGCAGATTCCGTCCTGGGATGGCCGCCTGTTCGATTTGGCGCTGGCCGCCGAGAGCAAGGATTATTGCGACGAGGTCAAGGGCACGCTGGCCAAGCATGGCGTCGAGCCGACCGAGCTTTCAACCCATTTGCAGGGCCAGCTGGTTGCCGTCCATCCGGTCTATGACGAAGCGTTTGACGGTTTCGCACCGGAAGAAGTACGCGGCAACCCGTCAGAGCGCCAGGCCTGGGCGGTCGATCAGATGATGCTGGCGGCAAAGGCCTCGGCCAATCTGGGCTTTACCGACCACGCCAGTTTTTCCGGCGCCTTCGCCTGGCCCTATATCTATCCCTGGCCGCAACGCCCGGCCGGCCTGGTCGAGACCGCTTTCGCCGAGCTTGGCAAACGCTGGCGCCCGATCCTCGATGCCTTCGATGAAGCCGGCGTCAATATCTGCTACGAAATCCACCCCGGCGAAGACCTGCATGACGGCGTCACCTTCGAGATGTTTCTGGCCGAGGTCGACAATCACCCGCGCGCCAACATCCTCTACGATCCCTCCCACTTCGTGCTGCAGCAGCTCGACTATCTCGCCTTTATCGACATCTACAAGGACCGCATCAAAATGTTCCACGTCAAGGATGCCGAGTTCAATCCGAGCGGCCGCCAGGGCGTCTATTCCGGCTTCCAATCCTGGGTCGACCGTGCCGGACGCTTCCGCTCGCTCGGCGACGGCCAGGTCGATCTTACCGGCATCTTCTCCAAAATGGCGGCCAATGATTTCGACGGCTGGGCGGTCCTGGAGTGGGAATGCTGCCTCAAGCACCCGGAAGACGGCGCGCGCGAAGGTGCGGCCATCATCCGCGAGCAGATCATCCGCGTTACCGAACGCGCCTTCGACGATTTCGCCGGCGCCGGCACCGACGAAGCCGCCAACCGGCGGATGCTCGGCATCAGTTAAGGAGAATTTGTCATGAACGAACACGGTGAAATACGCCGCCGCTTGCGCCTCGGCATGGTCGGCGGCGGCCAGGGCGCCTTTATTGGCGCGGTGCACCGCATCGCGGCACGCATCGACGACCGCTACGAATTGGTTGCCGGCGCACTGTCATCGGACGCCGGGCGGGCCAAGGACTCGGCACGCGAGCTGCACATCGCGCCGGAGCGCGCCTATGGCAGCTATGCCGAGATGGCCGAGACCGAAGCGGCGCGCGACGACGGCATCGAAGCGGTCGCCATTGTCACGCCGAACGATTCCCATTTTGCCATTGCCCAGGCATTTCTCCAGGCCGGCATTCACGTCATTTGCGACAAGCCGCTGACCACCAACCTGGCCGAAGCGGAAGCTTTGGCGCAATTGGTCGAGAGCAGCGGGCTGGTATTCGGTCTCACCCATAATTACACCGGCTATCCCTTGGTGCGTCAGGCGCGCGAGATGGTTGCCGCCGGCACGCTCGGTGAGATCCGTGTTGTGCAGATCGAATATGCCCAGGATTGGCTTTCCACCAGGCTGGAGGAAACCGGGCAGAAACAGGCGGAATGGCGCACCGATCCGGCCAAGAGCGGCCCGGCCGGATGCGTCGGCGATATCGGCACGCACGCCTATAATCTCGCGCGCTTTATCTCCGGCCTCGAGGTCAGTGAAATTGCCGCCGATCTGCATATCTTTGTGGGTGGCCGACAATTGGATGACAACGCCCATATGATGCTGCGCTTCAAAGGCGGTGCGCGCGGCATGCTGTGGTCGTCGCAGGTCGCGGCGGGCAATGAGAATGCGCTCCGCATCCGCATCTATGGCGACAAGGGTGGGCTCGATTGGAGCCAGGAGAATCCCAACATTCTCACCCACACCCCGCTCGGCGATATGCCGCACCGCATTACGCGCGCCGGCGCCGGTTCGGGAGAGGTTGCCAATGCGGCAACGCGCATTCCCGCCGGCCACCCGGAGGGCTATCTCGAAGCCTTCGCCCAGCTCTATTCCGACATCGCCGACCATATCCATAACCATCGCGTTGGCTGGGCACATGAAACGCTGGTGCCGACGGTGGCGGACGGTGTCGATGGCGTGCGTTTTATTACCCGAGCGGTTGAATCGAGCGCCGCGGGCGGCGACTGGATTAAATTTTGATCCGCCAATATTTAAAAGGACAGGTGAGATGAGTTCTACAAATGGCGCGAAAACGGCGATCTATCCGAGCCTCAGGGGTAAGGTCGTTTTGATTACCGGCGGTGGCTCCGGCATCGGCGAATCGATTGTCGAACGCTTTTGCCAACAGGGCGCGAAGGTAAGCTTTATCGATAATGACGCGGAAGCGAGCGAGGCGCTGGTCGCGCGCCTGGCGCAAGAGGGCAACAACGCGCCGCGCTTTATCGACTGCGATTTGCGCGATATCCCCGCCCTGCAGGATGCCATCAAGTCTGTTATCGATAGCGATGGCGCGGTTCAGGTGCTGGTCAACAATGCGGCGCGCGACGACCGCCATGACATCGATGATGTGACGCTGGATTATTTCGATGATCGCATCGCGGTCAATATGCGCCATCAGTTTTTTGCCGCCCAAGCCGTCCATCCCGGCATGGCGCAAGCCGGCGGCGGCTCGATTATTAATATGGGCTCGGTAAGCTGGATGATCGCGCAAGGCGGCATGCCGATCTATTTGACCGCCAAATCGGCGATCGTCGGTCTGACCCGCGCGCTGGCGCGGGATCTCGGACCTGAGAATATACGCGTCAATTCGATCGTGCCGGGCTGGATTATGACCGAGCGGCAAAAGGAAAAATGGCTGACGCCCGAGGGCGAGGAAGAGCTGATGCGGCGCCAGTGCCTGAAGCGCCATCTCGAGCCGGATGAGATCGCCAAGGTGGTATTGTTCTTCTCCGCCGATGACAGCGGCATCTGCACCAATCAGAATTACATTGCCGACGGAGGGTGGGTCTGATGTCAGAAGCAACTATTTCGGGACAGATTCTGCCGCGCGATGAGGCGCCGGCACTGTTGATCGGGCGTCTCTGGCATGGCGAAGATGCCGAGCCCGGCGTGAGCCCGGTCAGGGTAACGTCCGAGGGCGTCTATGACCTCGCCGCCCTGGCGCCAACATGTTCGGCTTTGTTGAACCTGCCCGATGCCATGACGCGCATCCGCCAATATGGCACCCAGCGCCGGCTTGGCGATACGGCGGCGCTTATCCGATCCACGTTGGACGGCGGCGAGACGCGCTTTCTCTCGCCCATCGATTTACAGGCGATCAAGGCGTGCGGCGTCACCTTCGCCAAAAGCATGCTCGAGCGCGTGATCGAGGAGCGCGCCGGCGGCCATGCCGATCAAGCTGAAGCCATCCGCAAGCAGATCGCCGATAATGTCGGCGCCAATATCAGCGATGTGGTGCCGGGTTCGGATGAGGCACTGCGCCTGAAGGAGGTGCTGCAGGAAAACGGCCTGTGGTCGCAGTATCTTGAAGTCGGTATCGGCGTCGATGCCGAGGTGTTCACCAAGGCGCCGGTGCTGTCCTCGGTCGGCCTCGGCGCGGAAGTCGGCCTGCATCCGAAATCGAGCTGGAACAATTCCGAACCGGAAGCGGTGGTGATCGTCAACGCCGAAGGAGCCGCGCTAGGTGCGGCGCTCGGCAACGATATCAATCTGCGCGATTTCGAGGGGCGCAGCGCGCTGCTGCTCGGCAAGGCCAAGGACAATAATGCGTCTGCCGCAATCGGCCCGTTTATCCGCCTGTTTGATGAGGGTTTCACCATCGATCATTTGCGCGGCGAGGATATTCATATGGATGTCGAAGGCCGGGACGGCTTCACCCTTAATGATCTCAGCTCAATGCGCGAGATCAGCCGCGATCCGCTCGATCTCGTCGCCCAGACCATCAATGAGAATCATCAATATCCCGACGGCCTGGCGCTCTTTCTCGGCACCATGTTCGCGCCGACCAAGGACCGCGGCGCGCCCGGCTCCGGCTTTACCCACAAGCCTGGCGATGACGTCGAGGTCTCTTCCGCCCACCTTGGCTGTCTGGTTAATCACGTCACGTTGAGCAACGAAGCACCGCCCTGGCAGTTCGGCATTTCGGCGCTGATGCAGAATTTACTGGATCGCGGCCTGTTGGGCCAAAGCCAGCCGCGCTAAGTTCTCAGACAGGCCTGGGCGATAGTGTCATCGAGACGCGCCAGCTTTCGCCCGGCGCCAGAATCCGCGTGCCGGTATTATCGCCGCCATTCGCCGCGCGGTTGAAGGCGTCCGTCATGTGCGAGACCGGCTCGACGCAGAAAAAATCTTCGTTCGCCGGCGCGTAGACAACAAGCCGCCCCAGACTTTTACTCGCCGCCAGTTCAACCACCATTCTTTTCTCGGGCCAGAGAATCTGCGCATGCCGGCTCCAGGGTTCGAACTGGTTGTCGCAAAGCAATCCATCGATATCCACACCGGCACTGAGATTCCAATGACCGGGGCAGGCCACGCGTTCTGTCGGCAGGCATGTCTCGTCGGTCAGCCACACCGCATCGGCGGCCGCTTTCAAAACTGCCTGGCCATGGCGTGGAAAATAGGGATGCATGCCGAGCCCGGCCGGTGCCGCAACATCGGCCCGATTGGTGATCGCGATCTCGTGCGAAAGGGTGCTGTTCTCCAGGGTAAAGCTCTGGCTGGCGTCAAACGGAAACGGCCAGCCCGCGCCGTCATGCGACAGTTCGAGAATTGCCTGATTGTCCGAGCATTGCTTCACATGCCACAGCGATTGCCAGCCGACGCCGTGAATACTGTGCAGATGGTCGCCGAAATTGAGCGGCAATTGATAGCTCTTGCCGGCAAAGTGCAAGCGCCCATTTCTGATGCGGTTGGAATAGGGCAGCAGCGGAAAGCAGGCAGAGTCGAGCGGGCTCGCCGATCCGCCGAGCGGGCGCAGGATATCAAATTCGCCGAGCCGGTAGGCGGCGATGCAGCCGCCAGCGGGAAGCAATGCCACTTCCGCCTCTGGCGTTCGTATGGTGATCAGGTTATTTGAACTATGGATAGTCTCGGCCCTGGCTGATGAAAGGGAGAATACGCGCTGTGACGATTAAACGGATTTGGCATGGTTGGACAACCTCTGAAAATGCCGCTGCTTACGAAAAATTGCTCAACGATGAGGTGTTCCCCGGCATTGAAGCGAAGAATATCGCCGGCTATCGCGGCATCGAATTGCTGCGCCGGGATTTGGATGGTGAGGTTCTTTTCATCACCATCATGAGTTTCGACAGCATCCAGAATGTGATCGATTTTCAGGGCGCGGATTACGAGCGCTGCTACGTGCCCGACGCCGCACAGAAAATCCTCACACGCTGGGACGAACGCTCGGCCCATTACGAGGTGAAAGAGACGCGAAACTATAGCTGACTTATTCCGTCACATTATAAGTGATCATCATGCCGGCCTTGATGTGATCGTCGACATGGCAATGCAGCATCCATTTGCCGGCGCTGTCGGGGCGCATGTCTAGGGTGCGCGTTGCCGCCGGCAATAGCTGCATCACATCGACGCGCCGCCCGCTCATCAGCAGTGTCGCGCCATGCCAGTGCGGCGTGTGCAGATCGATCTCGTTGCCGATGGCAAGCACATGCCAGCGCACCCGTTCGCCAAGGTGCATGTCGACGCCGGGCAGATCGCCCCACAGGCGGCCATTGACGGCATGCATCAAGTTGCTTTCGGCGAAATCCTCGTCTTCCGGGTCGATCTTGACGGATATGGTGCGGGCGATATTGTCATCACGATAGCGGCTGACATTCTCGTCCATGATGCCGAACAGAGTGACGAATTCACGGTCGACATCTTTCGGCGTGGCGTCGGCATTGGCCGCGCCCTTGGCCGTGACGATGATCACGCCGAAGAGACCGCCATTGGTGTCGGCGATCGAATCGAAATGCGAATGATAGGGCCAGGCGATGGAGGTCGGATCGTTCGGCCCCGGCCCGGCGCGCTCAGGTACCTGCCAGTGGTAGGTGTGGCTGGCGCCCGGCGCGACACGGTCATCGGCCTTGGAAACGCCCGAGGTGCCATCCGCATAAGCCGCGCCCTCGGAGGCTTTGTCGTAAAACACGCCATGCGGATGGACGGTGAGGGGAAAACTGCTGCGGTTGAGGAAATGGAGAGTGATCGTGTCGCCAACCTCGGCCCGGATATTGGGGCCCAAGAGGCCGAGATGTTCCGGGTGCGGGCTCGGTGTGGCGTAAGTGTCATCCGTATAGGCGCGGTAGACCGCCTTCAGATATTGCCGCCCGATGCGCTCTGGCCCGGCTTCGAGAAAGACGCGGCCGCCCGCGCCAAAAGGCTGGCCGCTGATGGCATTGGTCGGGAAGGAGGGCGCGTAATCCCACATCACTTCCTCCGCTGCGACATAATAGATTCGCTCCGCTGCCTGCGCTCCGGCGAATGGCATGGCCAGCAAACAAGCGAGCAGCGCGGCCAAGATGGAGAGGCGCTTCAGGCGGGCGCCGCCGCCGATTTTCTTATTCGAATGAATGTTCATCATAGTTCCATAATTTGAAGGGTTATTGTTGCCGCGCAGGCTAACGGGCATTTTCATTTAATGCAATTGAAAATCATTCGCATTAAATGAAAATGAAGGCATTGCGGTGTAAGGCGTTGAATTCAGGGAGTTAAAAGAAAGTTGGCCGAGCTGGTCAGCCGAAGCAGGCGCCGATTCCGAGGCCGATATTGTTGATATACTGGATCAGAAAGCTGTCGGTGACGCGCTCGAACGCCCAGGCGGCGGAGGAAAAAATCTCGCTGTGGAATGCGGTGAACCCGGTGCCGAGAATGGCCACGGCCAATATGGTCATGGGTCGGAAGCGCGTCCGGGAGCCAATCTTAAGAACGGTCGCCATGGGGCACGCCCCTTTCGCTGTGATCGCCGCTGCTTACCGCCTTAATATAACCCATTGCCGGCGTCTGTAAATATGCCGGGCGACTAGGTTTCTTTGAGGATTTCCGCTAAATGGCGCATTCTTTCAGCCGAGTCCGACCATCCGCGCCCGCCGATTAGGCCGCCATCGACGGTGAGGTCGTGGCCGTTGACGAAGCTTGATTCGTCGCTGGCGAGAAAGACGGCGGCCTGGGCGATATCTTCCGGCTGGCCGGCGCGCGGGATCGGCTGATTGGCGGCAAACAGTTCGTTGAGTTTCTGGGCGCTACTATCGGCGTCATCGGTCGAGAAGCCCATCGCCTTGCCGAAGATCGGCGTCACGGTCGCGCCGGGCGAAATTGAATTGACGCGGATGCCGCGCTCGCCGAGCTCCATCGCCACCGTCCGCGTCACATGGCTGACCGCCGCCTTGGCCGCGCTATAGATATGATCGCCATAGCCGGTGCGGTGCGCGGCGACGCTCGAGCAATTGATGATGCTGCCCGAGCCCTGGCGCTTCATCACCCGGGCGGCATGCTTCATGCCCATCATTACGCCGCCGACGAGCACATCCATGGCGCTCGAATAACCCTCCCAGGTGAGATGCGCGATCGGCTGGTTGGGGCCGGGCACGCCGGCATTGTTGAAGAGGACATCGAGCTGGCCGAAATGCTCGACCGTCCGCGCCACCATCGCCTCGATCTCGGCCTCCTTGGAAACGTCGGTGCGGACGAAAAGGGCATTTTCGCCGATCTCGGCGGCCAGGCGCTCGCCCTTTTCCACCGTCCGCCCGGCGATCACCACGCGCGCGCCTTCCCGGGCGAACACGGCCACCGTTCCGGCTCCGATGCCGCTCGTACCGCCGGTGACAATCGCCACCTTGCCGTCCAACCTGCCAGCCATGTTTAGCTCCCAAATTCATTGTTCGGGAAAACGGTAGCCCGCAGGTTGGAGCGGAACAAGTCCAGCGGTGGTTAGCCTACGGCGTCGGCGGGGCGCTTCTCACCTTTCGGGCCTTTCGGCATCTTTGCTCCTATGCTTAGCGGCAAGCATACTATATCTTGGCCGGTTGGAAAACCCCTAGATACACAACGGGATGCTCTCGCGTTTTGGTGTTTCGCAAAGAACATCCTTTCCGCCAAACTTTCTCTTAACCTGCGCAAATATGGTTATCACCATCCCATCTTTGATTTCGATGTGAAGTCTTTGTTTTACTTGTCCCTTTCTTGATAGTGGGTCTACATCAATATGCCAATCACCCGGTTCTATTTCAAAAGCGTAGCCAGTTCCTTCAGGAATTCTCGCTGACGGGTGGGCATATTCATATTCGTCCAGGAGTCCCCGAGGGGGCCGGGCAAAAGCAACAGCAACACTGCTTAGTGGGCCGGTAGCTCGACGGTGCAGCCGCACCTTTCCGTTCGGTGTTGGGGTCTGATTATTAGGCACATAAAAGTATGCGTAGTCTCGTTCCGGTTTGGTTGAAATCTTGTTGGTAAGCGCAATCCCATACAAGGTAATAAACGCCAATATGGCGATTGCAACACCACGCCACCACGGATTGGATATAAAGCCGATCACTGTCGCCGCCACTGCAATGGCCAGGGCGACCAATGACGGCCAATAAATCCAGAATTCCAATTCAGGCCAGGTAACTTCCATTCGCCCGATATTGACTCCGCGCCTGCGCGCGCATCAAGTGCATGCCAGAAAAATGGTTGACCGCCCATGACGGCTGTCAACCCCGCCTGATTTCAAACTGAGGCACTACCCGACAGCGTGCCCGTCCCCGAGGCCTACCGCGAAAGCCGCCGCGCCATCGATTTTACCCTGCGCGCCGCCTTGAAGCGCCACGCCCATGACAAACGCAGCTTTGAGCTCAACCACGCCGTCCGCGTCGCCCTCGAAGACCCGGAGAGCGAAAACCGCTGGCTCGCCGGCGAGGATGTCTTCAAGGATGTCCGCGTCGACCAATCCATCACCGATCCCAGCAAGCTCGCCGATGGCGATCAAATCATGGACGCGCTGATCCATGATGTCTTCGCCGGCAAGTGAGATTTCGGTGGGGGGGCTGGTTTCTGAGCTTCTACGCCTTCGCGGATATAGAGCGCATCATCACTAGAGCAGATTCGCATGAACATTTGCAAAAGGCGAATGCGTGGTCTATTTCAGAAACATCGGATATGCCTCAGCAATAATGACCTGAACGACCTTCCAGTTCCCCTCACAGCCGCCTAATCCACCGCCTCGCCAAGCGCCAGCAATCTATCGCGGATGGCGTCATTGCCCGGCGCCATTTCGAGCGCGCGGCGGTAATCCTCGATCGCGCGGGCGCGTTGGCCGTCTGCCTCCAGGGTCTGGCCGCGGTGAAAATACATCTTGGCATTGACCGTCCCGAGCGCGATGGCGGCATCGAAATCGGTCAGCGCACGCGCCCATTCGCCCATCTTGCGGTAGACGCTGGCGCGCGTCGCAAGGGCGATGCCGACAATGGTGTCGTTGATTGCGCCGCTCTCGATGGCTGTGGTTAGGTCTACGATCGCCGGTGGATATTGCTCGAGATGATAGAGCGCCTGGGCACGGCTGATCTGCACGGCAGCGGTGGCTTCTCCGAGCAGCTCACCAGAATCGAGCGCTGTGGTGAAATGCTCGACGGCGATGGCGAATTTACCCTTTGCCAGCGCGTTCGAGCCCAAATTCATCTCATATTTGCCATCCGCCAGGGCCGGATGCGCGGCAAACAGGCAAACAAGGAGAATGCTGAGAAATTTCACGCCGCGGCCCGCTTAGCCTTGAAGCGGAATAAGAAAATCGCGCAGCGCATCGAGCGTCGCGTCCGGGTCCTCTTCGAGCATTATATGGCCAAGACCGGGGAACATGACGCTGGTGGCATTCGGAATCGCTTCGACCAGCGCCCGCCCCGCCTTGGCCGGCGTCATCAAATCCTTCTCGCCGATCACCACCAGCGTCGGGCAGTCGACCGCCGCTGCCGCCACGCCGCCGTCATAAGCGTTGGTCGCCATAAGATCGGTATGCAGTATGCCCTTGGCGGCGCGTTCCATGACGCGCAGGCCGCCCTTCATCATCCACAGGCCCGGCATGCGGTGTACGCCGAGTTGGGCGCGCCGGCCATAGCCCCAGACGTTGAGGAGATCGAAAGCCAAATGATCGTCCGCCGCCGCCGGATCCAACAGCGCCGCATTGACCGGAATGGTGAGCGCGCCACCCAACAGGGCCAACGCCCGCACCCGCGCGCCATGCCTTCCGGCACAATCGAGTGCCACCTGGCCGCCCATGCTGTGGCCGACCAGCGCCGCCCGATCGACGCCCGCCGCATCCAGCACACGCGTCAGCCAGTCGGCCATGGCCTCGATCGAGGTCAGCGGCGCGCCGCCTGAATTGCCATGGCCGGGCAGATCGACAGCCAGGACATTGCTGCCATGCCAGGCGAAATAGCGCGCCTGCAATTTCCACACGGTGCGGTCGAATGAGGCGCCGTGCACGAATACGGTGGTCGGCAGCGCGGCATCGAAATCCCGCCCGCCGGTGGCGCAGAAAACCGAATTGCCATCAACTTTTAGTTCCATGGCTCAAGCCCTCTGCGATGCTTTGAGGGCGCGCGCCAGATCGTCGGTCAGATCAGCCACATCCTCGAGGCCGATCGAGAGGCGCACCATATCCTCGCCGACACCGGCCTCATCGAGCGCCGCTGCATCCATTTGCTGATGGGTGGTGCTGGCCGGATGAATGACCAGGCTCTTGGCGTCGCCGACATTGGCAAGATGGGAGAACAGCTCCACCGCTTCGATAAACTTGGCCCCGGCCGCGCGCCCGCCCTTGATGCCGAAGGTAAAGATCGAGCCACAGCCGTCGGGCAGCAGGGTCGCCGCCAGATTGTGATCGGGATGGGACGGCAGTTCGGGATAGCTCACCCAACTGACCGCTTCATGGCCTTCGAGAAAGGCAACGATCTGGCGCGCATTTTCGACATGGCGTTTTACCCGCATCGACAATGTCTCGACCCCTTGCAGGATATAAAAGGCATTGGCCGGGCTCATGCAGGCGCCGAAATCGCGCAGGCCCTCGGCTCGGGCGCGCATGATAAAGGCGCCGGGGCCGAATTCCTCGGCAAAATCGAGGCCGTGATAGCCGTCATAGGGCTCGGTCAGGGTGGGGAATTTGCCTGAGGCGTCCCAATCGAAATTGCCGCTGTCAACGATCACCCCGCCGATGGCAACACCATGCCCGCCGAGAAATTTGGTCGCCGAATGCATGACCAGATCAGCGCCATGCTCGAACGGGCGGAACAGGTAGGGCGTGGCGAAGGTATTGTCGATCATCAGCGGTAGGCCGTTACTGTGCGCGATCTCGGCGATGCGCGGCATGTCCATCACGTCAAGGCCGGGATTGCCCAGGGTTTCGCCAAAGAGAAGGCGGGTATTGGGCTTAATCGCGGCGGCGAAGGCGTCCGGATCGCGCGCATCGACGAAGCTGGTCTCAATGCCGAAGCGCGGCAGCGTATGGGCGAACAGATTGTGGCTGCCGCCATAGAGCGAGGCTGAGGAAACAATATGCGCGCCGGCATCCATCAGCGTCGCCACGCCGAGATGGAGCGCCGCCTGGCCGCTCGCCGTACAGACCGCGCCGACACCGCCCTCAAGCGCCGAGATGCGCTCTTCCAGCACCGCCACGGTGGGATTGGAGATACGCGAATAGATATGCCCGGCGCGCTCAAGATTGAACAGCGACGCGGCATGCTCGGTGGACTCGAAAACATAGGAGGTGGTTTGATAAATCGGCGTGGCGCGCGCGCCCGTTACCGGGTCCGGGCGCTGCCCGGCGTGCAGGCTGAGCGTATCGGGCCTGAGATATTTTGGATCGACTGCCATGGTGAATTTCCCTTTCGGCGTTTGGCCGTATCCTAAGCGGGTGCGGCGGTTTGTCCAGGCAAGTTGCGGGATGTGCGGAAAATGGTTTTTAAGCCGCGCCGGCTCGGCGTAAGATCAAATTCAAAGACAAAAGAATAAGGGAGATGGGCCCATGCTTAAGATCACCGGCTATTCGGACCGCGTCAGCGCGCGCCCGGGCGAGACGATTAAATTCATGGTCAATTGTGAACTCGGCCAATACCGTGCCGATATCGTCAAGCTGATCTGCGGCGACAGCTCGCCCGATGGGCCCGATTTCAAGGAAAAGTTGATCCGCACCCCGGCCAACAAGCGCTACAAGGGGCGCAAACAAAAAATATATGCCGGCTCCTACGCCATCGTTGAAAGCAATCCGGCGCTCGAGGGCCTGAAAAGCTTCACCACCCAGGCGATGATCTGGCCGACCACGCCGGAACGCGGCCAACAGGCCATTCTCGGCAAATGGAACGCGAAGAACAAAGGCGGTTTCGCCATGGTCATCGCCGAGGATGGTTCGCTCGGCCTGATGCTCGGCAATGGCAAGGGCAAAGCGCAAACGGTCTCGCTCGGCAAACCAATGATCACCCGCCACTGGTACATGGTGGCGGCCAGCTGGGATGCCGAAAAGAAGGAAGTGCGGCTCTATCAGGAGCCGGCGCGAGACTATATCGGCGTCAAACATGGCGGTACGGCGCGCAAGAAAGTGAGCATCGCCAAGGTAGTCGGCAACAAGGCGCCGCTCACCATTGCGGCGCTGTTTGAACGCAACGCCGGCAGCCGCACTATTTGCAGCAACTTCTATAACGGCAAAATCGATGGCCCGAGAATCTCCGACCGGGTGCTGAGCCGGGCCGAGATCGAGGCGCTGAGGGGCAACAGCATACCGCGCGCGCTCACCACCACCGTGCTCGCCGCGTGGGATTTCTCGCGCGACATCAGCTCGATCAAGATCAGCGATATCAGCAGCCGCCAGATGGATGGCGAGATCGTCAATTTGCCGGCACGTGGCATGACCGGCGCCAATTGGAGCGGCGCCGAGCTTTGCTGGCGCCACGCCGAGGATGAATATGGCGCCATTCATTTCCACGATGACGACGTCTATGACGCCGGCTGGGATGTGGACTTCGAGCTCAAAGTACCGAAAGGCCTGAAAAGCGGTATCTATGCCGCCCGCCTCAGAGCAGGCGACGACGAGGAATATATTCCCTTCGCCGTCCGTCCGGAGCGCGGCAAGGAGGCGAAGATCGCCTTCATATTGCCGACCATTCATTACATGGCCTACGCCAACGAGCATCTTGCCTTTAACGGCCCGATCGCCGAAGTGCTGACCGGCCAGGTTTCAGTGCTGCACGACACCCACATGTTTCTCAACGAAAACCGCGAATATGGCGCTTCGCTCTACGATACCCATACGGATGGATCAGGAGTGTGCTATTCCTCGCGTCTCAGGCCGATCCTCAACATGCGGCCGAAATACCAGACGCAATGGTCATGCTTCGGCATCAACGACACCAATCTGCGCGAGTTCAACCTCGACCTCTATTTCATCGATTGGATGGAGCGCTTCGGTTTCGATTATGACGTGGTGACGGATGAAGACATCCACTATGAGGGCACCGACGCGATCGAGCCGCATACCGTCATCATCACCGGCGGCCACCCGGAATATTATTCCAAACAGATGCGCGATGCGGTGTTCGACTTTACCCAGAAGGGCGGCCGCCTGATGTATATGGGCGGCAACGGCTTCTACTGGCGCGTGGCGCTCCATAACGAAGTGCCGGGCGTGATTGAGGTCAGGCGCTGCGAGGCGGCGATCAAGACCTGGGGCGCCGATACGGGCGAATATTATCACAGCTT
>CAYSDJ010000073.1:0-20207 GCA_964429775.1 uncultured Rhizobiaceae bacterium
TACCCACCGCTTTCAACAAGAACAATCTTACGCTAAGTCATTGAAATAATGGTGGGCCTGGCAGGACTCGAACCTGCAACCAGACCGTTATGAGCGGCCGGCTCTAACCAGTTGAGCTACAGGCCCGCCCGCAAGATGCGCATTGCGACCCGCCAGTGCAAGCACCGATTTTTGTTTCATTTCGATTACCGCCCACAGGGTGACCAATGCTCTGCCGGCGCTTGATACACATCAACGACAGCTGAACGGCGCTCAGCCACACTCCGCTCCCATGCAGGGGCAAACGCAACATCGCCAAGACAGCCCGGCGCCGCGCTATACCAGCTATCCGACGGCGCCCCACTTCACGCCCGACATCGGCGCGGCGCGCTATGGCGCGTGGCTTGAGGCGCTCGATCCGGCGGAGCCGCTGTCGCTCTATTTTCATATTCCGTTCTGCGATTCCTTGTGCTGGTTTTGCGGCTGTAACACCACCGTGGTGCGGCGCTACGCGCCGGTGGCGCGCTATGTGCAAAAACTGATGCGCGAGATCGAGCTGGTGGCCGGCCACCTGGATGGGCGGCGGCGGGTCAGCCATATTCATTTCGGCGGCGGCTCCCCCAGCCTGTTGGCTCCTGAGGATTGGCACTGCCTGTTCGACCGCATCCGCGGCTTTTTTGATCTCGCCGAGAATGCCGAGATCGCGGCGGAAATCGACCCGAGAGATTTGGCCGATGAGAATATTGCGGCGCTTGCCGCGGTCGGCATCAACCGGGTCAGCTTCGGCGTGCAGGATTTCGACCCCGAGGTGCAGCAGGCGATCAACCGCATTCAACCCTTCGACATGACGAGAGAGAAAGTCGAGGCCTTCCGCGCACACGGCATCAAAGCGCTTAATATTGATTTAATCTACGGCCTGCCGCTGCAAACCCGCGCCCGCATCGAGCACAGCGTTGCCTGCGTGCTCGATATGGCGCCCGATAGGGTGGCGCTGTTTGGCTATGCCCATGTGCCCTGGTTCAAGGCGCATCAAAAACTGATTAACGAGAAAGACCTGCCGGATGGCGATGCCCGGCTCGAGCAATTTTTCGCCGCCGCCGGGCGCTTCGAAGGGGCGGGCTATAAATGGATCGGCCTCGATCACTTTGCCCGGGCCCGGGACGGGCTGGCGCGGGCGCATGATGCGGGCCGCCTGAAGCGAAACTTCCAGGGCTATACCGACGATCCGGCAGCCGCCCTTTTGGGCTTCGGCGCCTCCGCTATCAGCAGCCTGCCGCAAGGCTATATCCAGAATATCGTGCACACCCCGGCCTATGTATCCGCCATCGACGCCGGCAGCCTCGCCGCCGAGCGCGGTGTCGCAACAAGCGGCGAAGATATTCTCCGGCGCGCCATCATCGAGCAGTTGATGTGCAATTTGGCGGTCGATTTGGATGCGCTCTGCCACGCGCATGACTTTCCGCCGCGCCCGTTCGAGGAAGAGCTTGCCAGCCTCGAACCGCTGCGCCGCGACGGGCTGGTCACGATCGAGGGTCCGGTCATCACCGTCACCGAGCCGGGCAGGCCGCTGCTGCGCGTGATTTGCGCCGCCTTTGACACCTATTTGCAAAACGCCGCTGCACGCCATAGCCGGGCTGTCTAAACATGTATGGGAGATAGCATTATGGCGGAAATTGTCAGCCTGCGCGGCGCCACGCCGGCGGAAATCTTCAGTTCCGGCCTCGAAAATCTCGACCAGATCGAAGAAGTCGCCATGTCGGTACTGTGGAAAGACGGCCGCGTTACCGCCGGCTGGTCAAGCACCGATATGCGCCAGCTCGCCTTCATGATCCTTGCCCTCGACGAAGAGCAGCGCCAGCGGAACTTTCGCGCAAATCCTGCTTGAGCATCAGCCGCCTATACCGCATGATTCGGCTATGCGGATTGCAGGGATCTTCATACTTTCGCTGAGCATTATGCTTGGCCTTGGCGCCGGTGCGCCGGCGCAGGCCGAGGGCAACAGCTCGAACGGGCGGAAGGTCTTCAAGGAATGCCGCAACTGCCACTCGGTGCGGGCCGGCAAGCACGGCACCTTCGGCCCCAATCTCCATGGCGTTGTCGGGCGCGAGGCGGGCACGGCGGCGGAGCATGACTATTCGCCGGCGCTCAAGAATGCCGGCTTTGTCTGGACGGTCGAGCGGCTCGACCGCTGGCTCGCCGGGCCGGAAAAATTTCTCCCCGGTGCCGAGATGGATTTTATCCTCGACAACGCCGAAGCGCGCGCCGATGTCATCGCCTATTTGATCGCGGCAGGAAAACGCTGATTCTAGTTGTCCCTCAATCGCCGGGCGCGCGCGTCCGCGCGCTTGGCTACCTCGTCTTAACTCGGGCGCGAAGTCTCGCTTGCCGGAATGCATGATACATTCCGGTTGGTGGTGCCGCTTTGAGTTGCGGTGACAGGTTTACTTATTAATAATCGGCGCCGAGGCGATTTTCAGCCAATCGGCCACGTCCGGCCATTGCGCCAGCCCTGGCGCCAGGCGCGCCGAGACCTCGGCGTGATAGGCGTTGAGCCAGACAAGCTCTTGTTCCGTCATAAGCTCCCGATCCACGAGAGCACTATCGATCGGCGCCATGGTCAGTGTTTCGAAGGCGAGCGTCGCGCGCTCCGCCTTCTCCAGGCCGGGCGCGGCAATAACGTTGAGCAGATTTTCGATGCGGATGCCGTAGCCGCCGGCCTTGTAATAGCCGGGCTCGTTGGAAACGATCATGCCGGGCGCGAGCGCCGCTTGACTGGGATGTTTCGAAATGCGCTGCGGCCCTTCATGCACATTGAGATAGGCGCCGACGCCATGGCCGGTGCCGTGATCGTAATCGAGCCCGGCCTGCCAGAGAAACTGGCGCGCCAGACTGTCGAGCTGGGTGCCGGTGGTGCCGCTCGGAAAACATGCCCGCGCCAAGGCAATATGGCCCTTCAGCACCCGAGTGAAGCGGTCGCGGTGTTCCGGCGTTGGCGCGCCGATAGCGACGGTGCGCGTGACATCGGTGGTGCCGTCAAGATACTGCCCGCCCGAATCCACCAGGTAGAGCGTGCCGGCCTCAAGCGCTTTATCCGTCTCCGGCGTCACACGGTAATGCACGATGGCACCATTGGCGGCGGCGCCGGATATGGTGTCGAAACTTGGGCCCCGGTAGTGCTCCCCGCCGGCGCGCAAGCCGGCGAGCTTTTCCACCGCCGCCAATTCGGTGATCCCCTCCGTACCGTCCAGCCCGGACAGCCAGTGAAGAAAGCGGGTCAGCGCCACGCCATCACGAACATGGGCGGCGCGGATGCCGGCCAATTCCGTCTCGTTCTTGAGCGCCTTGAAGAGCGCGCACGGATCCTCTTTCTTGATCACTTTCGCACCGCCCGTGTGCAGCCGCTGATAGGCCCAATCCGGCGTGCCGGCAGGATCGATCTGTACCGCTGTGCCAGCTGCCGCCAGTTCATCGAGCGCCGCACCGAGCGTCTCGGGCGGGGCGGAGGAGACTTCATTGCCGAGATGTTCCGCCAATTCCGCCACCGGTTTGCGCGCATCGACGAACCATTGCACCTGGCCATCATCTTTCAGCAGAGCAAAAGAATGAGGAAGCGGCGCGCATTCCACATCGGCGCCGCGCAGATTGAGCAGCCAGGCGATTGAATCGGGCGCGCTCAGAAACACCGCCGCCGCGCCCGCCTCCTTTACCCTGGCCGCAACCGCGCGCCGCTTGTCGCCCGATTCACGCCCCGAAAAGCACACCGCATGCGGCACGATCGGCGCCAACGGGCGCGGCGGCTGGGCCGGCCAGACCGCATCCACCGGGTTATCGTCAACCGCCAGCAGCTCGGCCCCGGCATTGGCGCAGGCTTTGGCAAAGCGTGCGCGCTGATCGGCACTGTGCAGCCAGGCATCGATGCCCATTTTCATGCCTTTGCCAAGATGCGCCTCGAGCCAGCCATCGGGTGGTGTCTCGGTGATGTGGTGGCGGGCGTAAAGATTGCCGTCCGTCTGCTGCTCGATTTGCAGGGTATAGCGGCCATCGGTAAAGAGCGCCGCCTCCTCGGCCAGGATCAGGGCGATGCCGGCGGAGCCGGTGAACCCGGTGAGCCAGGCGAGGCGGCGCGACCGGCGGGCGACATACTCGCTCTGATGTTCATCGGCGAGCGGCACGATAAAGCCACCCAGGCCACGGCGCTTGAGCTCGGCGCGCAAATCTGCCAACCGCGCCGGCGATGCGCCTTGTTGTTCGATGCCGTCATCGGCGGACGCCAATAATTCATAGAGCGCGACAAGCTGGCCGCGCAGCGCGCCAGCCGGCGCCGGCGCGATCAGGCGCAGCCATTCATCATCATCGATGGGGCGCGGTGCGGCGGCGATCCCGGCCAGCAATTCCCTGACCTCGGCTACTGTTCCGGGCACCCCGGCCGCGCCGAGCAATTCGCCCAGCCGGCCATCCCCTTGATACGCGTCACTCACTTCACTCATGGCGTTGTTGTGACAGCTTCGCCTTCACTAGGTCAATAACAGGGTCGACCAATCGCCGAGGCGGATTTGGTCGGCATGGCGCAGTCCGGCGTTTTGGTAAGCCTCCGTCACCTCTTCCTCGTGGCGTGTTAACAGCCCCGACACGATAACCAGCCCATCCGGCGCCAAATGGCGTACCAGCTCCGGCGCCATTTCGCGCAGGGGGTTGGCGAGAATGTTGGCGCAGATCAGATCGAACGGCGCGGCGGCGGCGATCTCGTCAGCAGCGAAGCCGTCGCTGAGACAAGCCCGCACCCGGTCCGCGACCGCATTGTCCCGTGCCGCGGCTTGCGACCCGGCCACGGCCGCCGGATCGATATCCACCGCCAGCACCTTGGCCACGCCCATGCCGCCGCCGCCCCAGCATTTGGCAATGGCGACGCTGAGAATGCCCGAACCGGTGCCGAGATCGAGCGCGCTCTTTACCCGGCGTTGATTGGCCACCGCGTCAAGCGCCAGCAGGCAGCCCCGGGTCGAGCCATGCATGCCGGAGCCGAAAGCGTTGCCGGCATTAATACGAAGAGCAATGCGCCCCGGCGGCGGGCGCAGATGATCGCCATGCACGACGAAACGCCCGGCAAAGACGAGGGGAAATTTCTGCGCATTTTTCGCCGCCCAGTCTTCGTCGGCAATGGCCTCGCTCTCGATATCGGCATCCGCCAGGCCAAGCCGGGTGGCGGTCTCCGCGAGCAGCCCCTTCAGCGCCTCACCTTCCGCCGCACCGGCGCAGTAGACGCTGAGGCGCCACAGGCGCTCCGGCGCGATCTCGATATCGCCGTCTTCATCCAAAAGCGACGTGGAGACCGCCGCCACGCGCTCTTCCAAGAGCGTTTCAAATTCGGCCCGCAAAAATTCGGGGACCGTCAGATCGATGCGCCAGCCGACAATATCCTCAGACGGCTTCGACAAAACGGTCGATGACCTTTTTCTCGCCGGCCTTTTCGAAAGCGATGCTGAGTTTGCTGCCGTCGACGGCCTGAATACGGCCATAGCCGAATTTCTGGTGGAAGATGCGTGTGCCGACGGCGAAGCTGCCCTCTTCCGGCTCGCTGTTCCAAGTGGCGGCGTCGACACCGGGCGCGGTTGGGCGTGGCCGGGCGCGGCGCGGCGCAAATGATGAGCCGCCACCCGAGCCGCCGCTCTGCCAGCCACCGGCTTCGCTCTGCATTTCCTGAACGACGGGGAAGCCGTCGCGGTTACGCGCCTCGCTATGCTCCGCCGGCAACTCGTCGAGAAACCGCGACGGCAGGGCGCTGACCCATTGATTGTGCACAAGCCGGTTGGCGGCGCTCAGGATATGCGCCCGCTTGCGCGCCCTTGTGATGCCGACATAGGCGAGGCGGCGCTCCTCCTCCAGGCCCTTGGCGCCGTTTTCGTCGAGCGATAATTGGTGGGGAAAGAGGCCCTCTTCCCAGCCGGGCAGAAAGACATTGTCGAACTCCAGGCCCTTGGCGCCGTGCAGGGTCATGAGATTGACCATCTCCTCGCCGCGGCCCTCGTCGCGGTCCATCACCAGGCTGACATGCTCAAGAAATTCACCGAGCGATTCGAACTCCTCCAAGGCGCCGGTCAATTCCTCGAGATTTTCCAGCCGCCCAGGCGCTTGCGGCGTCTTGTCCTTCTTCCACATCTCGCGGTAGCCCGAATCATCCAGGAGGGTATCGAGCACATCCCAGTGCGGCGCTTCCTCGGCCAGCGCCCGCCAGCCAGCGAATTTCTCCAGCAGGCCTTTTAGCGCACCGCGCGGCTTGGCTTTCAGCTCGTCCGTCTCGATCAGCGTTTCGGCGGCGCGGTAGAGCGAGCAATCGCTGGCCCGGGCCAGCCTATGCACAAGCTGCAGGGTGGCGTCGCCAAGGCCACGCCGTGGCGTATTGACGATGCGCTCAAACGCAAGATCGTCGTCACGCTGGGCGAGCACGCGGAGATAAGCCACCGCATCGCGGATTTCCTGGCGCTCATAAAAGCGCAACCCGCCGATCACCCGGTAGGGCAGATCGATGGCGACGAAGCGCTCCTCGAAGGCGCGGGTCTGAAAGCCGGCGCGCACCAAAATCGCCACCTTGTCGATGCTCTCGCCATTGCGCTGGAAGCCCTCGATCACCTCGCCGACAATGCGCGCTTCTTCATCACCGTCCCAGCAGCCGGTGACGCTAACCTTCTCGCCGTCCTCATCCTCGGTCCAGAGGGTTTTGCCGAGGCGGCCCGAATTGTGCGCGATCAGGCCGGAGGCGGCGCCCAGGATATGGCCGGTCGAGCGATAATTGCGCTCGAGGCGTATCACCTCGGCGCCGCTAAAATCTTCCTCGAAGCGCAGGATATTACCCACTTCGGCGCCGCGCCAGCCATAGATCGATTGGTCGTCATCGCCGACGCAGCAGATATTGTGGCGCGCCCGGGCGAGCAGACGAAGCCACAAATATTGCGCCACATTGGTGTCCTGATACTCATCGACGAGGACATATTTAAAGCGCCGCTCATATTCCGCCAGCACATCGGGGGCGGCGGTGAAGATGGTCAAATTATGCATCAGGAGGTCGCCGAAATCGGCGGCGTTGACAGTTTTGAGACGCGTCTGATACTGGCGGTAGAGATCAGCGGCCTTGCCATTGGCGAACTCAATTCCGTCGGCATCCGCCGCGCTGGCAATTTTCTCCGGCGTGAGACCACGATCCTTCCAGCGCTGGATGATGATCGAAAGGGTGCGCGCCGGCCAGCGCTTCTCATCGATGTCCGAGGCGCGCAGCAACTGCTTCAACAAGCGCACCTGATCGTCGCTGTCGAGAATGGTGAAATCCGATTTGAGGCCGACCAGTTCGGCATGACGGCGCAGGATTCGTGCCGCCATGGCGTGAAATGTGCCGAGCCACAGGCCTTCGGCAGGCCGCCCAATCAGGCCGGAGACGCGCTCGACCATTTCGCGCGCCGCCTTGTTGGTAAACGTTACGGCGAGGATTTCGCCGGGAAACGCCTTGCCTTGAAAGAGGATATGGGCGAGGCGCGTGGTCAGCACCCGGGTCTTGCCGGTACCAGCCCCGGCGAGCACCAGCACCGGCCCGTCGGTCGCCTCGACGGCGGCGCGTTGCTCGGCATTGAGCGCCGTCAGATAGGCGGGTTCCGGCTGCGTTGTGGCGGTTGTGGCGTTGTTGTCCTCAGCCGCCACCGCAAGATCAAAAGGGTCGCTCATGTGCCATCCGCCTAACGAATCGATAGCCACATATATAGCACCGGAGCGCCGTCATTCCACGCGCGCAAACGGTGCGGCGGGCGGATAATGTTTTACCAGCGCTATCGCGGCTGTTTGCGCCGGTTGCCGCTGCTTTCGCGCCACGCGATATAGACCGCGTCGCTATGTGATTTGAGCGCCCGCTCGCGGTGGACAATGCCGATCACATGGCCGGATTCATCTTCCGCGATCACCGGCAGGCGGTCGGCGGCGGCCGAATCCATGGCATGCAGCACGGCGGTGATCGTATCCCCGGCCTGCAACGTCTCGGCGCTCGGGTGCAGCACATCCCTGGCGTAGAGCAGGCTATCCAATCCGGCTTCAAACGCGACATCCTTGATATTGGCGAAGCCGACCATGCCGAGCGGCCGTCCATCACCATCGACCACGACAATGTCGGCGTCGTGATTCTCACTCAGGATGCGCTTGATCTCGGCAATGCCCGTGCTCGGCGTCACGCTGGTGAAGTCCCGCGTCATGATCTGCGACACATGAATATCCTGCATCAGCCCGGCGGCGCGGCTGTCCTCGAGGTCGAGGCCACGGCCAAGCAGCAGCAGGTGAAAGAAGGAGCGCGCACCAAGCTGATTGGTGACCACCGCCGCCAGCGCCACCGCGACCATGACGACAATGGTGATCTCATAGCTGCCGGTGAGTTCAAACACGATCAGGATGGTGGAAATCGGCGCGCCGAGAACGGCGCCCGCCACCGCACCCATGCCGGCTATCGCATAGACGCCGTGCGACGAAGACAGCTCCGGCATCACGCTGGCGGCGATCAGGCCAAACGCGCCGCCGGTCATGGCGCCAACGAAGAGCGACGGGCTGAAGACGCCGCCAACGAACCCCGAACCGAGAGAAAGCGAGGTCGCGGCGATCTTGCCGCCAATGAGGGCGATGAGCAGCCACAGCGGCAGGGTGCCGTGCAGGGCTTGGTCCGTCGCTTCATAACCAACGCCGAGGATTTCCGGCAATACCAGGGCAAGCGCACCAACCATGGCACCGCCAATCGCCGGGCGCAGCCAGGTTGGCACCTTGGTGCGCTTCCAGGCAGATTGGGTAAGCAGGATAGAGCGCATGAACACCACCGAGATGGCGGCGCACACCACACCGAGGAGGGCGAAAGCCGGCAGCTCCAAAAACGAGACGAGCTCAAAATCACCAAGCACGAAGGCGGGAAAATCGCCGAGATGAATGCGGGCAACGATGGTGCCGGCAACCGAGGCGATCACCACCGGGGCAAAGGCGCTGAGGGCGTAATGGCCGATCACCACTTCGAGGGCAAAAAAGGCGCCGGCTATCGGCGCGTTAAACGACGCCGAGACGGCCGCAGCAACGCCACAGCCCAGGAGCGTGAGCGACAGGGAGCGGCTGAGCTTGAGGCGCTGGCCAAGCGAAGACGCGAGACTGGCGCCAATATGTACCACCGGCCCCTCGCGCCCGACCGAGGCGCCGGAGCCGATCGAGATAATCGCGCCGAGCCCGGCGACCACGCCTTCTTTTAACGGAATTCGCCCGCCCTGCAGGACCGCCGCCTCCATCACATCGGCAACACCATGGGGCCGCGCGCCGGCTTGAAAAAAGCGCACCAGCAGGCCGACCGCGAGACCACCGAGGAGCGGAATCAAGATAATTTGCCACCACGGCAGATGCGCCACCGCGGCCACCAAAGGCCCGCCATCGGTAAAAAAACCAAGGCTTTGAATGAGGCGGATAAGTTCGCGGAATCCGATGCTGCCATAGGCGGCGGCAACGCCAATCAGCAGCGCCAGGAGGGAAAGTACGAGTTGTTCGCTGCGCGCCAGGCGCAACAGCCGTTGCATGAGAGGTTGCGTTGGATGTTGCTCAGCCAAATTCTCGCTCGCTGGCCGTCAGTTACATTGCCCGATCGAGCCTTCCGGACATATGGTCTTGCCGTCAACCCAGGTCGCACCGCTGAGATCGGCCTTGAGGAAATCCGTGCCGCCGAGTGTCGCGCCACTGAAATCGGCGCCGCGTAAATCCGCGCGGAAAAACTTCGCGCGGCGCAGATCGGCTTCGCGGAACGAAGCGCCGTTGAGCGCGGCGGTGGTGAAGTCCGCGCCGATCAGGCGCGCCTTGTCGAAACGCGTCTGATTGAGGACAGCGGTGACGAATTTGGCGCGCCGGCCATCGATGGCGGTGAAATTGGTGCCGGTGAAATCGCTGCGGGCGAAAAACGCGCCACGCAGATTGGCGCCCGTTAAATCCGCCTCCTGGAAATGCCGTTTGTCGAGATAACAGCGCTGCCAGTTGACGCCAGGGGCCGGCGTATCGGTGCAGGCCGCAAAGGCCGGCGACGACAACAGGAAAGCCGTCAACATGAAAGAAAGGAGCGCCGGCAGGCGCAATTTTTTCTGTGAAATCAACATGCTCCTATAGATGTACAGTGCATGGCAGGGCCGGAAAAGCCCAAAGTGCGCCGCCGATAATCACGCGCGCGGTATATGCCGGGCTATTTGCCGAGGCCAAACGGCCGCACCAGCGCTTCAGGACGCGGCAAATGCGCATGCGCCGCCATGATCTCCTCCAGCATTGCCAGCGTCTTTTCGGGCATCGGCTCGGAGCGCCGGGCGCCGAGATCGACATGCACCAGCACCCATTCGCTGAGCGCCGAGAGCCAGCCCTCCTCGCCATGCGTCAGGGCCAGGCAAACATGGATGCGCTTTTGATCATAGCCGATCAACTGGGCGGTAACGCTGAGCGGCGCGCCGACCACCAGCTCGCGCACGTAGATGATGCGGGTATCGAGGGCAAAGGTCGACCGGTTGGTCTCTTTCATATAGCGCTCGCTGACGCCAATCTGATCGCCGAAGGCCTCCATCGCATGATCGGCGGCCATCAGATAATAGGCCACATTCATATGGCCGTTATAATCGATCCAATCCGGCTGGACGGTCTCGCGGTGCACCGTCATCGGCGCGTCGATGTTCATATTCACTACCTTTGTTGATCTTGGAGGCGGCTCAGGTGCCAGCGCGCTTGCGCGCGCTGACGATTCTGAGCACGTTTAATTTGGTCAGCCAGGCGAGGGTGCGGTGCACCAGGCCTTGGCTCTCCGGCGGGCTCGCCGCGAGCACGGCGTTGATATCGCATTCGCCCATTTCGTCGAGCTTCTCCAACAGCTTGTCGGTCTCGTCGTCGGAGAGGAACATATAGGGCGCGAACGACACCATCGGATCCTTGCGGATCGCCTTGAACCAGTTTTGCGCCGCGCCCGGATTGAGCGCGATACGCGCCTTGCCGTCGAGATAGGCGGTGGGATAGCCGGCAAACAAAGCGAAGGGGTCGTTACGGAGCGGATTGGCCGGATTGTTTTCGCCGCGATCGGCAACAATCGCCGCCGAACGCCGGCGCGCGCTGAGCGAATCCCAGAGCGCCTGATAGGCCGCCACCACGACCTGCCAATCGAATTTTTCAGCCGCATGCTTCTGCCCCGCCGCGCCCATTTTTTGGCGCAGCTCGGCATCCTCGATCAGGCGTAAATAGGCGCGCGCGCAGGCGCCGGCATCGATGCTGGTACAAAGGCTGGCATGGCCGAGATAGCGGTCATAGCTATCCAGTCCGGCGGCATGGCGGAAGGCGAACTCTCCGCCCATGCCGGGCGGTAGCGACACGGTGGGAACGGCGATGCCGGTTTCGCCGTCGACAATCGTATCGCGGTAGCCGTTCCAGTCACTTACCACCACCGGCAGCCCCGCCGCCATGGCTTCGAGCGGCGTGAGGCCGAAGGATTCCTGAATATTGTCGGAGAGCGAGGTGAAGATATCGGCGGCATACCACAGCGATTCGCGGACATGACCGTCGCGGCCGTCGAGGAAATGGGCGTTGACCGAGGGACAGATCGAGCGCGCGCTTGCCTGAAAGGCTTTTTCGATCGAATCGTTGGCAAACCAGCCGGCCTGAATGAGATGGATCTTGCGCTTGCTCTCGCGCGCCGCATTTTCCAGGCCGAGATACATCGGCAGCGGGTGCGCCTTGGCGTGATAGCTGAGCCGGCCCATAAAGAGCGCAACGATATCCTCGTCGCCAATATCCAGTTTTTCGCGCCATTCCTTGCGCCAGGCGTCCGCCTTGCCGTCGGCGCGCAGGGTGGCGCAATCGATGCCGAGCGGGATAATCGGCAGCTGCACCGGCGCGTTGGCGATGCCGTTCGTCCGCTCGCTCAGATAGTCCGCCCAATCGGAGAGTACTTGTCGATAGGTCTCGCGCACCGCCTCGGAGGTACAGATCACCGCATCCCAGGATTGATAGGGCGCCACCATCAGATCACCGATGCTGTCCATGATGCCCTCGGAAGCGGTGGTGTGGGTCACACCGCAGATGGAGTAGCCGCGCACATCGAAATGACGGCGCTGCCAGGCCAGATCCGCCGTGTTCGGCCCCGGCACGAACAGGCAGCCGGCCTTGGCCAGCTCGTTCGGCTGATGATGCGGAATCCACTCGGCCGCTTGCGCTTCCCCGGTGAGGCGCGCGAGGCGCTCGCGGAAATTGCTGAACATGGCTTCGGATTTTGTGTAGCAGTAGAGCTGTGCCGCGCCGCCATGCTCGGCATAGGCCTTGAGAAAAGCCTCGCCGGCGGCCTGGCGGCCCATCAGCTTGCTGCCCGAGGTATCGAAACCCTCGGGATGATAAAATATGGCGGCAGTGGCCCGCATGGTGGCATCACCTTTATGGCGCTCGAAATTGCGCTTATATGCGGATCATAGCGTTGGGAAAGGGGCCATCAAGTTATTTGCTGGATGGCGCTGGATGGCGCTTGGGCTGAGCGCGTGGCCGGTCCGGGTCTGCAGCCCGCGGTTTCCGGCAAATTCGCCTGTAGAATCCCTATAAGATGTAAGGGATTAACCTTAACGCGGCAGCAGATGGAGCCGCGACAGGGACAGTGTTAGTGGGTCGTGGCCTGATTTTCGATCCGTGCGGCGCTCCCGCCCGTGCCGGCGCCATCGGCTTTCAACTCATCGACGCAGGACTGAAGCACCTTGATCTCGCGCACATCGTCGCGGTCAAACGGGATAATCTGGCTCAGCTTGTTTTCAGCCAAATCAATAAGAGTTTCGATGGAACGTTGTGAGAGCATTTTCTGGAGCCTCCTGTTTGCCACGCCGGTTAAGGTTAACAATGCCATTCTGAAGGCTCGAGTTTTAAGGACGAGTTAACAACGCGCACATTGTTCCCTGTTCACGAAAATATTATCCGTGCCGTGGCCGAATCGACACGCAACCGGGGTTGAATATTTTCCTTTGATGCCGGCCTTAGCTGTCGCCGAGGCGCTCGGCGACGACGCGCTCAATCGTGCTCTTGAGATCGGGTTGGGCCTCCATCAGGGTGCGGAATTCGCGCGCACTGAGACGCAGCATTTGGCAATAGCTGAGCGCCGTCACATCGGCGTTGCGCGGTGCATCGCGCACCAGGGCAATCTCGCCGAAGAAATCGCCGCTGCCGAGACGGATCGGCGTCTCGCCGATATCGACCTCCAAAGCGCCGGTGGAGATGAAATACATGGCGTCCCCCGCTTCGCCTTTCTTCACCACTTTTTCGCCCGGTAAAACCAGGCGCGGGCGTAGCAGCGCTGCGATCTGGCGGATGCGGGCGCGGTCCAGATCGGCGAAGAACGGCACCTTGGCAACCATAATCTCCGGCTGCAGGCCAAGATCAAGCTCGGGCATGGCTTCGAAATCGCGTGCCCGCCAATCAAGCTCCTGGACCAGATTGTTATAGACCTCGGGGCTGATCAACTGCTCGGCCAGCATGCGGCGGTAATCCAAATCCTCAAGACGCACGGCGACGCGCCCGAGATGGCTGCGCTGCACGGCGTCGAAGTAATCCGGATATTGCAGTTTGAGCGCATCCAGCGCCTGATCGGTGGCATCGGCGCGGGCGCGCAATATTTCCTCCAGGCGCCCCGCCGCGGCGGCGCCGAGCAAGCCTTCCATGCTCTTGGTGATGACGGAAAGCAACTGGCGGAGCGCGCTTTGATTGGCGATCAAGACCTCGAATCGTCCGGCGAGCTGGCCCTGCAGGGCGCCGGTCAAGCCGAATTTGCGCTGCAGATACATCGCCGTGCGGAAACCGAAATCGAAACCGAGCTTTTGTGTTGCCGCCTCTTCATAGCCGCCCACCCCTTCCGCCTTCATGCCATCCTCCAGCATGTCCGTCGCGGCGAGCAACGCACGGGTGATCTCGTCCGAGGCGACGCCATCGGAAAAGCGCTTGAGGTAGATTTCGCGCTCGCGGTTAACCAGCGTGCCAAGACCGATCTTCACCCGGTCGGCTTCATCAAGCTCGGCCGTGTTGGCCATTTGGTGCTCTAGCGCGGCCAGACGCTTGGTGTAATCATCGGAAATTTCGCCGGCCAGTTTCGGCGCCACCTGCTGCGCCTCGGCGACATCGTGAATTTCGCCCTGAATACGGCTGAGCGAGAGCGCCATCACCCGGTCGCGCACCGCGATATCGGCGGCCGAGAGCTTGTCGAGGCCAAACATCGCCATGACGAAGCGGATCGTCGTGGCATTGATGAACAGCGTGATCAGCACAAAACAGGTGACCAGCACGACGATGAAATTCTTGACCTCCTGGTCGACGCCGTCGGTCTCAAAAATGACCAGCGCCAACGCCAAAGACACCGCACCACGGAGACCCCCCCAGAACATGATGGTCTTGAAGGCGCCCGAGACATTGGCGCTGAGTTTGGCCCGGATCATCAGCGGCAGCACGCCGAACAACACCGCGGCGCGGGCGGCGAAGGCGACGGCAACCAGCACCACCAGCCAAATCGCCTGCTCGCCGGTGAAATTCTTGAGCACATTCGGCACCAGAATTCCGACCAGGAAGAAAATCAGCGAGTTGGCCCAGAAGCCAAGCTGCTCCCAGGTCTCGTGCAGGGCATGCCACGTGGCGGGCGACACCTTGGTGCGCCCGTAGGAGCCCATCACCAGACCAGCCGTGACCACCGCCATGACGCCCGAAACATGGAGATAATGCTCGGCGATTAAAAACGACAGATAGGCGAGTACGACCGTTAGCGTCACCTCCACGAGCGGCATGTTGCGCATGGTGCCGATAATCCAGGCCATGCTGCGCGACGCCACCAGGCCAACCGCGATGCCGCCGAAAAAGACCTTGATGAAATCGACCGCCGCCGAGCCGGCCGAGGCCTCGGCGGTGCCCACCATGACGGCGGCGAGAATGATAAACAGCACGATTGCCGTGGCATCGTTAAACAGGCTCTCGCCCTCGACCAATATCGTCAGCCGCTTGGGCGCGCCGAGATCCTTGAAGATCGCCACCACCGCCACCGGGTCGGTCGCCGAGACGATGGCGCCAAGCAGCAAGCAGGCAACAAAACCGATGCCGGAGACCCACTCCATGGCAAAGCCGACAGCAAAGGTCGAGATCAGGAGACCGATCACGGCAAGCATCAGGATCGGCTTAATATCCTTCATCAAATGACGGACATTGATGCTCATCGCCGATTCGAATATCAGCGCCGGCAGAAAGAGGAAAAACACCGCCTCGGAGGTGATATCGAGATTTTCGATGGCGTGCAGGAAATCACCGGCAATGCCTGCGCTGTTCTTGTCCGGAATAACCAGCACGATGATGCCGAGCACCACCCCGGCGGCGGCGAGCAGAACGGTGAAGGGGAAATTGAGCCGGCGCGCCACCGGCACCAGCAAGCTTGCGATAAACAGCAGGACGAACAGGCCGAGCACGACCAAAAAGAGGTGTAGGTCCATTAAGCCGTCTCCCCCCGAGGCGCGTCATTTATTAATCTTTTCACGATGCTAGCATTCGCCGCGCTTGGCGCAATAGCTCAAAATTTTTATGGTTATATGCTGCGGCAGGGAATCGGTTGCCTGCGGCGTGGCGGCATTGTAAGGGAATGGCGGAGATGAGCCAGGATAGGATCATATTCATCACCCACTCGGAGCATGCCGATCCCGGCCCGGTGGCCGAGGCGTTGCAGGCGCTCGGCTATGACACCAAAATCTGCTGCCCGTTTCTCGGCGACAGCCTGCCGCGTCTCGAGGCGGGCCGGCCGGAAGGCTATGCCGGCAGCGTCGTATTTGGCGGTGCCCAGATGGTCGGTGATGCCGCTGGGCTCGATTTTCTCGCGGCGGAACTGGACTGGGTGGGCGAACAGATGGACAGCGGCGCGCCGTTTTTCGGCATTTGCCTCGGCGCCCAGATGATGGCCCATACGCTCGGCGCCAAGGTGTGGCAGTATGAGGAAGAAATTCGCGAGATCGGCTATCATGAGGTCAACGCCACGGCGGCCGGGCGTGAGCTCTTTCCCGAGCGTCTCTTTGCCTATCAATGGCACCGTCAGGGCTTTGATTTGCCGGCGGGCGCGGAGCTTCTCGCCACCGGTGGCGACACCTTTTACAACCAAGCCTTCCGCTACGGCGAAAACGCCTATGGTATCCAGTTTCACCCGGAAATGTATCCCAAAACCATGGAGCGCTGGATCACCTCGGAGACCGGTGGGCCGCAGCTCGGCCTGCCCGGCGCGCAAACCGCTGACGAGCAGCGCGCCCAGGCGCCGGTGCACAACCCGGCGATGCGGCGCTGGCTCGATGCCTTTGTAAACTCTTGGCTCGGCCCGGCCAACGGCGACAGACAAGCACAGGACTAATCAGACATGCAGCTCGGCAAATCTCTCGCTTTGATGCCGTCATCCGGTATTCGCGATACCTTCAATCTGATCGCCGGCAAGGCGGACATCATCAACCTCGCCCCGGGCGAGCCCAATTTTCCCACACCGCCGCACATTGTCGACGCGGCGCGGCGCGCAACCGAGGCCGGGCATACCAAATATGTCGACAATGCCGGCCTTGTGGAACTGCGCCAGCAACTGTGTAAAAAGCTGAAAACCCATAACGGCATCAGCGCCGGCCCGGACGAGCTGATCGTCACGCACGGCGCCATGGGCGCGCTTTACAGCGCCTTCGCCGGGCTGGTTGAACCGGGCGACGAGGTGCTGTTGCCCGATCCCGCCTGGCCCAATTTCCTGATGATGGCGACGCTGCGCTCGGCCACCATCCGCAATTACCGCGTCACTGGCGAGAACGGCTTCCTGCCCGATTTGGACGAGCTTGAGCGCCTCGTCAGCCCGGCAACCAAGCTGCTGCTGATCAACACGCCGCTCAATCCGATCGGCTCGGTGATCCCGCGCGCGCGCATGCAGGAGCTGCTCGATTTTGCCGCCGCGCACGATCTCTGGCTGGTCTGCGACGAGGCTTATGATGCGCTGACCTACAGCGATGCCTTCGTCAGCGCCGCGTCACTGAATCACCGCGAGCGCATTGTTGCCGTTTACAGCTTCTCCAAAACCTATGCCATGACGGGCTGGCGCATCGGCTACATGCTGGTGCCGCGCGAAATCGCGCCGGTGCTGGCCGATTTGCAGGAGGCGATGACGTCGTGCGCCAGCACGCCCGGCCAATGGGCCGCCCTGGCCGCGCTCGAAGGGCCGCAAGGGGTGGTGGCGGAGATGCGCGAGGCCTACTCGGCGCGCCGGCAACTCGCCCTTGATACCCTCGCCCCGCATGGCGTTCCGGCCCATCCGCCGGACGGCGCCTTCTATCTCTGGATCGATATCCGCGCCGCCGGCATGCCGAGCCGGACCTTCGCCAGAAACCTCTTGCAAGAGCATAAAGTGGCGATTGTCCCCGGCCTCGATTTCGGCCCCGGCGGCGAGGGCTATGTGCGCGCCTCGCTCGCCTCGGCGCCGGAAGACATCAGCGCCGGGATGGAATTACTGGGCCAATATCACACAAAACTCGTAGCCGAATCCGGCACGCAAGTTCGTAATCTGGAGGCAAAGTCATGAGCGGCGAAAAAAAAGACGAAAGCTGGCGCGGCAAGGTCGGCAAGCTCAGCCTGGAGGAGGTCGATCAGTTCCTCGAAGAACCCAATCTCGCCCGCGTCGCCTGCCTCGACGACAAGGGCTGGCCCTACGCCATTCCGTGCTGGTACCAGTGGGACGGCAAATCGATCTGGGTGGTGGCGCGGGCCAAATCGAAATGGGCGCTGTTTCTGAAAAACGAGCCGCGCTGCGCCGTGACAGTCGATGAATCCTCCTCGGCGGACGACGATAGCGCCAGCAATGTGCAGCGCAATTTCGCCGCCCAATGCAACGCGGTGATCGTCGAAGAGCCCAATGTCGGCGGCCAGTGGGTCGAGGTCGCGCGCACCATGGCGCTCAGATATTACGGCGAGAACGGCCCGAGCTATCTCGAGCCGACCATGAGTTGGAAGCGCTGGCTGATCCGCCTCGATCCGGTCGAGACCTGGACCTGGCAGGGCATCGCCTGGCCGAAAAGCTATCTCGAGGGCGACGCTGTCGCGCGTTAGGCGCGCGCGGCGCAAGGTGTGAGCTGAGGCAACAACCATGCTGGCCGCCAAAAGCGATTTCATCGGCCTTGAGGGCATCACCCATTTGGCCACCGGCGGCGAGCCGCCTTTGCTCAAGGCCCAGCGCGACGCGTTCGAGGCATACGCGCAAGACAAGGCGCGCGGCTATCCGGGCTATTACGCCCACTGGGCGGTGGCCGAAGAGGTCCGCACCCAGCTCGCCGCCATGACGTCATTGGCGGCGGATGATATCGCGCTGGTCGGCAGCGCTTCGGCCGGTATCAACAGCGTTTTGTCGTCGATCGATTGGCGCGCCGGCGACAATGTGGTCTCGGCGGCGCTCGAATATGCCTCCGGCCGCTACGCCTTTGCCCGGCTCGAGAGCCTCGGCGTCGAGGCCCGGCTTGTCGCGCCAACCGGGTGGCACACCGAAATCGGCAAATTAATCGACGCCTGCGATCAGCGCACGCGCATCGTCTATGTCAGCCAGGTCAGCTACCTCACCGGCCAGGCGCTTGATATTGCCGCACTTTCCGCAGCGCTTAGAGAACGCGGCATCGCCTTGCTGGTTGATGTCAGCCATGCCTTGGGCGTTATCCCGGTCGATGGCCGGCTGGCCGATTTCATGGTTTGCGCCGGCTATAAATGGCTGCTCGGCACGCAAACCGGCATTCTCGCCTGGAACCGCGCCGCCTGGCCGGATTTCAACCCCTTGCATATCGGCTGGAGTTCGGCCCATGACGGCCCGACGCCGGCTTCCTACCAACTGAAAGAGAGCGCCGGGCGCGCCGAAGCCGGCAACCCCAACCATCTCGACGCCTATCTCCTGCGCACCTCGCTAGAATACCTCGCCGACATCGGCATCGCGCGCATCGCCGGCCACGCGCGCAGCCTCGGCGGTGCCCTTCGGCACGATCTCGTGGAGCTTGGCCTTGACGTCACCACCCCCGAAGCGGCGCAAGCCCGCGCCGGCAATATCTGCTTCGCCCACGCGCAAGCCGAGCGCCTGATGCAATTGGCGGCGGCGGACGACATCCTGATCTGGGCCGACAGCGGCCGCGTCCGCCTCTCGGTGCATCTTTTCGTCATACCGGAAGACGTCGCGCGTTTTCTCGAAAAGCTGCCGGATTATCTTGAAAGCGCCGGCTAACTGCGGCTAACCGTCGTACCCGGCCTTCCGGCATATTTACGAAAGCTAAACCCTCGGACATTTAAAATCGGTTGCTTGTTCCCCTAGCCGTGGCGGATTCCGCGAATGCCGTTTCCTAATCTTCTAACGATCATGTTAAAAAGCCTGAACGTCGATGTCGCCAAAGCGCGAAAATCGGTCAAGGCACGGCAGATAGGCGAAAAATGCGCCAATTGCGACAACACATCGGCGTGCCGCGAATGGCTCAGCGGCGATGTGATCGGCCCGCCGCTTTATCGGAAATTTTGTGCCAATGCCGAGTGGCTGGACACTCTACAGCGCCTGGGTCCGCCGCAAAATGTGGCGCTGGACGATCCCCAAATCGAGCCGCAGCTTTTTGCAAATCACGCTGAAACCGGGCTTTCGCCCCTGCAGCAGCAGTTTTTGGAACAGCTAAAGATGTCGGGCGACATTGCCATAACGACAAACGACAAAACATCGATATTTTTGCGCACCGTGGCCGAATGCCATGAAATGGGGCTGGTAAGAGTCAAAGAAGTCAGCCCAGAAGTGAGCGTACTGAGCCTGAACGAGGCTGCGTAACCACGTTCCCCTGTTTCTCTCCCCGACAAGACCAGCACCCACCAATCGCCGCACCCGGCTTTACAATCCGCGCGCGCACGCTAGATTAGGTGCGACGCACCGAACACCGATGCACCCGTAGCTCAGCTGGATAGAGCGCTGCCCTCCGAAGGCAGAGGTCACAGGTTCGAATCCTGTCGGGTGCGCCATTTATATTAATGAAATCAATTATTTACCTTATAGCGCCAAATATTATTCACTTCATTTGCGAATTAGGTAAGCATAGGGTAAACATCGTTGCTCAATATCCGTCTATCTCTGTAATATTACCACGGTTCTGACCTGCCCCCCTATAACTGTTCCACGGATTTTTCGATATTCTAAGAATATG
>CAYSDJ010000074.1:0-19893 GCA_964429775.1 uncultured Rhizobiaceae bacterium
TGTCGGCATTGGTGATGAAGTAGGGCGACTGATAGCCGCGGTCGAACTGCATGCCCTCGACGACGTCGAGCTCGGTCTCGAGACCCTTGGCCTCTTCGACCGTGATAACGCCTTCCTTGCCGACTTTCTCCATCGCCTGGGAAATCATCCCGCCGATGCTTGCCTGGCCGTTGGCGGAGATGGTGCCAACCTGGCCGATTTCCTCGCTCGTCTTGACCGGCTTGGAGCGCTTTTGGATGTCAGCGACAATGGCGCGCACGGCGAGGTCGATGCCGCGCTTGAGGTCCATCGGGTTCATGCCGGCGGCAACCGATTTGGAGCCCTCGCGCACGATCGCCTGGGCCAGAACGGTGGCCGTGGTGGTGCCATCGCCGGCTTCGTCATTGGTCTTGCTGGCGACTTCGCGGATGAGCTGGGCGCCCATATTCTCGAACTTGTCGCCAAGGTCAATTTCCTTGGCGACGGTCACGCCGTCCTTGGTGATGCGCGGCGCGCCAAAGGATTTGTCGAGCACCACGTTGCGGCCTTTCGGGCCGAGCGTCACGCCGACCGCGTCGGCCAGGATGTCGACGCCGCGCAGCATGCGCGTGCGGGCATCGGATGAAAATACAACGTCTTTTGCAGCCATGATTCCTAATTCCTTACTTTGCTTCGTTCCGCCGGAGCGCTTATTGCCGCGCTGTCAGCTTGTGGCCCTATCGGTTTGAACACAGAAGGGGCTGTTGGTTTGAGTGATTTTGCGTGCGGCCTAGGCAGCCTTCTTTTTCTTGCCTTTTGCCTTGCCTTCCAGCACGGCCATGACGTCGGACTCTTTCATGATCAAAAGCTCCTCGCCATCGATGGTGACTTCATTGCCCGACCATTTGCCGAACAGAATGCGGTCGCCCGCCTTCACATCCAGCGCGTGGACTTTGCCGTCCGCGCCACGGGTGCCGGGGCCGACGGAGACGATCTCTCCCTCTTGCGGCTTTTCCTGGGCTGAGTCCGGAATGATGATGCCGCCAGCGGTTTTCTCGCTCTCGGTAACGCGGCGGACAACGACCCTGTCATGCAGTGGCCGAAATTTCATAGTGACCTCCAATTGGTGTGTTCTGGACATGAAAATTATTTAATTGAGCGCTGTTAGCACTCGCTGGGTAGGAGTGCTAACACCGAATTGGGCAGTGTTTCAAGCGTTTCAAGAGGAAATATTCCTATTTTTACTCGCGGAACTGCGGGTAAGTGGCTTAACTATTTGAAATAAAATAAATATATTGGATTTATTGATCGCTTTACCGGCGCCCATTCAGCCACCAGGTTTGCATCTCTCCGCGGCCTTTTACCTCGATCTTGCCGCGCGGCTCAAAAGCGAATTTTTCTGCCAAAACGACATGCGCTTCATCGCTCACCTGGATTTTCCCTGGCATGCCAAGGCTTTCCATGCGGCTCGCCACATTCACCGTGTCGCCCCACATATCGTAGAGAAAGCGGCTTTCGCCAATGACGCCGGCGATCAACGGACCTGAATGGAAGCCAATGCGTATTTCCACATTGCTGCCGTCCGGGCTGTTGAGACCGTGCGCCGTCTGCTGCAGGTCGAGGGCAAAATCGGCGATTGCCTCGGCGTGGTCCGGGCGCGGCTCCGGTAGGCCGGCGGCGACCAGATAGGCATCGCCAATGGTTTTGATTTTTTCCAAGCCATGTTTATTCACGAGCTCGTCAAAAGCGGCAAAAACCTTTTCCAGGAGCAAAACAATTTCCTCAGGTTCGAGCTTTGCGGACAGGCGGGTAAAGCCGACAATGTCGACAAACAGCACGCTCGCTTGATCAAACCTGTCTGCGATATGCTGTTCGCCGGCGCGCATCCGCTCGGCGATGCTGGCCGGCAGGATACGCACCAGCAGATCGTGATATCTGCTCCTTTCGGCAGCCACCCGGCTGAGGTTGTGGAAGTCCTGCCGGCGCAGGCGCTCCAGGCGATAGAGCGTGAACATACCGGTGGCATTGATGGCGATCAGTTCCCCGGTAAGAATGATGAAATGCATCCACGACATCAGGTCGAGGCCGGCAACGAGTGCGAGAAATAAAAGGGTACCCAACCAGCCGATGGCGACTGCCTCCACATATCGCAATGGTGCAATCACGTAAGTGCCGAAGAACAATATGGCGATACCGGAGACAAATATGGGCGGCGCCTCGGCGATGTCACAAAACACCGCATAAAACGGTATGTAGAGCAGAATAACGCTTTTGGTAAGGATGTTTATGCGTCTGACGATCCAAGGGGAAAAACTGAGCGCCAGGAAAATTACCAGCACACCGTTGGCCAGGATCAAGCGCAGCAAGAGAAGAAATGTCAGGTCTTGCTCGAACAGCAGGGCGTCGATTATCGAAAAGGAGCTATTGACGCCGATAAACAGGCCTAATATGGCGCGCGTGTCGCGTAATTCCGCGGGTGCGCGAGCGCTACGGAACTTCGCTTCTTCCGCTTTGTCGTTGAAGTACGGGATGAGACGTCCGAATGGGTTTCCACCCGGCGCCGTTTGATCTTGCAAGATTTGGTCCCCAGTTCCGCTGCGGCCTTACGGTGCCATGCCAGAGCGCCAAGTGCTAGTCAGATATTTGGCATTTGCGCCCATTCCAATAATAGGGCGCGGCCTTCCTCGCCGAGCAATTGCTCGCTTGCCATGCTGCGCTCGGCCAGCGGTTTGCCGACCTCGCGGCGGAGCCGGCTCGGATCGTTGCCGAATATGGCCGTATCCTCGGCTGAAGCGGCATAGTAGAGCTTGGCAATGCCGGCCATGATAATGACGCTGGAGCACATCGGGCAAGGTTCGCAACTGGTATAGAGCTCGGCGCCGGAGAGATCCAAGGTCTTGAGGCGGCGGCAAGCATCGCGGATCGCCACAACTTCGCCATGCGCCGTCGGGTCATGGTCCCGGTCCATGCTGTTCCACCCTTCGCCGATGATTTCGCCGTCACGCAGAATGACGCAGCCAAATGGCCGGCCCTCACCGGAGCGCATCTTTTCCTCCGCCAGTTTGATTGCCCGGCGCATGGCCTCGTGACTGTTCATCGGCTTGCTTCCACGATCATCCTGCTTCAGTGTTTTTCGATGACGAGCAACGTAACCTTGCCACCGGAATCCGGCCGCTTCGTCAACATGACCCGTGCCGTTGTGTATCCGTCCTCGGCATATTTTTGTTCTATCAATTTGGCCACATCGAGAATTTCAGCGAGGCTGATTTCGGTTCCGAGCATCTCTTCATAGAGGGGCCGCATGTCGTATGCGTCGTAAAGTGTCATGCCCGGAAATTTGATCGATCTGAAGGTGAAGCGGTATTGCGCCGCCTCGGCGCGGTCCATGCTCTGGCCTGTAATGGCGGAATCGTCTTCAAAGCTGGATTTTGGCAGTTGGGAATCTTCGAAGCGCTCCTCTAGGCGTTGTTGCTCGATTAATCCCTGATTGTCTTGCGAAAACACACCCTGATAGAGGGCTGGCATGATTATCAGGGCCAGCGTCAGGCCTATTAGTTTTTTCATGGTCTTAACTTCTCGTCCGTATTCACCAAGAAGCTTAGTTTAGTCTCTTTTCTTTGATATCACCCAGAATGATGTGCGGCATGTCCGGCAGAGATTTCGTTGAGAGCATTAAATATAGCCTAAATAGTATAACGCGAAAGTATGGCGATCAATTGGGGGCACTGCGCAAGACTTATGTATACGGACAGCGAATAAAATTGAATTAATTTAACATCCTTTTAGTTAGTTGGGATTATTGTGGCTAGAGTTTGATAATAATGCCGAAGCCATTGATTGATATAAGTTTAGGTAACTCCAGGGCGTGGCGTCTTGCGTATTTGACATGAGATACATCACGCAGGGAAAAGTAGATGAGCATTCGACCGATATCGGGAAATTTGGCGCGCGCTGCCGACCAGCGGCAGCATGAGCGTGTTTATGGCAAGGATCGCCAGCTCAAAATTAAGTCGGGCAAAAAAGAAGGTAAAACGAGCAACTGGTCGCAAGGCGGTTTTCTTGCCGATGGTTTGGACGAGTATGAAGTAAACGACCAAGTCGAGGGCACGATGGAAGGCCCCGGCCAGACGCGCCGGCGCTTTGCCGGTAAGGTCGTGCGGGTACAGGATGACGGCAAGCGCGCCGTGCAGCTCGTTAGCTTCGATAGCTCCGCCCTGCTCGCCATGCAAAGCGCCGACGACGAGAGCAATTCATAATTGCTTTGTACCGCCGGAGGCCGTCTCTAGCGTTTCCAGTCGAGCTCGTTCTTCGGTAAATAAAGAATTAGACGGTAGCAATCCAGGTTCTTGACCATGAATTCGTAAGTTGCGCCCCACAGATAGAGGCGGAACTTGCGGTATTCCACTTCGCCGAAATTCTCGCAGATAAAATCCTTGCTCGCTTCAAGATTCATCGCCCATTGGCGGAAGGTGAGGAAATAGCTGTGTCGGTCATTCTGCACTTCGAGAATCTCGAATGGCGTCTTGTTGAGTTTGTCCATGAAATCGTGCAGCACGAAAAAAGAATGATTGCCGGGATAAATGTGACGCACCATGAAGGTCGACAGTTCGTATTTCGTCCGAGCCGCGCTGGCATCGACGAAGACCAGGCCACCGGGCTTTAGCACGCTTTCGAATTTTTTCAGCACCGCCATATAATTCGGCAAATGCTCGATCACGCCCATGATGACGATCGCGTCGTATTTTTCCTTGGGCTCATAGGCCAGGATATCGACAAAGTTGATGCGGAAATGATCGGCAAACTCGCCAAGGAATTCATTGAGGTAGGTCTGTGAGGTCGATGAATTCGTCACGCCTGTGAACTCGACGCCTTTGCGCAGGGCGTGGCGCGCGAATGCACCCCAGCCGGGGCCAATTTCCAGCACCTTCTTACGCGGGCCGAGCTCGCACATCTCGACCGTGTAATCAAACTTGCGTTCCATCGCGTCGGAAAGCGATTCATCGTCGCTCTGATAGACACCTTGTGTATAGGCCGGCACTTTCTTGTCGAGAAAGCTCAGGAACATTTTCGGATCGACATCGTAGTGCGAGGATATCGCCTGCCGGTTGGTATGAACTTGACCAAAGAGAAGCGGTTGAATGTAGCGCCACGCTGTCACCAGCGGGTGGCGGTCATCCATCGAGCCGCGCAGGGCAAACATCTCGAGCAGATCGCCGTTGATGTCGAAATCGCCTTTCAGATAGGATTCGCCGATATTGGCCTCATCGAGCGATCCCATGGCGCGTACGGCGCGCTGATTGTTGAGAACGATCTCGAATTTGGGCTCGCCGGAACCCATAAGGCGTTGCGATCCGTCCGGCATTTGTAATGTGAAGCTTGTCTCCATGCCGCTCAACCGATTGGCAAATTTGTCGATCAAGCCGCTTGCCGATAATCCCAACACGTTTTAACTCCTTTAAAAATAACGCCTTTTCGCCACCTGGCTCAGGCCTCACGCAGCATATGATAAGAGGCCCAGAGGGCACAGCCCGCGACTCGTGCCCGCAGGCGGGGGGAAGCTAACACAGCCTTTGCCGTGAATGAAACGCCGGAAAAGCATTTCCAGAGCCAAACACCGAAATCGCCGGGGATGATATTTCGCCGCACTGGACTTTGCCGCAGTTGCGCAGCAGGCTCCGTGCCATGGCAAGGATGTTACTTGGAATGATGTTTGTACTGGCCGTCTTGTTGGCGTTTCCCGCCAATATTTGGGCGGCGCGCCAGTGTGCCGGGCCGGGCATCAACCACCGGCCCGAGACCTACGCCGCCGGAGATGTGCTCAGCATCGTTGCCTATAATGTTTATCTGTTGCCGATCAGCGCCCGCGATATTCCTTTCATGGGGGATAAGTTCGCCAAGGCGCAGGAAGAGCGGGCGGCGCTGATCGGGCCGTTCCTCGCGCCCTTCGATGTGGTGATTTTAAGCGAGGCCTATGACGATGACGCCCGCACCATTCTTCTCGAAGGTTTGCGCGCCGAAGGTTTTCTTTACAGCACCCATATTCTCGCCAGCGCTTACCGCGAAGCGGATTCCGACAGCACCAACCGGGTACATCGCCAGCCCCCGCCGCTCCACGCCTGCACAGGCGGGGAAAGTTGCGGCTTTGGCCAGGCCGGTGAGGGCGATAGCGGCGTCAATCAGGACGGCGGCGTTATCATCCTTGCCCGCCATCCCATCACCGACGCCAGGGAACTGGTCTATGGCGATTGCGAAGGCGGTGACTGCCATGCCGCCAAGGGTTTCGTTTACGCCGCCATCGAAAAGGCAGGCCAGCGCTATCACGTCATCGCGACGCACGCCCAATTCGGCTGGCAGCCCGAGCAGGGTGCCGCGAAACGCAAACAATTCGGGCAAATCAGGGAATTCGCGGCGCGCGGTCTGGTGATCCCGAAGTCCGAGCCGGTCATCATCGGCGGCGATTTCAACATGCTGCGTCACGAATTCAGAGAGTTGGAATCCGCCGACCTTCTCGGCGCCATCGCGCCGGAATTCCTCGGCCATCCCTATACGCGCGAGACGCGCAACGATTGGGTGACGCATGGCAACGGCTATGTCGACTATATCTTCGCTATTCAAGGCGCGCGGGCACCGGCCTATAGCAGCAATTGCCCGCTGGTGTTCCGGACGCGCTACGATTTTTCCGATGGCACGCTGTTCTCGACCGTCAGCGGCGAGGATATTTGCGATCTCTCCGACCACTACGCCGTCTGGGGCTATTTCGACTTTCGCAACTCTTCACCCAGCGCCGCGCCGCACTGCCCGCTGCCCGAATTTCCGCAATGAGCGGGTGACGGGAGGTTAACCGAGCACCGCCTTGGTCGATTCGGCCAGGATTTCGACGATCTGATCGATGGTTTGATCGTTGGTGACGATCGGCGGCGCGATGAAATAGGCATCGCCGCGCACCCGGCTGAAGAAGCCGCGCTGCATGGCCTGGGCGTTGATCTTGGCGCCGATACCATCGGCTGCGTCGAACACCTCTTTCGTTGCCCGGTCTTTGACATATTCAATTGCGCACATCATGCCGAGGCCGCGGATTTCACCGACATTGGGATGGTCGCCGAGCGCATCCTTGAGGCCGACCAACAGCCGTTTGCCTTTGTCCCGTGCCTGGCCGGGAAAATCCTCTTTCTCGATCAGGTCGAGCATGGCGCAGGCGATGGCGCACCCGGTGGGGTGGGCGCTATAGGTATAGGCGTGCATCCAGGGTTTGCCGCTTTCATCCATGGTATTGGCGATCTCATCGCTGACGCCGATGCCGCCCAAGGGGAAATAGCCCGAGGTGATGGCCTTGGCGAACTGCATCATGTCCGGTTTAACGCCCCAATGCTCAAGGCCGAACATCTTGCCGGTGCGACCAAAGCCGGTGATCACCTCATCGGAGACCAGCAACACTTCATATTTGTCGCAGATTTCGCGAATGCGCGGGAAATAGTCGTCCTGCGGCACGATCACACCGCCGGCCCCTTGCACCGGCTCGGCAATAAACATCGCGACCGTGTCCGGACCCTCCTCCAGAATCGCTTTTTCCAGCTCGTCCGCCGCCGCGATGCCCTGGCTTTCCGCGCCTTCCGGCGCCTGATAAAAGTAGGGATAGGGGCTTGGAATATGTCTGAAGCCGGGAATGCGTGGCTCGAACATTGGCCAATAAATATCGATGCCCGTGGCGCACATCGCCGCAAAAGTCACGCCGTGATAGCCGAGGATGCGGGAAATCACTTTGGTCTTGTTCGGTTTGCCTTTGAGCTTCCAATAGTAGCGCGCCATTTTGATATTGCTGTCGGTTGATTCGCCGCCGCCTGAGGTAAAATAGAATTGATTGATATTGGGGTAGGTGATCCTGGCGATCTTCTCGCCAAGTTCGATGGCGCGCGGATTGGAGCTGCCCGCATAACCAGAAGCAAATGCCATTTCTTCCAATTGCCGGCTGCCGGCTTCGACCAATTCGCGCCGGCCATTGCCGGCGGTGTTGTTCCACAGACCCGATAGCCCATCGATGAAACGATCGCCATTGGCATCCGTCAAATAGGCGCCTTCGCCGCCGACCCAAACCTTGCCTTTGGCGTGCACCGCGCGGCTGTGCAGCGGGTGGATCACATGATTGGCATCGCGATCGAGTAGGGCGGCTTCAGCGTTATTGGACATGTCTCGTTTCCTCTACCTGTGTGCGGCGGCGCCGGCACAAATTCCGGGTTGGTTTTCGCTTGCGAGTGTGCGCCGCTATGCAGTGTGAGATCAAGCAGAAGTATCGCGACCAGACTGCGCCGTCGCCGTGATCGGGATTATGCGCTAGGTTCAAATCATGGCTGAAAAAATCGACAGCGGGCTCGGCCCGATCGGCGTGGCGGGATGTGGGCGCATGGGGGCGCCGATGGCGCGCGCCCTCATCCGTGCCGGCTTCGATGTTGCCGGCCTGGATATTCTGCCGGCGCAATCGTTCGGCGATTTGGCGCCGCTTATGAGCACGGCGGACGATTTTGCCGCCGGCCGGCGCGTTGTTCTCAGTGTGGTGCGCGACGCTGCTGAGACAGAGGAATTGCTGTTCGATGATCAGGCGCTGCTCTCGCGTCAGCCCTCAGCAATCGAAATTCTGCTGATCTGCTCCACCCTGTCGCCGCGCTATGTTGCCGATTTGCGCGCCCGGGTGCCGGCCACGGTCATTCTGGTGGACGCACCGATGTCGGGTGCTGCTATCTCGGCCGAAGAAGCGCGCCTCAGTTTCATGCTCGGCGGCGCGGAAGAAGTTCTCGATCATCTGCAGCCCTTGCTCGATGCCATGGGCGATAAATTTCACCGCATGGGACCGTATGGCGCCGGCATGACGGCCAAGGTACTCAATAATTTCTGCGCCGCCAGCTCGACCGCGGCGACACGTACGGTATTGCGCTGGGCCGAGCGGCTTGGCGTCGATGAAGGCCGGCTGCTGGCCGTGCTCAATGACAGTTCGGGCCAAAACTGGCTTGCTTCCAATTTCAGCCGCGTCGAGTTCGCTCGCGATGGCTATTCGCCTGACAATACCGTCGGAATTCTCGCCAAGGATCTCCTCAACATGTTCGACGCACTTCCCGAAGAGGAAGCAGAGGGTCTGCCCGCCGCCCTGCTGGATACGATCCGAAAATTGAAACCGATCTAGCCGTTCGTGATCGCCACATCAGCCAGAATTTCAAACGAACGAAGACGCTTGGCATGATCGAATATGTGCGACGTGGCGATAATCTCATCCGCTTCGGTGCGGGCGGCGAATTCCTGCACGCCGGCCAACACAGTTTCACCCGACCCGGCGACGGAACAGGATAGGATATCGTCGAGCACCAGCTTTTCCGGCGCTGTGAGTGTTTCTTCAAAGTCCTCGACCGGCGGCGGCAGCGGGCCTGCCTGACCACGCCGCAGATTAAGAAAACTTTGCTGAGACGAGCTTTGCAAAAACGTTGCCTCCGCGTCGCTGTCGCCGGCAAAGACGTTGAAGCCAACCATGACATAGGGCTCGCTCAGCTGCTCCGAGGGCTGAAATTCGGCGCGGTATAGCTCGATCGCCTGCATCATTGCGGCCGGCGCAAAGTGTGACGCGAAGGCGTAGGGCAAGCCGGTCATGGCGGCGAGCTGGGCGCCAAACAGACTGGAGCCGAGAATATAAATCGGCACCTGAAGACCGGCGCCAGGCACCGCTTGGACAAACTGGCCAGGCTCGGCGGCTTTAAAGTAGTGCTGCAATTCCATCACGTCGCGCGGAAATTCGTTGGCGTCGCTCTGCAATGTGCGGCGCAGCGCCTGGGCCGTGCGTTGGTCGGTGCCCGGCGCGCGCCCGAGGCCAAGGTCAATGCGCCCGGGGTAGAGCGCCTCCAGCGTGCCGAACTGTTCGGCAATAACCAGTGGCGCGTGGTTGGGCAGCATCACGCCGCCGGCGCCAACGCGAATGGTCGATGTGCCGCCGGCAACATGGCCGATCGCCACAGCCGTCGCGGCGCTGGCGATGCCGGTCATGTTGTGGTGCTCGGCCAGCCAATATCGCTTGAAGCCCCAGCGTTCGGCATGGCGCGCCAGATCCAACGTGTTGGCCAGAGCGAGAGAGGCGTTTCCGCCCACGATGATGGGAGAAAGGTCGAGAATGGATAGCGGAATCATGCGCCCCATAGTGCGTGCCGAGCGCTATTAGGCAAGTGCCGCGCTTACCAACTATTCCAATGCAGAATATCATCCAGGGGCCGTCGCTTGGCGGGTTTGAAATCTGTTCCCTTGGTGTAGGCGACAGGCAGAAGTCCCACCTGCTTGGTGTTTTCGGGTATGCCCAGCAAGTCCGCCGCTTCATCGGCATAGCACAGATGCAGTGTGGTGAAAGTCGAGCCAAGGCCGCGCGCCCTGAGCGCAAGTTGAAAACTCCATACCGAAGGCAGGATTGATCCCATCAGGCTTGGCCACATCAGCTCCGGGTTATCCGCTGGGTCGGCATGCATTTCGATGCACGGAATGGCATGGACCGGGGCATCTCCCAATCGGTCGGATAAATAGCGCGCCGAATTAAACACGCGAACATCTTGCGCGGCGCCGGCATCCGTCGCTTCTTGAAGGCCTTCATCCAGGTAGGGTTTGGCGCCTTTTCGGTAGATTTCCGCAAGCTTCTCGCGTTTATCGGCATCCGTAACGATAATCCAGCGCCAGCCTTGCTTGTTGGAGCCGCTCGGTGCCTGTAGTGAAAGCTCCAGGCATTGGCGGATAATTTCCTCCGATACCGGCCGTTCGAAATCGAGGCGCTTGCGCACGGCGCGTGTTGTGGAGAGCAAGGCGTCGGTCACCGACAAATCGAAAACGCTCATTGGATACCCTTTCCCAAAATATTTTTGCACAGGGTAGGGCAGTTGGGCGGCTGCGTATATATCTAGCCGTGGGAATTCGGGAGATCAGCGGCGCATCAGAGTGCGGACATGTGCGGCACCTGATTGCGCCAGCGCGGCAGGGTTGTATCCGCCCTCCAATGTCGAGACCAGCCGATTGCCGCAGCACATTTCAGCCACCGCCATGAGCTGCTCGGTCATCCAGGTAAAATCCGCCGGCGAAAGCTTTTGGTCGGCGAGCGGATCGCTCAAATGGGCGTCGAATCCAGCGGATATAAAAAGGATCTCGGGGTTGAACTCCAACAGCCGGGGAATAATTTCGGCTTCGAATGCGGCGCGGAAATTAGCTGCGGATGTGTTGCGTACAACCGGTACGTTGACGATATTGCCAACGCCGGTATCACTGCGCGCTCCCGACATGGGAAAAATCATCGCCTGGTGAATTGACGCCACCATCACGGCCGGGTCATTGCGGAAAATGGCTTCCGTGCCGTTACCATGATGAACGTCAAAATCGACCACGGCGACGCGCCCGAGGCCATGCCCTTGGCGAGCGTGTTCAACGCCAATTGCGACATTGTTGAAAATGCAAAACCCCATGGTGCTTGCCATGCTGGCATGATGTCCGGGCGGGCGCACCGCACAAAAGGAGTTCAGGGCCTCTCCACCGATGACCGCGTCGACGGCAGCACAGACGGCGCCGGCGGCGCGCATAAATGCGCCGGTTGATTTGTTGGAGACAATTGTGTCTGGCGAAATATTCGCTTCGCCCGAAGTCGGGACGGCGGCGAAGACCTTATCCACATAGCGCGCCTCATGGACGCGGGATATTTGTACGCGTGCAGCCGGCGGCGCGGAGCGCCGGTCAAGAGCGGCAAATTCCTGTTCGTGCAGCTTGGCCAGCAATGCCTTCAGACGGGTTGGCGACTCCAGGTGATCATGGCCCGTGTCGTGCGCCAGACAATCCGGGTGCGAATAGAGGATGGTGGTCATAAAACTGGGCTATTCAGGGGTGAGGATACTCGGCTTCTCACCGCGCGGCAGACACCAGGGCCGGGCACGTTTATCGCCATTGCGACAATAGGCGCACTGCAATTTCATCCGGTTCAAACGGTCCCGCACCTGGTCCTCACAATCCTTGACAAAGGTCTCACTTGATTCCGCGTCGAGAGCCAGGTGCGAAATTGGTGCGCCGAGGACATTGGGGTCGCTGAAATGTAAACGACGTAACAGGCGTACAGTCGCGGGGTGAACGGAGTGCGCATAGATGCTGGCGATTTTTCGGCCCGAATTTGATATCAAATCGGCAAAACTCTGCGCGACAAGCAAGCTGGCAAGGCTCCTTCGCCGCAATTCTTCCGGGACGATGACCGAATCTAATTTTAGTGCACGTTTGGTTGGGTCGGTTTCAGATGGATAGATGTGAAAGTCAGCAATCGCACACAGATTGCCGCAACCCCAAAGTCCGACAAGAGCCTGCTCGAATTCACGTTTCTGCTTCTCTTTAACGCTTGGATCAAAAGAAGTTTGGATCGGGCCTATTTCGGGCGAGCTTGCATGACGCGAGGCAAAGTCACGGTAATTAGTTTCAGAAATCTCCGCTATTTTCAGGCCTTTTCGCGACATACCGACGATGGTCCCGTTCCAAAAACTGAGCGCCAGGGTATATTTTTCAGCAAAATCGTTAAGCAGGCGTGAAAGCGTGAAAGCCAATACAGCTTCCTTGCTTTCGCTTGTCCGGCTGGGCAGTTATCATCCGCGCAATTGTCGATATAGGCCTTCATCATCTGGCCCATATATGATTGCCCTACCCAAGGAGAAGAAATGAGTTCGAAAACCACGGCGACCAAGGAAAATGCGCTCAGTAAACAAGAGATTGACGAGCGGCTTGGAGCGACCGCGCTCGCCCGGATGGCGACCTATCGCCCCGATGGGATGATTCACCTAACGCCGATTTGGTACCATTGGAACGGCGAAGTGTTTCGCCTGACGCTCGGGGCGGGCCGTATTCATCTGAAGAATTTGGCGGCGGACAAGCGCGTTTCAATCCTCATTGACGAAGACCCACGCTTGGAGAAAGGCATCGCCGCCGGTGCTTGGGCGATCATGTGCCGCGGCAACGCTGAGCTTTCCCAGGATGAGGGCCTGATCCGCGAAGTTACGCATGCGGTGCTCGGCATGGCGCTCGGAAAAGACGATGCAGATGCCTATACCGAGCCGGTCATGGCCGAAGGTCGCACCATCGTTACCGTTACGCCGCAGGATTGGCTCACCTGGGATTATAATAAGGGTGAGGACTAAAAGCATGGAAGGCGGGATGAGTTTAAGGGCCGGGAGAACAATAATATGAAAGCGCAAATAATCCGTGCCTTTGGCGGTCCGGAACTGTTTGAAGAGGCAGTGTTGCCTGATCCCGAGGCGGGTGCCGGCGAAGTTCTGGTGAAGGTCCATGCATCCAGCGTCAATCCGGTGGATTACAAAGTGCGCGCCGCCGGGCCGGAGGGCATTGCTCCGGCGCTGCCGGCCGTGCTCGGCTGCGATATCGCCGGCGAGGTGATTGCGCTTGGCGCGGGTGTCAGTGATTTCAAAGTTGGCGATGCGGTTTATGGCTGTGCCGGCGGGGTCACCGGCATGCCGGGTGGGTATGCGGAGCTGTTTGCCGCCGACGCGCGCCTGTTGGCGCACAAACCCAAATCTCTCGACATGCGCGAAGCGGCGGCCTTGCCCCTGGTCACCATCACGGCGTGGGAAGGGCTGTTCGACCGGGCCAATCTCGAGGCCGGTCAAAGCGTGCTGGTGCATGGTGGCGCCGGTGGCGTCGGCCATGCGGCGATACAGCTCGCCAAGGCGCGCGGTGCGCGCGTGTTCGCCACCGTTTCCTCCGCCGCAAAAGGAGAAATTGCGCGCGGGCTGGGTGCCGATGACATCATCAATTATCGCGACGAATCGGTTGAGCAATATGTCGAACGCCTGACCGGCGGCAAGGGATTCGACCTAGTCTATGACGCCACCGGAGGTGATCAGCTTGAGCTTTCCTTTGAGGCGGCGCGTATCAGTGGCCAGGTCGTGACCATCGTTTCGCAATTCACCTCCGACCTCACGCTGATGCATATCAAAGGGCTAAGCCTGCATGTCGTGTTCATGCTGATTCCGATGTTGCACGATATGGAAAGAGAGGCGCACGGCAATCTCCTGCGTGAAGCCGGAGAATTAGCGGACACGGGAAAACTGCGTCCGTTGATCGACGAACGGCGCTTCACACTCGGCGACATTGAGGATGCGCACCGCCATCTCGAAGCCGGTCAGGCGGTTGGTAAAATCGTCATTGATATAGCCGTCGATTGAGTGGGTTTTTGAGCAGATGAACGCAAAGGTGAGCCATGGCGCTTGAAGTGTGGCTTGCCTTTGCTTTTGCCAGTTTGGTGTTGCTGGCCATTCCCGGGCCGACGGTTCTGCTCGTTGTGAGCTATGCCTTGTCGCGGGGGCGTTCCAGCGCCTGGGCCACGGTGCCGGGTGTGACGCTCGGCGACTTCACCGCGATTACGGCTTCCCTGCTTGGCGCCGGGGCCCTGTTGCAAGCCTCGGCAACGCTCTTCACCATCCTCAAGCTGGTTGGTGCGGCCTATCTGATTTGGCTCGGCATTCAATCATGGCGGGCGCCATCCCCGCTCGACAGTCTGAGCAATAAATCCGGTGCTGCCATCGGAAGTTGGCGCATGTTCCGCAACGCCTATGTGGTGACCGCGCTCAATCCCAAAAGCATCCTGTTTTTTGTCACCTTCGTGCCGCAATTCATCGACCCGGCGCGGCCGCTCCTGATGCAGTTCGTCATTCTTGAGGCGACGTTCCTCGTGTTGGCAACGCTCAATATTATTCTCTGGGCGCTGATGGCGAGCGAGATTCGGGCCCGTTGGCCGGTGACATTGCGCCACGCCAACCGTATTGGCGGTGTGTTTCTGATAGCCGCCGGTATTCTCAGCGTCGCGTTCCGGCGGGCGTAGTCAGCACCTTCTCGATCGCCTTCATATAGGAGTCGAGCATACGTCTACGGGTAAAGTAAGTTGCCGCACGTTCTCGCCCGCGCGCGCCGGCGCGGCGCCGTGCTGGCTCGTCTGTTACCCATTTCACAATTGCCTCTGCCAGATCCCGGGCGCGGGCATTGTCGTCTGCTGCCTCGGGCAGCAATTGGCCGCAATCGCCGAGTGCTTCCGGCGTTCCACCGGCCCGCGTCGCGATCACAGGCACGCCCTTGGCCATTGCCTCCAACACGCACCCCGGCATGCCTTCGCCGAGAGAGGGAAGAATGAAAATATCGGCGGCATCGAGCCATTCGCCAACCTGCCAAGAGTGGCCGAGCAGGTGGACGCGGTCGTTGAACGCGAACTTGGCGATATATTGTTCAAGAAAATCGCGCAGCGGTCCATCCCCAGCCCAGGCAAATTTTAGATGCGGAATAATCGCATGCCCTTCGAGGAGACGCAGGGCCTGAAGCTGATGCGCGTAGCCTTTTACCGGTCTTAAGCCGGCTGCCGTAAAACACAGGATATCGTCCATAGAGACTCCGAGTTGCCGGCGCCGCGCGGAGCGAATTTTTTCATCGACCGGTGAGAAGAAAGAGTCAGGCGCGCTGTTCGCAATGTGCATTCCCACATCGTCCGGCAACTCGAGGCGAGCGCGTAAATATTCAAGATTTTCCCGGCTTTTGGTGATCACCATACTGGCCGCAAGATAGTGGCTCTTTAGAGCCGCGCGCTCACCGTCATTGCCGCCAAGGAATTGTTCGGCAATCAGCCCTTCGCAGATCATGTAGGGAATGCCCAGTTTGGTTGCCGCCACAATGGCGCCATGGCTGCCGGCCGGCGTGCCATTGGCAAAGAAGATCAAATCCGGCTGCGCTTCGCGAAAAATGTTTAAAGGCGTGACCTGGTCGTTGATAAATGCGGCAATGTCCTCATCCGGCGCGCGCGGGAACCAAAAATATTTGACGCCGAGCGCCGATAACCGGCGCTGCAGCACGGTCTCCTCGCGCCGCTGCGCGCACAGCGTCACATAGCCGCGCCCGGCCAATTCTTCCAACAGGGCGGCCATATTAATACCGACGCCGCATTGGCTGTGGCTGTCGGTGAATAACAGAATGCGTTTTTTCATGTGCCGAGGTTCGAGCCTATGTCTGGCGCTTCGCGAAAATCAACTGCGGTCGGAGACACGCCGGGCTGGAGCCTCGAAGCTCACGGTGAGGTCGACAATCCGCTGACGCTTACCTTGGCTGATCTGAAGAGCAAATATATCCGCCATATAGCGGCGACGAAATCCTCAACTTTCTCTCGACATATCTGTCAGAGAACACGTCGCGTTAGAGTTCTATTTCGCCGTTTCCGTTTAAGCGAGCCTCTGCGGCATCGCAGCGTGACGATGCAAATTTTGTCAGGCAGGAGCCGATATGCAGCCAAATCGGTTTGCCGTTGCCGTCGATTTGGCGCAGGCGGACATAATCGTGGAGAAGGGAGTCTCCGCAAGAATGGCAGCATGCGTCCGGCGGTCGTTCGGGCGCAAATTTCTTACGCAGCGTTTCCATTCCGGCTTCAACAGCGAAGACGATATTGTCGGCTTCCTTGTTGGCAATAGTGAGTGTGACAGTCATGCTGGTTCTCCCTGTGAATTCGTAATCACAGGGTAACCAAAGCGCGGGCAATCCAAAGCGCTCCGCATTTCCACACTTATATATGCGCGGTCTATCCGCCCGGCGGTAATTTAGAGGTAGGCTCAGTCGAGCCGGCGGGACCAGTCGACGATTCCCAACCAGGCGAGAGCGGCGTCGTCCGGACCAAGTGCCGGTACGGCGGCGAGGCGGTAATGGATACGATGGCCAGCGCGGGCGATCGCGCCGTGGCGTGTTTGCGGGCTTTGTTCCGTTAACAGGATTTCGCCAAGGGAAGAGAGCTTCAGCATCACAGTTGCGGCAATACCTGGCTCATCCGCCGGCACCTGGCGGCCTTCACCGAGCCGATTGACCAGCTTGGCGCCGACTTCCGCGACTTTAACCTGCCGATGTTTCTGGTCCAGATTGCCATGAACGCAAAACTCCCGCTCGCCATTCAGGCCGTGCAGCAAATGGTCCACGCTCACACCGCTTTCCAACCCACCGAGGCTATGCCACAGATCGGTCAGAATATCTGTCTTGCGTAAATTCGCACTCATCCCTGCATTCACCATGGCGATAGCGCCAGTTCTCCGGGGGGGTCGGTTGGCCGGCGCCAAGAATTCTAGAAGTAAGCAACATTTACATTATGTGCGAAAATTAATTTATGTAAACAATAATAACATGCGGCCTGGTGCGGTAGGGGCTTTGTACCGCCGGTGGGCAAACCGCTGCTACCCAAAATTGGGCAAATTGGCGCTGGCGCTGCCTACGCCGGGCGGACATAATCCGCCGGCCTTATGTTTGTTTTTTCCACTGTTCCCGCTCACTGCAAGCCGTATCGCTCGCGCCATCGCCGTCTGGATTGGCGCTGATGGGTGGCGGTTCTGTCCTGTGGGGCGCGAGCGCCGCAATTTCGTGGGGATTCGCCGACTTCATCGCGCGTTTTACCGGGCGCTCCGTGGGCGTGGCGGCCACATTTCTATTCGTCTCGGTGGTGGGTCTGGGCGCGCTTCTCCTTTTCATGTGGCTGCGCGGCGATACCATGCTGTGGCACAGCGCAGATGCCTTGCGTCTCTCGGGCCTTGGGCTGCTGGTTGCGTCCGGGGTTGCCAGCGCGCTGGCGACGATTCTTCTCTATGAAGCTTTGGCCAAGGGGCCGGTTTCGCTCGCTTCGCCGGTGGTGTCGAGTTATCCCGCGTTCGCCGTACCGATTTCCATAGCGCTCGGTGCGCGTCCCAACGGCTGGCACTGGCTCGCCATGGTGGTCACCATGGTCGGCATCTGGTTGGTCGCCTACTCCGTGTCCTCGGCCGATAGTTGGCGCACCGAATATGACCGCGCGGTGATCCGCCGTTCGATATTGCTTTCGCTTGCCGGCGCGTTGTGTTTCGCCCTCGCTTTAATCAGCGCCGGTCTGGCGATCGAAATCTACGGCCCGTGGCAGACCATGATCGCTGTGCGGATCATCGGCGGCATTCTGTTTATCCTGTGGTTTTTATTGCGCCGCGAGCTGCCGCGCTACCGCCCGCGCCTGCTGCCCATGCTGGTTCTCCTCAGCCTGCTCGACACCATGGGCTATCTCGGTGTCTATCTTGGCCTTGGCTACGTCAATGGTGAGTTCGCCATTGTCGCCAGTTCGGCCTATGCCGTGGTGACTGTGGTGCTGGCGCGAATATTCCTGAGAGAGCCGGTTGGCCTTTTGCAATGGGGCGGCGTGGCCCTCGTGGTTGGCGGTATCGCGCTTTTGGCTGCGGTGGAATAAGCCACTCATTTTAAGATACGGGAATATACCCACAAAAATAGGTTAATTTTACCGCTCGTTAACTCCGTCCGTCTAATTTGGTTTCAAATATGGGTTTTTACGTATCTCGCGGTTGCGCGAAACGCGTGGGTCTATAGCGCAACGCCAAATCAGTTCGGGTAGGAGTAAGCAGATGAAATTCCCCAGTATTGGGTACAAATTTAAGATGAATATCGGCGGGCGTTTGGCGCTCGGTTTCACCGCCGTGTCCGTGGTGCTTGCCGTCGCGGTTGGCATCACTTTGTTCAAGGTGGACAGCATCAACACCAGCATGCACCGGATTTCCGACCTTCGTGTACCGACCGCCGAAGCGAGTTCCGCCATGGTCGATGACATTCATGCCTCGCTCGCCAGCTTGCGTGGTTATATGTTGACCGGCAACGACGCCTTCAAGCAGGAGCGTTCGGTTGTCTGGGACGATATCAAGCATCGCCGCGAACAGATGGATGAGCTCTCCAAACATTGGACGGTTCCGGCCAATATCGAGAAATGGAATGCCTTCAAAGTGGTGTTGGATGAGTTCGAGATCGCGCAAGCGCAGGTCGAGAGCATTTCCAACACGCCGCAAGAGCATCCAGCCACGTTGATTTTGGTGACCGAGGCGGCGCCGCGCGCCAAGGTGATGGTCGGCGCGATCACCGCCATGATTGATGCCGAAGCCGAGGTGTCGATGAACGCCGCCAACATGAATGACCGGCGCAATCTGCTCGGCATCATGGCCGATGTGCGCGGCACGCTGGGTCTTGGCCTGGCCAATATCCGCGCCTATCTGTTGACCGGCCAGGAGAATTTCAAGGCCAATTTCGACAAGCTCTGGGCCAAGAACGAGCGCCGCTTCGCCGATCTTACCCAGGCGTCGCATCTTTTCTCGCCGGCCCAGGCCGAGGGCTTTAAGGCGCTTTCCGAAAAGCGGGCGGAATTTGCCCCGCTGCCGCCGAAAATGTTCGAAATTCGCGGCTCAAAAAAGTGGAACATGGCCAATTACACCTTGGTGACGGAAGCGGCGCCGCGCGCCGGCAAGCTGTTGACCACCCTGATGGGGCCGAAGAACGCGAACGGTGTACGTTCCGGCGGCATGGTGGATAACCAGAAGGCCTTGCTGTCAAACGATTCCGCCTCTGCTGAATCCGATGTCCAGCAGCTCAACATGATCGAGTGGATCCTGTTGGCCGCCGGTTTGCTGATCGCCTTTGTCGTGGCGTTCGTGACCAGCCGTGCCATCGTCAAGCCGATCACCGCGATGACGTCGGTCATGGGCGTTCTGGCCGAGGGCGACAATACGGCCGAAGTGCCGGCGCGTGAGCGCAAGGACGAGATCGGTCAGATGGCCGCCGCCGTCCAGGTGTTCAAGGAGAACGGCATTGAGAACCAGCGCCTGACGGCCGAGCAGGCAGTGGAGAACGAGAAGCGCGAAGCACGCACCAAACGCATGGACGAACTATGCGGCAATTTCGACACCCAGATTTCGGGTATTGTCGATGCTGTCTCCGCCGCTTCAAACGAGTCCGAATCGACCGCCGAATCGATGGCGGCGACGGCCGAGCAGACCAGCCAGCAAAGCTCCGTCGTCGCGTCGGCTTCGGAAGAAGCGACCGCCAACGTGCAGACGGTGGCCAGTGCGGCCG
>CAYSDJ010000075.1:0-19500 GCA_964429775.1 uncultured Rhizobiaceae bacterium
GCACCGTCTTCACACGGCGGGGGTCACTGGTTCAAATCCAGTAGCGCCCACCACTCCTTTTCTAACATAGAAGCAGATATTTCGCCGTGGCGCGGGCAGCGCCCGCCTGCTTGTCTGTGCAATGGACCATTCTAATTTCACATAAATTATTTGGTAATTAAATTTTTCACATGACAAAATGTGTTTAAATACTATATACACTAGATCACGACATTGAATTCGACGCTACGTACAATTTGGTGAATAGGAAACATGCGGCATTATCCGGCGTTTTTAGATATCGAAGGGCGGCCCTGCCTGGTGGTGGGCGGTGGCGCGGCGGCGGTGGCGAAGGTGCGCCTGCTTGGGCGCGCCGGCGCGGATGTGACGGTTGTTGCGCCCCACTTCGACGCCGAACTCCGCACCCTCGGCGAGGGCGGCGACGTGGCGCTGGTGCAGCGGAAGTTTCGTGACAATGACGTTCAGGGCCGTGCCCTGGTACATGCGGCGAGCGGCGATGCGGCGCTTGACGAAGCGGTGGCGCTTGCCGCCAAGGCGGCCAATGTACCGGTCAATGTTGTCGACCGGGCGGCGCTTTCGAGCTTTGTCATGCCGGCGATTGTCGATCGCGGCGCCATTGTGGTCGGCATTTCCTCGGGCGGCGCCTCGCCGGTGCTGGCGCGGCGCGTGCGAGCCGAGATCGAAATGCTGTTGCCGCACGGGCTCGGCAGGCTGGCCGATTTTGCCGACAAATTCCGCTCCGCCGTGCGCGCGACCTTCACCGATTTCGAGACCCGCCTGCGCTTTTGGGACAATTTCTTCGACGGGCCGCTCGGCGAAGCGGTGTTAGAGGGCGGCGAACCACAGGCGCGGAGCGAAATGCTCGCTTTGGTCAACCGGGCGCAATTGCCGCCGGCCGGCGAATTGACGGTGCTTGAGGTCGATCCGCTCGAAGCCGATCTCCTGACCCTGCGCGATGTGCGCCGCATCGCCCGGGCCGATGTGCTGATCCATGGCGGCGCCATCGTGCCGGCGATACTCGACCATGCCCGGCGCGACGCGGAACGCATCGAGCTGGCGCCGGGCGATGGCGAATTAGAAATCGTGACGGCAAGGCATCTTAGTGCCGGCAAACGAATCGTACGGCTCATGGCGCGCGGGCAAACGGTGCAAGCCGCCCTCAGCGCTGTCTGAAGGGGAGAGAAAAGATGAAACTCGAAATCGTTAGCGCCAATCGCCTGGCCGATGGCCGGGTGGTGTATCTCACGCGGAGCGGCGGCTGGTCGGAAAGCATTATCGATGCGCGCAGCGCGCGCGGCGAAGAAGAAAGTGCGGCGCTGCTGGCCGAGGCCGAGCGCGCCGTCGATGCCGGGCTGGTGGTCTCGCCCTATCTGATCTCGATGGCCGATGACGGCGGCGCCTTCGCGCCGCTTCGTTTCCGCGAGCGCATCCGCCTGTTCGGGCCCCTGCACCACAACAGTCTCAGCCCCGAGACCGGGCGTTAGGCCGCGCCATGTACCGTTACGACGAATTCGATCATGCCTTCGTGCAACAGCGCGTGGCGCAGTTCCGCGACCAGGTGGCGCGCCGGCTCGACGGCGAGCTGAGCGAGGATGAATTCAAGCCGCTGCGCCTGATGAACGGCCTCTATCTGCAACTGCACGCCTATATGCTGCGCGTCGCCATTCCCTACGGCGTGCTCTCATCGCGCCAATTGCGCCGCCTCGCCGATATCTCGCGCCGTTACGACAAGGGCTATGGCCACATCACGACGCGCCAGAATATCCAATATAATTGGACGAAACTGGATGAGGTGCCCGACATTTTGGCCGAGCTTGCCGAGGTCGAGATGCACGCCATCCAGACCAGCGGCAATTGCATCCGCAACACCACCGCCGATCATTTTGCCGGCGCCGCGGCTGACGAGATCGAGGATCCGCGTCTGTGGTGCGAGATCATCCGCCAATGGTCGACACTGCATCCCGAATTCACCTACCTGCCGCGCAAGTTCAAAATTGCCGTGAGCGGCGCTTTGAGCGACCGGGCGGCACTGCGCGTGCACGATATCGGCCTGCAATTAAAGCGCGGCGAGGACGGCGAGACCGGTTTCGAGGTGATGGTCGGCGGCGGCCAGGGGCGCACGCCGATGATCGCCAAAACGATCCGCGAGTTCCTGCCGAAAGAATATCTGCTGTCCTATCTTGAGAGCATTCTCCGGGTCTATAACCAGCTTGGCCGGCGCGACAATATGTATAAGGCGCGCATCAAGATTTTGGTGCACGAAATGGGCGCCGAAGCCCTGGCCGAACTGGTCGAAGCCGAGTGGCGCCAGGTGCGCGAGGGGTTTGTCGATCTGCCGGCGGCGGAAGTGGCGCGCATCGAGCGCTATTTTGCCCCGCCGCCCTTCGATTCTTCAGCCGGCAGCGACCAAGGCCTCGACGCGGCGCGGCGTGGCGACAGCGAATTCGACAACTGGCTCGAGCACAATGTCGATGCCCATAAACAGCCGGGTTACGCCATCGTCACCGTCTCGCTGAAATCGATCGGCCAGGTGCCGGGCGATATCGATGCCGATCAGATGGAAGCGGTGGCCGATCTGGCGCAGCGCTTCAGCTTTGACGAACTGCGCGCCACGCACCAGCAAAATCTGGTTTTGCCGCATGTGCGCAAGCGCGATCTCTTTGAGGTTTGGCAAGCGCTGAAAGCCAACCGGCTCGCCACCGCCAACCGCGGCCTGATCAGCGATATCATCGCCTGCCCGGGCATGGATTATTGCAGCCTGGCGACGGCGCGCTCGATTCCGGTGGCCCAGGCGATCAGCGAGCGGTTCCGCGATCTGGCGCGGCAACAGGATATCGGCGATCTCAGGCTCAATATTTCCGGCTGCATCAATGCCTGCGGCCATCACCATGTCGGCCATATCGGCATTCTCGGGCTCGACCGTAAGGGCACGGAGAATTACCAGATTACGCTCGGCGGGCGGGCCGACGGCAAGGCCGCCATCGGCGAAGTTATCGGCCCGGCTTTTACCGCCGATGATATTACCGGAGCGGTCGAAACGGTGGTCAATACCTATCTCGATCTGCGTCAGACGGGCGAGCCCTTTGTCGATACCTATGCCCGCCTCGGCCGCGAACCTTTCAAGGAGCGTCTCTATGCCTCTGATTAAAAACGGCGCCATCGCGGAGGATGGCTGGCAATTCCTGGCGGATGATGCCGCGCTGCCCGAATCCGGCCCGGTTGCCGTCTCGCCTTTGCGCTGGCGGCGCGAGAAAGAGACGCTGCGCGGGCGCGGCGAGCCGCTTGGCGTTTATTTGCAAAGCGGCGAGAAGGCGCAGGACATCGCGGCGGAGCTGCATGAATTTACTCTGATCGCGCTCGACTTCCCGACCTTCCGCGACGGCCGGCCCTACAGCACGGCAAGATTGCTGCGCGAGCGCTACGGTTTCAAAGGCGAGCTGCGCGCCATCGGCGATGTTGCGCGCGATCAGTTTCTGTTTATGCATCGTTGCGGTTTCGATGCGTTCCAGACCGCCGGCAGCGGCGCACTGCAAGGATGGCTGCGCGCCATTGCGGAAATTTCGGTCTGGTATCAGCCGACAAATGACCCGCGGGCAACCGCCGGTTTGCTGCGGCACCGCCAGGCGGCGGCGGAGTAGGAGAAGAAAATGAACGGTTTCGCCGAAATAGAGCGGCCCGATCCGGTACGGCTAAGCGAAGCGTCAGCGCGCGCCGAGGCCCTCAGTGAAAGATATGGCGCGCTCGAAGGTGAAGCGCTGCTGCGCGTCATGCTGGAATGGCAATATAACGGCCGCATCGCGCTGGTCTCTTCGTTCGGCGCGGAAGCCGCCATCCTCTTGGATATGGTCGCGCGCATCGACCCGGCGACGCCGGTCATCTTCATCGATTCGGGCAAGCTCTTTCACCACACCTTGACCTACCGCGATATTCTCGTGCGCCGCCTCGGCCTCACGGATGTGCGCACGGTCGAACCGGTACCGTTTGATATCGGCGGGCACGATCCGGATGGCGAGCTGTGGCGGCGCAACCCCAATCTCTGCTGTTACTTACGCAAAGTACTGCCGCTCGAACGCGCGCTCAGTGGCTTCGACGCCTGGATCACCGGACGCAAGCGCGACCATGGCGGCGAGCGCGGCGGACTGGAAACCATTGAGGCCGTCGATGGCCGCATCCGCCTCAACCCGCTCGCCCATTGGGACGCAGAGAAAATCGACCGCGCCTTCGAGCAACGCGACCTGCCGCGCCATCCGCTGATGGATGAAGGCTACGCCTCGATTGGCTGCGCCCCTTGCACGGCGCCGACCTCGAACGATGCCGGCGGGCGCGACGGACGCTGGCAGGGCAGCGCCAAAAGCGAATGCGGTATCCATCACGCTCGCTGGTCATAGCCGCGCCATGGCCCGATCAGGGACCAGAGGTAATTCGTCCTAGGCCGTTCGACGCCTTCCCGCGCGGCGCCATTTTGTGCTATGGTTTATCTCGAAACGTGGCAGGAGGTTACGATTATGACTCCACCCAAGAAGCACCTGACATAGGCTCGACCAACGAACCTTAAGCTCGGCATTGCGCTGGGCGGTGAGCTTCCAAGCCACCCAAAATAACAACCCCGCCCGTTTAAAAAATGAGGCGGGGTTGCTGATTCCAAATATCTCGCTAACTCGCCAGGATTTCCTTGATCGCGTCGTTCTGGAATTTGACGTCGTCGGCATTGAGCGCGCTTGAGGCGAAATGGCCATAGATCGATTCGAACACGCGCAGCTCGGCGTTCGGCATTTTGCTCACTTCATACTCATTGTCTTCCGGCGGGAAATAGAGATCGGTCCGCCCCGGCATGACGATCGCCTTGCAGGTGATGGCACCGAGCGCCTTGTCGAAATCGCCTTCGAACACTTCATTGTTGCTGATATCGGCATATTGCCATGTCCATAAGAGCGCCAACAGATTGTTGGCGTCCTTGTGAATAAAGAAGCCTTCCCAAAAGGCGATGAGAAAATCCTCAAGCGAAGAGAAACCCAATTTGAGATCCTCTTCGACGCGGTAGAAGGCTTGCGAGAATCCCCAGCCGGCATAGACCCGTGCCATGGCGCGCAGACCCGTGGTCGGCGGGCTGTCGTACCAGCCGTGCTTCCAGGCGCTGTCCGCCGTGAGCGCCGCCTTGACGCCTTCGAGGAAGACGAAATTATGGCGCGAACATTTGGCCGAGCCGCAGGTCGGCACGATGTTCTCGACCATATCGGGATAGAGGCAGCCCCACTGATAGGTTTGCGCCGCCCCCATCGACCAGCCGGTCACCAGCTTGATTTTCTCGATACCGAATTTCTCGCTCACCAGGCGATGCTGCAGGCGGACATTGTCATACATGGTGCAGTTGGGAAAACGCGCCTTATCGTAAGGCGGCGGCGTATTGCTCGGCGATGAGGACAGGCCATTGCCCAACAGGTTGGGCACGATGATAAAATATTCCTCCGGGTTGAGCGCCATATCCGGGCCGATCGACCATTCGACATCATTGTGATTGCCGGAATACCAGGTCGGCTGAATGATGACATTGTCCTTGGCCGCGTTCAGCGTGCCATAGGTTTTATAGGCCAGTTTGGCATCGCGCACGGTGGCGCCGCTTTGCAGGCGCACCTCGCCTGCCTCAAAAATTTCATAGTCGCTCATGTGACGCTCCCCTCACAGTCCGGCGCGCGCTTTGCCGCGCGATCAGACCTCATGTTGGAGCACCGCACCGGCTCTTTCAACGCCTGATAGGCGACGCGCCCAAGGGCATCACTTGACCGTAAGCACCGCACTTTGCGCTAGCGCGCTCATTTTCGAAGAGACGCTGCCGACCAAAAGACCTTCCACGCGGCCGACACCGCGCCGCCCCATGACCACCATGTCGACATCATTGCTGCCGACATAATCCAACAAGCGTTCCGCCGGATCGCCGCGCGACACCCGGGTATGCATTTTATCGACACCCGCTTCCTTTGCCATCGGCGCGAAACGTTTCAGCAGATCGGCCTTCGCCACTTCGATTTCCAGCATATCGGGGTCATCGATATTTTCGGAGCGCGCATATTCGGCCGCGCCGCTCGTGGCATGGGCATGGTTTACCACCTGAACGAGATGCAAATCGGCATCGAATTTTGCCGCCAATTCCATCGCGATATCCATTGCCTTGTTGGCATGTTTTGAGCCGTCATAGGCGACGAGGATGTTATTATACATGGCAATCTCCTACGAACCGTTGATACCAATATGCTAGGCCCTAAGCCGAGCAATACCTTGACCCAGATCATCATTCGGGCGGAACTGGCGAGATGAGCAAAAACTGGCGCGATGCCCGGCAAGGGATGCTGCGCGCAATCGAAAAGGACATGCTCGAGACTGCCGCGCTCACCAACCGGCAGGCGCTTTCACCTGCCGTGCGGGGCGCGCTTGGCGCCGTCCCCCGGCACGAGTTTGTGCGGCCGGAGGATATCGCGCTTGCCTATAAAAACCGGCCGCTGCCGATCGGCCACGGGCAAACCATATCGCAGCCCTTTATCGTCGCCCTGATGAGCGAATTCTTGGACCTGCCGGCCGATGCAAAGACTTCCGCCAGCCTGCTCGAAATCGGCGCCGGCTGCGGCTATCAAAGCGCCGTTCTGGCCCAATTGGCGCATGACGTCGCCGCCATCGAGATCGTTGCCGACATCGCGCGGGCCAGCAAGCAGCGCTTGAAGCGCCTCGGCTATGACAATATCAGCATCAGGATTGGCGACGGCGCGTTGGGCTGGCCCGAGCGCGCACCGTTTGACGGCATCATCGTTGCCGCCGCCGCGGTGAAGCCACCGCCGGCGCTGGTGGCGCAGCTGAAGCCGGGCGCCAAACTCGTCATTCCGATTGGTCCTGCGGGAGAGGCGCAGGATTTGACCGTCATTACCAAATCCGCCGGCGGGGCGGTAACGGCGGAGAAGATTTTACCGGTGGCGTTCGTCCCCTTTACCGGCGGCTTTTGTTGACACGGCCGCGCCCGCCCGGAACACTCGTCCGAGCCCTCATCGCCCGACCGGAAACAGGATGCCGCCTGAAATCCATCATAGCGCCTGCCCGCATGACTGCCCCTCGACCTGCGCCCTGGAAGTGGAGAAGCTCGACGATTTCACCATCGGGCGCATTCGCGGCGCGCGCGACAATAGCTATACAGCAGGCACCATCTGCGCCAAGGTCGCGCGCTATGCCGAGCGCCTGCACCATCCCGGCCGCCTAAGGGAGCCGTTGCAGCGCAGCGGCGCCAAGGGCGACGGCGAATTCCGCCCGATTGGCTGGCAGGCGGCGCTCGATGAAGTGGCCGAAGCCTTTCTTAAAGCCGAACAACGCTTTGGTGCCGAGACGGTGTGGCCGTATTATTTTGCCGGCACCATGGGCCTTCTGATGCGCGACGGCATCAACCGCTTGCGCCACGCCAAGGGTTATTCCCAGTTCCACACCACCATCTGCGTCAATATGGCGTGGCTCGGTTTCGAGGCCGGCGCCGGCAAGCTGCAGGGCGTCGATCCGCGCGAAATGGCGAAATCGGACCTGGTCATCATTTGGGGCACCAACGCGGCGGCGACGCAAGTGAACGTCATGCGCCATGCCATTCAGGCACGCAAAACGCGCGGCGCCAAAATCATCGTTATCGATCCCTATCTCAACGCCACGGCGCGCCAGGGAGATATGCATCTCTGTCTCCGTCCCGGCACGGACGGCGCTCTGGCCTGTGCAGTGATGCATGTGCTGTTTCGCGACGGCCATGCGGATTGGGACTATATGGAGCGCTACGCCGACGCACCGCGCGAGCTCGAAGCCCATCTCAAAAGCCGCACGCCTGAGTGGGCGGCAGCGATCACCGGTCTCGAGGTGGATGAGATCGAAGCCTTCGCCAAGCTGATCGGCGAGACCGACCGCACCTATTTTCGCCTCGGCTTCGGCTTCACGCGCAGCCGCAACGGGCCGGTCAATATGCATGCGGCGCTCTCCATCGCCACCGTGCGCGGCTCGTGGCAGTATGAAGGCGGCGGCGCGTTCAAGAACAATGAAGGCATCTATCCCTGGGACAAAACACTGATAGAGGGGATGGATGTGAAAGACCCGACCGTGCGCATGCTCGATCAATCGCGTATCGGCGCCATCTTGATGGGCGATGCGCAGGATCTCGGCGACGGCCCGCCGGTGACGGCGCTGCTGATTCAAAACACCAACCCGATGATGGTGGCGCCCGACCTGAATAAGGTCCATGCCGGCTTCGCCCGCGATGACCTGTTTACCTGCGTGCACGAACAGCTTCTCACCGACACCGCCAAAATGGCCGATATCGTCTTGCCGGCAACCGCGTTTTTGGAACATAGCGACCTCTATCAGGGCGGCGGCCATCCGCATATCCAGATCGGCGCCAAGGTTGTCGAGCCGCCGGGCGAGGCGCGCGACAATCACTTCGTTGTTTGCGAGATCGCCAAACGGGTTGGCGCCGAGCACCCCGGCTTCGACATGACAGGCGAGGAGATATTGGCCGAGACGCTCAGCGCCTCCGGTTTGCCCGATCCGGCGGAGCTCGGTGCCATGCGCTGGTTCGATTACCGCCCATCCGACGAAGACGCCCATTATGTGGGCGGTTTCGCCCACAAGGATGGCAAATTTCACTTCCGCCCCAATTGGCCGGAGTTCGCCCCGGAGGCGTGGACGACGGCGGGCTGCGCGCATGGCTGGGCGGATGCGGGCGGCATGCCGGAATTGCCGGATCACTGGGCGGTGACAGAGGAAGCGACGGCGGCCCATCCGTTCCGCCTGATCACTGCGCCGGCGCGCAATTATCTCAACTCGAGCTTTACCGAAACGCCAACATCGCGCGAGCGGGAGGTGCGTCCGAGCGTGCTCGTCCACCCCAAGGACGCCGCCGCGCTCGGCATCGAGGACGGCGCGCGCGTCCGCCTCGCCAATCGGCGCGGCGACATTATCCTCCATGCCGAACTGTTCGACGGCCTGCAGCCGGGTGTTTTGGTAGTCGAGAGTATTTGGCCGAACGACGCCTTTGAGGGCGGCATCGGCATCAATGCCTTGACCGGCGCCGATGCGGTCAAGCCGATTGGCGGCGCCGCTTTTCACGACAATGCAGTCAGTCTCGCCGCCGTGTGATATAGACCCAGAATGAACAACAAAAAAGAAGCGCCCAAGCGCAATATTGGGCCGCTTTCGGTTTCTCTGCTTCTCATCGCCGGGCTGATTTACAGCCTGCTCTTTCCGGTCAACCGCATCGCCACCGAAAATGGTGTGCCGGCGCTCGGCTATGTGGTGTGGGTATCGCTCGGTGGCGGCTTGATCCTGCTGATCGTCTGCATCCTGAGGCGCAAATTACCGTTCACCGGACGCCGTCATTTGCTCATCTATTTTATCGGCGGTGCGATTGGCTTGGCGGCGCCCATGACGCTGCTCACCCTGGCCGCACCGCGCCTGCCATCGAGCGTAATTACCATGATTGTCGTCATGGCGCCGCTCTTGAGCTATGTATTCGCGCTGCCGGTCAAGCTCGAACGCTTCCGCTGGCTCAGCGTTGCCGGGCTGCTCGTCGGCTTGAGCGGCATTCTGTTGATCCTGATACCGGAAGCGAGCCTGCCCGAGCCCGGCATGGTCGGCTGGGTATTGTTGATACTGCTCGTGCCGGTCTTCTTTGCCCTCTTTAATATTTTTATCGATCTCTATGCCCCGCCGGAGGGCGACGGCCTGCAATTGGGCACCGGCGTTCTCATCGCCGCCGGTATCATCATGCTGCCGGTCACCGCCATCGCCGGCGATTTCCACCTGTTTCCGGGGCCAAGTGCGGAGGGCGATTTCGCCGTGCTTTACGCGACGCTGATCAATGTCGCGCGCTGGTATCTAATGTTCGTGATCATCACCATGGCCGGCGCCGTGTTCGTCTCGCAAACCGCCTATATCATCGTGCTCGGCGGCTTCGGCTGGCAGGCGCTGTTTTTCGGCGGCTCGGTCAGCGGCTATATCTGGGCCGCGGCCGCATTGCTGCTGCTCGGCCTCGCCACCAATACGCTGAGCAAGATGCGCCTGCAGCGCGCCCAGCGCCCGCGCTACAGAAACTCGATATAGGCTTTTCGTTCGGTCTCGGGCACGGTGCGGCGGTAGGCATCATACTCGAAGCGTTTGAGAACGCTGTAGTTGCGGCAGAACTCCTCGCCGAAAGCATTCTTGACCCAGTCGGAGGCATCGAAAACATCGAGCGCTTCACCCCAATCATCGGGAATGCGGGTGACATCCTGCTCGTCGAGATCGCCAACCGATTGCGCGCCGGGGTCGGTGCCCTTCTGGATGCCGTCCAGCCCGGCAGCGAGATAAGCCGCCATCGCCGTATGAATTTGGATATCGCCGCCACAGACGCGCAGCTCAGACCGCGTCGCCGCCGGCGTCTCATTCAGCACGCGCACCGCCGTGGTACGGTTATCGACGCCCCAAACCAGCGAAATCGGGGCGAAATTTCCCGGCACCAGGCGGCGGTAGGAATTGGAATTGGGGAAGAAGATCGCCGTCAATTCGGGCATATGCGCCAGCACCCCGCCGATGAAATGGCGGCAGGTGTCGCTGATGTGCTGGGGCGCCTCGGGCGCGGCAAAGACGTTGTTGCCCGCGGCGTCGGTCAACGACATATGCATGTGACAGGAATTGCCGGTAACGCCGTCAAACGGCTTGGCCATGAAGGAGATACGCCGGCCGATATTCATTGCCGCCTCCTTCAGGGAAGCGCGGAACAAATGCCCCGTATCGGCCATGCGGCAAATTTCCTGATAGCGCATGGTCACTTCATATTGCCCGGGGCCATATTCGTAATGGCTGTTTTCCAATTGGCAGTGCGCCGACGCGGCTTCGAGAAGGGCCAGCTCCTCGGCCAGAAACATCGTGCGCTTATGCATCGAATAGCATTGCACGCCTTCGTCGAGGAGCTCGTAATCCTCATTGAGCAGGTAAAATTCGAGCTCCGGCGCGGCAAAGGCGGTATAGCCCATTTTCGCCGCCTGTCCGGCCACCCGGGCGAGAACATTGCGCGGGCAGCTATCGACAAGCGAGCCATCGGGCCACACCAGCGTGCCCATCACCTGCGCCGTGCCGCCTTCGTGGCGCAACAGGCGGAGCGTGGAAATATCGGGCTGGAGCATGAAATCGCCATAGCCGACGGATTCCGCATAATCGGTGCCGGGCACTACATAGGCGTTGTTATCGACGGCCATGATCGTCGCGGCAAAGGCGAGGCCATGCTGCATGACATGCTCAAACTGCGCCAGCGAGACAGCCTTGCCACGCGCAACATTGTTAAAGTCGGAAAACTCGGCCCGGACGCGCTCGACATTATGTTCGCGCAACCAATCCATCACGTCGTCCTGGCCGCCGCTGAAATGCTTCGGCCATTCGCTCCCTGCTGACATGGTTCAGCCCTTCCCATTTATTTTTTTGTCGGGCGGAAGATAGCCCAACAGGCGGCGATGCGTCGAGCCCGCGTTGTCGCCAGCGGCGCGGGCGGATAGGCTGGGGAATCGGCGGCGGCAGCAGAGGGAATCCATTTTGACGGCAAAGGAACGGCCCTCGGACCGCCTGCAAACCAGCGTCGGCGCGCTTTCGCTCACGCTCATGCTGGCCGGCGGGATCATCGCGCCGCTGCGCTTCGTGCTCAACAAACTCGCGGTCGATGGCGGCGTGCCGCCCTTCGCCTTCGCCTTTTGGCCGATGCTGTTTGCCGGAACCCTGTTGCTCGGCGTGGCCATTCTCCGCGGCGAGATGCCGCGCCTGAAATTCACCTATGTCCGCGCCTATCTCGCCGTCGGCATCTTTGCCATGGGCGCGCCGATGGCGGTACTGACCTTTCTCGCCGACAAGCTGCCGCAGGGCCTGATCAGCATGGTCGTCATTCTGGCCCCGATGCTGACCTATTTTTTCGCCATTCTTCTCGGTGTCGACCGCCTCAAGCTGCTCAGCATCGCCGGGCTGGCGGCGGGCCTCGGCGGCATTCTGGTGATCGTCCTGCCGGATGTCAGCCTGCCCGAGCCCGATATGGTGTGGTGGCTGCTGCTTGCCCTGCTGGCGCCGCTGCTGCTCGGCCTCGGCAATGTTCTGACCGCCCTGGTGCGCCCGCCCCAGATGCCGCCCACCATGTTCGCCGCCGGCATGCTGTTGGCGGCGGCGGCACTGCTTCTGCCGATCATGCTCGCCAGCGGGCAATTCTATTTGTTCGACGGCGCCGAGCCGGGCGTGAATTGGAATTTTCTCTATGCCACTTTGTTGAACTCAATATTCTATGTGCTGTTCCTTGAGATTGTCCGCCTCTCCGGCCCGGTGTTTTTCTCGCAGATGAATTATCTCTCGGTCGCCGCCGGCTTCGCGTGGGGCATGATTCTGTTCGGCGAACGGTATAGCCTCTATGTCTGGGGCGGCACGGCGCTGATGGCGATGAGCGTGTTGCTGCTGACTTTGGGCGCACGGGGGGGCGCACGGGGGGGCGCACGGGCGAAAAAATGAAAAAGCGGCAAACGGATATCAGCGAACACACGCGCTCGGCGATCGACGGCATCGGCTGGCCGGCCGTGCCGGGGCGCGAGGGCGCATCGCTCTTGGCCGTGCTGTTCCAGCTCGAGCAATCGCAATGGTGGCCGGCAGAGAAACTGCGCACCCACCAGCTCGGCCAGATCGACAGGCTGTGCAACTTCGCGTACCAGCATATTCCGTTTCTCAAGGCGCGCCTGGAAGCGGCAGGCATCGACGTGAACGAACCGATCAGCGAAGAATCATGGCGCGGGCTTCCCCTTCTCAGCCGCGACGAGCTGCAAAAAGCCGGCACAAAACTGCACTGCAAGGAACCGCCCAAGGCCCACGGCAGGACCAGCCAATCGACCACGACCGGCTCGACCGGCAAACCGGTCAGCGTGCGCCGCACCGAGCTCAGCGGCTTTTATTGGACTGCCTTTACCTTGCGCGACCATATCTGGCGCAAGCGCGATCTCAGCGCCACCTTCGCCACCATCCGCTATGACCGCTCGGCCCGCGCCGCCTATCCAGATGGTATTCAAAGCGATAATTGGGGCTCGCCGGCGGCACTCTTCCGCACCGGGCCGGCGGCCAAACTGACCATCACCACACCCGTCACCGATCAGGCCGAGTGGCTGGCGCGCCAGAACGCCGCCTATCTCAGCACCAACCCGTCCAACCTCGGCGAATTGCTGCGCCACAGCGAAGAAAGCAGCACGCGCTATCCGGACTTACGCGAGGTGCAAACCCTGTCGGAAGTGCTCGACCCGGCCTTGCGCGAGCAATGCCGGCGTCTCTGGGGCATCGGGATTGCCGACATGTACAGCACGCAGGAGACCGGCTACATCGCCCTGCAATGCCCTGACTCCGAGAACTATCATATCCAAAGCGAGTGCGCCCTGATCGAGATATTGGACGCCGACGGCGCGCCGTGCCAGCCGGGCGAAATCGGCTGCGTCGTGGTGACGCCGCTGCACAACTTCGCCTCGCCGCTGTTGCGCTACGATATCGGCGATTACGCCGAAGTGGGCGCGCCCTGCCCGTGCGGGCGCGGCCTGCCGACACTCACGCGCATTATGGGCCGGGCGCGCGCCATGCTCACCCTGCCCGATGGCTCACGCAGCTGGCCGCTGATGGGCGGCAGCCGCTTCGCCGAAATCGCGCCGGTCAGGCAATATCAATTCGTGCAAAAGAGCCGGCACAAGATCGAAGCACGCCTGGTGGTCGAACGGCCGCTCGATGAACAAGAAGAACAGGCCTTGCGCGAGCGCATGCTCGCCCGCCTCGGCCATCCGTTTGAAATTAAGCTTCGCTATGTGAAAAAAATCGAACGCAAAGCCGGCGAAAAATACGAGGAATTCAAATCAGAAATCTGATGTCCGGACACCAAACCCAAGATAGGAAAAACCCATAGGATGCCGTTTGGAGCCCCATTTCGTGAGCTTGTCGCGGCCAACGCACCCCTCTGGGCCGGCGAGGCGGAAGTTTTCCGCGTCTATTGGGATTGGTCCGAGCGCAGCCGGGAGAGCGACCTGCGCTGGGTGGCGCGGCAATGCCACAAGGAATTCTGGGGCGGCGGCGATGACAGGCGGCGCGGCCTTTTCGCCGCGCCGCTGGAAGAGATGGGAGACGCGTTCGAGAAGATCGACCGCGGTGTCAGCCGCCACCGGGTTCTGGCCTTGGCGGCACAGCTCTATCAGGAATTTTCCCATTATTGCGCCTTCGCCGACGCCTATGACGCGCTCAAACCGGCAGGCTATGCGGGTCTCGATCCGTGGGGCTTAAAAGACCAATCATGGCCGGAAAACGACGCCTTGAGCGAACTCCGCGCGGCGCACCGCGAGCAATTTGGCGATATCGGCCGGCGCGCACACAAGTTTACCGAAGGCGGCTATTGCGGTCTCTTTCGCGAAGGCATGAAACTCAAGGGCCGGAGCGCGGCGGACGACGCCATCGCGGCGGCCTGCGCCAAAGTTCACGCGGACGAGTTCGAGCATATGCTGGCCGGCATCGCCGGCTTCGACCGGGAGCCCTATTCAACAAGCGACTGGACGCTTCTCAAAGACCTCACCACAACACAGATGCGCCAGCGCATTCACATGCGGAACGCGCAGTTCGGCTACCCCTTAAGCGAAGCCCGTATGACGGAAATCATGGCCGGCGCCATCGAGCCTATTTCCTTCGACTATGACGAGGCAGCGCGACTACTCGCTTGAGCCGCCGTCATAGCCATAGGTACGGGCGACCATTTGCTCGGAATGCTCGCCGGCCTTGATGGCTTTATATTTCCAGGGTTTGCTGGCGCTGACGCAGCCCGGCAGGCCCTCGACCAGAACGTCGTAATCGACGCCGAAAAACTGCACCAGCGAATAGCGCTCCTCGGGCCGCGTGTTGATCACGCGGTGGGCGGTCGAGACGAAATAGTCGTTTGTCCATTGCTGCAACAGGTCGCCGAGATTGACGGCAAAGGTGCCGGGAATGGCCGGCAGCTCGAGCCAGTCGCCCTCACGCGTCAGCATTTGCAGGCCGGGCACGCCGTTCTGCCATACCGTGGTGAAGCATTCATAGTCCGTGTGCGCGCCGAGACCGATATGGGCGATATCGAAATTCTCGTCGCCGGGTGGGTAATAGCACACCCGGGTGCGCGACAACGGCTTGGTGTATTTCTCGGTGAAATAACCCGGTTCCAAATCGAGCGCCAGCTCGAACGCGCGGTAGATATGGCGGCCGAGCTCGATCTGGCAGTCATAATAGGTGCCGAGCGCCCAGCGGAAATCGGGCGGGTTCTCAGGCCAGTTGTTGGGGCCATAGAAACGCAGGCCCCTGAGATAGTCGGGATCGTCCTCGGGCAGGTCATCGGCCATCTCGATCGCCTCGGAGATGTCGTCGCCCTTGAGGCTGTGATCGGCCTGAATGCCGTGCAACGGCACATAGCCGCGGTGGTTGGGCCAGTCGAGATAATGGTTCTTCATTTTCTCGTCGAGCGGCAGGGCGAAGAAACGCCGCATGGCGGCATAGGCGCGGTCGATCACCGATTGCGGGAACTGGTGGTTATAGAGGTAAAAATAGCCGGGTCCGGTGCAGGCGGCGCGCAGCTCGTCGCCAAGCTCGCGCTGATCCGCCCGGTTGGTGCAGAAGACGCGGCCAAAATCGATCACCGGCACGTCCTCGGGTGCGAGGCGCGTAATCTCGCGCTTGTGCAATCCCTTGCGAAGCTGAAACGGCGTGTCGAGATTTTCCGTTGCCATGACCATTCCCTGTTAGGGCAGGACTTTCCGACGGCGGAATTCCGCGAAAAGGTCGAGGAACATTTTCTCCGTATCGACCATTTCGGTAAAGCCCCTGTCGATGCGCTTGGCATCCGACATCAGCACGTCCCACGAGGTATCCATGTTGAAATCGAAATAGGGCCAGCCCGCCGTTTGCTCATAGGAGAGCTTCATCAGGCCGTGCTTCTCGACGATGCGGTCCCAGACCGGACCTTTGTCCGGCATGACCTCGGCCGAGATGATGCGCTGCGGCATGCCGATCTCCATGCCGAATGCGGCGGCCCAATCGGGCCACACATTGACGTAGCGGAAGCCGTCGCCATTGGTGATGTTGAAAATCTCGTTGGCGGCACCCGGCGCGGTCGCGCTCCACATGGTCATGCGCGCCAGCAGACCCGAATCCGTCACCTGGTTGATCGCCTCGAAACCGCGTAGATCGCCGGGATATTTGAGCGGCATGCCGAGTTCCTTGGAGATCGCCGCATAGGTGCCGAAACACATGATCAGATTCATCGGATTGCCGACGGCGAAGCCACACACCGCTTCGGGTCTCAGCACGGCCCAGCTCCAGTCCTTGCCCTTTTGGAAATCGATCAGGAAATCCTCCTGCTCGTAATAGAAATTGGGCGGCATGTGGCGCGAATCGGATTCCTTGGCCGGTGTTTTGAACGGCCCGAGCTGGCGGCCATAGGCCTTGCTGCCTTCCTGCAACACGACGCGCTCCAGTTTGTTGGATACGGACGACATTACCGTGACCGGATTGGCCACCAGGGCGCGGTTCTGCTCGGTAGTGGTGGCGTCGATGCCACCATAAAGGGCGCAACAAAAGATATGCGTCACATCGTTGAGATGGGCGAGCTTGGCCTCGGCTTGCGCCATATCGAGCAGATCGCACGAGATGTAATCGGCTTTCGCCGCCATTTCCGCATCGGGCGCGCGGCGGCTGACGGCGGTGATATCCCAATCGTCCAGTTCCGCCATGTGGTTGATCAAATTGCGTCCGATAACGCCGAGGCCGCCGACGACCAGCGCTTTTTTCCGCGCCATGGTTCCTCCTTAAATATTAACGCCTAGCGGCCCAAGCCAAGCCCGGCGCGGAACGCCTCGGCTTCGCCTTTCGCTTGCGACCCCGCATCGCCGGCATCGGGCAATGCGGCGCAATAGGCATCGATGGCGGCATCGCCCAAGGGCGCCCATTTCGCCACCCACTCCGCCAACACTTGCTTGTTGCCATCCGTTTCCAGCGCCAGGGCAACCAATGCCGCGCTCCAATTGCGCGCGCGCACGCTATCTGCGGCTTGCGCATCCATCAGCTGGCGCAACAAGCCATCGCCGGCGCGGTGGGCGGCTTGGCCGAGCTGGCGCACGAAGGCTTCATCGATGGCCGGTTTGGCGACCAGATTGAGGGCAACGAAATGTTCGCCCCAATCATAGGCCACCAGGGCGCGCTCCATCAGCTCGCGGAAGCCCTGCCACGCCGGATCATTCTCCCAATGGGCGCGTTCCTGTTCGCCGAAGCCCTTGTCTGCTGCCGTGAGCGAGAGCTCCTTGGTGCGATAGGCGGTGCGCGATACCCAGCGCAATTGATCGGCGGTTTGCAGCATGGCGCAATTGACGATCGTGCTCGCCGGCGCCATTTGCACGAGATAGGCCGAGCCCATCTGCGCGGCATGAAGCAAGTAGCGCGCCGGCGTGTAGAGGAGGGCCAGGCTGTCGAGCCAGTCGGCGCTCAGCTCAGTGTCATGGCCGCGTTCATTGTGTTCGTCCAACAGGCCGTCGACATAAGCCTCCTGGCCGTCCTGCAGGATATTATAGGTGCGGTAGACGAGCCCATCGGGGTCGCGAAAAGCGTCCCAATCACCGTGCTTGAGCGGCGAGCCATCGCGGTATTTCAAGTACCACTGGTTCATGTCCATGTCGGGCGACAGCACCCAGGGGATTTCGTCGTCGGTGCTCCATAGGAGATTGGTCGAGACAATTTCATATTCGCTCGGCCGGCGGCGTTGGCCGGCAAGATGGCTCCAGGTCTTGAGCGGCTTAAGATCGGGACTATCGGTCATGGCAAATCACTTTCATCCATTCGCGGCTCAGAGCGACTTCTTGAGATAAAACCGCATCTCCGTATCCGTTGTCTCAATTCGCCCGGCAAATGAGGTCAGGTTCACTTCGACTTCCGGCATGGTAATCGGCCGCCCGAGCGCATCGGAAAGCGTCTCCTGGCGCAGCACGCATTCGCCTTCTGTCTCGATGCGGATATAGGCGACGCGGTCCTCAATCAGAAATTCCTTGTCCGGATTATCCTCCTGGATCGCCTCGACCACCGCATCCGCGACCTCCCCGGCACGCAACACCGGACCGACGGAATTTTTTCTTGCTTCTTCGCCGCCACTCATTTGCGTTTCCTTTTAGGCATGGGCGAACTTCGCCTCGATCCCGGCGACATCGACCAGCACGTCATCGCCTTCGACCTTGACCGGGTATTTGGCCAATTCGGCGTGGGTCGGGTTGAGGCCCTTGCCGCTTGCCACATCGAACTGCCAGAGATGCATGCAGCAGGTCAGCACCTTGCCCTCAAGCTCGCCCTCGGCCAGTTCGACCTCCTGATGCGGACAGATCGCCTGCACGGCATGGACTTCGCCATCAAGCGTGTGAACCAGGAGCACTTCCGTACCATCAACCTCAAAAGCCTCCATCTCGCCCTGCCACACATCGTCGAGCGTGCACACTTTGCTGAATGCCATGCTAGGACGCGCCCGGATCGGTGAAATAGATGTCGATACTATCGAAATATTTGATGCCGGCCTCTGCCACCGTCATGTCGCGCGGCCACGGCTCGGCATCGTCGCTGTCGCTGGTCGGGCGCACGCGCAGAATCTTGCCCGGCTGATCTTTGACGTGCACACCGATCGAGTGGTAGGCGCAGGCCGCCGCCAGGGCATCGATGCTTTGCGCCGGCTCGGCCTCGACCACCTTGACATGGCAATCATTTTGAAAGCGCGAGAGGATCGGAAATGCTGTCATCTCTCTTCCCTCCCCTATTCCGCCGCCTGAGTGCGGAAGCCATCGACCCAGCTATAATCATGGCCGTCATGGCCGCCCTCGCTGACCACGCCGATGCCCATATAGGTCAACACATTGTCGAGCGTCGGCGGATCGATCTCGCCGGAATACATGCGGTCGACAATCGTCAGGTGGTGTTTGTAACGCTCCGGGTCGGTGGTGAAGATCCAGCGGCACGGCTCGGTGCAGAAATTATAGCGCCGGCCTTCATGTTCCAATTGCAGGGCACGCGCCTTCCACGCCTCGCCTGGCCGGTTGGAGATCGGGATTTGGCACATATTGCAGATGATCGGGATGCATTCGGGATGGGTTTTTTCCTCCCGGCCATGCAGCAGATTGTCGGTAATGACATCCCAATAGGTGCCGAAACTGTCGTTCCAACCGGGATATTTTTCCTCCAGCCAGTCGCGTTCACGCGGGCCGACGGCGCCGGGCGGGTTCCACCACACGGTCGGGCGCCATGACCAGATACCGCCCTGCTGGCAGTGGTGATGGTTCTCGATATCGTCCTTGAGAAGATCCCAATACCACGGCGTCTCAAGGCCGAGATCGCGCACTTGGCGATCATATTGGCGGATGATCCATTCGTGCATGAATTCCTTGAACGACATGTGGCGCTGATCGAGCGGGATGTAATAATCCA
>CAYSDJ010000076.1:0-17932 GCA_964429775.1 uncultured Rhizobiaceae bacterium
GAAATTAATGAAGATGTATATAATGCATCAGTTATGAATACAGCGATAGTATGAAAAACGAACAACCTTATCAATTAAAACATTACCTTAATGCTATCAATCATCAGAAAATTGATCTGATGGATAGTGAAGATGAATTTTGGGAAAAAAGATATCCTACCTTTATAGTGAATAAAGCATTATCATCTTTTCCTGATTGTATTTTGTTTGTTAATGAAATGAATAAGATGCACCACCTAGATAAACGATTGCAATTTCAGTTTTTTCTAAATAGTATAAGATCAAAAAAGAGATTCAGTAAATGGCTCAGGTCTAGCAAGATTAAAAATCTTGAATATGTAAAAGAATACTATGGTTATAGTAATGAAAAGGCTCGACAGGCACTTGACATACTAAACGATGAACAGCTTGAAAAAATAAAAATAACAATTGATCGAGGTGGAAAACATGGAAGAAGTTGACTGGGATCCTGGCTTAATGCTAGAGATCAAATTGGGTGAACCTGATGATTTCTTAAAAATTCGTGAAACTCTTTCCCGCATAGGTGTTGCTTCTAGAAAAGAACGTAAGTTATATCAATCATGTCACATCCTACATAAACAAGGAAGATATTATATAGTTCATTTTAAGGAACTATTTGCTTTAGATGGTAAGATAACAAATTTATCACAGAATGATATTGAAAGACGAAATACTATAGCGGGACTGTTAGAAGATTGGAATTTAGTAGAAATTTTAGGATTATCAGAACCTAGAGCTCCATTATCACAAATAAAAATAATTTCATATAAAGAAAAAGAAGAATGGACTTTAGAAACAAAATATAATATTGGAAAAAAACGAGAAAATTAGATTATGATTAAATTGATTAGAATGAGATCGGGTGAAGATGTAGTGGGTGAAGTAACAAAAGAAAATGAAGAATTTATTGACATAAAAGATCCTGCGGCACTCATGCCTATGTCTGGTGGAGCTAATAATGCTGTCCAGATGGGCATGGTGCCGTGGCAACCTTTTAGTAAGAGTAAAGAATTTTCTGTACCAAGAAGTTGGGTTGTAACTGTATCAGAACCAGCTGAAGATTTAGAAGATAATTACCGTAGAGTTTACGGTTCAGGTATAGACGTTGCCCCTAAAAAATTATTACTATCATAAATAGTAGTATGAGTAAGTCCTTCCAAATGGTTCGTAATTCCAGAAAGACTCTGGTTGAACAAAAAAAAGAATCTAAAAAACCAGTCCCATATAAGGTGGTTGTTGTTTCTGAGACTGGGAAGGGACCATATGCCCCAAAAAACCATAAGTATTTTCGCACAGCTAGACGAGTTTTAGAAGAATGTGAAAAACAAAAAATTGAATGTTATATAGTGTCTATAGATGGAGCTTATTTTAAATCTGTTGAAAATATACATACAGTTCACAATAAAGATGATCCTAAAGGATTTGTAGTAGATAATAATACTATAGTAATACTGCGTGGTCCGGCTATGATGAAATTGAGTTGGCTAGCTTTGGTATCTCAATTAGAAAGAACTGGTGCAACTATGGTTAATAGTAGAGATACAGTTGCTTTATGTTCCGACAAATATAGGGCCGCTATTAAACTTGAAAGAGATGGTTTAACACAACCTAAAACAGTATTGATACCAAATCAAAGTAGTGTCAAACAAGCGGTAGAAAATTTAGATTCAGATTTTCCATTAGTTCTAAAAACATTAGAGGGATCAAAGGGTATAGGTGTTGTATTTATAGAATCTGAAAGGTCTTTAGATGCTATTGTACAATTACTTTTTAAACAAAATCAAGATGCTGATTTATTACTTCAAGAATATATAAAAACAGATTTTGATGTAAGAGTTTTAGTTTTAAATGATACGATTATGGCTTCTATGTCTAGAAAGGTTTTAGAGGGAGATTTTAGAAGTAATTTTTCACAAGGAGCTAAAGTAAAGGAATATAAATTAACCGCATTGGAAATTGAACAATGTTTATTAGCAGCAAAGGCTATGGGTGGAGTTTGGACCGCGGTTGATTTTATACCTAGTCAAAATCCAAAAAAAGAACCCCCTTATATTTTAGAGGTTAATCATTCTCCCGGAACAGAAGGTATAGAAACAGCAACTGGTAAAAATATAATTAAAGAACTTTTAGATTATTTTCATAACCCTAAAAATAGGCACGCTGTAGCATTAGAGGTGGGTAGATTTGAAAGACTTGAAATTTTAGGTGTAGGTCAGATTGTAGCTAATTTTGATACTGGTAATAGTGCTCGAGCTATAATGCACTGTGATGAATGGAAAGTAGAGGGTAAAAAGGTTATATGGAAAAACAATGGTAAAACCTTTAAACATGATTTAGTTGAGATGCGAACTTATGAACAGGGAAAATGGTCATGGTCATCTAAAACTCCTATAGAACGTCCCTCAATACATTTAGATATAGATTTTAATGGACGAGTATATAAGAATGTACAATTTATAGTAGATGATAGAAGTCATAAGGTAACTAAATGTTTAATGAATCAAACTTTTATGCGAAGGGCTAATGTTATGGTTAATCCAGCTAAAACTTTTGTAGTTTCTACTAAACATGGGGTAGAGCCGGACGGAACTTTTAATAAAAAAGCATTTGATTTATTTTGATTTTTATGTTATAATGCTTGCATGAGTGATTTTTATATTAATGTATTGCAAAGAGCTGACAAGCTTCTTGTTCGTGAATTTAAAGATGGTAAGCGAATAAAACATAAGGTCAAATATCAACCGACTTTTTATGTTCCTGTGCAAAAAGAAACAGAGTTTAAGACTCTCACAGGTCATTATGTGGCTCCGTATAAGTGTGAATCTATTTACGAAGCTAAATCTTTTTTAGAAAAATACGACGAACAACCCAATTTGGTTTTCGGCATGGAGCGTTTTCCATACACGTGGATTGCTGAGAATTATGATGGTGTAGTTGATTGGGATATGAATAAACTTTTTATTCTTACCCTAGATATTGAGGTTCGTTGTGATAATGGATTTCCTGATCCTGAATTAGCCGAAGAGGAGATGCTTTGTATCACGGTTAAGAATCATGCCAATGGTGAGATTCTTGTTTGGGGTCTGGAAGATTATTCTAATGATCGTAAAGATGTAAATTATTTTCATTGTCGTGATGAGAAACATCTATTAGAAAAATTCCTTGAATTCTGGGACTATATTGGTCCAGATGTTATTACAGGTTGGAATGTTAAGTTCTTTGATATTCCGTATCTCTGCAATCGAATTAAAAAAATTTTAGACGAAGAAGAAATCCAAAGACTGTCGCCTTGGGGTGTTGTACATTCAAGAATGGCGCATATGGTAAATCGTCAGATGCTTATGTTTGACATTTTAGGTGTTTCTATATTAGATTATCTAGACTTATATAAAAAATACACTTATACCAATCAAGAGTCATATGCTTTAAATCATATTGCATATGTAGAGTTGGGTGAAACTAAACATGAAAACCCACATGAAACATTCCGAGATTGGTATACTAATGATTATCAGTCGTTTGTAGATTACAATATACAGGACGTTGAATTAGTAGATCGTCTTGAAGCTAAGATGAAACTTATTGAGTTACATTTAACAATGGCGTATGAAGCCAAGATTAATCCAAACGATGTGTTCTCACAGGTTCGTATGTGGGATGTTATTATATATAATTTTTTAAGAGAGAAAAATTTTATAGTACCTATGAAAAAACCATCTAGAAAGGATGATAAGTATGAAGGTGCATATGTAAAAGATCCACAGACGGGACTACATAATTGGGTGATGTCATTTGACTTAAACAGTCTATATCCACATTTGATTATGCAGTATAATATTTCACCAGAAACAATGTCAAAAGAAGGTAATGGTCAGGTTAATGTTGAAAAGATGTTAAAGAAAGAAGTTGATATACCTGATGATGGATATACAGTAACCCCGAACGGAGCCAGATTTCGTACAAACCAACATGGGTTTCTTCCTGCATTGATGGAGAAGTTTTATAGTGATCGGGTGAAGTTTAAAAAATGGACTTTAGAAGCTAAGCAGAGATATGAAGATACTAAAGATCCAAAATATAAAAATGAAGTTTCAAAATATAATAACATTCAGATGGCAAGAAAGATTGCATTGAATAGTGCTTATGGAGCCATCGGTAATCAATACTTTCGTTATTATGATACAAGATTAGCAACTGCTATAACAACAGCGGGTCAATTATCAATTCGTTGGATTGAAAATGCTATGAATAATTATTTGAATAAAATATTAGGAACAGAAAATGAAGATTATATCATTGCATCAGATACAGATTCGATTTACGTCACTTTTGACCAATTGGTACATAAATCTTTTAATGGACGAACTGATGTGTCCCAAGAACAAATTATATCCTTTCTCAATAAAGTGGCTAAAAAGAAAATTGAACCTTATATTGATAAGTGTTATCAGGAGCTTGCAGAATATGTAAATGCTTATGAACAAAAGATGGAGATGGCTAGGGAAGTCATTGCTGATAAAGGTATTTGGACTGCAAAGAAACGATACATATTAAACGTACATGACAGTGAGGGTGTACGATATGCAGAGCCTCAATTAAAGATCATGGGTATTGAGGCAGTCAAATCTTCTACCCCAGAGCCTTGTAGAGATATGATTAAGACTGCATTAAAGGTAATCATTAATGAAGATGAAACAAAATTAAATACATTCATACAAGATTTTCGTAAAGAATTTATGGCTATGCCAGCTGAACGTATTGCATATCCAAGATCATGTAACGGTTTAAAGAAGTGGGCAGATAGTTCATCAATCTTTAAGAAAAGTTGTCCTATGCATATTAAGGGTGCATTGATATATAATTACTTATTGAAAAAGAATAAGCTATCTCACAAGTATCCTTTTATACAAGAGGGTGACAAGATAAAATTTATAGAACTTCGGACTCCGAATAGTATGCAGGCTAATGTCATTTCATTTATGACAAAACTTCCAAAAGAATTTGACTTGCAAGAAACGATAAACTATGATATAATGTTTGATAAGAGTTTTGTTGAACCGTTGACATTCATATTAGACCAGATAGGATGGAATGTTGATAGAAGTTATGGGACACAAAGGACATTAGAGGCGTTGTTTGGATGATTGTTAATACATTATGGGGCAAAGAAGAACTCCTTGATACAAAACGATGTTCAGAGTGTGGCAAGGAATATCCTAAAACTAATCAATATTTTGGTATTGCTAGTGGTGGTAACTATTTTAGAGGAACTTGTAAATTATGTGGTATAAAGAATAGTCGAATTACAAAAAAACTTAAAGAACAATATCCAACACCAATAAATCATGTATGTCCTATATGTAAGATAGATGAGCAAGGCCTTATTAATAAAGGATATAAAATTAAGTGGTGTTTAGATCACGACCATAAGGCAGGTAAGTTTAGAGGATACTTGTGTGATAACTGTAATACAGCAATCAGTAAACTACAGGATGATGTAACCATATTAGAGAGCGCAGGGAGATATTTGTCCCAATGATACAAGAATTATATGATTATTTGAAAGAGCATGACTTCTACCTAAACAAGGGAGAGTTTCGTTATTGCACAGAGAAGTATGGTAAGGAAGTTTTTCGTGAAACAATTTCGTACTATGTTGCCGAAGAACGGCCGCCATTTCCTTTTCGAGAAATACCGTACAGTGATATGGTAGATAACTTTCGTAAACTTCAGAAGGCAGATTATACAAATTTTATTACACCAATAGAGCAGATAGAAAATGAAGTAGTTGAGAAGTATGATGACTACAAATATGAGTTTCGGACTTGCGGACAGGGCATTATAGACGGTCCTACGGCATATAATCTGTGTTCCGACTATTTTATGAATCATTTACGCTTACGGTGTGGTTCGTATGGTTACATGGCACCTGCACAAGTTTGGGAAGAAGGAACTGCAAAGAAGATATGGTCATCTATCGGTGGGTTGTGGAGAGGTGTAAACAGTACACAAGATTTAAGTCCAAAGAGTATAATGGAAGTATTACGTCTTGGGACATATATTGCAACTCAGTTTAAACCTATTGTTGCAAAGGTCATTTATAATATGACAGATGCCAAGACTGTACTTGATACGTCTATGGGTTGGGGTGATAGACTAACAGGATTTTTTGCATCAAATGCTACACACTATATTGGGTGTGATCCAAACCCAAATACATTTAAAATATATTCTGAAATGATAAAAGAATATAGTAAGATGGCACCAGGTAAGACTACAGAGATATACCGATGTGGTGCTGAAGATTTACCATGGGAGAGAATTAAGAATGTAGATTGTGCATTTACTAGTCCGCCATATTTTTCTACAGAACGATATAATGAAGGTGGACAGTTTGAAGAAGATCAATCTTGGGCAAAGTTTAATGAATATGAAAAATGGCGTGATGAATTTTACTTACCAGTTGCACTAAATAGTTTTAACGCTTTAAGTGATAATGGATTTTTATTGACTAACATTATGGATCCAAAAATTAAGGGGACTAGGTATCATTCATGTGATGAATTGGTAGATAGTCTCCAGCCTGATTTTCTAGGACAAATTGGAATGAGAATCATGCAGCGACCTCAAGGGAAGAACAAATTTAAAACAAAAGAGGAGTTGGTGGAGTTTATGAACAAACTCTACATAGAAAATGTATGGTGTTTTGGAAAAAACAAAATATTTGATTTCTGGCGCCATACTAGACGGGCAACTCTGGAGGGATTATTTTAATTGTTAGTAGCTGTATATGAAAATAAGAGATACCAAACTTTTTATATACCTTATGAGAAAAAGGAAGAGTTAAAAAAGTTGTTTGCAGAAGAAGGTATCAAATGGTACACAATGGGATGGAGTGAAGGAGAAAAAGAAAATGTCGAACTTCTTGAAAAATGTAATTAAGGAAACAGGTAATGAATATGGTACGATTGTTAGTGATGGCCTTTCTACCGCTGATGTTAGTGGGTATGTGGATACTGGCTCTTATATTTTTAATGCCCTTGTATCTGGTAGTTTGTACGGTGGAATACCTAAAAACAAAATTACAGCGATTGCGGGAGAGTCTGCGACTGGCAAGACGTTCTTTGTTCTAGGTGTTTGTAAGGCGTTTTTAGAAGATAATCCTGATGGTAGTGTGGTGTTTTTTGAAAGTGAATCAGCTATCACTAAAGAGATGATTGAAAGTCGTGGTATAGATTCTGCTCGTATGGTGATACTGCCTGTGACTACAGTACAAGAGTTTCGTTATCAATCATTAGCTGTATTAGATGCATATGAAGATACAGGTGAAGGTAAACCTTTGTTGTTGTGTCTTGACAGTCTCGGTATGTTATCTACAACAAAAGAGATTGAAGATACAGAGGCAGGTAAAGAAACAAAAGATATGACACGGTCACAGATTGTTAAAGCTACATTTCGTGTACTGACATTGAAACTTGGTAAACTTGGTGTGCCTATGATAATGACTAACCACACCTATGATGTTATTGGTTCTATGTTCCCACAGAAAGAAATGGGAGGTGGGTCGGGCCTCAAGTATGCTGCATCAACAATCATTTATCTATCAAAGAAGAAGGAAAAGGTTGGAACAGAAATTGTTGGTAATATAATTCATTGCAAAACATATAAGTCTAGATTAACTAAAGAGAATCAGATGGTAGATGTTAGATTGTCTTATACAAAAGGTTTAGATAGACATTACGGACTACTTGACTTGGCCGAGAAACATGATATAATAAGTAAAGTATCTACCAGGTATGAATTGCCTGATGGATCAAAGATATTTGGTAAACAGATTAACGAAGATCCAGAAAAATATTTTACGGAAGAAATTATGTTAAAATTAGAAGATGCAGCACATAAAGAGTTTTGTTATGGTTGAAAAGTACGATACAGTAGAACATAAAAAGACTGGTGAAGCTGCCTTTAGAATTAGAGAAGGTAAGTTTAAAGGTATAATCTATAATTATGTGAATGTTAAATTTCCTATATATGATGATGATGGTGGGTTGATTGATCCAGAGTTAGCGGCAGAGTTGCCTTTGAGATTTAATTTTGATATTTTATCAAATCCAACAGATTATACAATGGAACAATTGGAAAAAAATGATGAGTTTGGTACTATATTGGGAGATATATTGCTAACTGAATTAAAAGAAGCCTTAGACCGAGATGCACTGAAATTTAATTATGAGAATAGAAACAACAATACTGAGCAGTCTACTTTACAATGAAGAATACACTAGAAAGGTAATACCATTTATACGTCAAGAATATTTTTCCGATCATACAGAACGGACGATATTCAAAACGATTAATGATTATGTAGAAAAATATAATAACAGTCCTACAATAGAATCACTTAATATTGATATTCAGAAAGCTGTTTTAAATGAAGATCAACATAAAACGATTCAAGGATATCTTTCTGAACTTTCCCCATCAGAATCAGATTTTCAATGGTTAGTAGACCAAACTGAAAACTGGTGTAAAGACCGAGCCATATATAATGCCATATTTTCTGGCATACAAATTATAGATGGTCAAGATAAGAAACAGGCTCCAGAAGCTATCCCAGAAATTTTGTCCGATGCACTTGCAGTATCTTTTGATACTCATGTCGGACATGACTATATCGAACAATCTGATGAACGGTTTGATTTTTATCATACTGTAGAAGAAAAGATTCCGTTTGATTTAGAATTTTTTAACAAAATAACTAAAGGCGGTATACCGAACAAAACATTGAATATTGTTTTGGCTGGTACAGGTGTGGGTAAATCTTTATTCATGTGTCATGTTGCTGCGTCTACATTAATGCAAAATCTCAATGTATTGTATATAACATTAGAGATGGCTGAACAGAAAATTGCCGAACGTATAGATGCAAACCTTATGAATATTTCTTTGGATGATTTACACGATTTACCAAAGAGAATGTTTACTGATAAGATTGGACGCATTAAGAAAAAGACCACAGGACAATTGATAGTCAAAGAGTATCCTACTGCATCAGCACATTGTGGTCATTTTCGTGCATTGTTAAATGAGTTAGCTTTAAAGAAATCTTTTAGACCAGATATTGTATTCGTAGATTATCTAAATATATGTCAGTCTAGTAGATTTAAAATGGGAAACAGTATTAACTCATATTCGTATATAAAATCTATTGCAGAAGAAATGAGGGGTCTTGCAGTAGAATTTAATATACCAATTATGAGCGCAACGCAAACGACAAGAAGTGGGTTTGTATCAACAGATGTAGGTTTGGAAGATACCAGTGAATCATTTGGGTTACCAGCGACAGCCGATTTAATGTTTGCAATTATATCTACAGAAGAATTAGAAAAATTAAATCAGATATTAGTAAAACAATTAAAAAATCGTTATAATGATCCAACTATCAATAAACGATTTATTGTAGGTGTAGACCGAGCTAAAATGAAACTTTATGATGTATCACAAACTGCTCAAGAGGATTTGGTTGATACCGGGCAAGAAGTAGAGGCAGTATTCGATAAATTTAAAGATTTCAAAATGTAGAATATATAAATATAAGAAAACTTTGTGGAATATTATATATGAAATCCTATCAACAATTTCTTTTATCAGAAGCTGATACGTCAGATGCAACTAATGTTGAACAAGCAATTTGTGTAGCCTATAACGATTTAAAAGGGCATGACGATCCTGTTGCTGCAGCAGGTATAGAACCAAAAAATTGGACTAAAGTTAAAAAAGAATTGCGCCAAACAGGTAAAGCCGTAGCTAAAGACTTAGGCAATGTAGGTAAAGTTCTTATACATTCTGGATCAGGTTCATCTAAAACCTATTATGCAAAGGGTAGAGATGTTACACCTAAAACAGATTTATTTGGTGACAATAATAATCGGTTTTCATTAAAGAAGGCTGGTGAAAGTGGTGCAGGCGCTCAGTTGATGAGTGCAAAATCGGGGGAGGCATCTGGAGTATTAAGAGGTGCAATTGCACATTTTGAGGCAAATGAAGGGGCTTCTATAGCAAGAGATGGTGCGTTTAATGAAGTTTTTAAAATCATAGAAGAAGATATGTTAGCGGCGTCTAGAAATGATTTGAATGTAGAAGTTAGAAAAGGCAAAAATGATTTTCAAAAATGGTATTTTGCTGTTAGACTTAAAGAATTAAAAAAGAAAGGTCTTAAAGACGATAAAGGCAAAAAATATAAAGACAAACCGTTATTAAATCACATTAAAGATGAACTTTCAGATATGGGAGCTGCACCAACAAAATCTAAAGGTAAAAATTTAATTGATGGGGCGATGATATCCAGAGCAGATTTTGATATTAAGATGCAACAGTATATAAAGAGTAGTGTGGCAATAGGAGATGTTAAAGTAAGTGCTAGACATTTAGAAAAAGTATCACCTAAAGAATTAACAAAATCTGCTTTAAAAACACAAATTGTTGATATTATTAAAACATCTATGGAAGCTGAAAATTGGAAAATAAAAATAAAAGAGTTTCTAGAAAACAATAATGAGTTAAAGAAATGGTTAGTATATGAGGCAGCTTCAGGACTTTATAAATTTACAGGTAAAGCTTCTGTGGGGTCAAAATATACTGGAGGAGAAACAGCTGTTGCAAATACAATGTTAGTATTTCACAATGGCGGAGTAAAAAAGAAAGAAGATGTATTTCCGTGGTCGATGGCAAATACGGCACTAGCTTCAAATGTTTCAGTAGATTTTAAGGGTGGTGGACGATCAAAATATCCAAAATTAGGTATTGCCGCAGCATATGAGCCTAAAGGACATCCATTATTTGAAGAAAGTATTACATCTATTATTAATGAAGAATATGAATCTTTCCAATCACAACTTTTGACAGAAGGATATTTTTCAGACTTAAAGGATACTATAGTAACAAAAGTTCAGGCAGCTGCCAAATATCTTTGGGAAAATATTATCAAACGAGTTATTCAAAAAATGAAAGAGTGGGCAGCTAAAGGTATTACTGTATTATTAGAGATTTTGGGGTATGAAATAGAGGGAGAAGTATCAATGGCGACTCCAAGTTGGTAATATCATGAAAACTTATCAACAATAAATTTATATCTGCATAATTGTAAGAATTTAGGAAAATAAAATGTATAGATCAGAAAGAAATGCAATCAGACAAGTATTGGGTGAAGCCAAAGGATATGGTGCTGGTGAAATTTATTGGGATGCACCTGATTTTGATCCAGAGAATCCTACAGTAGCAATTCGTGGCTACGGCACAATGTCTATTGATTTTTTACAACAGAACATTGCTAACGAGTTAGCCGATCTGTCAAAGAAAACAAAGTCAGGTGGATTAGATATTGTAGCAAATCATTTTTTACTTGATGAGAAAAGTGCGTTTATGTATAAAGTAAAAGCATATATGGATGTAAAACAACAGTTGAAATCATCTAAGATAAAACGCAAACTAACCTTGATGAAAAAGAAACAGCAAGACACATATCAAAAAAATATAGATTATGATACTGCTCGGTTTAGTGCTAAAACTAGAAGAAGATAATGAAAACATTTGCAGCATTTCTAACAGAAGATAAAGAGTTTCGATTAGGAGCAGGGGCAACTAAAAAGAAAGTATTTCAGTTGACTTGGACTAATCCCAAAGGTAAGAAACAAAGAAATTGGGTAAAACAATTAAGTAAAAACAGTTTTCAAGTATTAAGAAAAAATGGTATGCCTAAAGAAACATCAACAAAAACTACTGACAAGTATGAAATAATCATGCCAGATCCAGGGTTTAAATTAAAGCCTGCGGTAATGAATAAAAAATATGCTGAAATGGAACTTGGTTAATGAAAACATTTGCAGAATTTTTAACAGAAGATAAGAACACACATCTAGAACATCTAGAAGATGACATCATTAATAATGGTGTTGCTGGTGGAAAAAATGCTATAGCATTTCTAGAGGCGCTACGAGATATGTTAGAAGGCAATGTAAGTAAGAAGATAAGCTTAACAGTTAAGTGGGATGGTGCACCTGCTATATTTGCAGGAACAAATCCTGAGAATGGAAAATTCTTTGTAGGCTCAAAATCAATTTTTAATAAAGAACCAAAACTGAATTATACAAATGCAGATATAGATGCTAATCATTCTGGTGGTCTTGCAGATAAATTAAAAATTGCATTGAAAGAGTTTCCTAAATTAGAAATTAAAGATGTATGGCAGGGAGATTTGTTGTTTACATCTAGCGATTTAGAATCTGAATCTATTGATGGCGAGAGTATGATTACCTTTACACCAAATACGATTACTTATGCAGTTCCAGCAGACAGCGATTTAGCAAAACAAATTCAACGATCTAAAATCGGAGTTGTTTGGCATACAACATATACTGGTGATACAATAGATTCTATGAAAGCAAATTTTGGTGCAAATTCAAAACAATTAAAGAGTACGTCTAGTGTTTGGTCAACAGATGCAGAATTTTCAGATGAGTCTGGTACAGCAACAATGACTACAGGAGAAACAGAGAAATTTAATAGAGTTTTGGATTTAACATCTGGATCGCTTAAAAAAGCTACTCCTTATTTGAAAATTATGGAAAAAGATCGAGATCAGTGGGCATTGAGTTCACACCTAAAAACATTTTTTAATACACAAATTAGAGAAGGCATAGGTATCAGAGACACCAAGAAATTAGTTTCAGAGTTTGAAAAATATTATAGTTCTGTGTTAATGAAACAGATTGATAAATCTAAATCAGAGAAAGGAAAGAAAAAATATACAGAAATTATGAAAGAAGGGTTAAAGGAGTATGCAAAATATAAAATAGCATTGTATTTTGTAATAGCATCTTATATAACTCTCAAGACTGCAAAGAATTATATTATACGAAAATTAAATTTAATAAAAAGTTCAGTGGCTTCATTTTTGAAAACATCTGATGGATATAAAATAACTGCACCTGAAGGATTTGTTGCAATAGATCGTGTAGGTACGGCATTAAAACTTGTAGATCGAATGGAATTTAGTAGAGCTAATTTTACAGCCGCTAAAAACTGGACATGAAAACTTATAAAGAATTTTTAACAGAGCGTAAGCCTCTAAACATAGCACAACGAAAGGCCATGGCACGCAGAATGTCTAGGTTAATGAAGTCAAGTGCTATGAAGAAAAAAATTGCAAAGGCAAAGAAGAAGCACGCCTCTCCAGATAAATTGTGGAAGAGAGCTCAAAAACAGGCAAAGATGTTAATTATAAAGAAAGCTGGATACAAAGATTATAATTCTATGCCGCCTGTAAAGAAAATGGAAATAGATAAAGTATTGCAAAAGAAATATGCAAAGATACCTGCAATAGCCAAAAAATTAGTAATAAAATTAAAGAAGGCCGAAACAGAAAGAATGAGGAGTCAATTAGAAAAATGAACGACTGGTCAGTTCCCGCAGTTTGGGTTTTTATACTAACACAAGCAGCTGCAGCAGTATGGTGGGCTTCTGGAACAGATATACACGTTAAAGACAATACTGCTGCTATTGAGAAGGTGATAAAGAATGAAAAAGAAATTGCTATCATTCAGGTTCAACAGGCAGAGATCGTCAAAGATATTGGTGAAATCAAAGAAGATACTAAAAAGATTTTAGAAAAGTTAAATAAGAATGAGTAAAATAGTATTTGCATTTGGTCGATTTAATCCTGTTACCATAGGACACGAAGTCTTGATGAACAAGGCTAAAGCCGTTGGTGGTAGGGATTATCGAATCTATGTAAGTAAGTCACAAGATCGAAAGAAAAATCCTTTAGACTATAAATCTAAAATAAAATTTATGAGAAAGATTTTTCCGGATCATGCAAAACATATTGTAGACAGTCCAGCAAGAACAGTTATAGATATTGCAGTAGATGTTTTTAATGATGGTTATACTGATTTAATAATGATTGCAGGTTCAGACCGTGTGGGAGAGTTTCAGAAACTATTAGATAAGTATAATGGGGTGAAAGGAAAACGACATGGTGAGTATAAGTTTGATTCGATCAAAGTTATCAATGCAGGGGAACGTGATCCTGATGCAGAAGGTGCATCAGGAATGTCTGCATCAAAAATGAGAGGTGCTGCTGCTGATAATAATTTTGATCTGTTCAAATCAGGTTTGCCTGATGAATTTGCCAATAGTAAAGATGCAAAAGATTTATTTAAAATTTTAAGAAAGGCTATGGGTATAAAGGAGTATAAAGAGTATAAGGAATTTGTTGAAGTTGAAGAAGGATTAAGTCGATTACTACATTCTAAAGAATATAAAGCCGCAGCTAGATGGTTTAAAAAATTCCAAAATGCAGGCATGAAAAATGCTATAGCCTTACATAAGGCGGCGGGTATGGTTAAAGGAGTTAAAGATAAAGAACTACAAACATACCTAGTTAAATTAAAACTATTATAAATAATAAAAAGAAAACCTATTATAGGAGATAAAACAATGAGTTTATGGGGAAAATCAACTTCCGCAGAAAGCAGACCAAAATGGCTTGGTGGTGATGGTGCCCAAGGCGCCAGTGGTGCAAAAGAAGATGCACACGCTACAACGGCAGGTTGGGCTCTCCGGGCAGGAACTGCTGCGAGTGGAAACGACAATACAGATGCACAAGTAGAAGTCATTGCCTGTGTGAGTGGTCTATCAGCCACATTGGCTGCGGCGAATATTTTATCAGCAGACTTTACTGCCGGTGAATATGCTCGTGGCGAAACATTTGATATAGTGTTGACATTTGACGAAGCAATTACAGTTACATCTGCTGCCTGGTCAGCTGACAATGTTACTAGTAATAAAGTATTTTTCAATGTATTGAATTATGGACCAACTGATATGGTCAATGACGGTGCTATGGCAATGCAATACTTTAGTGGTTCAGGCACTAACAAATTAACATTCAGAGGAACTATACCAAGTACAGCTGTTGCTAGTGGTAGAATAGGTGATCCAGACTACGCATTAGGTACAGATGGTAGTTCAGCAATGGTTGATGGTAACGGAACAGCTGTTACAGAGGGCGACCTTGCTGGTGCTAGTGCAATTGGTGGGCCAGGAGGCAATGCTGAAATTTTCAGTAATACTGCTGCCAAAACAGGTTCAAGTGTTATGACTGAGGAAACTGTATCTGGTTCAAGTTCTGGTTCAGCACAATGCCTGATTGGTGTAACAACTGCTGTCAGTTAATAGAGGAGTGATATAATATGTCTTATAGATTGATAAAGCAGATTGGAGTTATTACTGCTGCAAATTTAGCAGACGATAGTGAACATTCGACTAGTGCATTTACCATTGGTGTAAATAGTTCTATTAGAGTGTCAGAGTTTGGTGGTAATGATGTTTTTGTCAAAGTTTCTAATGAAGGAACAGCAGTAACAAATTCATCTGGTGTATCAAACGGCACATACCTAAAAGGCGGAACATCTATTGTAATAGTACCTGATGAAAAAGTTAAGTCTGCAAAGGTTCTCTCGGCAACGAGTGCAGACCCAGCAGTTTTAACAGTCACAGATAATTTTACATTTGCTGCTGGAGAACAGGTATCATTATTAGGAGCCTCAGTAGGGGCTTGGAATACTTTAATCACGGATGCTAACATTGCATCAATCGGCGGTTCGGAAGGGCCTGGTGGTGCCGGGACAGAAACCACAATAACAACAGATAAAGACGCTTCATCAACTGCAGCATTTACTTATAGTGCAGGGGGTACTCTTATATCTTGCTTTAAACTATCATGTATCAACGAAACTGCTGGTAGTGATGGTGCAATATATATAGAAGAAGTAGTATTAGCCCATGCGGGCGTTTAATTGGTCTATGCGTATGCATAGAATAGTTTACCATTAATTTGGATTACATAGGAGAAAGAAATGGCTGATAAAAAGATTACAGCACTAACAGACCTGGGAACAGGTATCGCTGCAGAGGATTTACTACACGTTATTGATGATCCGGCAGGAACACCAGTAAACAAAAAGATTTCAGTAGCAAATTTAATGAACAATATGCCTACTTGGTTGGCATTTGATTCAACACCACAGGCAATGACAGCCGCAGGTGCAGTTAACCTTACAACAGCAGTAACAACCGTTGCTTCTTCTGGAGCAATTGCACTGACATTGGCAGACGGTGCACAGGGTCAGATTAAGATTATCGTTTTTATAACTGATGGTGGAGATGCAACTCTTACACCTGCAACAATGAATGATGGAACAACTCTTACGTTTGCTGATGCTGGTGATGCCGCCATACTGATGTGGCTATCGTCTGGCTGGCAAGTTATTGGTGCTTGGGGACCGGGAACACCTGGTGCAGGACCAACTATAGCTTAATATCTTAACATAATAATTTGGAGGTGAATATATCATGGCATTAACTGAAAATGATATTAGAGAACGTAGGGAGTTAATAGTTACTGAAATCCAAAATATGCAAAATAGACTTGCAGAATTGGACAGGGAGAAAACAAACGCAATAGCGAATATGAACGCTTTAAGGGGTGCACAACAGCAGTGCGAATACTTTTTAGACTCATTAGGAGATGAAGGGGATTTAAGTGCTGCTATTGCACCTGGCGTTCCACCTAAAGAGAAGAAAGTAACCAAAACTCCTAACGAGGAGAAGGGAAAAGATGACTGAAGAAGTAATTAAATATGGTACTATAACTTCACCTAAAGAATCTAAAGAAGAAAAGGTTGAAAAAAAACCGAAACCTAAAGTTACAGCTTCTTTTTCTATAAGAGAAACGGAAACTGATGCTGCAGAACTTTCAGAATTAAAACAAGAGATAGAATAATGAAAACTTTTAAAGAGCACAATACACACGCATCTACACCTGTTGAAGATGGTGTTGGTAGTGTAGCTAATATAGAGGACCCAGCAACTTTAAAACAAGTTAATGCTTTTGTTGGTTCGATTGCAGATAGAGAATATTTAAATGCAAATCATGCTATAAGTGAGTTACGACAAAAGCTTATGAGAATTGGTGTAACTTTTCCTAAGGTAGAAATCTACGAAGGAGAAGGTGACATTTCAGTACCATTAGAACAGTTCGGCGGTCGATACGGTAAAGATGGTAACCAGGCGCCTGATGAAGTTATAAATGATGATGGTATTTCTCATAGAGTTGATGGTGGATTGAGTATTAATTTTAAATATATGGAACTAGATAATGGCAGATGTAAGGTGCTTGCCAAAATAGCATAAATTAATGTATGAAAAAATTACCCCAGCCAATTGGCTGATGTATGCGTTACATAATTATAATAATCCGCAATGTGAGGGTGAAGAGGAGTTTAATGAAGATATTAAGAGATTTAAATATCTTAAAAGACTACTCAAAAAATATAATGAAACGGGTAATTTAAAAGAGAGGTTGATTCTGAATCACATTATTGTATTACAGAATGTGTTTGGTGTTGAGGCTTCTGGAGTTTTGTTATTTTATAAAGTAGATCAGGAATATTGGTCAGTATTAAAAACATTTATGTTGTTTTTAGATATGATTCCTGAAGGAGAATTGGTTGATATACAATTGGATCCATATGTATGGAAAACACTAAAAAATATCTAACAGAAGGTGCGGCTATAGATTTATTTGTAGCCTATCGCTTTTTACGAATACTTACCACACCGTGGGAAAAACAACCTGCTTTTGAACACGGTATTATAGATAAAGATGGTAAACTTCTCCGAAAACGTAAAGAGCTTAAAACCTCAGAAGAAAAGAATTCTTTTACCTTACTTCATAGATTAATTTTTAATCTTAAAAGAATACTACATAAAATTCCTGGTGTAAGAACCAAATTAGGAACATATGCTACAGCTTTATATCTACTCAAGCAACATTTTTCTGACCAAGTAG
>CAYSDJ010000077.1:0-17645 GCA_964429775.1 uncultured Rhizobiaceae bacterium
GCCAAGACAACGGAAGAATCATATCATGCGAAGCGTTTTGACACAGCCTGGACCCTCAACATACCGGAGCGCATGGATTTCGTGAACATCACGCCCAATGTCCGCGCCTGTATCGATGAGAGCGGCATCGAGGAGGGTCTGGTGCTTGTCAACCCCATGCACATCACCGCTTCCGTTTTCATCAATGACGATGAATCCGGCCTGCATCATGATTACAAAAAATTCCTCGAAGCCCTGGTGCCGCACGCGCCGCTGGCACAGTACCGCCACAACGATACCGGCGAAGACAATGCGGACGCCCATATCAAGCGCCAGGTCATGGGGCGGGAAGTGGTCGTCGCCATCACGGGCGGGGAATTGGACTTCGGCACCTGGGAACAAATTTTCTACGGTGAATTCGACGGCCGGCGGCAGAAGCGCGTGCTGGTAAAGATCATCGGCGAATGACTCCCGTCACATTTGATAGCGGAAATATCTTCATTCTCACCGGCGCCGGAATCTCAGCCGAATCCGGCATCGAAACATTCCGCGACAAGGGCGGCATCTGGGAGAAAAACAGCATCGAGGATGTCGCCACACCGGAGGCGTTCGCCAAGGACCCGATGCGCGTTCACGATTTTTACAATGCCCGCCGCCGTGCGCTCGGCGCAGCGGATATTCAGCCCAATGCCGCGCACAAGGCTCTGGCTCTGCTGGAAGAACAATGGCCCGCCAGGGTGCTGATCGTTACGCAGAATATCGACGACCTACACGAACGCGCCGGCAGCCAAAACCTCATTCATATGCACGGCGAATTGACGAAAGCGCGTTGCACCACGTGCGGTGACGTGAGGCGGCAGGACGAAGATTTGAATATGGGGAGCATCTGTTCTGCTTGCGGGACCGAAGGCACGCTTCGCCCGCATATCGTGTGGTTCGGCGAAATGCCGTTTGAGCAGGGGCGCACCATGCAAGCGCTCGACGATTGCGCATTGTTTATCTCAATCGGCACCTCTGGCAGCGTCTATCCGGCGGCCGGATTTGTACATGAATTGGAGATGTCGGGACGCGCCCATACAGTGGAACTCAACCTCGAGCCCTCTCTCGGCGGGAGTCTCTTTGGCGAATGCCATTACGGCCCGGCGAGCCAAATTGTGCCGGATTTTGTCGCGCGGATTTTGTCGGGAGAGCTGGAAATCCCGGCCCCTTGAAACACCCGAAATCAATTCCCACATCCCTTCTAGGCGGTCGCCATAACGGGGCCGCCATTAACAGGCGGGGCCGCAATGGCGCGTCTGGAGCGTCATAGCCGCCCGCCAAGATATTGCTCAAAGGAGGATATCCAATGCGTACAGCCTATGATTTTTCCCCCCTGTTTCGGACCGGCGTCGGCTTTGACCGTATGACCCGCATGCTCAACAATGCGGCGCAGAACACGGAAAGCGACCTTTCCTACCCGCCCTATAATATCGAGCAGGTTGACGACGACCATTACCGCGTCACCATGGCGGTTGCCGGTTTCAAAGCGGATGATGTCGATGTTGTTCTACACGAGAACACGCTGACGTTAAGCGGCCGCGCCGAGGAAAAGGAAGATAAGGAAAGCAAAAATCTGCTTTACCACGGCATTGCCCGGCGTGCCTTCGAGCGCCGTTTCCAGCTCGCCGATCACATCAAAGTTGAAAATGCCGCGCTTGAGGATGGTCTGTTGACGATTGATCTCGCGCGCAAAATTCCGGAGGAAAAAAAGCCGCGCAAGATCGAAATTCGCGGCACCCGGCAGCTTCAGGACAAAGCCGCCTAATCAGAACGCAAACAGGCCGTGGCCGGTCCTCGCAAGAGGGCCGGCTTCGCCATGTTTCGTGAGGTTTTAGGAAAAGGCTTTGAAGGTGATTATGGTGAAGGTATCGCGCACGCCATCCAGCGTCTGAATTTTCTCGGTCACGAAATGGCCGATATCCTGATCGGCATCAAGATAGGATTTGATCAGCAGATCATATTGGCCCGAGGTCGAGTAAATCTCCGAGACCTGCTCGATCGTCTCTATGGCGCGGTCGGCGACCTCATAGGCCTGCCCCAACTCGCACTTCACCATCACGAAGATCGCTTTCAATTTTACCCTCCCCGCTTCGGCCTGACCGGATCGCGCAGAAAATCGGGGAAATGATCGCCCATTCCAATCACTTTGTCACCATCGCCGCTATTGCCCTGCCCGCTCGATTTCTTCCGCCCGGCATCTCTCGGGCGTCTCTCGCGCGCCGCATGGTCGCGGCTCGGTTTTTCCGGCGCCGCGCGGCTCGGTGATTTCTTTTCGCCGCCTGAGCGGGAGCGCGAGCGCCGACCGCGCGGCCGGCTTTCACTCTCTTTGGCGTCGTCTTTGGTTTGAGCGCCTTCTTTTGCTTCTTCCTGAGCCGCTTCGGCTTCGGGTTTGGATTGCGCTTCCGGCGCCATTTGTTCCTCGGCTGGCGGCGGCGCGGCCTCCGGCGCTTTGCTGCCAATTTCATCGAGCGTCTGAACCGGTATTTTCATACCAATGAGGCTGACAATGGCATCCAAATATTTGGCGTCTTCCGACGTCACCATAGTGATTGCCGTTCCCGCCCGCCCGGCGCGGCCGGTGCGGCCAATGCGGTGCACATATGATTCGGCATTGTTGGGCACATCGAAATTAAAGACATGCGAAACACCCTGAATATCCAACCCCCGGCCGGCAACGTCGCTACAGACCAACAGCTTGATCTTGCCGCTTTTATAATCGGCCAGCGTTTCCGTGCGCCGATGCTGGGCCATGTCGCCGTGCAATTCCTCGGCCTCAAAGCCATGCCGCCGGAGTGAATTGCGCAATACGGAGATATCTTTTTTGCGATTGCAGAAGACAAGAGCACTTTGCACATCTTCTCCCGCCATCACCTTGCGCAAGGCGGCGCGCTTGTCCTTGGGATATTTCGGCACCGAGATCATGGTGTGCTTCACCGTCTGGGCGATCGATGCCGGTGGTGCGACGCTGACTTCCTTCGGATTGATCAGAAATGCATCCGCCAGCGCGCGAATTTCCGTCCCCAGCGTGGCCGAGAACAACAGCGTCTGGCGAATACGCGGCAGGGAATTAACGATGCGCGTGACATCGGGAATAAATCCCATGTCGAGCATCCGGTCGGCCTCGTCGATAACCAGAATTTTGATGCCGCCCAACATCACCTTGCCACGCTCAAACATATCGAGCAGGCGGCCGGGCGTGGCAACCACCACGTCCGGATTTTTCAACAGCGCGCGCTCCTGATCCGGCATTGATTCGCCGCCGATCAGGACAGCATGGCCAAGCTCATGATGTTTGGTGTAAGTCGTGAAATTTTCTGAAATTTGCTGTGCCAGTTCACGCGTCGGCGAGAGAACAAGTGCCCGCGGCATACGCGCCCGCGCCCTGCCCTGCGACAGGATATCGATAATCGGCAGGGAAAATGCTGCCGTTTTGCCGGTTCCGGTTTGCGCGCAACCCATCAGGTCGCGGCCCATCAGGACGAGCGGTACGGACTTTTCCTGAATAGGCGTTGGGTTTGTATAGCCGGCCTCATGGACGGATTTCAGCAATTCAGGACTCAGGCCCAAATCTTCGAAACTTGTTGTTTGTTCTGTCAAAACTACTCAGCGCTCCGGCTGGCTGGGGCTGGTTTCAGGCGCGCGCAAATCGATTTGCCCGCCACGCATGCGGCAATGAACCAGCAAGTAATCTGTTGGATTATTCGAAATATTACTTAACAAAGCATTTCCGGCTATTTTCGCTGGGAAACCCAATCGAAAAACGGGGCGGCAAGGCTTACCGCATATTGTCCTTAAAAGCCAACCCCGTTCTCATTTTTGCCGCGCCAAGCGGTTGAATTGCGTCAAAAGGCTTAGATATCGAGATCGGAAACAAATCCGGCATGTTCGCGGATGAAGGAAAAGCGTGTTTCCGGCTTGCGCCCCATCAGGTCTTCCACCCGGCGCGCGGTTTTCGTCTCCTCGCCTTCTGGGATTGATACTTTCAGCAAGCTGCGCTGCTTGGGATCCATCGTCGTCTCACGCAGCTGCGCCGCTGGCATCTCGCCAAGGCCTTTAAAGCGGCTGATTTCAACCTTGCGCTTGCCCTTGAAGTCACCCTGCAGCAATTCATCGCGGTGCGCATCGTCGCGCGCATAGGCGATCTTGTCGCCCTGCGCCAGCCGGTAGAGCGGCGGCTGGGCCAAATAGAGATGCCCATTGCTGATCAGCTCGGGCATTTCGCGGTAAAAATAGGTCATCAGCAGTGACGCGATATGGGCGCCATCGACATCGGCGTCGGTCATGATCACCACCCGCTCATAGCGCAAGGCCTTTTCGTCATATTTGCCGCGCGTGCCGCAGCCGAGAGCCTGAACCAGATCGTTGAGTTCCTGATTGTCGCGCAGCTTGTCTTTGCTGGCGCTGGCGACATTGAGGATTTTGCCGCGCAGCGGCAGGATCGCCTGGGTTTTGCGGTTGCGCGCCTGCTTGGCCGAGCCGCCGGCGGAATCACCCTCGACGAGAAATATCTCGGTGCCCTCGGCCGCCTTGTTGCTGCAATCGGCGAGCTTGCCCGGCAGGCGCGTCTTGCGCGTCGCCGTCTTGCGTTTGACTTCCTTTTCCTTGCGCCGGCGCAAGCGCTCTTCCGAGCGCTCCAACGCATAGGTCAACAGCAGATTGGCCGCCGCCGGATCGCCCGACAGCCAATGATCGAAGTGATCCCTGAGCACCGCTTCGACCAGGCGGCTCGCCTCCGGGTTGGTCAGTTTGTCCTTGGTCTGGCCCTGGAAATGCGGATCGGTCAAAAACACCGACAGCACAATGCAGGCTTCGCCGGTGATATCTTCCGCGCTCAGTTGCTGAGCGCGCTTATTGTTAGTCAGTTCACCGTAGGCTTTGAGGCCGCGCAGTAGGCCGGAACGCAAGCCCGCTTCATGGGTGCCGCCATTGGGCGTCGCAACCGTATTACAGTGCGATGCAAAGAAGCCGTCTTCGTCTTCCGGCCAGGCAATCGCCCACTCCACCCGCCCGGTGCCGCCATTCAGCTTGGCTTCACCGGCGAAGGCGCGTTGGGTTGCGGTCGCGCGTTTGCCGATTTCGGCAGCCAGGTAATCGCTGAGGCCATGGGGGAAATGCAAAACGCCCTTTTCGGGGATTTCGCTGTCATCACTCAGCAGTTCCGGCGCACAGTTCCAGCGGATTTCCACGCCTCTGAACAGATACGCCTTGCCGCGCGCCATGCGATAGACCGTTGCCGGGCGGAAATGATTGTCGGCGCCGAATATCTCGCTGTCGGGATGGAAATTGACCAAGGTGCCGCGGCGGTTTTTCACCGCGCCCTTCTTCTTCAGCTTCTCCTTGGCGGCGCCGCGCGAATAGGTCTGACGCCATAGCGTGCTCTCGCGCGCGACTTCGATGGTGAGTTCATCGGAAAGCGCATTCACCACCGAAAGGCCGACGCCATGCAGCCCGCCCGATGTCGCATAGACCTTGTCGCCGAACTTCCCGCCCGAATGGAGGGTGGTCAAAATGACTTCGAGCGCCGATTTGTCCTTGAATTTGGGATGCGGGTCGACAGGAATGCCTCGGCCATTGTCGCGTATACTGGCCGAGCCATCTGCATTGAGGGCGAGCTCGATCCAGGTGGCGTGGCCGGCAATCGCCTCATCCATCGAATTGTCGAGCACTTCGGCCAACAGATGGTGCAGCGCATGCGAATCGGTGCCGCCGATATACATGCCCGGACGGCGGCGCACCGGCTCCAAACCTTCCAAAACCTCAATATCGTCGGCCGTGTAGTCATCGTTTACATATTTCTTGCCAGACTTTATCTTTGACTGTCTTGGACTGGAGCTTGAAGCCGGTTTTTTACGGGTTTTTCGTTTCATGGCTTTATTCTCGGCGGGCCCTTCCGGCGCCTCATCGGGCGCGTAGTCAAATAGATCCAATGCCTTGGCCATGCTCATACTCCAACGAATTCACCCATGTATAGGGTATGCACGGCGCTCATGACAACGAGATATAGTGTTAGATGGTCATTTTTCGACTAATTTTTACTCTGCCCCGGATCGTTCTTGCCGCCGCAATGGCGGTCCCGCTTTGCCTCGCGGCATTGAATAGCGCGCCGGCGGCGGAAGAGTGGTTGCCGGTGCCACGCCCGGAAATTGAGCACAATAAAGTCACCATGCGCGTCGCCCATGCCTTGAATCCGCGTTTTTCGCATATGTCGGCGGAGCAAATCACGATTCTGCTCGAAGAAGCACGGCAGGTCGCCAAGGACCATTTCGCCATCGACATTACCTTCACCACGCCGGAGCAAATCTCGATTGCCGAGCTTTTCGCCCTCCGGCCCGAATTCGCTGACGATGAAGTGATGCAATGGGTCTACGATTTCAAGAAGAACAGCGGCAAAACCGACCTCCTGGTCGATGATCTGTTGGCCAGAATTCAGAATAACAGCGCCGGATCGGAAGATATTTACGCTTTCGCCCGCCCGCACCTGATCAACCCGCCGACAAGCACCACCGATAAGGGCTATGCCGAGGCGTTGACCGACACCTTGCTCCGGCGTCTTCGCGTATGGCGCGTCTTGCCGGCAAACGACAAGCGTGCCGTCATCGACGATTCGCTGTTCAACGAATGGACCCTGTGGGACACGCTGGCGCATGGCGCGCTCCCGTACGATATCGTCCTCACCAATCAACTCGTCGCAAGCGCCGAATATTACGGCATGGACGTGCACTCGGCCTTGCGCGGCGGCATATCGGTCGGCACCACCAGCTTCAGCCGCGACGGCCCGTTCAATACCTACGCTTTCCTCAGTACCTTTCCCTTCGCCAATGACTACGCCCCGATCATCCAGCTGCGCGGCGGCGTGGAATATGACGACGAGGAAGCCGCGCGCCTCGCCGGCGCTTACCTGGCGCACGAAATCGGCCACGTCCTCCTCCACCTCGGCCAACCAGGCATCTGTCACATCATTCAATAGGTGCCGCGCGGTTCGCTCTGGCAATCGGCTAATGCGCTTAGTTTCGCCGCGCTCAAACTGACCGCGCATTAAATTTCTATGCAGACTGAAAACAAAGAATTCAATGTGGTCAAAGCGTAACCAATCGACGAGGCCAAATTCGATTGATCCGACAATCTATAATATAGCTCGCGCGCATTGCAGATTTACTATTTTTTCAATGGCTTGCACCTAAGCGGCAACCAAAAATGCCATAATTTTGCCCACGCCGTGCTATCTTTATTCACAGCAATAGCCTGACGCGCGGCACTACATGTTGTGTGACAAGCTGGATTACAAAACAATACCAAATTGGGTCAAAAGATATAGTCATATATCTATGACCCATGAATTGATGATGGTAAAGCCCTATGGATAGCCAACAATTACGCCAGACCGGCGAGGATTATCTCATTCGCTCCTCCCTGCTCTCCGATGTCGTCGCGGCGTCCGGCGGGCCGGTGTTCGTGCGTGCCGAGGGCAGCGAGGTTTGGGATCGGGATGGCAATGCCTATCTCGATTTTAATTCCGGACAGATGTGTTCGTGGCTCGGGCACAACAATCCGCGCGTGACCGCGGCCGTGCAAAAGGGCTTGAGCAAACTCACGCATGCCTCCTCGGTCTATTACAACGAGCCGCAGGTATTGCTGGCGAAAAAGCTGGCCGAGACGATCGATGCGCCGCTCACGCGTTCGCTTTTTATTCAGTCCGGCGCCGATTCGAACGAAGCGGCCATTCTGTTTGCCCGGCGCGCCACGGGTAAGAGCGCCGTTGCGGCACTCCATCTCAGCTTTCATGGCTATTCGGATGTCTCGCGCGCCATGAGCTATATCGCCGCCGCGCCCAATCACGGGCCGACCATTCCCGATCTTTACGCCATCCCGGCGCCCTATGCCTACCGCTCACCGGTTGAGAGCGAAGGCGAAGACTGGTGGGCGCCGCTCTTGGATATTTCTTTCCAAACTCTCGACCGGCAATGCGCCGGCAATCTGGCGGCGGTGATTGTCGAGCCGGTGATCAGCGCCGGCGGTGTGATCGAACTGCCGCGCGGTTATGTCCGTGCGTTGAAGGAGCGCCTTCGGGAACGCGGCGCGCTGCTGATTTTCGACGAGGCGCAGACCGGTCTTGGCAAGCTCGGCGATATGTATGCCTACCGGCAATTGGGCGTCATGCCGGATATCCTCACCGTCTCGAAGCATTTTGGCGGCGGCCTGGCGATCAGCGCCATGGTGACGTCCGACGAAATCGAGCAAAAAGCGCTCGCGGGCGGGCTTTCCTTCGGCCATTCTCATTCGTCGGACCCGATTGGCTGCACCGCCGGCCTGGCCAGCCTGGACGTGATCCTGGAAGAGGATGTGCCGGCCCGAGCGGCGGCGATCGGCGACTACTGGCAGGCGCGTATGCGCGATTTACAGCAGCGCTTCGAGATGATCGGCGATGTGCGCGGGCGCGGCTGCCTGCAGGGCATTGAGCTGGTGCGCGACCGGGCGAGCAAGGAACCGGCGGACAAGGAGGCCGACGAAATTTTCCGCCTTTGCCTCCAGGAAGGTCTGCTATTCTCGGTGCGCGGCGCGCATGGCAATGTGGTGCGTTTCGTGCCGCCCGTTACCACCAGCGAAGCACAGATCGAGCGCGCCGGCGACATTCTTGAGCGCGCCCTCAGCCAAGTCACCAACAAGTGAGTTAACATGCCTCTTCAGGTCCAAGTGTTTTCGGATTACGTCTGCCCCTATTGCTTCCTCGCCGAAGGCCCGCTCAATGAAGCGGTGGCCGAACTTGAGGGCGAAGTGGACGTCGAGTGGATGCCGTTTGAGCTCCGTCCCGCGCCAACGCCGACGCTGGAACCCGAGGGCGATTATCTGCAAAGCGGCTGGCGCGATTCCGTTTATCCCATGGCCGAACAGATGGGCGTTCATATTGTTTTACCCAAGGTGTCGCCCCAGCCCTATACCCGCCTCGCCTTCGAAGGCGCGCTGGTGGCGCGCGACAAGGGCAAGGCGGATGAATATAACCACCGCATGTTTACCGCCTTCTTCCAGGATGAGCTCGATATCGGCAAAGCCGAGGTGCTCGGCGATTGCGCGGTTGAAATCGGCCTCGACAAGCAGGATTTTCGCCAAGCGCTCGATAGCGGCGTCTATAGCAAAGAGTGCGAACAGCAATTGATTCTCGGGCGCGATATTATGGGCATCAATTCGGTGCCAACATTCGTTCTCAACAGCCGCCTCGGTATTCCCGGCATGGTGCCGAAGGAAACATTGCTCTCGGTGTTCCGCGAGCAATTGGCCACGGCGGCCGAATAACGGCCGCGCTTCTCCGCGTTCGAGTATGAAAGCCTTGCTACGCTCCCCCTCGCCTTACGTGCTGGTCGCCTGCGCGGCAATCATCCTTGCCCTCGGCATGGGCATGCGCAACACCTTCGGCCTCTTTCTCCAGCCGATAAGCCTCGACCTGCAATTGCCGCGCGAGGTCTTTGCCCTTGCCATGGCCATCCAGATGCTCGCCTGGGGCATCAGCCAGCCCATATTCGGTGCCTTGGCGGACCGTTACGGCGCGGCGCGCATTGTTGTATTGGGCGGCCTTTTCTATGCCGGCGGATTGTTGCTCATGGCCAATGCAAGCGGCCCCTGGGCGCTGCATGGCGGGGTCGGTCTCCTGGTCGGGATGGGCACCAGCGCGGCCGGCTTCGCGGTCGTGCTCGGCCCGGTCGGGCGGGCCTTCCCACCGGAGAAGCGCTCAATGGCGCTCGGCATCGCCAGCGCCGGCGGCTCGGCCGGACAGTTGATCATGGCGCTCGTCGGCGGCGCCCTGATCGAAAACATGGACTGGGCCGCCGCCCTCCTGGTGTTGGCCATAATCGCCGCCTTCATCATTCCGCTCGCGCTTGGCGTGCGCGGCAAGAGCAGCGGCGAAACCGGGTCGGCGAAAAGTCTGCGCGAGGCCTTGCGCGAAGCCTCCGGCAACAGAAGCTATTGGCTGCTGTGCGCCGGATTTTTCGTCTGCGGCTATCACGTCGCCTTCATCGCCACGCATCTTCCGCCCTACCTCGCCGACAACGGCATGCCGACCATGCTGGCCGCCACGGCGATCGCGATCATCGGTTTCTTTAATATCCTCGGCACTTTGGCTTCCGGCTGGCTCGGCGGAAAGTACCGTCAGAATTATGTCCTCAGCATTTATTATTTGTTGCGCGCCGTCATCATCGCCGGCTTTCTCGTTTTTCCGGTCACCGAAACCTCGGTGCTGATTTTCGCCGGCCTGATGGGCTTCATGTGGCTCGGCACGGTGCCGCTCACAAGCGGGCTGGTGGCGCGCATCTTCGGGCCGCGCTATCTCGGCGCCCTCTTTGGTATCGTATTCTTTAGCCACCAGATCGGCGGCTTCCTGGGCGCTTGGATGGGCGGCTACCTGTTCGATCTGACCGGCAACTACGATGTCGTCTGGATAATCGCCGTCGCACTTGGCGTGCTGGCGGCAATCATCCATTGGCCGATTTCCGATCGCCCCATTGTTCGCACCGCGGAAGGAACCTGAGACATGCACAAAGTTTACAACCCGAGCGCCATCGCTGGCCCGTTCGGCCATTACGACCATGGCGTCGAGGCGGAGCTACCGGGCCGCTTGCTTTATGTCTCCGGCCAGACCGGCGTCGCCGCCGACGATTCCGTGCCGGAGGATATCGCGGCGCAGACGGAGCTGGTCTGGCAGAATATCTGCGCCGTGCTGGCCGATGCCGGCATGTCACCCGAAAATATCGTCAAAACCAACAGCTATGTCATGGACCGGGGCCATATTCCGGTGCTGGCGAAAATGCGCAAACGTTTCCTCGGCGAGGGCCACAAAGCGGCTTCCACCACCCTTCTGGTCGCCGGTTTGGTACGTCCCGAATGGCTGGTTGAAATCGATGCGGTCGCGATAAAGCGCTGATTTCCGCCATTAATCGGCCAATTACGCGTAACCAGCCGTTAAGCCTAAAAGAAAATTAACGCTCTGCTGTCACGATGCAGCCCTTGGATTCTGAAAGAAACCCAATATGACACCATCCGACCTCGTTGAGGCTCTGGACCGGCATAGCCAGTGGCTCCAGAATAAGAACGGCGGAAGTCCCGCCGATTTGGCCTTGCAGAGCCTCTATGGCTTTGACTTGACGGGTGTCAATTTACACCGCGCCAAATTGACCGGCGTGGATTTCAGCCAGGCTACCAATTTGGCCAATGCCGATTTGCGCGGCGCGGATTTCGGCGATTCGGATACCTCGCTGGCCAATATGGAAGGCGCCGAATTTCTCCGCTCAAAGGAAAATCTGCCGAAGAAAATTCAGGACGTGCTGCAAAAACATTATATCTGGATCGAAAGCAACGGCGCGCGCGGTGAACGCGCCGACCTCTCCGGCGAGGATTTGTCGCACACCGATTTGGGCGACGTGAATCTCAGCGCCGCAGTGCTGAAAAATGCGTCGCTGGTAAAAACCGAGCTAAAAGGCGCCTCGTTTCTGATGTCCGATCTTACCGAGACCGATTTAAGCGGCGCCAATCTCTCCGATGCAGTGATGGCCGGCAGTAATTTCGCCAAAGCGAAATTCGCCGGCGCCAACCTTAACAATGCAAATATGGGCCCGACCGACCTGCTCGACGCGGCCGGCAAGCCGACCGGACGGGAATGGCCGACCAATCTGACCGAGGTCGATTTCACCGGTGCCGACCTCACCAGCACAAACCTGCGCAACGCCCTCATCACCGGCGCCAATTTCACCGGCGCCACCCTTGTCGATACACGCTTCGGCGAAGCCGACGTTAAAAGCGCGATCATCGACCGCGACGCCGCGAAGAAGCTGCTCGGCACCGCCTAGGGTGCAAACCCACCGGCCCATACACAGCTATTAAGTTACGCCTAAATGAATCCGCCTTCCGCCACTGGAAGGCATTGCTTTCTGGCGCCGCCACAGGCAAAACAAAGCGATAAGAAACTAAAACAATTCAGTGTGGCGCGGCGCCATGGGTTCAGTCCTTCTGCTCGGATTTTTAATCGGTTTGCGGCACGCCATTGAGGCCGATCACGTTGCCGCTGTCGCGGCGCTCACCAGCCGCTCGAAAAGTCTCTCCGCCGCCGCCCGCGTCGCCGCTGCCTGGGGCCTTGGCCATACCCTGATGCTGTTCGCCGTCGGCGCTGCGGTGATCATGATGGATAGCGTCGTGCCGGAGCGTATCGCGCAATATCTCGAGCTCGCCGTCGGCATTATGCTGTGCTGGCTTGGCTATGACGTGCTGCGCCGATTGATCCGCGAACGCATCCATTTCCACCAACACCGCCATGCCTCCAACCAGGCGGGTGCGGCCAGCCATTTCCACGCCCATTCCCATAAGGGCGAGACGTCGCATCAAAATTCGGCACATGACCATCAGCACCGTCCGATACACGGCAACATGCGGCGGCGCGCTTTTATCATCGGCCTGGTGCACGGCATGGCCGGCTCTTCGGCCTTGATTCTGCTCACCCTCGGCCAGTTCGATTCCTGGTGGCCAGCCTTCCTCTATATGGCGCTGTTTGGTCTTGGCACCATGCTCGGCATGGCCCTGCTTTCGGTGGTGATTTCCTTGCCGCTGCAAAAACTGGCGGGCTCACTTACCTGGACGCACAATGCGCTCAATGCCGTCACCGGCACGGCGACCATCTGCCTCGGCCTGTGGCTGATTTATGATGTTGGCTTCGCGGACGGGTTGATCAGCGGCTAAGCGCGTTTGCGCAACTATTGTAAAGCTTCACCGCCGCGCCGATTCGCGCTAAAATGGCGCATGGGGAAAAAACCAAACCCAGTAGATGTTCATGTCGGCCAGCGCGTCCGGGCGCGCCGCACCATGCACGGTATGAGTCAATCGAAACTAGGCAAGGCGATCAATACCACCTTCCAGCAGGTGCAAAAATACGAACACGGTACCAACCGTGTAAGCGCCAGCCGCCTGCATATGCTATCGCAAGTGCTCGACGTGCCGATCTCCTATTTCTTCGACGAGTTGCCTGGCAATATCTCCGGCTCAAACGCACCCGGCCTCGGCGAAGCCCCGGGCTTCGAAGGCGATCCCATGGCGGCGCAGGAAACACAGGAATTGGTCAGCGCCTATTACCGCATGCCCGAGGCGATCATGCGTCAACGCGTACGCGAATTGGTCAAGGCGCTCGCCGGGCGGGAGTGACCGGCACTTCAGCATCCCAGGCTCCCCAAACCATTTACCTGCCGCGGCCCTCGCCGGTGTCCAGCTATAGTTAAGTCAATGGTGATGAGGCGTCGTGGAGAGTGATGTATATATTTTGCGCCCGCGTCTGGGTTCTTGTCCTTGGGTTTGCTCCTTCAGCACGCGCAATTGATGTGAGGATGTCACCTTGTCTCTATTCGAACCGCTAACCATCGGCGATGTAACTTTGAAAAACCGCATCGCCGTTTCTCCCATGAGCCAATATTTGGCGGCAAATGGCTTCCCGACTGCGTGGCATATGGTTCACCTTGGCCGCTTTGCCATGGGTGGCGCGGGTCTTGTGTTTTCCGAAGCGGTCGGCGTCGAAGTTCAAGGCCGGCGGACACATGGCGATCTCGGCCTGTGGCAGGACGAACAGGTTGCGCCGCTGGCGGAGATTGCCGCGGCCATCCGCGAATTCGGCGCGGTGCCGGCGATCCAACTCGGCCATGCCGGACGCAAAGCGAGCGAGCGCCGGCCCTGGCACCGCGACCATTGGGTCGATGAAGAGGATATCGCTGAGCGCGGCGAAGCGCCGTGGCAGGCGATCGCGCCAACCGAAGAGCCGTTCGGCCCGGGCTGGCACACGCCGCGCAAAATGACGGAAGACGATTTCGAGCAGGTCATTGAGGCGTTCGGCAGCGCTGCCGCGCGGGCGAAAGAAGCGGGTTTTGAAGTTGTTGAAATTTATGGCGCACATGGTTTTCTGCTGCACCAATTCCTCTCCCCGCTCGGCAACAATAGATCAGATAAATATGGCGGTTCGCGCGAAAACCGCATGCGCTTTCCGCTCGCCGTTGTCGACCGCATCCGCCGTGCCTGGCCGGCGCCGCGCCCGCTCTTCTACCGCCTCTCCGCCGTCGATTGGGCCGAAGGCGGGTTAACGCTGGAGGATACGGTGTCCTTCGCGACTGCCTTGAAGCAGCACGGCGTCGATGTCATCGATTGCTCATCCGGCGGCATTGGCGGCCCGGCACAAAAACAGCAGATACCCGTCGGGCCGTTATTCCAAACCCCCTTCGCCGAAACCATCCGCCGCGACGCCGAAGTGCAAACCATGGCGGTCGGATTTATCCGCACCGGAAATGAAGCGAATACGCTGATCGAGCACAAGCGCGCCGACCTCGTCGCCATCGGCCGCGAAATCCTGTTCAACCCAAACTGGCCCCACCACGCCGCGCTTGAACTGGGCGTGGACCCGGATTACCGCAATTGGCATCTGCAATCCGGTTGGTGGCTGAGAAACCGCGACCGCGCGCTAAAATCAAACCAGGGAACCACTAGCCAGTGGGCGGATGCGCCTTAGGACTTCACGGCTCGCAGTCCATCGCATGGCACGGCCTTATTCGATTGATCTTCGTCGGCGGGTTGGATATTTCTCCGCCAGCGCTTGGAATAAATTCAATTATCACCAGAGAAAGGGAACGCAAGAATGGCAGGTAAACGGATCGCTGTGGTGGGGACCGGAGCAAGTGGCGCGTCCATCGGAGCCGATCTGACTCGCGCCGGGCTTGATGTCACCTTTATCGAGCAGTGGCCGGCGCATGTCGCGGCGATGCGCGCGAGCGGTATTCGTATCGAGATGCCCGAGGAATCGCACACCACCAAGGTTCGGGCCTTCGACCTTTGCGAAGCGGCCAGCTTGGCGGAATCATTCGACATCGTCCTGATCGTCGTGAAGGCATATGACACGCGCTGGGCATGCGAACTGATCAAGCCTCTGACCAGCCCGACCGGGCTGGTCGTCGGCATGCAAAATGGCATGACGATGGATGATATCGCCTCGATCATGGGCCCCGAACGTACACTTGGCGCCGTGGTTGAAATCGCAGCCAACATGTTCCAGCCTGGGGTTGTAAATCGGCAGACCCCGCCCTCAGGAACCTGGTACGCCCTTGGCGCCTACGACACGGCAACCGAAGGACGCGAAAGCGAAGTCGCGGAGGTGCTGCGCCACGCCGGCAAGGTCGAAATTTCACAAGACATTCGCTCGGCGAAATGGATGAAACTCATCGTCAACGCTGCCGAATGCCTGCCCTCCGCGATCCTCGATATGCCGCTCCGCGAAGCGGTCGAGATGCCGGGCATCCGCGACGTCATGGCGGCGGCGGGCATCGAGGCGACGCGGACGGCGCTGGCTCTCGGCCATAAACTCGTGCCGATTCTCGGCAAGACGCGCATCGAGGAAAACGATCCGGGCCACTACGCGGCATCGCTGCTCGACACGGTCCTCTCGGAATGGACCTTGCCCAACACCAGAGTGGCCCACCTGCAAGACTGGATGAAGGGCCGCCGCGCCGAGGTTGCCGAGATCAATGGCATTGTCGTCGCCGAGCAGCAGGCCATGGGCGGCACCGCCCCGGTCAACGCCAAGCTGGTCGAACTTGCTCTGCAAATCGAGCGCGGCGAGCTCAAAGCCGACCCCTCTAACGCCGTCTTGCTATTGTCGACACTCCAGCCCTAGCTCACTGCTAAAACTGTAAGATCATGCCTGCTTGGAAGCGATCTGCAGAGATCGCGGTGCGCCGCAAAATCACGTCTGGCGAGCATCTATAGTTTCTTGGCTGCTTTGAGTATGCGTTTTCTTGCACCCAGTGACTCGATGCCGATTTCCCTCAGGTCTGAATCCGTTAGCTCTGGCAAGACGTCGACAGATATTTCGTTGCGGTGAAATAATCCCACGTATTTTTCCAGATTATTCAATTTTAGCCAATCCGTAACGTTCATCTCAACATGATTATTCTCCACGGTATAGGTCGGTGGAAGGATTAGCCTTTTAACCCCGTTACCTTCAAAATCTATGCCAGCATCCTGCACCGACATATACAGTTCCGAGAGCGTTACCATTCCCGTTTCCAGGTCTATTATTTCGAATCCACCTAATGTACCGTCTATATTATTAACCATTAGGCCTCCAGTTACCTCTACCAATAGTGATTTCCTACCGCCATAATTAACGAGTCCGATAGCGCGCAATTTAAATAATACTAGTGCTCCAGATATTTGAATTTTGTCATCAAATATTATGTCGCCATCAACAATATTCGATTTTTTGTACTTTGGTAAAAATTTTGCAATTATCCTTTCAAATGTAGCCAATTGTCGGGAATTTTTGGAAGAATTAACGTCAAATCTCTCCCCATCAACTCTGGCACCGATAACTTTCATCGATGATCTACTTTCATCAAGATACACGTTCACGGTGATTTTCTTCTCAACATCGGTAAATTTATATTCGACACCAACACCACTATGCACCGCTTCATATGTGCCAGTTGTAATTTCCTCTCCAGTTTCTAATTCACCATTTTTCCAGGCATTAAATCGTGTGTTTTTTGTATATTTAGACTCAATAAAAGGACCGTAGACAATATTAACCGGCACCTTTATTGGTGAAACTTCTCCAGTATATTTCGGTGTCGAATTTATTTGTAAAGGACTTTTAATACTCTTAGCGCCGAGAGTGCAGCCAGCGATTAATGCGGTGCATACTATAATCGCAGCGGCCGCAACGGCATACCTAGGACAGGGCATATGAAAATCTCCAAATATGAATATTCCATTATTCGCATTTGAATTGTGCGTCGAGATATAATTACAGTCAACACGCGAAAAGCACGGCGGGATATCCTATGAGAATTATTCGAAACATTTTGGAGAGTAACGGCAGTCGAGTTTGGCGCCGTATCGGGTTGGTGATGGGATTGGTAGCCCACGCCCGGAACCTCCTGCGCTGTGCTTAATCCCATCCCTCCAAACCCCCACGGACAAGAGCGCCTGCGCGGGTGCACGACATCCGCCGCACGGTTGGCACCAATCTTGCCGAGCTGGAGGTGCCGCGCCTTACGATCTCGCGGATACTCAATCATAAAGAAGGCGGCGTCACATCGATCTATGATCGCCACAGCTATTTCAAAGAAAAGCTCGCGGCACTCGAATTATGGGGCCGCCGGCTCGATCAAATCCTAACACCAGACGGTGGCGAGAATGTCGTGCCACTGCCAACCCACGCCGGCTGATGCCCTGCCCTCGCTGCGGCTCACCATTGCGCGAAGAGCGGGCGCACATACGCTGCCCGCAGTGCGGCGTGATCGAGGCGTGCTGTGAAGGTATTTGCGCCCAACCGGATATCACAGACGCATTCTCAGCGCCTTTGGCGGGCATTAGGTACAGCCGGCGACGATTAACTGCGCGAGATTCGCCTATATAAAGAGTGAGCGCCGTATTTTCACTGCCTACGGCGGCGCGCAACCAACGAGAATCACCGATTGTGCCGATCGACCCGTAGGTTCAAATCGGGGGCAGGATTAGTTCAAGCCCCTACAATAACAAGGCACGTATAAATATTCGGTAAAAGTGGTTGCGGGGGCGGGATACATGACTTATTTGACGCCTCCGCTGAGAGTACCATT
>CAYSDJ010000078.1:0-16787 GCA_964429775.1 uncultured Rhizobiaceae bacterium
CGGGCTCTTTGTTTGGACCCTCAATCGCCGGGCGGCCACATCCGTGGCCTTGGCTCGGCGCCTTTGCCGGAATGCTGAACGCATTCCGGTTGGTGGCGCCGCTTTAGAGAATTTATATAGGTTCCGATGAGCCATTAATTATGGTGACAGTATACTTAATTATCAAAAGAGGAGCAGCGAATGAGCATGCAGGACTGGTTGATGAGCGAGCGTAATTTGACCGATCAGCCGATCGAGAAATTTACCGATCTCAGCGAGGCCGAGCGTGCCAATCTGGCGCTGCTTCACACCCAGTGCCGTGGCTGGTCGTGCCAGGATATCGAGATGGTTGTCGGCGTGATGGCCGAGGATGGAGTTTATCACGATATCACCCTCGAACCCGCCGTCGGCCATGCTGCCATTCGCGAATTCGGCGCCAACTGGATGGAAGCGGTGCCGGATCTCTCACTCTACATCGAAGCCTTCTGCGTCCAGGGCGATATCGTGAGCAATTTGGGCCGCATGCGCGGCACCATCAGCAAGGAATATTTCGGTGTGCCGCCGACCGGCCAACAATTCGACGTCCCGTTTTCGCAGACCTGCTTCATCGAAAACGGCAAGATAAAATATCTGCGTGGCCTCTGGAACGCGCCCGATATGTACAATCAGGTCGGTTGGGACCTGAACGCGCTGAAGCGGTAGTGGGGTGGTGCTGCTTGGAAGAATTTCTTGTTCGCAAAAGCATGTCGCGAGTCCATACTTCTGCCGCTCCTACAAAAAAATAAAAAGGAAAAGAAACCATGTCTGTCTACATGTATCAGGCTTCATATTCCACCGAAGCTATTAAATCCCTGATCGACAATCCGGCCGACCGTTCCGGCATCGCGCGCGCGGCGATCGAAGCGAATGGCGGCACCATGATTGGTGTTTGGATGGCATTCGGCGAAAGCGACATCATCGTCATCGCCGAAATGCCGGACGATGAATCCATGGCTGCCGTCGCCATGGCCGTCACCGCCACCGGCGCCATCGTAAACGGCAAATCAACGCAATTGCTGACGATGGACCAGGCCGTGGCAGCAATGACCAAGGCGCAGGCGACGTCTCAGGCGTATACGCCGCCAAGTTAAGCCAAACGCATTTTTTAGTCGCTTCCTCATATGGCGGCAGGCCGCATCCGCGGCCTGCTAGGCTTGGCATGCTTGCTTCCGGAGGATGTGGCGTTTGCCGGGGCGGAGGGTTCCCTGGGCCGAGCAGGCGCGCGAAAGCTAGGGCAGGACGGGGTTGCGTGCTATGAGTCTATATAAGGTGTGTTTCGTCGCGTGACCGGCAGGTCATCGCCACATGTGGTGGATTACAAAACCAAGCCAATTTGGCATGAATGTTTTAGATCAATGGAACTGTTAAACGGTTTGCGCCTCACATTTTCCGTTCGGCCTCGCTGAAGATGGTGCGCTGGCGGGCGGCTTTGTTCACCGCTTCGATGAGTTCGTCTTTCTCGACCGGCTTGACGAGATAATCGACAACGCCGCTCTTCATGAAATCGACAGCCAACTGCACGTCCGGGTATCCGGTCAGCACGATGATTGGGATGGCGGGGTAATTTTCGCGGAAATAGGCGACGGCCTCGACGCCGTTGATCTTCGGCATACGGACGTCGCAAATGATCACGGTGACTTCGAGGATGTTCTCCTTGGCGAGCAGGTCGATGGCCATTTCCCCGTCTTCGGCCGCGACGACGTCATAAACGGAACCTTCGAGCTGCAGTCCGATGGTCTTGCGGATTTCCGCTTCGTCGTCGACGACCAGAATCTTGTTCTTCATGTCAGGGGGACCTCCTGTTTCGTTTGCCGGACCGGAAAGGCAATGGCGCACAATGTGCCGCCGCCCACCGCACTCTCGAATTCGATCGCACCGTCATATTTATCAACGATCTGCTTGACGACGAAAAGCCCGATGCCCTCGCCCTCGTCCGGTCCCTTGGTGGTGAAGAATGGATCATAGATTTTGGCCAGATCGGCGGGCGCGATCCCTGAGCCGCTGTCGCGAATGCGCACCAGGACGCGCCCGTCCTCGCACATGCTTTCGACCTCCAGCCTTCCGGCCCGCCCGATCGCCTGCAATCCGTTGCGGATGATGTTGAAAAATGCCTGCTGAATATCCTCGGACTTGGCGGAAATCTCAGGCACCGGGCCGAGCCGCTGGTCGATCTCAATGCCATCGCTAAGGCGCGAGAGCCGTGCCATCGAAACGGCCTCACCAATCGCTGCGTTGACGTCCACCGCCTCCAGGCCGTGCTTGCCGGCCGGCCGGATATAGCCGGTCAGGTTTTTGATGATGCCGGCGATGTGTTTGCAATATTGGATGATGTCCTGGGCGTGCGCCTGGCTGTGCGCCACATCGCTGCCGTCACGAATCGCCTCCGCCGCGCCGAGAATGGCGTAGAGGGGGTTGTTGATTTCGTGTCCGATACCACTCGCCAGCGTGCCAAGCGCTGCCATCTTCTCAGCTTGGACGAGGGCTTGCTCGGCCTGTTCCTTGGCGGCAACAAGTTCGCCCTCGGCCTGTTTGCGGGCACTGACGTCATGCAGCATCACGGCCAGGAAGGTCTCGCCGTCCATGTCCAGTTTGGATACCGAGGCTTCGGCGGGGAATTCGGAACCGTCGGCGCGCAAGCCGACGATCTCGCTGCGCTCGGTCATCAGGCGGCTTTGGTTTGGCCCGGCACGGAAGCGCGCCACGTGCTCGGCATGTGAGCCATGGAAGCGGGCGGGGATCAACGCGTCCAACGGCCGGCCCACGATGTCGCCGGCGCGGTGGCCGAACAATTTCTCGGCGCCAGCGTTGAAGACCCGGATCGTCTCGTCATCGCCGACCGCGACGATGGCATCCGGAGCGACGGAAAGTAGGCCCGCGAGCGGTGGCACGGCAGCCCGGAGCGTCTCGTTCGTGGCTGGGTCGGCAACCTCCTGGGCGTGCGGATTCGGGCTGGTTGGGCTAGCCATCACCTTGCCTTCATCTTGTACCGTGGTATTGCCCGCGCGATATTACCCGGACAATCGCTAAGGTAATGTCGATGGTAACACAGCCGCGAGGCCACCTGGTAGGCACATAATAATGTGCGTGGTCTCTTACTAATTGGCTCTCAGACATCGGGCGGGGTGTCCGCCACATATTTGGTAGTCCCTCCGTCGCTGGGCAGACGCATCCGCGCCCTTGGCTCTCGCATACGCTCGGGGCGCCCTTGCCGGAATGCATGATGCATTCCGGAGGGTGGTGCCGCCTGGAAAAATCTTTGTGGGTTCCCTCGAACGCCGGGCGGGCGCATCCGTGCCTTGGGCTCTCGAATTGGCTGTTTGAGCCGCAAACTCATTCCTCGGCCAGTTGCAGGCTCGAAAGTTGCCACGGCTCCCCCTGCCGCGCCTGGCTAAATTGCAGCACTGCCTCGCCGCCACCGTCTAGAGCGTGCGCGCCGCCATAGATCACAAGAATCTCGATCACGCGCCCCTCCGGGGGCCGTTCGCCGAGTGCTCCGTCTGCCGTTGCCGTCTCCTCCAACAGTCGCGCCGGCCCGCCTGATGGTTCGTCGAGTTCCTCCACCGGCACAATTTGTTGCGCGGTTTGTTGCGCGGTTTGGGCCTGCATCTGCGTCGCGGTATTTTCGAAATCGAATGCGCCAATGACGTAAAAGTCCGGCCGGAGCGCGAGAGCGGCAAGGATTCCCATATCGTCGAGATTGGTGCCAACGCCTATGTGGCGCGTCAGTTCTTCCGTTTTGCGTTCAATCGCCATTTTAATGATCTGCCCGAGAGCGGTCGACAGATCGGGAAATTCCTTCTCGATGCCGATCAAATCCAGTTGCCGAATATCGAATCGCGCGGCGCGGCGCTCCATTTCCCAACTCGCGGCGATGTCCTGGTCGCTGAATATCAGACTTTGAAAGCTGTCCGGGTGCTGGCGATGGAATTCCGTCAAACTCAAGACGTCGAGCTTCACGTCGCTTCCGCGTAGAGGTTTCAGTTCCATGTCCGGTATCTCGCTGCCAAGCCAGGAGATGATCGACCAGGAATCGTTGCTCGCATTAAAGAAGTGGATCGGCGCGGCCTCGATCTCTTCTTCGCCGCCGAACCGCGTGTAGACCCCGACAGCTTGCCCAAACCATTGCAGCGGGTCCGAAAGCCTGAACAATGCGGTGGCCTCAATTTGCGATTCCACTTCGACGATGCGGTTTTCCGCGCCAAATAGGATTAACGGCCAACGCAGAAATTGCCCCGAACGGTCGGTGCGGCGCACGCCGACATAGATTGTTTCTTCGTCAAATGGATTGCTGCCGATGATCCAGGTTTCGAAACCCAAATCGTGCTCGAGAAGAATTTTTTCAACATTCTGGCGTTCCTGGCCGACGAGAATCGTAAGCGCTTTGCTTGTGCCGGGGCCCGGCGCTTGGGCATAATTCTGGAGCGCATCGATGGTTTTCCGGGCAAGCTGATCGCGCGACCGGTCGGCGTCCGGCGGTGTTGAAACTTCGGCGCCCGCGCCCGCCTGTAGCTCGGCGATTTCGGCGCGGCTCTCGGCCACGAGTGTGGCGAGGTCGGCGGCCCGCTTGTCCGCCCGCTTGACCTCCTCCAGCTTGCGTTCGAGTTCTTCCTCAAGAAGCGCGAGGCGGGTCTCGTTCGCCTCCGTCTTGCGTTGAGATAATTCAAGCGCCAGACGCTGCTGCTCGGAAGCCTTGCGCGCTTCGGCCAGCTCAAATGCCTGCTGATCGACCTCCTTCTGCTTGATTTCAACGGAGTCTTCCAATTCGCGCAGGCGTTCCCGCTCGGTTTCGAGATCGGCCGTGACCTCTTCTTCGAGCGCGAGCACGCGTTCAATATTCTCGATCTGCTGTCCGCTCAGGTCGGCGATCCGGTGGTAGGTGCTGGAAAGGCTGTTTTGCGCTTCGATGAGCGCCTCGCTGGCATGTTCCGTGGCCGCCTGGCGTTCGGATGCGATGTCCCGCCGGGCTTGGTTCTGTTGTTCGATGAAGAAATAGACCGCGACCAGCGCGACGATGCCCAATATTGCCGGTGGGCCCAATTTGCTGATGGCGATCGCCGCGACGTCGTAGGCACCGCGCCCCGTCGTCGTGTATAGGGTCTGGCCAGTTCCGTCTTCCGGTCCGCCATTTTTCTTCAGCGTTGACTTCTTATCGGCCATCGCGTGAATACCCTCGTTGCGTCTCAATCAACTAGGTCGATAAATTACCTCAGCCGAAACACTCCCTGTGTTCTTCATTATTATTCCGTTTGTCGAAAAGCCTTCAGTTTCGGGGCGATTATACTCAAGTTTCGCCATCGTTGTAACAGCTGGCCCTGTGCAGGCATGCGGAAATGAAATCTTGCCGTGTATCCCACCACGTAAACATGCGCCCATGGCTTAGGCGATGCAGCCGATATGTGCTATATGTAGGGAGTCTGGATTTTGGAATTGGCTGCATTCAGCCAAATAAGCCCAAATTACAGAACAATACCATTTTGGCACAAAGGTCTTATCGCTTTAGTTTATTTGCTGGCCTCATCCTTCAGCCTGAGCGCCAGTGAAAGGGCGTGCGCGTCGAGGCCTTCCGCCTCGGCCAAGGTCACGGCGGCGGGGCCGATTTGGGCCAGGCCGGCGGCATCGCACGAAGCGTAGCTGGTGCGTTTGAGGAAGTCATGCACCGAGAGGCCGGAGGCAAAGCGCGCGGCTCCGGATGTGGGCAGCACATGGTTGGGGCCGGCAACGTAATCGCCAACCGCTTCCGGCGTGTGGCGGCCGAGGAACACCGCGCCGGCATGGCTGATCTTGTCAAACAGCGCCTCCGGCTCGGCGACGGCAAGCTCGAGATGTTCAGGCGCGATGCGGTCGACCAAGGCGGGCGCCTGGCCGAGATTTTCGACGGTAATAATGGCGCCGTGCGCCTGCCAGCTCGCGCTCGCGATGTCACGGCGCGGCAGGGTCTCGAGTAATTTATCGACAGCCGCCGCGACGGCATTGGCGAAGGTGCTGTCGTCGGTAATTAGAATCGCCTGGGCGGCCGTATCGTGCTCGGCTTGCGACATCAGGTCGGCGGCGATCCAATCGGCTGCGTTGGCGCCATCCGCGACGACGAGAATTTCCGACGGGCCGGCGATCATGTCGATGCCGACCGTGCCGAACACCTGGCGCTTGGCCTCGGCCACCCAATCATTGCCGGGGCCGACGATCTTGTCGACCGCTGCAATGCTCTCGGTGCCATGGGCCAGCGCCGCCACCGCCTGCGCGCCGCCAATGCGATAGACCTCATCGACGCCGGCGATCTCGGCCGCCGCCATCACCGCCGGGTTGAGCGCGCCTTTGGGTGTCGGCACAACCATGGCGAGGCGCGCCACGCCGGCGACCTTGGCCGGGATGGCGTTCATTAAGACAGAGCTTGGGTAGGCCGCCGTGCCGCCCGGCACATAGAGGCCGGCGGCTTGAATCGCGTTCCAGCGCGCGCCGAGGCGCACGCCGTCCGCATCGTTATAATCGAGCGCCGCCGGCATCTGCTCGGCATGAAAATCCTCGATGCGTTTGGCCGCGAATGCCAGCGCCGCGTGCGTCTCCGCCGGGCAGCCGGATGCGGCCTCGGCGATTTCGCCCGCCGTCAGGCGCAGTTGCGATGCCGATAAGTTGAGGCCGTCAAAGCGCGCGGTGAATTCGAGCAGGGCCGCATCGCCGCGCGCGCGGACGGCAGAGATGATCTCCGCCACCTTGGCCGAATGGTCGCTGGCGATTGCGCGCTTTTCCCCGGCCAGCGCCGCGAAAGCGGCATCGAAATCGGCCGCGCTGCTATCCAGCCGGCGCGCCATTGACGGCCTCCCGGAAGCGTTCGACCCAGCCCTGCATTTTCTCGGCCCGGGTCTTCAGCGCGGCGCGGTTGACCACCAGGCGCGACGACACATCGGCGATATGCTCGACCTCGACCAGATCGTTGGCGGCCAGCGTCGCACCGGAATGGACGAGATCGACGACGCGCCGGCAGAGGCCCAGTCCGGGCGCCAGTTCCATCGCGCCATTGAGCTTGATGCATTCGGCTTGCACGCCGCGCGCGGCAAAATGGCGCTGGGTGATGTGCGGATATTTGGTCGCAACGCGGACATGGCTCCAGCGCGACGGATCGTCCTCGGAGGCGAGCTGGCTCGGCTCGGCCACCGCCATGCGGCATTTGCCGATGTCGAGATCCAAGGGCGCATAGATCTCGCGGTAATCGAATTCCTCAAGCACATCGCTGCCGGCAATGCCGAGCTGCGCCGCGCCGAAGGCGACGAAGGTGGCGACATCGAAGGAGCGCACGCGGATGATGCTGAGGCCGGGGATATTGGTGGCGAAGTGTAATTTACGGCTGTCGCCATCGGAAAAGGCGGCTTCGGGTTCGATGCCGGCAAGCGCCAGCAGCGGCGCCGCCTCCTTCAGGATGCGGCCCTTGGGCAGGGCGAGGATAAGGTCTTCTTGTGTTGTCATGGGGGCGGATATAAAGGGCTTCTATCGTCTCTTCAAGCCAGTTCGAAGAAACGCTTGAGCTCGGCGTCCGTCACCACGGCGCGGAATTCGCGGTCCTGGGAATCACGTGTCGTCGCATAGGCGTCGACAAAGCGATCGCCAAACAGCTCGCGTGCCGCTTTCGAGGCGCGGAAGCGCTCAATACCGGCGCGGAAACTGTCAGGAAAATGCTGGCCTTCGGGGATTTCCTGATCATAGACATTGCCTTCCATCGGCGCCGTCGGCTCGATCTCATGTTCGATGCCGTAGAGCCCGGAGCCGAGCAGGCAGGCGAGCGAGAGGTAGGGGTTGGCGTCGGCGCCCGGCGTGCGGCATTCGATGCGTTGCGATTTGGCAGCACCTCGGATGACGCGCAAGGCGCAGGTGCGGTTCTCATAACCCCAGGTCGCGGCGATCGGCGAGAAGATGCCCGGTACATAGCGTTTGAAGCTGTTGAGATTGGGCCCCATCATGATCAGCAGCTCGGGCATCAGCGCCTGCATGCCACCGAGGAAATGGCGCATGGTATCGCTCATGCTGTCGTCTTTGGTGTCGTCGCGGAACACCGGCTGGCCGTCAAGGTCCTTGAGCGAGATATGGACATGGCCGCTCTGGCCGTCGGCTTCGTTGCTCCAGCGCGCCATGAAGGTGACGAGGCGGCCCATGCGCTGGGCCAGGGCTTTGGTATAGGTCTTGAATAGCACCGCATTGTCCGCCGCCTCGACGCCCGATTGCGGCGCCAGGCTCACTTCCAGAAAGCCCGGGCCCATTTCCTCATGCGCGGTCTCGAGCGCCACGCCCATGGTATCGAAGCAATCGAGCAGCTCATTGTAAAACTCGGTCCACACCGCCTGGCGCTGGATCACCTCATAGGTCTTGAGCGGGGTCGAGATATCTAGGTCGCGATAGTCTTTCTCATGCGCGCTCATTGCCGTTTCGTCGAACATGGTGAACTCGAGCTCGCAGGCATGATAGGGCTGAAACCCCATATCGGCGGCTTTCTGGGCGATGCGGCGATAGATGCCGCGCGGGCACAGCGCCTCCATATCGCCGGCGAATTCGGCCAGCATCAGCAGGTTACGTTCCGGCGATTCCCAGGGGATTTCGCGGCAGGTTTCGGGCAGGGCGCGGGCCATGACATCGGCATAACCGTCCGAGCCGTCGAGATCCTCGGTTGCCTGCATGATGATATCGTCGAAATCGAGGGCCAGGATCAAAGGCGGCATGCCCCAGCCGTTTTCCAGCACCGAGAGCAATTTATCGCGCGAGATATATTTGCCGCGCAGGAGACCGTGCATATCGCTCATCGCGATGGTGACGTTTTTGGCGCCGCGCTCTTCGACAATGCCGCGCATGTCTTCGGCGCTCTGAACTTCGCTGGGCGTCATAGGGGCCTCTTTATCCTGGTTTGGTTGCTGCGTGCTAGAACATCGCGTCTTCGAACGGTTCGTCTTGCGGCGTCTCGGCTGGTGGTGCGTCGAGGTCGCGCATGCGGCCGCGTATCTTGTCAACTTCGAGAAAAACCTCTCCGCCGCCCTCGAACGAGAGAATAATGGCAAAACGCTCCGACAGCGATGCCGAAACGATGGCGACGAGATGGAGCAGTTTGTTGGGCTCGGAGCGGTCGAGGCGGCGGACGCGTACCGCACTGACATGATCGAAATGAAGCCCGGCGCGCATGCGCTCAAGCGCTGCCACATCCGGCTCGTCATCACCGGGCGGCGCGGTTTCCCACAGCGGGCGCACCAGAATGGCGGCGAAGCGCCGCGCCTCGCGGTCATAGGCCATCTCGCCGAGGCTGCCGAGGGCGCAGCGCAGGCAGGCCGAGATGATGGCGAGGTCTTCATCATCCTCGGCGCGCAATTTGAGGGCGGTGTAAGCGTTCATGATTCGACGCGCGCGATATCGGCGCCGAGCGCCGCGAGCTTGTCCTCAATGCGCTCATAGCCGCGATCGAGGTGATAGACCCGGCTGATGACCGTTTCGCCCTTGGCCGCGAGGCCGGCCAGCACCAGGCATGACGAGGCGCGCAGATCGGTTGCCATCACCGGCGCGCCGCGCAGCGCCTTCACACCGCGCACCAGGGCATTGCCGCCATGCAGTTCGATGTCGGCGCCCATGCGGCTAAGCTCGGGCACATGCATGAAGCGGTTTTCGAACACCGTCTCGCTGATCAGCGCCGAACCTTCCGCCAATGCCATCAGCACCATGGTCTGGGCCTGCAGGTCGGTCGGGAATCCGGGATAGGGGTGAGTGGTCAAATTCACCGAATGGGGCCGCCCGGTGGAACTGACACGCAACCCCCGCACCGTCTCTTCGACCGTGATGCCGGCCTGGCGCCAGCACTCGATCGGCGTCTCCAGATGCGGTGCGCGGGCGCCCAGCAATTCGACCGCGCCGCCGGTGATTGCGGCGGCTATGGCGTAGGTTCCGGCCTCGATACGGTCGGCCATGATGCGGTGGCCGGTGCCGCTGAGCGTGGCTTGACCGGTGATGCGCAGGCAGTCGCTGCCGCTGCCCTCAATGACGGCACCCATGGCTGAGAGGCAGTGAATGAGATCGGTGATTTCGGGCTCGCGCGCGGCATTGTGCAGCACCGTCTCGCCTTCAGCCAGAACTGCCGCCATGAGCAGATTCTCCGTTGCGCCGACCGATGGCGCGGCAAGATGATATTCCGCCCCTTTCAACCCGTCCTTCGCTTCGGCGTGGATATAGCCGTCTTCGAGAGATATCTGCGCGCCCATGCGCTCCAGGCCGGCGAGGTGAATATCGACCGGCCGCGTGCCGATGGCGCAGCCGCCCGGCAACGATACGGTCGCTTCGCCAAAGCGCGCCAAGAGCGGCCCCAAGACGAGAACCGAAGCGCGCATGCGGCGCACCAGCTCATAGGGCGCGACGGTGCTGGTGATATTGCCGGCGTTGAGAACAAGACTGTGCTCTGCATCGTCATTGTCGGGCGCGGCAATATCCACGCCGAGCTCGGCGAGGAGCTTCGACAGTGTTGCGATATCGGCGAGCTTCGGCACCCGTGACAAGGTGACGGGCTCGCTGGTCAGGAGGGCGGCGATCATCAGCGGCAGCGCGGCGTTTTTCGCCCCGGAAATCTCCACATCGCCGTGCAGCGGCCGGCCCCCCCGGATACGAATAGAATCCATGCGCCGCTTTGTCTCTCTGGCTGTTTTCAATTGCTGTGCCACGATATGTCAGGGAAATGTAGCGAACAAGCGGTAGCGCCTGTCTAACTCAGGGATATTGCGATTCCAGCCGGATACCCATAGTTGCTTCGAGTTGCTGGTTGTCTTCCGCGTAATAATTGCGCAGCCGTTCGATAGTCACAGGGTCTGGTTCGACCCTTAGATTTTCTGATGCTTGAAGGAATTTGGAAAAATTCCTAACAGCGGATCGCGGCAGAAAATTTGCCAGGCGCGTATCAGGAAATAGCCGGGTTCTAAGTTGCGAATAATAGTACGACCGCTTGGTTGCATGTTTGTTTTCGTTGTGACCTACCGAGTGGGCAATCAACTCATGATCGACTTCGACGCCTATAAATTTGCAGACTTGTTCCAGAAGTGCTTCAGGGTCGCGGCGAAATTCCTCGAATGTGTAGACAAAAAGATTGTCTTTTCCGACGCTTTCGCGATATCTCGAAATCATCGCGTGATATTTGAAACACTCCAAGAAGGACTCCGAGCAATAACGAAAATTAATATCTATCCAATGATCGAATGTCGGCGTCCAAGACTGTCTCTTCAGTTTACGGATATTAAAATGCTCAGGACGGTGAAGCACCAGGAACATGCTTGTCAGCAATTCCATTTGATCGCGAAGACAATAGATAATTTTAATATTGTCGAAAATCGACCGATACCGGTTTAATTTTGTTATTGGATTAGGACCAGAAAATATGGAAATGCTTTCATTCGATAACATCACTTGGTCCGTCTGATTCGCTTCGCATAAGCCGTTTATCTGGTCTTTGAGTGCGGGCAAATCCAATCTCATTCCCATATCTCGTGTTTCCAGTTCGCGAAATATGCCTTTCATTTCATCGGTCAAAAAGCGGTGGGGCTTATCTCGATCCAAGATTTTCCCCAGATAGAGAAAACCCTTCAAATTCGGAAAAAAATGCACTTGCAACGTCGTTGTGGCCGTTTTCGGGACACCGATATGAAGCACGGCGTTCGCCATGTCTTACCTATCCATCTATTCGAACTTTAATTAACGATTTTTCATTGACCGATGCTGGTAGCACGATCGGATTAGCCTAACAACTCGGACCACGGCGAAATACCGCCCATGGGGTGCCGAGGCCTCTCAGGCAGTTTTACTATAGTTGGGCGACGATATGTCAGGAAAATTAGTGAGCGGCTGTATGATCCTATTCGTCTGTTTCGTTTTTGCCGCTGGGCGCCGATTGGGCACGCTTTTGGCTTTTGCGTTTGCGCAAATTATTGCGCAACGCAGCCGCCAGGCGCTTTTTGCGCTCATCTTGTTGCTCGGCCCGCGCTGGCGTCACCGCCGGGTGATTTTTTTTATATTGCGGTTTGTCGCTCAACTGGCCCTCTCAATTTTTCGCGCCACTATTGTTGCCGCATTCGGGCCAATATGCCATGTTCCGACCCCGCACCATATGCCGCCGTAGCTCAGTGGTAGAGCGCGCCCTTGGTAAGGGCGAGGTCGGGTGTTCGATCCACCCCGGCGGCACCAGCAAACTCCCCGGATAGCCCGCTTCATCAATCGGCAGCGGCATTTCGTCGGCGGCGCGCCGCCCTCGCTTTCGAGGGGTGCCCCGCCTCACTCGAACTTCGGTTGCGGATCCATGCCCCAGACCATGCGCTCTCGGATGTAGGGCACTTGGCGTTGCGGATGCGCCGAATCGAGCTCGCGCGCAATGCGGTGGCCGTCGAAGACGACATCGGCGGTGAATCTCGGCGCGTAGCAATCGCCGGCCTGATAGATGCCACTGATATCCTGACCCGCCCATTCGCTTTGCCGCTCACGCAGCTCGTTATAGAGCGCGTCATTGGGAGAGCGCCCCGTCACCAGGACCACCGTGTCGCATTCAAGCGTCGTGGTTTCGGTGCTCTGGCGGCGCGGCAGCTCATTCAGCTTGGACTCGGTGGCGCGTTTATATCCATCGCGGAAGACGTTGAACGCCTTGACCTTGAGGACGTTGCCGACTTCGACCTCCTCGACCCAGGAATGGGTGTGCTGGACAATCCCCTTTTCATTCATCATGCGCTGCAGATTGGCGAACTCGATGGTGTAGACGGACATCGGCGCGACATCGCTGTGCTGGGTCACGACGGTGACCTCCTTGCCCTGATCGACCAGCAGTTCCGCCATGCCGACGCCGGTCAAATAGCCATCGGCGTCGAGCACGACGACGCGCTCGCCGATTTCTTTGCCGGCCATGACCTGCTCGGGGGTGACGAAGGCCGCACCCTCGGCATCGACGCCCGGCAACGGACCCATCGTCAGATAGCTGTCGCCATCGCCGTTCCAGCGCGAGCCGGTGCACAGCACGATCTTCTCGGCGCCGTATTTGAGCACATCATCGGCGCTCATCTCGCCGGTGCCGGTATGGAGCTCGACATTCTTCAGTTTGTCGAGCTGGGTCTGGCGGTAGCTGATCACGCGGCCATATTCCGACAGGCCCGGATAGCGCATGACGTCGAGCATATGGCCACCCATATCCTTCTCGGCCTCGCACAGATGCACGTCATAACCGCGCTCGCCCAGCACCCGCGCACACTCCATGCCGGCCGGGCCGGCGCCGACGACGAGCACGCCGTACGGGTCCGGCGCCGGTTCGAATTTCTCCGGATGCCAGCCGCGGCGGTATTCCTCATTGGCCACCGCGTTCTGGGTGCAGATCAGCGGTGCGCCGCGCTCCCAGCGCGCAATGCACATGTTGCAGCCGATGCATTCGCGGATATCCTCGGTGCGGCCCTCCTCGATCTTGCGCGGCAGGAACGGATCGGCGATCGACGGCCTGGCCGTGCCGATGATGTCGCATTGTCCGGAGCGCACGATCTCGGCCATGTCGTCGGGGCTGGTAAAGCGCCCGATATTGACGACCGGTACTTTGGCGACGTCCTTGACGATCTTGGTGAAGGGCGCCTCGTGATTGGATTTATAGAAGCGCGACGAGCCGGCATGCTCGCCCCATTCGTAGAAAATGCTGGTGATTACGTCCCAGAGATCGACAAGCCCCTCCTGCGTTGCGAGTTCGACGAATTTGACCGCCTCGTCCTCGGGCTGGATGCCGTCGGCGCCGAGATAATGCGTCGTCGACATGCGCGTCGCGATGGCGGCGTCGTTGCCGACCGCCTCCTTCATCACTTCGAGCGTCTCGATCCAGAAGCGCGCCCGATTCTCGAACGAACCGCCATACTCATCGGTTCGCCGGTTGTAGAATTTGGACAGGAACTGCTCGGGCAGAAAGCCGCCGGCGCCCATCATGTAAATCACATCGAAGCCGGCCTGGACGGCGCGCTTTGATGCCTCAGCGTAGGCCCTCTGATAGCGCTTGATATCGTCGATATCCATGACATGGGAGGTCGCGCCCATCATCCAGTCCGAGCTCGATGTCGAGGCCGAGGGCGAGGCGCTTCGCGTCGCCAGATTGTTGGCCGCAATGCCCATATGGTTGAACTCGACGCCGGCGAGCGAATTCCATTTATGCACCTCGTCGCACATATGGCGGAGATTGATCATGTCGCCCTCGTCATAGAGGGCGGCGAGCGTGTTCGGCGTCAGCTCGTTCTCATCGTCGATGGCGCATTGCTCGGTGCAGACGACGGCCCATCCGCCCTCGGCTTTCATGCCGCGAAAGGCCGCTTGCGTGCCGGGCAGGATCGAACCGGCGCCGTTGCAGTGCGGCGTCTGGTAGAAGCGGTTGCGCATGGTTTTCGGGCCGATTTGGATCGGCTCGAAGAGAATGTCGTGGTTAGGGTCGCGTGCCATGGAAAATCCCCCTTGTTTTTTCTTGGTGAACTACATCATGCCTGCATACGGATAAGGTTTGCCGCGGGCACACGGCTTCCAAATCACAGATACCGAATTCACCCTATCTTGCCGTGACTCCGAGCACAACTTTCACAAGCGTCGAGGCCTTCGACCGATTGCCGTTTGGTGGTGACGCATCTGCAACACGGTCCGACGTCGCCGGGAGGGGCGGTAAGTTGAGTCCGGGCGGGTCTTGCGCCCTGTCACTCGCGCTGCAGCATGCCGTTGATCTTCAAGCCGACGGCCAGGATCACGCCGCCGAGCACCACGGTTATCAGCCCGACCGCCGGGACCATCGGCGTGTAGCCGCCGATCATTTTGCCGTACAGCCATTCGGGCGTTGTCACGTCCGCGCCGCTGGTGAAATAGGCGAGCGGGAAGTTGCCCCATGAGAGCAGGATTGCAAACAGGAATCCGGCGAACACGCCCGGTCCCAGCAGCGGTAGCGTGATGGTTCTAAAGATCATCCAGCGCGAGGCGCCGAGGTCAAAGGCGGCTTCCTCGACGGCGGCATCGTAGCCAAAGGCCTGGATGGCGATGATCAGGGTGACGATCGGCACGATCCAGACCATTTGGGCAAAGACCGTTGCCTGCCACGTCATGTCGATGCCGATCGAGTTGAACCACAGTTGCAGGGCAAGCCCCAGTACCGCCTGGGGAAAGAATATCGGGATCAGAAGGACCTGTTGAAAGATCGAACGGCCGCGCCAGTCATAGCGCGCATAGGCCAGCGCACCGAAGAAGGCGAGGATCACCGAGATCAGCGCAACGCAGGCCGCCACCGATAACGAGGTGATGAAGCTGTCCTGGATTTGCAGCGACGACCAGGTTTGCTCGTACCATTTGGTCGAGGTCTTGCGGATCGGAAACATGAAGAAGCGGGATTTCGAGATCGAGGCCAGCCCGACCGTCACGACCGGTATGTACATGATCACCAGGATCACGCCGATATAGCTCGACAGCATTCGGCGCGCCAATGGAGAGAGGTTGCCCATGGTCTAGCGCTTCGCCAACATGCGTTCGAGATTGATGCGGCGCATGGCCAGGAAGACGGCGCTGCCGGCGAGCACGATCAACAGAACTGAGAGGGCCGAGCCGCGCGGCCAGTTCTGGCCGAAGGTGAAGGCCGATTCGATGTCCTGGGCAATGGTGACGATAACGCCCTTGCCGAGGAATTTCGCCTCGGAGAAGGCACCGAGCGAAATCACGAAGCACAGCATCCCGCCGATCATGATGCCCGGCATCGCCAGCGGCAATTCGATATCGCGGAACACGCGCCAGCGCGAGGCGCCGAGGTCATTGGCGGCCTCTTGCGCCTCCTTGGGCACGTTTGCCAAGCCGAGCAGAATCGGAAACAGCATGAATGGCAGATAGATGTAGACGATGCCGAAAATGACCGACGGCACGGTGTTGACCAGGCTGCCGGTTCCCGCTCCGAACAGCGTATTGAGAGTGCCGTCGAGAAACCCACCCTTGTCGAAGAACAGCACCCAGCCCTGCAGGCGGATGTTCTCGGCAACGAACAGAGGGGCCACGATCAACAGTGTTAAGAGGTTGGCGCGCCGTCCCGATAGCCGTTTCAGCGCCAGCGCCAGCGGATAGCAGATCACCAGCAGGATCACCACGGCGATCAGCGCGAGAAGCAGCGACCAGCCGAACGAGAGGTAGAAATCCTGCTCGATGATATCGACATAGTTTTCGACCGACGGCGTTTCCCGTATTGAAAAGCTGCCACGCGGCATGAAGCTGTAGACCAGCACCAAAATCATCGGCCCGACGAAGCCGAGAATCAGTAGCACGAGGATCGGCAGGGCCGAGACCAGCCCGCCCGACATCTTCCAGGCCGGCTTCGGGCTATTCTGCGGGCGCTTTCGAGGCGCGCCGTTGTCGCCGGTCACGCTGTCGGTGGCTGCGCTCATTCGGCGAACACCATCGAATCGGCCGCTCGCCACGACAGCATAACCCGATCGCCGGGCGCGCGGGTCATGGCATCGGCGCGCAGTTCCTCGATCAGGAAGGTCATCTCGCCGCTTCTGACCTGGTACTGGATGCGCGAGCCGAGCAAATATTCATTGAACAACTCGCCCTCGAACCGGTTCTCCGGCGCGCCGTCGGTGCTATTGGCGATGGACATGTCCTCCGGGCGTATGATCAGCACGCCACTGGCGAACCCGGCCGGCAGCTCGTCCGGGGCTGTGAAGCTCACACCCAGTTCGGCGCTCGCCAGCCGGCCGTCCTCGGCGAGGCTGACGGGGATCGAATTTACCTCGCCCATGAACTCG
>CAYSDJ010000079.1:0-15908 GCA_964429775.1 uncultured Rhizobiaceae bacterium
CGGCTGTTAACCGCTAGGTCGTTGGTTCGAATCCGACCCGGGGAGCCAAATCAGGCAAGGGGCTGCGCAAAATTGCGCGGCCCCTTGTGTTTTAAACCGGTTTTCTGAGCCACGATAATCAGACTTGCCGGTAAGACTCTCTTTTTAATTCACGTTATGAATTAAAGGTGACAAACGAACAATATGTTTGCACGCGATTACGGTTTACGGTGTTCACAACATCTGAAGCCGGCATAGGTGGTTTTAATAATAAGAAGCTTGGGTTCAACCCAACGCCACATTCTACGCAGACAACGGGGAAGAATAATTGGGACAGCTTGTTCTCAAGGGCGTTGCCAAAAGCTTTGGCAGAATTGAAGCGCTGCAGCATATTGACCTCGAGGTGGAAGACGGCGAATTTTTCGTCATCCTCGGGCCGAGCGCTGCTGGCAAGACGACGACGCTGCGCGCCATCGCCGGCTTGGAGAAACTCGATGCCGGCAGCATCGTGCTGGATGGCCACGATATGGCCGAAGTTCCGGTGCAGCAGCGCGGCATCGCCATGGTGTTCCAAAACTTTGCCCTCTACCCCCACCTGTCCACGGCAAAGAATTTGGCTTATCCGCTACGCGAAGAAAAAGTGCCGGGTCAGCAAATCAAACAACGCGTCCACGAGATCGCCGAGATGCTCGGCATCACGCATACCCTGAAGCGTAAGCCGGCTTCGCTCAGCGGTGGCGAGCAGCAGCGCCTGGCGATCGGGCGCGCTATTATCCGCAATCCCAAATTGCTGTTGCTGGATGAACCGCTCACCAATTTGGATGCCAAACTCAGACACGATATGCGGGCCGAATTCAAGCGCCTGCACCGCGAACTTGGCATGACCATGATCTACGCCACGCCGGACCAACTCGAAGCGCTCAGCATGGGTCAGCGTGTCGGCGTGATCATCGACGGAAAAATCGTCCAAACGGAAACACCGGCCACGCTTTACGATGCGCCGCGTGACCGTGAGGTGGCGCGGCTTGTTGGCGATCCACCAATGAATTTTATCCCCGGCACATTGCGCCGCAACGGCTCGGATCCGAGTTTGGAATTGCCGTTTATCAATTTGGCGGCCGCCGACTTAGGGGATTCACTCGCTGCATTCGATGCCGGCACGGAGTTTTTGTTCGGCCTCAGGCCACAGGATTTGAAATTGGCCGGGAATACCGAATTGGATGATGCCTTCGATGCCGAGATTGCCATCACCGAGCCGCAGGGCGACATCACCATCCTAGACTTAAAGGCGGCAAACGAGGTGCTGCAAATGGTCGTGCCCGAGGCGGAAGGTGCGCGCCACGGCGCCGGCGAGGAAATTCGCGTGCGTTTCAATCCGCAAGATGGCCGGTTGTTCCTGAAAGAGTCAGGCGCTCTGGTCATGTGACATCACCAACCGGCAATGTCCGGTCGTTTCGTTGAAAGGGCTCATGAGAAGGCCTGACAATAATATTTGTTCAATCTCAACCCTTTAGGAGGGAGTTCGACATCATGAAATTGTTTAAGAAGGGCAAAATAGCTCTGCTGGCAGGGGCAATGGCGATGGCGGTTTCGGGCGCTTTCGGCGGTGCCGCCTCGGCAGCAGACGTCACCATCAACATGGCGGTACCCGATTGGCCGCCGACCCGCATTATGGGCGATTTGGCCGCCAAGCATTACAAGGCGCCGAGCGGCAACAATGTCACCATTTCGCTCGATTTTATCCCGTGGCCGAACTATTACGAAAAGCTGGCCGCCTCGCTCACCTCGGGCGAAGAGAAGTATCAGATGGCGGTGAGCGACAGCCAGTGGCTCGGCACCTTCATCGAGGGCGGCTACTTCATGAAGCTCAACGACATCATCGATGCCGATCCGGAGCTTCAGGGGATCTTCAAGGACCTGCATCCCAATCTGGTCGACGCCTATTCGACCTACCCGCACAAATCCGACAATTTGTACGGCTTCCCGCAGATGCCGGACGTGCTGATCACCTACTATCGTAGCGATATCTTCTGCCATGACGGCGAGCAGGCCGCGTTCAAGGGCAAATATGGCTACAAGCTGCCGTGCTCGCCCGCGGAGATGGACAACACCGATTGGGACCAAGTGCGCGACATCAGCGAGTTCTTCCGCCGCAGCGCGGGCGAATCCCTCGCCGGTGAAACCCTGGCAGACGATTTCTACGGTCTCACCTATCAGGCCGGCAACGCCTACGATTTCAACACCATGCAGATCAACGGCTTCCTGTGGCAGCATGGCGGCGACACGTGGGATGAAACCAAACAACCGACGGGCCAGGCCCTTGGCGTCGTTAACTCTGATATTGCGGTCAAGGCGTTCGAGCATTATCTCTCGCTGCTGCAATACATGCCGCCGGTGGTGAAGACCGGTACCATGGGTATCTTCAAGACCGACGAGCTTTTCCGCGAAGGCAAGACCGCGGCGAACATCCAATGGATCGGCTTCGCCGAATCAGCGATCTCGCCGGAGACCTCCAAGGTCGCCAACAAAATCGACTTCGCCCAGATGCCGGGCCTGCGCAATTCCGATGGCAGCATCGAGCGCTGGTCCAACATCGGCGGCCAGCCCTTCGTGCTGACCACCTGGAACAGCGATGTGGTGACCCAGGAATCGGTTGACTTCGTCAAATGGTGGCTGTCCTCCGAGGTGCAGCACATGTTTGCCGCAGCCGGTGGCCAGAGCGGCCTGCAGAGCGTGCACAATACGGACGCCTATATCGGCTATCGGCCGTGGAATCACGCCTTCGGCCCGCAGCTCAAATGGCAAAAGGATGTGTGGCACATTCCGGAGTTCTTCGAGCTTCTGGTGCAGCAAGCGCAGACCTTTGACCAGGCGATCACTGGCCAGATTTCCGCCAAGGAAGCTCTGGACTCGATTGCCAAGTTCCAGGACGAATTGCTCCGCGACGCGGACCGCATCGAGTAGGCGGACCGTTACATAAAAGGCGCCGGGGGTGGCGCAAGCTGCCCCCGGCCCTTCCTTTTTCATTAAAATTTTTTTCGATTTATTTTTTAAAACGGAACCGTCGATGTCCGATCGATATTATCAAAAACAGAGCCTGATCGCGCGGTTTATCTCCGAAAACCGCGGGCCGCTGCTCGTCACGCCGGCATTGGCGGTGCTGGTTTTGATGAACATTTTTCCGCTCCTGTGGTCGTTCGGACTGAGCTTTTTCAAGTACCGTGCCAACCGCATCAAGGAACCGGAATTCGTCTGGTTCAAGAATTACGTCAAGGTGTTGGAAGACCCCAATGTGTGGGACCGCTTCCAGACCACGGCGATGGTGGTCTCGATCGATGTGATATTGCAGCTTGTCGTCGGTTTTCTTCTCGCCATGCTGTTCGAGAAACAATTCTACGGCCGGCGCGTGATGCTGATGTTCGTGTTGACACCGATGATGTTGAGCTTCGTCGCGGTCGGCGCCTTCTTCCGCTATTATTACGAGCCCACTTTCGGCCTTCTCAGCCAGGCAATTAAAGCGATTACCGGCGAGACCTATATTCTGCTGGCGTCGCCGGAAGGCGCTATCGCCGGCATCATTTTTGCCGATGTCTGGATGTGGTCGCCATTCGTCATGCTGCTTGTCCTCGCCGGGCTGGTCAGTGTGCCCAAGCATCTTTACGAAGCGGCCGAAATCGACCGCACATCGGCGTGGCGCCGCTTCTGGACCATCACCTTTCCCTATATCCGCGGCCTGCTGTTGCTCGCTATCCTGTTTCGTACCATCGAGGCATTCAAATTATTCGATATCGTCTGGATTATCACCGAAGGCGGCCCCGGAACCTCGACGGAAACCATCGCGGTATATGTCTATCGCGTTGCCTTCCAATATTTCAAAACCAGTCAGTCCGCTGCACTTGGCTACATACTATTGTTCGCCGTCATTGTGCTGACCAACCTATACCTCTTCTTCGTGCGACAGCGCGCGGTAGAGGACGAGAACTGACATGGCGCGGCGAAGGGAAATCGGCAAGGCCGGCTGGGGACGAAGCGCCGTCACCGCGGTGATCAGCTTCATTTATTTTATCCCGGTTCTGTGGATCATCCTCACCGCGTTCAAGAGTCACACGGACGCGCTGTCGATACCGCCCAAGTTTATTTTTACGCCGACCCTGGAGAACTTTAGCGCCGTGTTCTCTCGCGCCTATCAAAGCGGCGGCGAAGCTGTCGATACCAATTTCGATCTGTTCTTCTTCAACAGCATCTTTATCGCCGGCACCAGCGTGCTGATTGCGCTTATCATTGGTACGCTCGCGGCCTATGCCTTCTCGCGCTGGCCGCTCAAGGGCAACGACACTTACATGTTCATCATCCTGACGACACGCATGTTGCCGCCGATTATCGTCATCATACCGATCTTCCTGATGTTCCGTGTGACCGGCCTCTCCGGCAGCTATGTCGGCATCATTCTGCTCTATTCCGCGTTCAACCTGCCCTTCACCATTTGGATGATGAAGAGCTTCTTCGACGAATTGCCGTTGGAAGTGGAAGACGCCGCACGCATGGACGGTTCGTCGGAAACGAAAATCTTCTTCAAAATTTGCCTGCCGCAGGTCAAGGCTGGCATCGCTGCGACGGCGGTCTTCGGCCTCATTCTCACCTGGAACGAGTATCTCTTCGCTCTGCTGCTGACAGGCATCGAAACACGCACCGTACCGGTCGCCATGGCAACGACGATTGGCGGCGATATCGGCGTGCGCTGGGGCCTGTTGGCGGCGATCGAGACACTGTTCCTCATTCCTGTCGTGCTGGTGACATTCCTGCTGCAGAATCAGCTTTTGCGCGGCGTCACCTTCGGTACGATCAAGCGTTGAGGGAGGTGAGGCATGGCTGATATTGAACTGCGCAACCTGACCAAACGCTTCGGTGCCTTGACGGCAGTGGATTCGGTCGATCTCGATGTCGAGGCGGGCGAGGTGATGTGTCTCTTGGGCCCCTCGGGCTGCGGCAAGACAACGACGCTACGCATGATCGGCGGCCTCGAATGGGCCAGCGACGGCGATATCTTTATCTCCGGCAAGCGCGTTAACAATCTCAAACCGGCGCAGCGCGACATCGCCATGGTGTTTCAGTTCTACGCCCTTTATCCGAGCCTGACGGTGGAAGAGAATCTGGCCTTTCCGCTGCATGCCGAAAAGGTCGACAAGGCGGACATTGAGCAGCGCGTTCATCGCATTGCCAAAATTCTCGAACTCGACCACGCCCTGAACCGCATTCCGGGCAGGCTGTCGGAAGGTGAGAAGCAGCGCGTCGCGGTCGGCCGGGCGATTATCCGCAATCCGCAATGCTTTCTTTTCGACGAGCCGCTGAGCCGGCTCGATATTGCGCTCAGGCAGGAAATGCGCGGCCAGATCAAAATGCTGCTCTCCGACCTCAACAAGGCAAGCGTGATCGTCACCCATGATCAGATCGAGGCGCTGACCATCGGCGACCGTATTGCAGTGATGCGCGACGGCCTGATCGAGCAGGTTGCCACCCCGCATGAAATTTTTGCCAGTCCGGCCAATGTTTTTGTCGCCGGCTTTATCGGCACGCCGCAAATGAATTTAATCAACGGGCACGACGTCAAGCCGGCCGAGGGCGGCAGCATCGAACTCCAATTGTGCAAGCAGCGCGTGACTCTGCCACTGGACCCGGCGGTAACGCCGAACACGGATATCACCATCGGTGTCCGTCCGCGCAGTTTTGACCTCGCTTCGGAAAGTGGCAGCGACACAGTCTCCGGGAAAATCGATCTGATCGAACCGATGGGCGCCGAGACACTGTTGCATTTGACCACGGAAGGCGAGGAATTGCGCGTCGTGACCGACCACCGCACCGCGCCCAGCCTGGGCGCACATATTCATGCGCGCCCGCGCGCCGGGCAGATTCACCTGTTCGACCAAAACGGCATGAGGGTTCCGACATGAAGGCCGCGCAACTGAGCCGCAATATGTCGCCGCGCACGGCGCGCCTGATCATCGCATCGGTCATTGGCATTTGCCTGCTTGCCTTGCTGTTTATTTTTCAGCCCTTTGTCAAAGAGCTCTACACCGCCGGCTGCATCATGGTGGTGATTGGTGGCCTGACCTTCAATGTGGTGCCCTTCGCCAACACGCAGAACAGTGTGCGCCGCGTAATCCGCGTATTGACGATTGTTCTCGCAATCCTGTTGATCGCGGTCGGAATCGCCATCGGCTTCGTTTATCTGCTGCTCACCTAGCGCCCGCGCTGTACTATTGTCCGGAAAACGATTCGAGCCGGGCGGGCATGCGCATACTTCAGGTCCATAACAGATATCAGGGCGGACGTGGCGGTGAAGACCAGGTGATGGACAATGAGTCCCGCCTGTTGCGCACCAACGGCCACGAAGTTCACCAGTTCACCGCGCATAACGACGAGATCGGCGATGGCTGGAGTAAATTTCGCGCCGCGCAGCGCATGGCCTATTCGAAAGACGGCGCCCGCCGTGTCGCCCAGGCGATCGCTACCTACCGTCCGGACATCGTCCATGTGCATAATTTTCACTATGTGCTGACGCCGTCGATTTTCGACGCCTGCCGCGAAGCGCGCGTGCCGTCGCTACAGACCCTGCACAATTTTCGCGGCATTTGCGCCAACGCCACCTTCATGCGCGAGGGCCGGGTGTGCGAGGACTGCATGCACGGCTCGCCATATCAAAGCGTATGGCACCGCTGCTATGAGGGCTCCCTCTTGAACACCCTGGCCATCGCCCGCACCATCGCTTATCACCGCAAGCGCAAGACCTGGCAAAACAAGGTCGATCGCTTCATCGCGCTGACGGAATTCGGCAAGCGTAAATATATCGAGGGGGGCTACGCCGAAAAACGCATATCGGTAAAACCCAACTTCTCCTACCCGCCGGATACGGAATGGGATGACGGTGAGGCGGAGACACGCTCGGGCGCGTTGTTCGTTGGCCATCTGTTGCCGTGGAAGGGCATTGCCATGCTGATGGAAGCATGGCGCAATATTCCGACGCCGCTGCGCGTGGCCGGTTCGGGGCCACTGTTGCATTTGGTCAGGGAGGCGAAAGAGCACGGCGTCACCGAGCTTGGCCTGCTCGACGCCAAGGCGGTTTACCAGGAGATGCGGCGCGCCCGATTTCTTGTGTTCTCCTCAGTCTGGTACGAGTGCTTTCCCCTCACCTTCATCGAGGCATTCGCCGCCGGCCTGCCGATCATCGCGGCAAAACTGGGTGCTGCGGAAGATGTCATCACGCATGGCGAGACGGGCCTGCATTTCACCCCCGGCGATCCGGCATCCTTGGCCGAAGCGGTCGCCTGGGCAGAAGCGCATCCGGAGGACATGGCGCAAATGGGCGAAAACGCGCGACGCGCTTATGACACTCTCTACACACCGGAAGCCAACTATGCCCTGCTGATAAATATCTACGAGGATACCATCGCCAAATATCGTTAATTGCGTTCGGCGTGCCACTTCCAGGCGGTGGCAATGATGGTGTCGATGTCGGTGTAGGCCGGGCGCCAATCCAAGATTTTCCGAGCGTGCGATGGATCGGCAACGAGGGCCGGTGGATCGCCGGGGCGGCGCGCCTCCTCCGTCACCGGAACCTTGCGTCCCGAGACGCGCTCGACCGCATCGACGAGCTCGCGCACCGAACAGCCGCTACCGGTACCGAGATTGAGCACTAGCGTATCGCTCGCCGCCAGCAAATGCTCAAGCGCAGTAACGTGCGCGGCGGCGAGGTCATCGACATGGATGTAGTCACGCACTGCCGTCCCGTCCGGTGTCGGATAGTCATTGCCGAAAATCGAAAACTTTTCCCGCCGGCCGAGCGCGGTGTCGATCAGTAGCGGCAGGGCATGGGTTTCCGGCGAGTGACTTTCACCAATGCGGCCGTCCGGGTCGGCGCCGGCGGCGTTGAAATAGCGCAGCGCGGCGTAGCTCAGGCCATGCGCGGTGCGGCAGTCCTCAAGCATATATTCCATTGCCAACTTACTGCGCGCATAGGGGCTGATCGGCGCAAAGTCTGTTTGCTCGGAGATCGGCACCACATCGGGTTCGCCATAGACGGCGCACGAACTCGAAAAGACGATATGTCCAATACCGGCGGCGTGCATCGCTTCCAGCAATACCAAGCTGCCGGCAACGTTATTGCGGTAAAAGCGCAACGGATCGCGCACCGATTCGCCGACCTCAATATAGCCGGCAAAATGCATCACGGCCTCGGGCCGATGTTTGGCGATAGCCGCATCGAGCTCGGCGCGGTCTCTAATATCGCCCTGCTCGAACGGGCCCCATTGCACGGCCCAATCATGACCGTTTTCGAGATTGTCATAAACCACCGGCACGTGCCCGGCGGCGGCGAGCGCCTTGCAGGCATGGCTGCCGATATAGCCGGCGCCGCCGGTGACCAGGACAGTTGCCATGGCCGCTGCCCGCCGCTCGTTACATTTTGACCGGGTCGCCGATCGAGATGGTGCGCCGGATCGCTTCCTGACGCAGGCCAAGCGCCATCGGGCGGGTCACGCCGGGAATGACGGAAACATCATACATTTCCCAGACGGCGCCTTCGAGGCGCACCCACTGCACCAGATCGCCGGTATTCAAATCGACCACAAACACGCCGCAGCGCGGCTCAACCTTGCGTTTGGTCAAATTGTCATCGAGGTCGAGGCCCGAGAAGGTGCGGTTCTCGCGGCATTTCGACATGCCGATGATGGCGAAGTCGTTGATGAAGGCGAGGCCGCGCATATAGCCGGGGCAAAATGCGATCGGTTCGAACTTGCCGCTCTTGACGTCGACGGTGCCGAAATATCCGGTTCCGGAGTTGAGCACATAGAGCTTGCCGCGATACATGCGCGGTGAATGCGGCATGGAGAGGCCGGAGAGCACCACTTCGCTGCTCTCGACGTCGAGGATCACACCGCCATCCTGGCGATGCTCGCGCCAGCCGTCGGCGGCATCCGAGAGGCCAATCGAGGTGACATATTTGGGCGAACCGTTCTCCATCGCCATGCCGTTCAAATGGCAGCGGTCTTCCGCCGCCAATTTGGAGATGTGTTTGGGCTTCCACACCGGGGCAAAGCTATGGGTGTGGCTGACCGTCGCCAGGCAACAGAACAGCGTGTTGACGAAAATAATACGGCCATGCTTGTCGATGGCAATATCGTGAATATCGATATCGCCGGTGATGTAGGACACCTGCGGCACATAGAGGCGGTCAAAGCCGTCGCGCTTCTGCCCCGGTGCCAACACATTCGAAAATTGCCAGAGCTGATAGAGCGAGCTTAGATACATCGAATCCTTATCGGCAAAGAGGCCCATGCAGCGGTTAAAAGTGCGCTCATAGAGAGAAATCTTGCGGTCCTCGCGCAGGCCGAGAAGAAAGACCTTGCCGACCTGATAGGTGGTAAAGGCAAGGCTGGCGTTCTGATCGGCCAGCCAATTGGTAAACTGGCGCGAGGCCATGATTTCGATCTTGCCCTGCTTGGCCGCCGGCGCCGCCTGCTTGGCCTGTTGCTGGCCGGCCTGCTTGGCGCCGCCGGCCTGACCGCGCGTCGCCTGCTGGCGTAATGCTGCCTGCGACGGCACCGTGATGTTTTTTCCGCCTGACTTCGCTGCGACTTTTTTCTCAGCCATTACCAATTCCTGTCCGATTTGAATCACAAAATGATGCGGGTGAACCCAAAGGTGATTCCAGTGGCCCCTCCCGGCTGTGAGGGATCATAAAGGTTTCGCGCGGCAATATCGTTAATAAATTTCGCTTAGTTCACGCGCGTGTTATTGGTGTGTTGCTATTGTGCGCCATTGCCCGCCTTGCTAGAACCGCGCGGCTTCTCTATCGAGCGCCGCAATGACCATAAATAGCCGGGAGTGCCGCATGACAAACAACCCGTTCGAACCCTTTTTGGACCTTAAGGAGAGGTCTGAAATCGCCCGGGAATTCAATATCGAGGCGGGTTGGCGCTTTGCCTTGGCGCGGCGCGCTCTGTTTGCCGAGCTCGACGCCCTCAGCCACCTCAACCACACCGCATTTTTACGCTATTTCGAGGATGCCCGTATCGGTTACATGATGCATCACGGCCTGTCGGCGCCAGGCCCGGATTCGAACAGTTGCGTGCTGGCGCGCCTGGAAGCGGATTACAAGCAACCGATATTTTATGACGAACGTCTGGTGATCACCGTGCGTGCGGCGAAAATCGGCAATACCAGTATTTCCCTCGAATACGCCGCCTGGAGCGCGGAAAAGGGCCTGGCCTGCAAGTCGACCTCCCTCCTCGTCCTGGTGGTGACGACGAGCGGCGAAAAACAGCGCATTCCGGACGCCATGCGTGCCTCGATCACCGCCTTTGAGGGGCGTGAATATTAATGGTTTAATGCGCCAAAATATTCATCCCAGGAGAAAATGCCATGGCGGAAAGCATTGCCTTTATTGACGATGAGTTTGTTCCCATAAGCGAAGCCAAGATTTCCATCCTTGAGCCAACCTTTACCAAAAGCGATGTGGTCTACGACACGTTGTCGTCGTGGAAGGGCTATATGTTCCGCCTTGATGAACATCTGAAGCGCTTTCAAAACTCCTATCGCGCCATGCAGCTCAACCCACCCTACCCGCTCGAGGAAATTCGCCGCATTGTCGCCGAGTGCATCGAGCGCTCGGGTTTTGAAGATACCTGCGTCACCCTGATGGCAACGCGCGGACCGTTCCTCGATCTCGCCGTTCGCGACATCCGCAAATGCAAGAACGGCCTGATCGCCGTTTGCGTGCCCTACTATTGGGTGCTCGGCGAAGACAAGCAATCCAGCGGCGTCAACATGGTGATTACCGAAAACCAACGCGTGCCGGCAGCGGCCATCGATGCCCGGGTTAAGAATTTCAACTGGATGGATCTCACACGCGGCTTGCTTGAGGCCTATGAAAAGGGCGGCGATTCAGCGTTGCTGTGCACGCCGGATGGCCTCCTCTCCGAAGGGCCGGGCTTCAATATCTGGCTTGCCAAGGACGGTAAGCTTTTTACGCCGCGCGGCAACCTGCTCGAAGGCGTAACGCGCCGCTCCGTATTCGAATTGGCCCAGGAAATGGGCGCTGATCCGATCGAAAAACCGCTTACGCCGGACGACCTGCGCGGCGCCGACGAAGCCTTCACCAGCACCACAGCAGGTGGCATCACACCGGTGACGCAAGTCGATGGCAAAACCCTTGGCAATGGCGCACCCGGCATTCTGACAACGCGCTTGAACGACGAATATTGGCGCCGCCGTAAAAACGGCTGGCATGGCACGCGGGTCGAAGAGGTGCTCAAGGAACGCGACGTCGCATAACCCACGAAAACATACCGGAGACAAACATATGCCCAACGAAATGTTCGAAAAAGGCCTCAAAATCCGTACCGAAGTGCTCGGTGAGGAATATGTCAATCGCGCCATCAAGGGCGCCAATGACTTCAACCAGGACTTCCAGGAATTCATGACCGAGTATTGCTGGGGTGCAGTGTGGGGGCGCGAAGGCCTCAGCCGCAAGCAGCGCAGCCTCAACAATCTTTGCATGCTCGCCGCGCTCAACCGCCCGGCCGAGTTTGAAGTGCATTTCAGGGGTGCCTTCACCAATGGCTGCACGGTCGAGGAGGTCAAGGAAACGCTGATGCAGATCGCCATCTATTGCGGCGTGCCGGCGGCGGTCGAGGCCTTCCGCATTGGCCGGCGGGTGATGGATGAGATGGAAGCCGCGAAGGCTGAAGGTGATGACTAATCAATTATTGGGCTTTATCGGCCTCGGCAATATGGGCGGGCCGATGGCCGTCAATCTGGCGGCGGCGGGCAATGCACTGATTTGCTACGACGCCTCCGGCACGGCGGAACGCGCGCCCGACGGCGCCCAACATGCCTCGAGTGCTGCCGAGGTCGCGGACAAAGCCGCCATAGTCTTTCTCTGCCTGCCCGATGGGCCTATCGCCAACAAGGTGGCCGGCGAATTGATGGCGGCGCAGGCGCGTATTGTCGAAGTGGTTGTCGACAACACCACGTCGGGCGCCAGCGAGGCGCGCGCGACGCACGACATGCTGGCCGCGGCCGGCATCGCCTATGCCGACGCGCCGGTGAGCGGCGGCGCCTCGGGCGCGCGCGCCGGCACCCTGGCAATGATGGTGGCCGCGCCCGACGCCCTCTATGCCCGGCTTGAACCATTGCTCCTGCCGATGGCCAAGAACGCCCGCCATGTCGGGCGCGAGCCGGGCCAGGGCATGGCGATGAAACTCCTCAACAATTATCTTTCCGGCATGGCCATGGCAGCGACCAGCGAGGCAATTGCCTTTGGTGCCCGCCAGGGGCTCGACATGGCGACGATCATCGACACCGTCTCGGTCTCAAGCGGCCGCAACACGGCCATCACCGATAAGTTCCCAAATCGCATTCTCAGTGAAAGTTTCGATTCCGGTTTCGCCACCCGCCTGATGACCAAGGATTTGCAGCTTTATGTCGATTCCTGCAAAGAATTGGACGCGCCGCGCCGTTTGAGCGAGACTCTGCTCGAACAGGTGTGGGGGCAAATGTTGGCGCAAAATCCGGCCTCGGACTTCACCGAGATTTATCCCTTCACGCTGACACGGGACAAATAGGGCGGCTTCAGAGTGAATGAGGCTAACACGGCACGGCATTACTATGTGACAGAGGGCCTGTTCGGCGAGCAGCCGATATGGCGCGTGGTGCGCGGCGAGACCAATGCACGCGGTATGGAGATGCTCTCCTTCGTCTGCGGCTGCGCCACACGACGCGGCGCGCTCGCCATGGCGCGCGCCATGAGCGGCTACCGCGAGTGCGCAGACACGCCGATTACCGTGCGGCCACGCGAAGGTGCCGGGCGCGCTGTGGCATCAGCACCGCACGCAGAAGGCATCCAGATCAAACCGATGTGTTAGTGCGGCCTTAACACGCACTTGATCGACGAGATGAAATCAAACCTCGCCACGGAACAGGAGGCACAGCAGCGCTGGAAGCTGCGGCCGCGCTACGCACACGTAACCGTGTTCGACGAATTGGTCGAGAACGAATTTCTGGCGACGAATGAACGGCGGCGGCGGCAAGAAAACAAACTCTCCGCGATGCTGCGCTTCTCCGCCAACCAGGTTCCCTATTTCCGCGACCTGTTTCAGCGCATCAAACTGCAAAAGGGCGCGGCGCGGCACTCCGCCGAGTTTTCGCGCATTCCACCACTGGCCAAGAAAACGATTCAGGAAAATAGCAGCGCGTTTATCCCGGACAACCTGCCGCGCGGCGAGACGGCCGGGCCGCCCCTGTTCACCTCCGGCACCACCGGCCAGAAAATGCGCATTCCGCACACCATCCGAAGCCGCGAGATGTGGGATATGTCGGCCCAGCGCAGCCGGCGCTGGTTTCGCTGCGACCCAAATGGAATTTATGCCGCCATTCGCAGCCGTGAAGTCCTGCCGCGCCGCCCGGACGGCTCGGTGGTACCCGACGGTGAAACAGTTCGCATCCCCACCTGGCCGCGCGTCGGCAAATATTTCGAGACCGGTCCGGCTCTCGGGTTCGCCAAAACAAATAGCATCGAGAAAATGGCTGAGTGGCTTGTCCAAGAGCAGCCAAATTACTTTCAATCGGACTCCTCGGTGCTGGAACATGTGGCGCTGGCATTGCAGCCGCACCCGGCGCTCGATTGCGTACATGTCCTAAACGCCGTCAGCGAGCCCTTGACGATGGGCCGGCGTGCCCAAATCGAAAAAATATTTGGCGCAAAAATCAGTATTGCCTACGGCTTGAATGAAGTCGGCGTTGTCGCCGCCTGTTGTCCGGAAGCGGGACGCTATCACGTGCACGACGAAAACTGTCTTGTCGAAATAATTGGTGATGACGGCGAACCGAGTAAACCAGGCGAGTATGGGCGCGTTGTCGTCACCACCTTGGTCAATTACGCCATGCCGCTCATCCGTTACGACACGGGAGATATCGCCCAGGCCCTTGACGGTCCCTGCCCGTGCGGCCGCACCCTGCCGAGCTTCGGACTGATTCTGGGACGGCGCAGCCGAATTGCGCCCATTCCACCGGAAATCACGCTTTTGGCCGATAAGGTGTTGGAGGCGTTGGAGCGCCTGCCGGACGACCTGTCCGCCAATCTCCGGATGTATCAGCTTCACCACTGCCGCGATGGGAATTTCAAGCTGAAAGTGGTGCTGTCGGATGATCAGTCCCCAGCCTTTGCTCAACATATTGATGAGATATGGAACAACGCCGCCATATCGGGGGCAACCCACCTTCAGGTCATGACAGTCGAAAATTTACGCCCTATTCCCAGCGATAAATTCTTCCATTTCACCTCGGAGCTGCTTTAATCATCTTTGGGCGCCGCGATGTCCGGCGCCGGAACATGGTCCGAGGTGAAGTCCTGGAACTTGCCGCCGGGACTACGCTCGATTTGGTTCACCACTGCGATATCGAGGTGCTGATTCTGCCCTGCCGTGGCCTCCTGCCACGCCATGTTGACCCGCTCGACAAAGGCCTCCGGCAAGGCGCCGGCGGTAAGCAAGCGTAACTCGAAGCGATCATCGCGGAATTGATGAAGCTGGAACTGGCGCAGGTTTCGCGCCAGCTCGATCGGCATGGTTTCAAGTGCATCGCGCACAGCGCCAACCAGCCCGAGTGTGCCGTCCGGCAAGTAGGCAATGCGGCTATAGCGCCCAACGACTTCGCCGAAACCGGGCATGGTGCGCCCGCACGCACACGGCCCTTCGACCGACTGGGCCAGATCGTCGGTGTCATAACGGATGAGCGGCATGGCGAGGTTGCGAAATCCGGTAATGACAATGCGCCCGGTCTCGCCCGGCGCAACCGGCTGGCCGTCATCGTCCACCAGTTCCACCAGGCAGTGCTCGCCATGCACATGATAGCGCCCAGCCGGGCACTTCAGCGCAACGATGCCGATCTCGTTGAGACCGTAGCCCTGGATTATCGGCACCGGAAATGTACGCGTGATACGTTGACGCATCGAAGGAGTCAGCATTTCCGAGATGGCGTGGAATGCCGCAAGGCCCTGCCAGGGCTGCGGATCACTCCAGGCGAAAGCAAGATGCTCCAACGATTCGGAGTAACTCGTCAAATAGGCCGGCCGGTGTTTCTCCAGCCAGGCCATCTGATCCTCTATCGGGTTGGTGATGGAATAGAGAAGCTCGGGGCCGGTTTTGAAATAGGTGCCGACATATTGCCAATCGGGCAGATGAGTGGTGGCGCCGTCGGCAAGAAAGCTGCCATCGGCCGTGCGTGGCAATTGGCTGGCAAGCCGCACGGTGGCGAAAGATGCGTTCGGGTCGAGGCGGTACCAGCGGCACTTGCGCTGCGACAGGACGTTAAACATTTGGTTAGATTCGGTAGACATCACCACCTTGGTCGGTCGGCCCGTCGTGCCGGACGAGGTAAAGACGCCCCACACCTTTTCACCGCGCGGCAGGCGCGCCGGTTGCAGCTCCTTGGCGTAATCGCGCAGCTCAAGCTTGCCGAGCAGCGGCAACTTCGGCAAATCGACCTTTCCGCGTATGTCCTCGGGCGTGAGCTTCAGCTTGCGAAACAAATCGCGGTAGTAAGGCACCTCGGCGGCAGCAAAACCGACGACGCGCGCCAGCGCCCGCCTCTGCCGCTGACGGCGTATCTCAGCGCTGATAAATTCATTCTCGACAAGCGTGTCGAACAATTTGGAGCGCGCCATCTCCGGGCGCAATTCCCAGCGGCGCTGCTCCTCCATTTCCCGCTCCAAGCTTGTTTGCACGGGAAATTCCGTCTGATCATCTGTCATATCGTACGCCGATTCTCCTTGGCATGCTCGAACAGGTCGCGAATATACTCTAGGCGAAAATAGTCAATATTTGACCTGCCCCCCTATAACTGTTCCACGGATTTTTCGATATTCTAAGAATATG
>CAYSDJ010000080.1:0-15311 GCA_964429775.1 uncultured Rhizobiaceae bacterium
CAAGGGCGACTGCCCGCCCGAGCTATCGAGGTAGCCAAGCGCGCGGATGCGCGCGCCCGGCGACTGAGGGCTCACCTAATAAGTAAACGCGAGCGGCGCGACGGCCTCCATTTCGGCGACGACATCGATGACGCACGGCCTGCCGCAGGCAATCGCCTGGTCGAGCGCGCCGGCGAAGGCGCCGGGCTTGTCGACGCGGATGCCTTCGGCGCCCATGGCCTTCGCCATGTCGGCGAAATTGACGTCCTGGAAGTGCCACAGTTCGCCATGCTTGCCTTCAAGCTCGCCGCCATAGGCGCGCGAATAGACGGCGATCTCCTGGTTGAGCGAGCGGTTGTTGTTAATCACGATCACCGCCGGAATGTTCCAACGGACGGCGGTTTCAAGCTCCGACAGGTGATACCAGACGCCACCGTCGCCGGTGAAGCAGACCACCGGTCGGTCGGGGCAGGCGAGCTTGGCGCCGAGCGCCGCCGGCAGGCCCCAGCCGAGCGATCCGGCGGCGCGGATGAAGCTCTGGCCGGGCTTGTTGAGATCGACGAAGCCAGCCGTCCACATGCCGGAATGGCCGGTGTCGGAAACCAGGATCGCATCGCCCGGCAGATTGTCGGTAAGCTCCTTGCAGACGCGCTCGGGGCGGAGCGGGGCGTTATCGGATTCGAGCAGGGGGGCGAATTCGTCGCGCCATTCCTGCACCAGGCTTTGCGCCCGCGCCACCCACTCGGCGCGCTTCCCTGCTGTAGAGCCGTCCGCCTCCTGCACCAGGCGGGCGAGCGAGGCTTTGGCGTCGCCGAGGATCGAGGCCTTGTTGGGGTAGTGGCGGCCGAGCTCGGAGGCGTCGATATCGAGCTGGACAACCGGCGTGCCAACCTTGGGCACGCGCCATTCGAAGGTCACCTGGCTGCCGGTATGGCTGCCGACGAAAAACACCAGATCGGCTTCGAGCACGGCGCGGCTGGCGCTCTTGCGGCAGTAGAGGCCGGGGATGCCGACCGAGAGCGGATGATTGCCGGGGATGGTGTCCTTGGCGTTCATCGAGGTGGCGACCGGGATCGCCAGCTTTTCGGCCAGCGCAATCAGCTCGGCCCCCGCACCCGAGGTGCGCACACCGCCGCCGGCGACGATGATCGGCTTCTCTGCAGCCTCCAGGATGCGCGCCACATCGGCGACCGACTGGCCATCGGGCTCGGGGCGGAACGGCGGCGTCTGGCCGAAGCGTTCTTCCGGCACGAGCTCAAAATCGCCTTCTTCCATATCGATCTCGCCCATATGGCCGATCATCTGGATATGGGCCGGGCCCGGCGTGCCGGTGGTGGCGGCGCGGAAGGCCTGGCGCAGCACGTCGGGCAGGCGCGCGATATCGTCGACATGGGCGCTGTATTTGGTAACCGGTTTAAACAGCGGCATATCCTCGACCTGTTGATAGGTATGACGGTCGCGGGTGTGCGAGAAGGCGCCGCCGGTGATGGCGATCATCGGTGTGCAGGAGAGATGGGCATCGCGCAGGCCGGCGGCGAGATTGGCGGTGCCGATGCACTGCGACATACAAACACCGGGCCGCCCCGAGGCGCGCGCATAGCCGTCCGCCATATAGACCGCCGATTTCTCGCCATGCGTCATAATGCGCTGGATCGAGGTGCGCCGCTCAATTTCGGCCAGGGTTTGGCTGAGCATGACGGGAACGAAAAACAGGTTCGTCACGCCATAGCTGGCAAAGGTATCCGCGATATATTGTGCCGCCGTCATTCTGGCCATGGCGTGGTCTCCTAAGTGTGATTGTCTTACGGGAAGCGCATCCTAATGCCCAAGGCCTTGGGAAACGACATGAAAAATCGTCGCAGGGGTAATTGTTCCACCCTCTCTATCGCGCCATTATGACGCCCGCCGAATCCGAGCGAGATCAAGCGATTTATGGGAAAATCCGAGAGCCAAAGTTACGTCGTCGCCACCGATGTCGGCGGCACCTGCACCGATACCATCGTCTTCGCGCCGGGCGAGCCGCTCTATCTCGGCAAGGCGCTCTCCACCCCACCCAATTTCGCCGAAGGGGTGATGAACTCGATCCGCTCCGCCGCCGATACCATGGGCCTGAGCTTCGCCGAACTGTTCGCCCGCACCTCGCTTTTTGTGCATGGCTCGACGGTGGTCGACAATACGTTGCTGACGCGCGACGGCGCGCGCACCGGGCTGCTCACAACCGAGGGCTTTGAGGATACGCTGCTGATCACGCGCGGCGCCTATGGCCGCTGGGGCGGGCTCAGCGAAGACGGCATCAAACACCCGGTGGCGACTGACCGCGCCGAGCCGCTGGTGCCGGGCGAGCGCATCCAAGGCCTGCCGGAGCGGGTCGATTACAAAGGCGCGGTGCTGCGCGCGCTTGATGTCGAGGCGACGGAAACGGCAGTGCGCCATCTGGTTGAGGACAAGGGCGCCGAGGCGCTTGCTGTTTGTTTCCTGTGGTCGTTCTATAACACCGAGCATGAGCGCGCTGTGCGTGACGTCATCGAGCGTGTCGCGCCCGGCACTTATGTCTCGCTCTCAAGCGATATCGCGCCGGTGCCGGGAGAATATGAGCGCACCTCGACCACCGTGATCAATGCCTATGCCGGCAATATCGCCGCCGGCTATCTCAACAATCTGCAGGAACTGCTGACCGCCGAGGGTTATTCCGGGCCGCTCCTGGTGATGCAGGGTTATGGCGGCCTGTTGCCGGCCAAAGAGGCGGCCGGGCGCGCCGTCGGCATGATCGAATGCGGCCCGGCGGCGGGCGTCATCGGCAGCCGCTATCTCGGCCATATGATGGACGATAGCGACGTTATCGCTGCCGATATGGGCGGCACGACTTTTAAGGTGGGTGTCATTCAGGGCGGCGAGTTCGATTATGCGCGCGAGCCGATGGTCGACCGTTTTCATTATGTCGCGCCGAAGATCGAGGTGATCTCGATCGGCGCCGGCGGCGGCAGTATCGTCTCGCTCGACCCGCGCACCAACATCCCGAGCGTCGGGCCGAACAGCGCCGGCGCGCGGCCGGGGCCGATCTGCTACGGCCAGGGCGGCGAGGAGCCGACGCTGACCGACGTGATGATCCTGGTCGGCTATATGGACGCGGAGAATTTTCTCGGCGGTTCGATCACCCTTGATCTCGAACGCACACGTAACATCTTCAAGGAAAAAATCGCCGACCCGCTCGGCCTCGGCGTCGAAGAGGCGGCGATCGGTATCTACCGTATCGCGGCGGCGCAGATCACCGACCTTATTCATGAGATCACGGTCGAGCGCGGCCTCGATCCACGTGATTTTGTCCTGCATGCGTTTGGCGGCAGCTGTCCGCTGGTGTGCGGCATCTTCGGCGCCGAGCTTAACGTCAAGCGCATCGTCATTCCCTATACCGCTTCGGTCAATTGCGCCTTCGGTCTGGTTTCGGCCGATATCGTGCATGAATACAGCGTCACCAAGACGCTGCCCGTGCCGAGCAGCGCCGAGGAGATCAACGAGATTTACACGCCGATGCTGGCCCAGGCGAAAGCGCAGTTGGCGGAGGAGGGTTTTGACGAATCCGGCACCGCCTTCGAATGGTCGATCGATCTGCGCTATGGCCGCCAGGTGCATGAGGTGACGACGCCGGTGCGTGGGCGTACCCCGGTGAGCGAAGAATCATTGGCCAAGCTTGTCGATGATTTCGAGGCGCTCTACGAACGTAAATACGGCAAGGGCTCGGCCTACCGCGCCGCCGGCATGGAGATGACCATGTTCCGCCTGACCGCGCGCGGCCTGATGAAGCGCCCGGAAATCGAGAAGCTCGAACTCGGCGGCAAGGATGCGAGCGCAGCCAAGATGGGCCGGCGGCCGATCTTTGTCGATGCGGTGGGCGAGTTGGTCGATTCCGATATTTACGATTTCGAGCGCCTTCTGCCGGGCAACGAGATCACCGGTCCGGCGGTGATTCACACGCCGATCACCACCATCGTGCTGCAGGACAAGCAGACCGGGCAGCTTGACGAATACCGCAACATGGTCATTCACTTCACTTAGGAGCGAGGAACAGCCATGGACCCGATTACATTTTCGATCATCCGCCACCGGCTCTACCGCGTTATCGACGAGGCGGTGATTACGCTCAAGCACGTTTCGGGCAGCGCGATTACCAATGAAGGCCATGATCTGATGGTCTCGCTCTACCGCGCCGATGGCTCGCTGCTGATGGGCGGGGTCGGCTTCCTGCATCATCTGACCAGCGCGGCGGAAGCGTGCAAATCGATCATCCGGCGCTTCGAGGGGCGCATCAATGAGGGCGATGTGTTCCTCACCAACTGCCCTTACACGGCGGCCCTGCACACCTCCGATGTCTATCTCGTCGCACCCATTCACTATGACGGCAAGCTGGTGGCGTGGAGTGCGTGTTTTGTTCATGTCTATGATATCGGCGCCATGGTGCCGGGCGGCTTCAGCCCGGATTCGCGCGACATTTTTACCGAGGGTTTCTCCTCGCCCGGCCTCAAGCTGGTCGAAAAGGGCGAGATGAATCACGACATCATGGACACGCTCCTCAACATGGTGCGCGCGCCCGAAATGGTGGCGCTCGACCTTTCGTCGATGATCGCGGCCAACAATGTGGCGCGCGAGCGCATGGCGGCGCTGGTGCATAAATACGGCCCGGAGGTGGTCGACCAGGCCTGTCAGATGCTGGTCGATCAATCGGAGGATAGCTTCCGCGAGCGCTTGCGCGAACTGCCGGACGGGCGCTGGGAGTCGCGCCAATATTTCGATATCGAGGACGAGACTTATCGCGTGCTCCTCGCCATGACCAAGAAGGGCGACACCCTCACCTTTGATTTCTCCGGCTCGAGCGAGCAATCGCAATACGGCATCAATTGCGCTTATTGGGCTGCCTGGGGCGGCTTCTTTGCGCCGCTCTTTCCCTTGCTCTGTTATGACATCACCTGGAACGACGGCGTGCTCAGGCCGATCTCGATGATCGCACCGGAAGGCACGGTGGTGAATTGTACCCGTCCGGCGCCGATCTCCCTTGCCACGGTCGGTGCCATCCAGTCGGTCAACAACGCCGCCTGCATCTGCATTTCCAAGATGCTGTCGGCGAGTGAGAAATACGCCAAGGAGGCGACAGCGGTATGGCATGGCAGCCATTTCGCCATCTTCATGTTCGGGCAAAACCAAAAAGGTCAGGAAGCGATCGGCATCATGACTGAGACGTTTGGTGGCGCGGGCGGCGGGCGCAGCTTCGCCGACGGCGTCGATGTCGGCGGCGAGATCCCCAACCCGATCGGGCGCATGGCCAATGTTGAGACAACCGAGAATCATTTCCCGGTGCGCTATCTGTTCCGCCGCGCCACCAGCGATTCCGGCGGGCCGGGGAAATATCGCGGCGGCACTGGCCTCGAATATGCCATCCAGCAGCATGATGCGCCGGACGGCGGCATCCATTATGTCGTCTCCGGCAAGGGCACCAAATTCTCCATGAGCGACGGCCTCGGCGGCGGCTATCCCGGCGCGCCGTGCAATTACCGCTGGGTGCACAACAATGACGCGGCGGCGGAAGGCAAAAACGTCAATCCCTTCGCCACCTCGACCGAGCAAATGACCGGCGAACAGCAATCGGTTTCGTGGGGCGTGTTCCCGCTGATGGACCAGGATGTGCTCTATGTGCGCTCGGATGGCGGCGGCGGTTATGGCGATCCGCTGGCGCGCGAGCCGGAAAAACTGGCGCGCGATGTGCGCCAAGGTAGCGTCAGCGTCGGCGTGGCGCGCAATGTTTACGGCGTCGTGCTCGATGCGGCGGGCGAGGTCGATGTGGCGGCGAGCGATTCAGCGCGCGCGGCGATCCGCGCTGGGCGTCTCGGACAGGAGGCAGCGGAATGAGTACGCGTATATCAGCGTCTCTGGTGGTGAATGAGAGTGGTGAGATCGCCTGCATGTCGTGCGGCCATGCGCTTGGGCCAAAGGGTAAGCCGTGGAAAGAAGCGGCGCGGCTGAGTGAATCGCCGCTGCAGGGTGCCGCCGGCGAGCCCTACTCGAACGCCGCCAACATTCTCCTGCGCCAGTTTTATTGCCCCGGTTGCGCCGCGCTGCTTGACAGTGAATCGGCGCTCGAAGGCGATCCGTTCCTCAACGATGTTGTCCATGTCTAGTCATGCATGACACCCAGATTCGCCAGGAAGTGATCGACCGCGTTTTGGCGCGGCGCGGCAAGCTGCATCTGTTTGAAACCCTCGATCCGGCGCGAACGGCGCTCGTCGTGATCGATATGCAGAACACTTTTCTCCGCCCCGGCGCGCCGGTCGAGGTGCCGAAGGGGCGCGAGATCGTGCCCAACATCAATCGTTTGAGTGCCGCCTTGCGTGGCATTGGCGTGCAGGTGATTTGGGTGACGCATGCCAACAGCAGCCCGGGCGGCCTGAGCGATTGGTCCGGCTTCTTCGATAATTTCGTCGCCGACGAGGTGCGCGCCAAAACCATCGCCGGGTTGGAGCCGGGCGCCGAGGGGCAGAAGATTTGGCCCGAACTTGAAGTCGCGCCGAGCGATGCGCAAATTTTCAAGAACCGTTACAGCGCGCTCATATCCGGCGCCTCGTCGTTGGAACGCCAATTGCGCAGCCAGGGCATCGATACGATTCTAATCGCCGGCACCAAAACCAATGTGTGCTGCGAATCAACCGCGCGTGACGCCATGATGCTCGATTTCAAAACCGTGATGCTGTCGGATTGTTGCGCCGCGCTCTCGGACGATGAGCACCGCGCCACATTGGAAACATTTATCCAGCAATTCGGCGACGTGATGACGGCGGATGAGGCGTTGGCGGCGCTCGAGGGGTAGGTGATGGCGGATTGGCCGCGACGTGAGCTTTGCGATTTGCTCGGCATTGAGCACCCCATTATTCAGGCGCCCATGGCGAGCGCGACAACGCCAGCACTGGCCGCTGCGGTGAGCAATGCCGGCGGGCTCGGCTCGCTTGGCTGCGCCGCGCAATCGGCGGATCAGGTGCGCGCCGATGTTGCGGCGCTTCGTGACGGCACCAATCACGCTTTCAACCTCAATTTCTTCGTCCATGACGCGCCTGTGCCGGATGCGGAAAGCGAAGCAGCGATGCGCCATCGCCTCGCACCCTATTATAAAGAACTCGAGCTCGGCGAAGCGCCGGCGGCACGTTCGATATTTCCGATTTTTGGCGAAGAGATGCTGGCGGTTGTCACGGAGTTGTCGCCGAAGGTGGCGAGTTTTCATTTTGGCCTGCCCGAGCGCGCCATGATCGATGCGCTGAAACAGGCGGGCGCCGTTATTCTGGCGTCGGCGACGACGGTGCGCGAGGCGATCGCACTGGAAGCGGGCGGCGCCGATGCGATCATCGCGCAAGGGGTTGAGGCGGGCGGCCATCGCGGCACATTTTTGGGCGATGTTGAATCCGGCACTGTCGGAACCTTTGCGCTGGTGCCGCAAGTGGTCGATGCGGTGAATCTGCCGGTGATCGCCGCCGGTGGTGTTGCAGACGGGCGCGGCATTGCGGCGGCCTTTGCACTTGGCGCCAGCGGGGTGCAGATCGGCACCGCGTTTCTCGCCTGCCCGGAAACGCAAATGCATCCCGTTCACCGCGAATTGCTGTTGCAAACACGCGGCGAGGATACGCAGGTGACGCGCACCATTTCCGGCCGCCCGGCGCGCGCCATCGTCAATCGCTATATCACCGAGATGAACAAAAGCGGCGACGAGCCGTTGGCTTTCCCGTTGCAATACAGTCTTTCAGGTCCGCTCAACGCGGCCAGCCGTAAGAAAGATTCGAGCGACCTGATGGTGATGTGGGCCGGGCAGGGTGCGGCGCTGGCGGAGGTCCTGCCGGCGGGCGAGCTTCTTGGCAAGCTCGCCCGGGATGCACAGGCGGTTCTGGCGGAAATGTAATCCGGTTATTGCAAGTAGGCGCCGCCATTGGCGTTGAGCGTGGTGCCGACGCAAAAGGCGGCTTCATCTGAGGCGAGAAAGAGCGCGGCGGCGGCGATTTCATCCGGTTTGCCGAGGCGGCCAATCGGCATCAAATCGTTGATCAGCTTGGTGATCACTTCCGGGTCGATGCCGGAGAGCATGGTGGTATCCGTTGGTCCCGGCGACAGCGTATTGACGCAGATGCCGTCTTCGATGGCTTCCAATGCGAGGCATTTACTAAAGGCGATCACGGCTGCCTTGGAAGCGGCGTAATGACTGAGACCCGGATTGCCGCGATTGGCGACTTCGGAAGCGAAATTGACGATGCGGCCCCATTTCTTTTGCCGCATGCCCGGCAGGGCGGCGCGGCAACAGAGGAAGGTGCCGCGTAAATTTATGTGGAACATGCGGTCCCATTCCTCGACCGGCATTTCCTCGACCGTTCCAGCGCCGGCAATGGCGGCGGTATTGACCAAAATATCGATGCCGCCGAGCGCCTCGGCTGCGGCGGCGAAGGCGGAATTGACTGAAGATTCGTCGCCGACGTCGATTGCGCCGCCATAATGGCCGGACCCTTCGAGCGAGGCCGCCATGTCAGCCGCGCCGTCGCTATCTAGATCGAGCACAGCCAATTTCGCGCCTTCACCGGCGAAACACTGTGCAATGGCGCCGCCGATGCCGCCCGCGCCGCCGGTGACCGCCGCTGTTTTGCCTGAGAGTCTCGCCATGATTCTTGTCCTGTCCTGAAGTGAAGTGCCGTTCCCAGGCTATTGTTCGTGGCCGCGCAAGGGAAGGGGAGTTTTACGCCTGATAGGTGCTATCCATAGCGGCCTGAGTAGTGGTATAACAGGTACACCATGGAAAGAGAGACAATCACGCGGCGGCGGCTTTCAGACGAGGTGGTAGATCGCCTGGAGGGGCTGATTCACTCCGGTGAATTCGAGCTTGGCGATCAGTTGCCGTCCGAACGCGATCTCATGGAACGCTTCAGCGTTGGCCGTCCCTCGGTGCGCGAGGCGCTTTTTTCTCTGCAAAAAATGGGTTTGGTCGCGATCACCAGCGGTGAGCGCGCGCGCGTCACCAAGCCAACACCGGAAACCGTACTCAGCGGCCTGACTTCAACCGTGCGGCATATGCTGAGTGACGGACAAGGCGTGCGCCACATGCAGGAGGCGCGCCTGTTCTTTGAAACCGGCTTGGCGCGGGACGCGGCGAGGTATGCGGATAAAGAGGATATTGCGCGTCTGGAAGAATCTCTGGCGGAAAACCACCGGGTGCTCGACGATGCGCAAGCTTTTGAGCGGACCGACGTGAATTTTCACTACGTGCTCGCGGAAATACCGAAGAACCCGGTATTCGTCGCAATTCATGAAGCGGTGGTCGAATGGCTGACCGAACAGCGCCACCAGTCCCTCATGAATGAGGGCGCGGCGCAAAATGCCTATGACTGGCATGCCAAGATTTTCCGGGCCGTGGCGGATCATGATGTTGACGGGGCGGAGCGCGCCATGCGCGGACATTTGGGTGATGTCTCGCAATATTACTGGCGCGCCGAGGGGAGTATGGAAACAGGATAGCGGCGGCAGAAAATACTGACCGCGGCGCCTGACAAAAAAAATATAGAGGGAGACAGTGGGTGACGCAGAATAGTTTAAAGCAGATGGCGCAAACGCGCCGCGCCAAGTTCGGTACCTTTTTGGTCGAGTTCAATACGCCCGGCATCGGGCAGATCATGAAGGCGGCGGGCTGTGAATATGTCCTCCTCGACATGGAGCATAGCGGCTTTAATTTCGAAAGCCTGAAATCCATGCTGCGCTACATGCAGTCGGCCGAACTGCCGACCATCGTCCGCGTGCCGTCGCGCAATTATCACCACATCGCGCGTGCCCTCGATATGGGTGCCGAAGGGTTGATGCTGCCGATGGTGGCCTCCGGCGAGGAAGCGGCGCAAATTGCCGCGCACGCCAAATATCCCTCGCAAGGCCATCGCGGCGTTGCACTGGGTGTGGCGCATGACCGCTACCAGCAGGGCCCGGTGTTGAAAAAACTGCGCGATGCCAACAAGCGCAGCACCATCTTCGCCCAGATCGAAACGCCGGAAGGTGTGGCCAATGCATATGACATCGCGGCGACGAAAGGCATCGATTGCCTGTGGGTGGGGCATTTTGATCTCAGCGCTTCAATGGGCATCCCGGGGCAATTCGATCATCCCGATTTCATCGCCGCGGTGGAACGCGTCGGCAAGGCCTGCCGCAAGCATAAAAAATCATTTGGCCGCTTGGTGCCGGATGTGGCGACGGGTGTGGCCATATACCGCGATGGTTTCGATTTCATCTGCTACTCGGGCGATGTGTGGATTTTCCAGACCGCGCTGAAAGAAGGCATGGATCAATTGCGCGCCAAGACCAAAGGCGGGCGCGGCAAGAAGCGCTAGGCAAACAGTGATGACCCAGACCGAGGCCATAAGAGAAATGGACGTCGTGACGATGAATATCATCGAATCGACGCTGCTCTCGATTTGCCGCGAGATGGGCATCACGCTGATGAAGACGTCCTATTCGACGATCTTCAATGAATCGCTCGATTTCACTTGCGCCATTGCCGATGCCGACGGCGAGATGATTGCCGTGGCGGACTACTGCCCGGCGCAAATCGGCGGCATGCCGCTCCTGATAAAATCCTGCGTGCGCGAGATGGCAGGCGACACCATCGAGGAAGGCGACGTGATCATGCATAACGACCCCTACCGGGGCGGCTTGCACACGCCGGAGCACACCTTCTTTACGCCGATCTATGTCGACGGCGAGTTTCTTGGTTATGCGGTCTCGATTGGCCATGTGGCGGAAACCGGCGGCATGGTGCCGGGCGGGTTTTGCAGCGAGGCGACGGAGATCTTCCACGAGGGCTTGCGCGTGCCGCCGGTGCGCATCAAGCGGCGCGGCGAGGATGTTGATGAAGTGTGGAAGCTGGCGCTCGCCAATGTGCGCACGCCGCGCCATAATTATGGCGATTACCGGGCACTGATCAGCGCCTGCGAATTGGGCGCCCAGCGCGTCGGCGATCTGGTGCGCAAGTACGGCACGGATGTCTACAAGCGCAATTGCAGCGACCTGATGAATTATTCCGAGGCGCGCATGCGGGCCGAATTGTCGGCGCTCAAGGACGGCAAATATTCCTTCGACGATTATATGGAGGATGACGGCATTACCGAGCGGCCGTGGCGAATTTCGGTCGATGTCTTTGTCCAAGGCGATGAGGTGGTTGTCGATTTCGGCCGCAGCGATGAGCAGGCGCAAGGCACGATCAATGCCACGCTTGGCGTCACCTGGTCGGCCAGTTTCAACGCGCTGCTGCATTTGACCGATCCGACGATACCGCGCAACTCCGGTTGCTTCCGGCCGATTCAGGTGCTGGCTCGGCCCGGCTCGTTGGTCAATGTGGACTATCCCGCGCCCGAGGTTGGCGGCAATACGGAGACCCACCCGCGCATTGCCTATACGGTGATCGGCGCGCTTGCGGCTTGCGCGCCGGAACGCGCCTTCGCCACCGATGCCGCCACCCATTGCAATTTTCTCTTTGGCGGCCAGCATCCGGTCAATGATGAATATTATGTCTGCTACGATTTTCTCTGCGCCGGTTGGGGCGGGCGCAATTTCGCCGACGGCCACGACACGGTGAATTGCATCAACGGCAATTGCCGCACCATCCCGGTCGAAGTGTTCGAGACACGCTATCCGTGGCTGATCGAGAGTTTGGCCTTGGCCGAGGATTCGGGCGGGCCGGGAAAATATCGCGGCGGGCTCGGCTGCATCAAGACGCTGCGCTGTATGGAAGGGGAGATCACGGTAAGCCATATGGGCGACCGGCACAAAATGCGTCCGTGGGGTTTGTTGGGTGGCGGTGAGGCCGACAACGCATCATTGCTGATCCGCCAGGATGGCGCCGCGGAATGGCGCAATGTGTGTGAACTGTACGGCAAGGTAAGCCCAAGCAAATTCGGCAATGTCACCTTGTATGAAGGTGATCGCATCCGGCTCACCACATGCGGTGGCGGCGGTTACGGCGATGTGGCCGAGCGCCCGCACGAAATGATCAGTGAAGATGTGCTTGAGGGCTATGTCTCGGCCGAACAGGCGGCGGCGCGTTATGGCTATGCGCCAGGAGGTATTTGAATATGGCGTATTGCGGCGTCATACTCGGGAAAAACAAGAATTTGGAGGCGACCCCGGCGGCTTATTCCATCCATGCTGGCGGGTTTTCATGGGAATGCGGGATCACGATTTTGCATTCACTGCCGCGCTCAACCGCGCGGTCTTCGAGAGAGGCGCGGCAGTGATACCGCGCAAACAACAGGGGAGATAATGATGAAGTTGGTAAGAAACGTTAAAACGGCATTATGTGCCGCTGCCGTGGCGGGCTTGCTCGCTGGCGGGAGCGCCACGGCCAATGCCCAAAGCGCGGCGGACATCGCCGTCGAAGCGGCAAAGAAGTATTCCGGAACGACGCTTACGGTAATCTGGGAAGCCGGATTGCAATCGCTTGGTCCATTAAACTTCTCGGGTCCCAAATGGGAAGAATTGACCGGCATCAAGCTTGAAGTGGTCGAATCCCAAGTCAATGAGATGTTCCCCAAGATGCTGCAGGAACATCGCGCCAAAACCGGCGCCTATGACATTCTCAACGTGGTGCCGTCTTGGATGAGCGATCTCGTCCGTGCCGGCGCGTTGGAGCCGCTTGATTCCTATGTCGATAAATTTGGCTACCGCGAGGAGCTTAACGATATCGGCGATGTCTACCGCCTCAATCAAATGACGGTTGGCGATACCATCTACGGTTTTCCGGATGATGGCGATGTCCTCATCATGTATTACCGCAAGGACGTGTTTGAGGATACGGAGAACATGGCCGAGTTCAAGGCCAAGCATGGCTATGATCTGGCCGCGCCGACGACATGGGATCAGTTCTACTGATATCAGTGCTTTCCTAACCGACAAGTTTGCGCCCGGTATGTACGGCTCCGGCTTCATGCGTGCGCGCGGTTTGCTGCAGTACTTCTATCAAGAACGCGCCCGTGTCGAGGGTTGCAAATTCTTTGATGCCGACTCGATGAAGGCAACGATCAACGGACCGGGCTGCGTCAAAGCCCTTGCCGGCATGGTCAAGGACAACACCACAATGCCTCCGGGCGTTGAGGCCTGGGGCGCGATCGAATCCCTCGCCGCTTTCAATGCCGGCCAAATCGCCATGACGCAATGGTGGCCGCCGGTCGGTCGTTGGTCAGCCGGTTATGGCACCGACGATGTGGCAATGTCCTGGGTGCCGCCGTCAGTGGTTGGTGGCAAGGTTGGTTATGCCCTGCCGCCGGGCGGCACGCCGCAACTGGCTGCCGGTTTCTCCATGGCGGTTTCCGCGGATAGCGCCAACAAAGAGGCTGCCTATCTCTATATCCAGTGGATCAACAGCAAGGAAATCAGCCTCCAGCGGGTGCAGTTGCCATATGCGCTGCGCGATCCGTTCCGCAAATCGCACTTCGAGTCCGCGTCTTATCAGTCGCTGTGGCCGGATGCGAAGGATTATCTGGCAACGCTCCAGGCGGGTGCGGTGTCGGGCCTGCTCGATCTCTCCATCATCAATACCTTTGCCTATGAGGACGCGCTCGGGCGTGGCTTGCAGGCAGTGATGGGCGGGGCCGATCCGCAGGAATCACTCGATCAGGTGGCGTCCGACTGGGACGGCATCACCGACAAGGTGGGCACTGACAAGCAGCGTGAGGCCTACACGCAGTGGGCTTCCAAACCCAACGCCTATCCTTGAACAACTCGAAGAGCGGAAGGGCGCGCGGTGCGCGCCCTTCCGTCCGTTTCTATAAAATAATCGAATGAATTTAGAAATATATCCCAGGCAATGACCGCTACCACCCTGAACGCCAGTCAGCGCGCCAACCTCTTTGCCGACAAGCATTTCAAATGGCTCGTGCTGGCGCCGGCAATTGCGGTGCTGTTGTTCGTCGGTATTTATCCGCTGATCCACACCGGTATCGTCAGCTTCCAGCAGATTACGATATTGGAGGAGAACACCTCGTGGGCCGGCTTCGATAATTATGGTGACCTTTTTACGGACGGCCGTCTGTGGGAATCGCTCGGCCATACCTTCCTCATTCTCGCCATCGCACTGCCCATCGAATTGGTGCTCGGGCTGTTCATGGCCCAGCTCTTCCTCGAGAAGATGCCGTTCAAGCAGGTATTCATCGCTCTCTTAATCATCCCGACGGTGATCTCGCCCATCGTCGCGGGCTCGACCTGGCGATTGATGTTCGATCAGCAATATGGCCCGATCAATCAGATCATCGGTTGGTTTTCATCCGAACCGGTGGTTATTCTCTGGATTACCAAACCTGAATGGGTGTATCCGGCCATTCTCATTTGCGAAGTCTGGCAATGGACGCCGTTTATGTTCCTGATTTTGTTGGCGGCGCTCAGCAATGTGGACCGCAGCCTGATCGAAGCGGCGGAAATCGACGGCGCGTCGTTCTGGAAGATTTTTTTCAAGATCACCCTGCCGGTCATTCGCCCGGTGCTGATCATTGCGGTGCTTATCCGTGGCCTCGATCTGTTTCGTATTTTTGACATCATCTGGGCGATAACCAAGGGCGGCCCCGGGTCGGTGACGGAGACCATATCCATTTACACCTACTTAAAAGCATTCAAGGAATTCGAGACAAGCTATTCAGGCGCCATCGCCTTTCTCGTCATCATCCTGTTGACGGTGCTGGTCATATTCGCCCTCAAGCGGGTACGGATCGTGCAATGACGGACAGCACCGAATATAGGCCGCCATTTTTTAACCGCGAGCGTCGCCGCGTCATGTGGCGTTTTGTGCTCGGCCTGGTCGTACTGGTGATCTTTCTGTTCCCGGTCTATTGGCTCTTTATCACGGCGTTCAAAACCCCCGGTGAAATTTTCGCCCGCCCGCCGGTTTGGTTTCCGGCCGATGCACACTTCAAAGCCTTTGCCACTTTGTTCAAGGGCGGCGATGTATGGGCGGTTTACAACAGCCTGATCATCGCCTCGGTCAGCACCTTCATTGCCATGATTTTGGGTACCGCCGCCGCCTATAGTCTGGCGCGGTTTAGAACCGGCGGCGACAATTTGGCGATCTGGATTATTTCACAGCGCATGATTCCGCCGATCGTTATCGTCTTTCCCATATTTCTGCTTTTTGTTTGGCTCGGCTGGATCGACAGTTTCGTCGGCCTGATTCTGCTTTATACGGCGTTTAACCTGCCCTACGTGATCTGGATGATGCGCGGTTATATCGAGGATATTCCCATCGAAGTGGAGGAAAGCGCGCTCACCGACGGCTGCTCGCGCTGGCAGGCGCT
>CAYSDJ010000081.1:0-14954 GCA_964429775.1 uncultured Rhizobiaceae bacterium
CACATCGTTCTCGGCCATGGCGGCGCGGATCGCCAGCTTCTCTTTGGTGAAGCCGGCCGGGTCGAGCACCTGGTCGAAATAGGGCAGGTTGGAATAGAAGGCGATCGGCGGGCGGGCGCGCCGACGTGCGCGCTCGCGGTCCTGGTCGACCGAGCAGACCTTGAGCGAACAAATCTCGATATCGTTCATCGCGCGTCCGGCCTTGGCCAGGCCTTTCTTGAGATTGGGGTGGACGATGTCGGTAAAATATTGCGGCGTATTGAGAAGATTGGCGATAACACCATCGGCCATGCGGCCGCTCAATTGCAGCATTGCCGGCTGCACAGCGGCAAGGTAGATGGGCAGCGGCGGGTAGGGCGGCGCCATGATGCGGCGATAGTCGCGGATTTTCATATACTCGCCGTCATAATCGATCGGGTTGGTCGGGCTCGCCGACCACATGGCGCGGATCGCCTCGACATATTCGCGCATCCGTTTGGCCGGCTTGTCGACCGTCAATTGATGCCAATTCTCGTTCCACATCGGCGGCGCCGTACCGAGGCCGAGGATGAAACGGCCCTGGGTTAATTCGGCCATCGACATGGCGCTGATCTCGGTCATCGCCGGCGGGCGGGCATAGGTGGCGACGCCGGTGCCGAGACGCACCTTCTTGCATTCCGCCGCCATGGCAGCGAGCGGGACGAAGGCGTCGCGGCCAAGCTCGGTGGTCCACAAACTGTCGGCGCCGGCTTCCTCGGCCTGACGGGCATAGGCCACCGTTTCATCAAGGGTGAGATTGTCCCCGCTGAAAAGGATTCCCCACTTCCAATTTTTCGCCATCGTCCGTCTCCCTATAATGTTGCCGTTATTGTCGCATTTATTTTTACTTTTGGTAGGTGCTATGGCGGTTGGGGATTATGATGACCCGGTCAAAAGCGCAATGGAAACATCATGCCGCACGCCTTGCCTTTCTTTCTTTATGTTGTCGTGCTCGCGCCGGTTCTGCTCGGCCATCAGCTCGGCGGCGGCTGGACGTTCCTCACGCCGATTGTTCTGTTCGGCGTTATCGGCGCCCTCGATATGTTGATCGGGCGCGGCGAGACGGGAGGATATTCCAAGGCTGACTCTCCTATCCATCGCATTGCTCCCATGCTGTGGCTGCCGGTTCAGGTGGCGCTGATCATATGGTTGCTGTGGGAGCTTGCGGCTAATTCGCTCACGCCGCTCGAAATCATCGGCATGACGCTCTCCATCGGCGCCGTATCGGGCGCGGTCGGCATCGTGTTTGCGCATGAGTTGACGCACCGCATGTCGTGGCTCGAACGGCGCATTGCCGACGCGTTGATGGTGAGCGTTACCTATCATCATTTTTGCATCGAGCATGTGCACGGCCACCACCGCACGGTCGGCACCAAAGAGGATCCCGCGACCGCGCGCCTCAATGAAAGCTTTTACCGCTTTTTTCCGCGGGCGACGCTGGGCGGACTTACCTCGGCCTGGCGGCTGGAGGCAATGCGCATGCGCCGGCGCAGGCGCTCTCCCTTCAATTGGCGCAACCGGGTTCTAACCGGATTGATCGCTCAAGCGGTCATGTATATCGCAGCGGGCTTCGCATTCGGCTGGATCGCCGTGCCGGTACTGGCCGGCATCGGTCTCGGCGCCATCTTCCAGCTCGAAGTGATCAACTATCTCGAACATTACGGGCTCGAACGCCGCCCGCTCGACAATGGCCGCCTCGAGCCGCTTGCGCCGCACCACTCGTGGGACGATGATCATCGCCTCTCAAGCTGGTTGCTGGTCAACTTGACCCACCACGCCGATCACCATATGCGCCCGGGCGAGCGCTATCAGCGGCTTGGCATGGTCGAGGGATCCGGCAAACTGCCGTTCGGCTACGCCACCAGTTTTCTGTTCGTCCTGGTGCCGCCAATTTGGTTCCGCATGATGAACCCGCGCGTCCAGGCCATACGCGCCGCGCATCCGGTGTAAAAATTAAGGCACCAACACCATCTTACCGAAGACGTCCCGTTCGGCGGTCTTGCGGGCTGATTCCTGTACCTCGCTGAAAGGCATTACCGCGTTCATCACTGGCGTGAGCTTGCCTTCTGCCACCAGCTTGAGCGCGTGCGCGACCTCGCGCTTGCCGGCGAAATGGCTGCCGTGCAGCATCATGTGTTTGCGGAACAGCTCGATGATATTGATTGGCACCGTCTCGCCGGCATGGGCGCCGCAGGTGATCAGGCGGCCATTCTCGCACACCGCATCGATGCTCTGCACCAGCACGTCGCCGCCGACCGATTCGATCACCAGATCGACACCGAAACCGTCGGTCATTTTGAGCGCTTCCTCGCGGATGCTCTGGCTGGTGTAGTTGATCACCTCGTCGGCGCCGAGCTCCTTGGCCTTTTCCAGCTTGGCGTCCGAGCCGGCGGTGGCGATGACGCGCGCACCGTGCAGCTTGGCGACCTGAATGGCCGATGAGCCGACGACACTGCCGGCGGCATTGATCAGCACCGTCTTGTCGGCCTGTACTTGGCCGAGCGTCACGGTCATATGCCAGGACGTGCCGAAGCCGACAATCGAAGCCGCGGCGGTTTCAAAGGAAAGACTATCGGGCAGCGGCATCAGGGAGGTCGCGAGGCAGCGGGTATATTCGGCATGGCAGCCCCATTGGGTCACGCCGATGCGGCCATGGGTGAAGTCGACGCCGTCAAGGCCGCTCAGCCACATATTGCTTTGCGGGTCTCCTTGCGCGAAATCAATCGCCACCCGGTCGCCGACCTTGGCACTCAACACACCTTCGCCGAGTTCGACCACTTCGCCGACGCCCTCGACACCCATCACCAGGGGCAGATCGACCTCGAAGCCGGCGATGCCTTCGCGCAGATCGTGATCAAGATGATTGACGCCGCTGGCGCCGATCTTGACCAGCACCTCGCCTGGCCCGGCCGAGGGCTGCTCGACATCTTCATAGAGCAGCTTCTCGATGCCGCCATGCTCACGAATGACCACCGCTTTCATATTATCTTCCCTGTCTTGTTTGTTGTTGCGTCGCTTACTCGGCGGCCTGAGCCTGGCGCGCGGTCAACTCGGCAATGACTTCGTCACGCGTCATGACGTCGGTATATTTTTGCCGGAGATCGAACAGATTGGCTTCGTGCGGCCCCAAGGCGCGGTCGCCGCAGCAATCGCTGATAACAATCGGGCGGAAGCCGTGGCACATGGCGTCGACCGCGCTGGCGCGCACGCAGCCACTCGTCGTGCAGCCGGTGACCAACACCGTGTCGATGCGGCGCATGGTGAAATTGGGCGCGAGATCGGTGCCGAAGAAGGCCGAGGGCAGGCGCTTGCGCACGATGATCTCACCGGGAAGCGGCTTCAGGCGGTCGACGATCTGGCTGCCCGGCGCGTCCTCGGTCAGTTTCTTTATCGCCGGTACCTTGATCGCCATGACGTGGTCGTCCGAACCGTCATCGGCCAGCACCACACGGGTGTGGGCGATGGTCAAACCAAGCTCACGGCAGGCTTTTAGGAGACCGACCGTATTGTCGCAGGCTTCCGTCACATTGCCGCCGCCGAATTGGTCGGCATCGTCGAAGCCGTTGACGAAATCGACGATCAACAGGGCGACCTTGTCACCCATGCCGAGTGGGTTGCCGAAATTCTGATGTTTATAGATATCTGCGTCCGATGACATGGCGTTACTCCTCTATTTCTTATCCTGCGGTACGAGGGGATTGCCCCCGCTGGCATAGACAAAAACCTGATTGAATTTTCCGTCTTCGAAGCGGAACACGTTGCAATTGCTCATGCTGGCTTCGGCTCCGTTTAGGTCGGTGCGGCGTACATTGAATTGGGTCGAGATGCGTTGCGATTCGACATCGACAATATGCTCGAAGTCGCCGTGCCATATCTTCTCGAAGCCGGCGGTGATGCTTTGGTAAAACTTCTTGATCCCACTATCGCGCCCTTCGTAGGACGTAAATGCGGATTGCACGGTGAACACCGCGTCGGCGGTGAAGCAGTCGAGGACAGCTTCCACCATCTTGTTGTCGACATTGCCGAAATAGCTCTGTTCAACCATATTGATCATCTGTTCTCGGGTCAGGGCCACCATATGTCCGCTTATCTCGTATGCTGGGATTTGGAGCGCAGTCTAGCGCGCGGCGTGCTCAAGTTCCAAGCTGTTGCGCCGCAAAGGCGGTACAATTTGCCGAAAATGTGAAGAGTATGAATATGGCGGGAAGCGGAATTGATCGGGCGGTGCGCTTGTGAATGGCGCAGTTCTTAGGCCGCGTCTTGCAGCACCGCTCTTTATGCTGTTCGTCACCGGTGTTTCGTATGGCTTGAGCTATTCCCTCGCCGGCGTGTCGGTGCGCGGCGGCATTCCTTTCACGGCCTATGTATTCTGGATGGGTGTTGTGGCCGGGGTTGTGATGTTTGTTCTCGCGCTGCTGTTCCGCAAGCCGCCCCGCGTCAGCCTTGCCCATCTCAAATGTTACACCGTGACCGGCGTATCCGGTTTTGCCATTCCGTTTGTGATCGTCGCCCTGGTGGTCGGGCATGGCGTGCCTTCGGGTATTTTGAGCATGGTCATCGCGTTGGCGCCGATGTTGACCTACCTCGGCGCCGTCATCTTTCGCCTTGAGCGCGCCTGGTGGCTAAAGTTCTTGGGCCTGATCATCGGCATCGCCGGCATCGTTTTGATCGTCGCACCCGATTCGAGCCTGCCATCGCGTGACCTGGTGGTGTGGATTCTGATCGCTTTGGTGGTGCCGCTGGGATACGCCACGACCACCATCGCGGCAGCGCTGATGCGCCCTCCCGCCATGGATTCACTTTCCTTTAGCGCCGGTTATTTTCTCGCTCCGGTGCCGATCCTGTTTGTCGCCATGCTTGCCGCCGGTGAATTTTGGGTGTTTGGCAGTGAATTCGGAGATGCTGAGTGGGCACTGGTGCTTTCCGGCTTGGTTCAGGGTTTGGGAATCTATCTTTTTCTCGAACTGGTAATGCTGATGGGGCCGGTGTTCTTCACCACGGTGAATTTCATCACGCCGCTGACCGGAATACTCTGGGGCATGGCGTTCTTTGACGAGCGGCTCAGCTTCTGGGTGCTGATCGCCCTGGTGCCGCTTTTTCTCGGACTTTTCTTCGTCATCCTGCAGCCGAAAACCTCAAATTCAGGGTGAATATTTTAATGGACCGGTCGGTCCGTATTGTATAAGCTAGGCGCAATGAATTTTTTAAGTGATGATTGAGCATGGCAAGACCGCGTGAATTCAACGAGAGCGATGCATTGGGTGATGCCATGCAGTTGTTCTGGGGCAGCGGTTATGAATCTGCCTCGCTCAGCGAAATCACCAAGGCAACCGGGCTCAGCAAATCCAGCCTCTATGACACTTTCGGTAGCAAACATGAACTGCTGCTGTCTTCGTTGCAGCATTATGTAGAGAATATGGTGGAGCCGTCCTTGGCCGTTTTGGAGGAGGGCCCGTCCGCGGTGGGCGCCATTGAGCAACGCTTCGAGATGATAATCGATATGATGACGGCGCCGGGGCCACGCCGTGGTTGCCTGATTGCCAACACCACGCTTGAGCTCGGCGCGCGTGACAAAACGGTGGCGAAGACATTGCTGGCGGCGCAGGGCATGGTCGAACAGGCCTATGCGCGTGCCATTGAGCGCGGACAAGCCGCCGGCGAGATCGACAAAGCCAAAGACGCGCAATCGCTGGCGCGCTACATCATGGCGTGTCTGGCCGGCATGATTTGCCTCAGCAAATCAGGCTTCGATGCGCCCATGCTGCGCGATATATCCGCCACCGCCATGCAGGCGATCAAATAGTATTTTTTTGTTTATTTAGGACCGTTTAGTCCATAACCCAGAGCCCAGGAGGAAGACGATCATGCAACTTACAATTAACAAACGCCTTGGTTTGTCCGCTGAAGATGTGTGGACCCATTTCGCCGATTTCAGCGGCGTCGCCCGCTTTCACCCGTTCGTCGAAACAGCCGATCAACTGAGCGAACAAAATGAAGGCGTCGGCGCGCGCCGCAAGTGCAATTTTTATGACGGCAACAGCGTCGTTGAGAAAATTATCGAGTGGGAGCAGGGCCGGCGTATGAATGTAGAGCTGAGTGAAATGTCGATGCCGATGAAGCGGGCCACTGTCGAGTTCATCGTTGTGCCGCACGGCGATCATGAATCGGACATCGCCATCACCATGAATTTCACGCCGAAATTCGGCCTCGTGGGCGCGATGATGGGGGCCATGATGATGAAGCCGATGATGCGCAAGATGCTGACCCAGGTTCTGTCCGGGCTTGAACATCACGTGCGCACCGGAGAGACCATCGGGCGTGGCGGCGTGCCGCTCTCGGCCGGCGCGATGAAGGGGACCGAAGGGCGGCCCGCGACCGCCTAAGAGAAATGTACATGTTGACACCGCCGCCAATCGAGCCGGCGGCGGTGTCACCGCGTTGACCCTGCCGGGGAGGGCAATCTAATCTCCGCCCTCATTCCGGCGGGTTTTCTATGTCCCTTTCCCATATCGCTCTCGCGGTTTTCGTCACCACACTCTGGGGTTTCACATTTGTGGTGATGCGCGACCTGTTGGATTCGTTGCCGCCCTTGCTCATGTCGACGCTTCGTGTTGTTGCGGCCGGCCTGCCGGTTTTGGTGCTGTGGCGGGTACCGCGTATTCCGATTTATTGGCTTTTGCTGCTTGGTGTCACGCAGGGCGTCATCCAGATGTCATTGCTGCTGTTCGGCATGCAGTTTGGCATGCCGGCCGGATTGGCTGCCCTGGTGCTGCAGACTCAAGTGCTGTTCACCACCCTGTTGGCATTCCTGTTGTTGGGCGAAAAGCCGGGATGGGCGCAATATGCCGGTATCGCCATTTCGCTCGCCGGCATGTTTGTTATTGCCTCGACCATGCCGGGCGGCGCCACGCTGATCGGCTTCGGTATTGTCATTCTCGCCGCCTTGACCTGGGCAACATCCAATATCGTCGTCAAAGTGGCCGGAACGGATGATGTTATGAGCCTTGTTGCCTGGGCACATGTGGTCGGTATTCTGCCGCTTCTCGCACTCTCTTACGGTCTTGAGGGGCAAAACGAGATTTTTCACATTCTTGCAGGCGTGAGCTGGTTTCAGGTTGGCGAGCTCGCCTTTCTCGGCGGCATATCGACCTTCGGCGGCTTTACTCTCTGGAGTTATCTGATGCGCAAAAACTCGGCCAGCGCGGTGGCGCCGTTTTCGCTGATCATTCCGATTGCCGGCATGACGTCGACGGCGCTGATATTGGGTGAGGAAGTGGGTTCGCTGCGCATGGCGGGGGCGGCATTGGTGCTGGTCGGGCTCGCCTTCGGCACCATACGTTTTTCGGCCTTTAACTCACGTCCGGCGCGTTGACCGGAGCGGCGCAACTTTCTAACTTGTGGCCCTGATCGAGATAGGAACAAGAGATGCTGAGCGCCGAGGCTGCGGCACAAGCGCGCCGCGCCGCCCAACCAAATTTTCTCGCCCCTGAATCGGAGACAGCTCAGGACTGGGCCGCCTTGGCGGCGCACCTGGCGAAACATGGCTTGGGTTTTGAGCCTGAGAACGACCGGCCGCGCCAGTTTGCCGGCGGCTTCGGCAATCTCAATTATCTCATTCAACTGGACGGTGCACCGGCGGTGCTGCGCCGCCCGCCGATGGGCGATATTCCGCCTGGCGCCAATGATATGAAGCGCGAAGACCGCATCCTGAGCCGTCTCTGGCGCGCCTTTCCGCTGGCCCCGCGCAGCCTGCACTATTCACCCGACAAGGAAATCATCGGCAATCATTTTCTCATCATGGAATACCGCGCCGGCCTGACGATCGGAGGGACTTGGCCGGAATATCTAGCCGGGCGCGATGATATAGGTGCTGCGCTCGGCGAAATGCTGGTCGATACCCTGGTTGCGTTTCACGCGGTTGAACCGGCCAATGTGGATTTGGCCGAGTTCGGCCGCCCGGCTGGATTTTTGCAGCGCGCCGTTGCCGGCTGGCGCCAGCGCATGGAACTTTCCTGCGACGATGCGCCGCCGGCGGCCGGCGTCGCCGTGGCCGATTGGCTTGAGGCGAACCAAGTGCCGGATGGTGCACCGACGCTGCTGCACAATGATTTCAAACTCGACAATGTCTTGCTCGATCCCGAAAGCCTGGCGCCGGTCGCGGTGCTCGATTGGGATCAGGGCACGCGCGGCGATCCGCTGTTCGATCTCGCCACCCTGTTGAGTTATTGGGCCGAACCGGGCGATCCACCGGCCATGCATGAACTGGGGCAAATGCCGAGCGCCAGCAACGGCTTCCCGGCGCGGGCGGAGATTGTGCGCCTCTATGCCGAACGCTCGGGGCGCGATGTTTCCGACTTTTTGTTCCATCGCGTGCTGGCGATGTTCAAGCTCGGTGTCATATTCATGCAAATTTATGCCCAGTACCGGCGTGGCACGTCGAGCGATGAGCGTTTCAAGCGCTTCGGCGAGCTCACCAATGGGCTAATGGCCTTCGCCCACGAAGTGGCTCAGGGCAGGGCAACTTAGGCTGGTCCGCCGCCTTTACCGCATTCGCGCCCGGTGCTACCGTCCGCCGAGTTTCACAAAGAAAGCGGCTCACCATGGCACATGCCGGGAATATCGTCTCCGCACCTGAATTTATTCACCAGACGCCGATTTCCAACACGCTCGCCGGCTTTGCCCGTGCGCTGACCTGGGATGATATTCCGGCGCCGGTCATCGAACGCGCCAAGCTGCACATCCTGGATGCACTCGGCATTGGTCTGGCCGCCAGCCGCTACGATTACAGCCATAAGACGCTTACCGCGGTGAGTGGCCTCGCCGGGGAGGGGCCTTATCCGGTGATCGGCATGCCGGCGCGCCTGCCGTTACGCGATGCGGCGCAGATGAACGGTTTTCTCATTCACGCCCTCGATTTTGACGACACCCATGTTGCCGGTGTGCTGCATGCGACTTGCACCGCCGTTCCGACACTTCTCGCCATGGGTCAGAAACATGCCATTTCCGGACGCGAGATGCTGATCGCCTATCTCGCCGCGATCGAGGTTGATGCGCGTATTGGTATGGCGGCGACCGGCGGCTTTCACCGCAAGGGCTTTCACCCGACCGGCGTGGTCGGCGCTTACGGCGCGGCGATTGCCGCTGGCCGGGCAGGGGGCCTTACGCGCCGGCAATTGCAGGATGCGCAGGGCATTGTCCTTGGCATGGCCTCGGGCACGCTCGGTTTTCTTGAGGAAGGTGCGTGGAACAAACGCCTTCATGCCGGTTGGGCCAGCGTTGTTGGCATCACGGCGGCGGAGTTGGCACGCCAGGGTTTCAAGGGGCCGAGTAAGCCCTATGAAGGCCAGTTCGGCCTTTATGACTGTTTCACCGAGAACGGCGATACGATTGATTGGGCCGCCTGCACGCACGACCTCGGCAGCGATTGGGAAATGCTGCGCATCGGCATCAAGCCTTATCCGGCCTGCCATTTGGTCCACTCATCGGCCGATGCCATGGCAGCGCTGGTGCGCGAGCACGGCTTTAAGGCTGATGATGTGGTTTCCGTCCGTGCCCGTGTCGCGGCAGATTGCATGAGCCTGGTGTGTGACCCGTTGGAGAAAAAGCAACGCCCGGCGAGCGGTTACGAGGCGCAGTTCAGTATTCCTTACGCCATCGCCAGCATCCTGATGCGCGGTCAATTGACGCTGGCCGAACTCGAGCCGGAAATATTCAATGACCCGGACATTCTGGCGCAGTGCGTCAAGGTCACCTGTGAGCCCGATCCCGAATCCGCTTATCCGAAATATTTTTCCGGTGAGGTGGTTGTTACGTTAAGTGACGGGCGCGAGCTCAGCCACCGTGAACAGATCAACCGTGGCGCCGATGAGCGGCCGCTGAGCGCTGATGAGATCGCCGCCAAATTCCGCGCCAACGCCGAATTGACCTTCGCGCCTGAGCGTGTCGAGCGGGTATTGGATGCGATACTGGATTTAGATGGCAACAGCACGCCGGCTTCGGTTGCGGAATTACTCTGCCCGGCCTAAGGCAATTACACCATCGGCTTCGAGTTTGGCTATTTCCGCATCACTATAGCCGGCTTGGCGGAGAATCTCGGCGGTATCGGCGCCGAGCGCAGGTGCCGCGCGGCGCGGCGCAACTTCGCCATCGATCAGAATTGGCTGGCGCACCATCTTCACCTCGCCGCGCGTCGGATGGGGCACGCTCTGCACGCTCTGTTGCGTCGCGGCAAAATCGCCGGCGAGCGCCGCTTTCACATCATTGACCGGGGCGCAGGGCAGTTGGCCGTGCAGGCGCTCAAGCCAGGCGTCGGTGCTGCGTGTGACAAATACCGATTCGAGGCAGCGCACGACCTCTTCGCGGTTGTCGAGGCGCGCCTGAAAATCGACCATGCGCGGATCATTGATCCATTCCGGTTTCTCCAGCGCTTCGCATAGGCGCGGCCAGAAATTCGCCTTGTTGGTCATAATGAAGATGTAGCCGTCCGCCGTCTGATACATCTCGCTCGGCACCAGCGAAGGGTGGCCGGAACGCGGCATGCGCACCGGCTCGAACCCTTCATTTAGGTGCCAGGTGGCGGGGTAGCTCAAATTTCCCATGGCGACGTCGAACAGAGAGGCGTCGTAGTCCTGTCCCCTGCCGCTCGAACGCGCGCCCATGATTCCGGCGAGGAGCGCCAGTGCGGCGGTCAGTCCGGCCATGAAATCGACGATGGAGAGCCCCATGCGGGTGGGCGGGCTGTCGGGCTCGCCGGTCATCGAGAGATATCCGGCCTCGGCCTGCATGACATAGTCGAGGCCGGGCCAGGCGGCGCGTTCATTATCGCGCCCGTAAGCCGAGAGATGAACGCAAACGATATCGGCCTTGACCGGGCCGAGTGCCGCATAGTCGAGGCCGAGCTTGGCCGGCAAATCGCCGCGCAGATTATTGATCAGCCCGTCCGCGCCGGCGGCAAGGCGCTCCAGCACCTCATGACCGGCGGGCGATTGCAGGTCGAGGGCGATGCACTTCTTGTTGCAACTGAAGGTCTGATAAAAAAGGCTGTCGCCATCCTCCGAATAGGGCACCACATGGCGGCCCATCTCACCGCCACTCAGGTGGTTTTCGATCTTGATTACTTCGGCGCCGAGATCGGCCAGATACATCGTGCCGAACGGCGCCGCGCCGTACTGCTCAACGGTAATAAGCTTGAGGCCGCGCAGCGGTAGGGCGGGTGCCGCCATTAGACCGGGTTACGCCCGATAAGCTGACGGGCGATGACGATGCGTTGAATCTCGTTCGTCCCCTCGCCGATCAGCAGCAGCGGCGCGTCGCGGAACATGCGTTCGATGGGATATTCCTTGGAATAGCCGTAGCCGCCATGAATGCGCATGGCATCGAGCGCGTTATCCATTGCCGCTTCGGTGGCAAACAGTTTCGCCATGCCGGCTTCCATATCGGCGCGTTCACCGCGCTGATAGGCTTCCGCCGCGCGTTCGGTCAAAAGGCGCGCGGCCTCGGCGCGCGTCGCCATATCGCCGAGCTTGAGCTGGATCGCCTGATGTTCGCAAATCGGTTTGCCGAAAGTCTTGCGCATCTGACTGTATTTGACCGCTTCATCGAGTGTCGCCTGGGCAATGCCGACGCCGCGCGCCGCCACGTTGATGCGGCCCAACTCCAGGCCGCTGAGGACCTGTTTCAGTCCGAAACCCTCTTCGCCGCCAATGAGGCGGTCGGCATCGACATAATAATCCTCGAAAACCAGCTCGGCGGTATCGATTCCTTTGTAGCCAAGTTTTTCCAGCTTGCGGCTTACCTTGAAGCCGGGGCCCTTCTCGGCGATGAACAGGCTCATGCCCTTGTGGCGCGGCTCTGCTTCCGGGTCGGTCTTGGCGAGGAGGGCAACGCAATTGCCGTGAATCGAATTGGTGATCCACATCTTGGCGCCGTTGACGGTGTAGCCCTGATTGCCGTCACGTTTGGCAACGGTGCGAATCGATTGCAGGTCTGTGCCGGCGTCGGGCTCGGTCAGGGCCACGCCGCCGCGCAATTCGCCGCTGGCGAAGCGCGGCAGGTAGCTTTTTTTCTGGGCGTCCGTGCCGTGCCGCTCGACTGCGGCGGCCATGATGAGGTGCGAATTGATGATCCCGCTGACCGACATCCAGGTGGCGGAGATCTTTTCAACAATCTTGGCGTAAGTCGTTGCCGGCAGCCCGAGGCCGCCATATTCGGCCGAGATGGTGGCGCCGAACAGGCCGAGCTCCTTCATTTTGCCGACGATATCCTCGGGATAAATGTCATTGGCTTCGAGCTCCGCCACATACGGTCTAACGTCGCGCTCAAGAAAGCGTTCGATCCCATCCAGGATCAGCTCCTCCTCTTGCGGGTCGAAAGCCGGAGATGGTTCGCGATTCATACTAGAATTCTCCTTTTAGCTAGCCTGTTTAAGTGCGCCACACTATAATTTGTCCGGACAATGTAAAATATGCTTGTGACATGGGCTTTGGGAAGGTATTTCCTTTAGCCGGAAAAATTGATCTTATGGGACGCGGTGCGCGAAGAATTGACTTGTCTCCGGGGGCATTATCTTGAACCCTAAGGGCGCACAAACGGGGAAGTAGAATATTACCGGGCATAAATGGTTGTGCCGGTCGCTCGGGTTTCGGGCGTGAAGTGGGAAAAATAGAAAAAGGACGTTTTGTTGCCATGGCAGGTGATGGCGAGATCGTAATTAAGGATGTCAAAAAAGTGTTCGGCCCGACGATCGCGGTCGAAGACGTCAATTTGACCATTCCCGACGGCTGCTACTGCTGTCTTCTTGGGCCGAGCGGTTGCGGCAAGACAACCCTGCTGCGCATGATCGCGGGGCATGAGACGGTGAGCGAGGGCGACATCATGATTGGTGGTTCGTCCGTGGTGAACTTGCCCACAGGGTCGCGCGGCACGTCGATGATGTTCCAGAGCTATGCCCTGTTCCCGCATCTGACGGTGTTGGATAATGCGGCGTTCAGCCTGAAAATGAAGGGTATCGGCAAATCAGAGCGCCGTGAGCAGGCATATGAAGTGCTCAAGCGTGTGCAACTTGAGCCCTTGGCGGATCGCATGCCGGAGCAATTGTCGGGTGGACAGCAACAGCGCGTCGCCTTGGCTCGCTCGCTGATCACCAACCCGAAAGTGTTGTTGTTGGATGAACCGCTGTCGGCGCTTGATGAATATCTTCGCCTTCACATGCGGGCGGAATTGAAATTTATCCAGCAGGATCTCGGCATCTCTTTCATCCACGTAACCCATACCCAACCTGAGGCGCTTGCGATGGGCGATATGGTGGTGGTGATGGATACCGGACATATCGAGCAGTCCGGCACGGCGGAGGAAATTTACAATCAGCCGAGAACCACCTATGTGGCTGAATTCATGGGCGGTTGGAATGTGGTGAACGCCACGGTCGCTGGCGTGGAGAATGGCGAGACCACTCTTAAAGGCGGCGATGGTGAGGTTTATGGCCTGAAAGTCAATGGTCAGGACCTGAACGGCGACATGAGTTTTGGCGTCCGCCGCGACAAAGTTCATCTCAGCACGGGCCAGAGCGAAGGCAAGAATTCGGTGGCCGGCGTTGTTCACGCGCTCGAATATCAGGGAAATTGGGTCAAGGTGACGATCGTCAAGCCGAATGAAGAACGTTTGGTCGCGGTCATCGACGATCAAGAATTTTTCGGAAATCCAGCGAAAGTGGGCGACAATGTGCATGCCGTCTGGGCGGTTGAAGACGGCCGTGCGCTGGAGCAAGCATTGGGCAGCCAAAACCTAATCGGGGAGAGCTTCGACTAGGACCTCCCCAGCGGCGGAAACGCCGTGGCTAGGCTGGCCAAGTGGTGTGGGAGTGTTAATAATTATGCTAAATCAGGCAGATGACAGGCGAGGAGTATGAATATGAGTAAAGATACAAACGGCAAGAAAAAAACAGGTTTGAGCCGTCGCAGCATGCTCAAAGGTACAGCCGCCGTGGCTGGCCTGGCCGCTGGGTCGACAATTGGCGGTTTTCCGACCATTTGGGCGCAAGATGACATCACCGTGCGAACGCTGGGCATGGCTGTGTCCAACATGCCGCAATTGGAAGCGATGGCAAATGATGCCCTGCCTTTCAAGGTGCAGCAGACGGCGGCTCAGATTCCGGATATCATGTCGCGTGGCATCAATCAGTCTTCGTCGGCTGATTTGTTCGAGCCGCCTTACATGTTGATGCGGGCCATGTGGCCGACCGGCAAATTCCAGGCTTGGGACACCTCCAAGCTGCCGGAATGGGATCAGGTGGTTGGCCTCTACAAAGAGACAGGCAAGATTTGGCCGGACGCATGGTATGGCGACGGCCAGAATCCGAGCCAGGTGGGTTACACCTCCGGTCAGAACTCCAGGGATTTTGTCGATCCGGGTTCGACCAAGTGGATCACCAACCATCCGGTGCTGCACAACGCTGATACGCTGGGCATTCGCCCGGACATTATCGGTCGCCCGATCGATTCCTGGAAAGAACTCATCAATCCGGAATTCTCGGGCCGCTCGGCGCTCGTCGCTTTCCCGCAGATTGGTCTCATGGACGCCGCCATGGCATTCCAGGCCAACGGCGAGATTGAGTATGGCGATAAGGGCAACATGACGACGGAAGAGATCGATTACTCGATCGACCGCCTCATCGACCTCAAGAAGAGCGGTCACTGGCGTGTTCTGTGGTCGACCTTCAATGAATCGGTTCAGCTCATGGTTTCGGGCGAAGTGGTCATTCAGTCAATGTGGTCACCGGCGGTGACTGCGGTGCGCGAACAAGGCGTGCCGTGCACCTATCAGGACCTCAAGGAAGGCTATCGTTCCTGGACCCTCGGCCACATGCTTCCCAACCACCTCGAGGGCAAGAAGCTGGGCGCGGTCTATGACTATGTGACCTGGTACCATTCCGGTACGGC
>CAYSDJ010000082.1:0-14825 GCA_964429775.1 uncultured Rhizobiaceae bacterium
TCTGCCGATCCCGACCAGCACCAGCGTGATGTTCGGCGGCGACAATCTCGATGAGGCCTATATCACCTCAATGGCCAAAATCGATTGGGCCGGGCCGGCTGTGCGCGATAAATTCCCCGGCGGCGATGCAGGCCTGCCGGCGGGATCGGGCAATCTGTTCCGGGTGACCGGGCTTGGCGTGCGCGGCCTGCCGGAGCACCGCTTCGCCGGGTAAGGGCGTTCAGGGCGCGGGCTGGGCGGCTTCGCCGGCCTGCGCCACATCGCCGGCTGGCGGCTTTTCGAAGGTGATGCCTTTTATGCGAACCTGATAGGCCAAAATATCGCGTTGTGCATCTTGGTCCGTAACCGGTTCGACACCGTGAAAGCTATTGTCGGTGCGCAGGAAGGCGATCACGCTGTTGGGGCGGTAGGGTATGGATTTAACCGCATCGAATAATTCGCGCGGATGGTGCGGCCCGCCCTTGCAGCGAAACGATTTGTCCTTAGGCTCGTAAAGAACCGTTCCCAAATGCGTCTTGCCCGCATCGGCCGGCAAATAAAACAGCATTGTCAGCAGGCGGTGCGGCGCATCGGTGTGCGGCCCGAGCATGTAGCGCGTCTGATCGCGTACCAGTTTTACCTGTTCCGCCACGCGTATTTTAAGCAAATTCTCTCCGAATCGCTCAAGCACATACGGCCAAAAACGCTCCGCCATCAGGCTCGTCAGCCGCGCACCGAGAAAATTGGCGGCCACGCCTTCCCAAAATTCGCGTCTGGGCTCTTCGAGGCGTTTCGAATCCAAACCGCCCAAACGAAGAATGGAACGTTCTGGATAGGCGCCCGGTGTCACCAGGCCGGTTTCGCCAATCGGCACCAATTCGTCATTGGCCGGCAATTTGCCGAGCATCTGGCTATAGAGATCGTCGGAAAAGACATTTTCGAGAAAGAAGTGCGGGAATGGCGCCGGCACGATTGGCGCCCGTTCCAATTTTTCGAAGAATTGCGCTTCAACGCCTAAAGACATGATTGGCGACGCCTTCGAACACGCCATCCGAATGAAGGGAATCCGCCACCTGTTCTTCCAACGCGTTAAAGCCGAGATTGTTGAGGCGCGTCACCAGGTCGCGATGCTCGGCCAAATTGGTATTGACCTCGACCATCATGGAACGCACTTCGGGATTTTCCAGCGTCTTTGCCGCGCCCTCTATAACCTTGTACTCGAAGCCATCGACATCGATCTTAATATGGTTCGGTACCGGCACAACGCCCTCGGCCACGAGCGCATCCAGCGTGGTAAAATAGCAACCCTGCACCAGTTGGGTATCGAACGGCTCGAGCTTGAAATTTCGCTGGTCGCCGACCGCATGGCACGAACTGCCGATGCGCAATTCGCTTAAATACATATCGCCGAAACCGGTCTCGTCGGTAAGCCCGGTACAATAGGCGCGCACCTGGTCGACAAGGCCGTTTTGCAGGATGTTGCGGTTAAGAAGGGCGTAATTTTGCGACTCGGGCTCAAAGGCAAAGACCTTCACGCCGCGCGTTCGCGCCGCCAGAATTGTATACATACCGACATTGGCGCCGATATCGACGAGCACGTCATCGCGCCCAAATTCGGCGATCCATTCGAGCGTATAGGGTTCCTTGCTAAAGAGTGTGCTCACGCGCCACGCGGTCAGTTTGCTGGGCGTGCAATAATGTAGGGCCACCGCTTCGTGGTTGACCGTAACCACGGGGTTGAGCTTTTCATACTCTTCGATGGATATCGGGAATTCCGTCATGACGGAAAGACTGGGCCAACACGGTTAAAAATCGGTGAAGAGGCGAAATAGACCGGCCTATCCGGCCATTTGCCGCACTTCCTTGTCGAACTCGGCCCGCGCCAGCATGGCGTGGACGACATCGACGATGCTGATGACGCCGATCAACTCTTCGCCATCGACGACGGGGAGATGGCGGATTTCGTTACCGGTCATCAATTCCATGACGTCATTGACGCTGTTCTCCGGCGTGCAGGTAATGACCGAACGGCTCATCGACTGGCCCACCGGCATGTCGAGATATTCCGCGCCAAAACGGGCCAGTCCGCGCACGATATCGCGCTCGGAAAATATTCCCTCAATGGCGCCATCGGCATTGGCCACCACCAATACGCCAATACCGTTTACGGCAAGGGAGCGCGCCGCTTCGGAGGTTGGTGTGTCCTCGGGAACCGTCATCACTTGGCGGCCCTTGGCATCCAGCAATACCGCAACTTTCATCATGATAGAATCCAACCTGTTGAATCGATGATAAATGCTCGACATACTTATCTTCTCAACCAATCTGCTAACAAAAGATTAAGCCTAGTAAATTAATCGGATACTCCTCGACCACGGGGGCGGCCTGAAGATGCGCACCTTAAGCCAAGGCGAAATCACGCAATATCACACCGACGGCTATGTTTTTGTGCCGGGATTCTTTGCACCTGAAGAGATCGAGCCGTTGCGCCGCGCCTGTTTGGATGATCCGAGCCTGGGTGGCGCCCTGATGGCGCTGGCCGACAGCGCCGGCAATGCCCAGGAGGTGGTACCCTATACCGAGCTCAGCAATGATCTGGTTGGCGTCATACCGCGCCTGGAACGCGTGGTCGCCGGCGCCGAGGCGCTGCTCGGTGGCACGTGCTATCACTGGCATTCAAAGCTTTCGATGAAGCGGCCGGCGAGCAAGGGCACCTGGGATTGGCACCAGGACTACGGCTATTGGTATCACCAGGGCGTGCTCCGCCCCGACATGCTCACGCTGGGGATCGCTGTGGATGAAAACACGCCTGAGAATGGCAGCATGTCTGTGCTCAAGGGTTCGCACCTTCTCGGCCGTATCGAGCACGGCCGCAAGGGTGAAGCGAGTGGCGTCAATCAGGTGTATTTCGAACAGGCGAGCAAGAAGCTGGAAAAAGAAACCTGGCTCTTGGCGCCCGGCGACGCGGTCTATTTCCACTGCAACCTGCTGCACGCCTCGGGGCCTAATCTCAGCACCCAGCCGCGCACTATCCTGCACTGTTCCTACAACGCCGCCGACAACGCCCCCTTCCTGCCCGGCCAGGAGGCGCATGACTACCGCCCGATCGCGGTCGTTCCGGACAGCGCCTTGCGTGACGGCGTCTGGGACACGGTGTTCGACAATCAAGTTTTCATCAACGACGACGGCGATTCGGGGTATGGCTACAAGGTGTTACGCGCCGGCACGCGGGCCGACAGCCAGGCGCCTAGGATGGCTGTCTCGGACGCGCTTTGAGCGCTTATTTCGCCGCCTCAACCATAATTTCAACGCTCAGTTCCGGCATCGCCAGCTTGCTCTCCACACAGGCGCGCACCGGCGGGTTATCCTGATCGACCCAGGCATCCCAGATCGAGTTCATCTCGTTGAAAGTGGATATATCCGAGAGCCAAATCGTCGCCTTGAGAAGCTTGGATTTATCGGTGCCGGCTTCGGCGAGCAGGCCATCGATCTTGGCGAGTATTTGCCGGGTCTGGCCGGCGACATCGGCACTGCCGTCATCGGCAATCTGGCCAGCGGTGTAGACGGTATCACCATGAACCACGGTCTGGCTCATGCGCGGCCCCGGCTTGATGCGTGTGATGGTCATCTTGTATTCCTTTCAACGAGAGATGGAAGCGGGCGATCCTAGCTGTATTGACCTGGAGAGAGAAGGAAACAAACGCGATGTCTGAAGATGGCGCTGCCCCGGGCGGCAAACTGATCACCATGTATTGGCGCGATATTCCGGCCCAGGTGCTGGCCAAGGCGGGGCGCGCCAATGCGCGGCGCGAATTGACGCCACGCTTCCAGGACGCCATCGACCGCGCCGCCATGAAATGCGGCGCGCGCGATACCGATGCCTATCTCGAAGGCTGGCGCAAGGGTACGCCCGAGCCATGCGGCGGCGATTTGGAGGCTGTTGTCGAAGCAGCGGCGGCGCGGCTGGAGCAGGAATTTGATGCCGAACGCCTGAAACGCCTGATCAATTCGGGCGGCACGGAGGATTAACGCTGTACAGGGCCGTCAGTCGCGGAAATTCACATATTGCAGCGGCTGGGTAATCTTAAGTTCCTTCACCAGAGCGATGGCTTCCTGCAGAACGTCGCGCTTCTTGCCTGAAACGCGCAGCTCCTCGCCCTGAATCGCGACCTGCACTTTCATCTTCGATTGCTTGACAGCCTTAACGATCTGCTGTGCCAGATCGCGCTCGATGCCCTGTTTGACGGTGACGGTCTGGCGCAGCGTATTGCCCGACGCCTCCTCCGGCTTGCCGAATTCAAACGCGGCGATATTGACCTTGCGCTTGCCCATATGGCCTTTCAGCAATTCCTGCATCTGTTTGAGCTTGAAATCATCATCGGCACGCAATGTCAGAACCGTATCGGCATGCTCAATGGTGCAATTGCTGCCTTTGAAATCATAGCGCGTGCTGATTTCGCGCATCGCGCCCTGCACGGCGTTGCCAACCTCGACAAGATCGGTGCGTGAGACAATATCAAAACTGGGCATGGCTTAAATTCCTTGAGTTCCGAGCTGTTTGGGGCAGGTGATCAGACCTGATCAATGACCTGCTTACACTGGGCCAGCTTTTCGATGTGCTGATCGATATTGGTGAGGCCGGCCATCATGGTGTTGACGCTGATATGGCTGGCGCCGAGTTTTTTCCAGGCGTCGGTCCATTCATGCCAGCTCTCCTCGGTATCATATTGAGCGCCGTAGCCATCATCATAATTACCGACATTGAGCCAGCTTTCGAGGCCAACATCGGCCATATCCCGCTCGGCCTCTTTGACGTAACCCTTGAATTTGGCGATCTCATCGGCGCCGTTTTCATCCGGCGGGAAAAGCGGCAGCCAGCCATCGGCCATGCGCGCGGCGCGCCTGAGCGTCACATCGGCATGGCCGCCAATCCAAATCGGAATGGGACGCTGTTTCGGCAACGGGTTGAGGCCGGCATCGGTGATCTTGTCCCATTTGCCGTCGAACGTCACCAGCGGCTCGGTCCAGAGCCGGCGCAGCAGTTCGATCTGCTCCTCGGAGCGCTTGCCGCGCACGCTGAAATCCTCGCCCAGCGCTTCATACTCGACATCGTTCCAACCGACGCCGATGCCGATGCGAAGCCGCCCGCCGGAGAGGAAATCGAGCGTTGCCGCCTGCTTGGCGATCAGCGCCGTCTGGCGTTGCGGCGAGATCAGAATACCGGTGATGAATTCGATCTTCTCCGTTACCGCCGCCATATAGGCGTAGGCGACAAAAGGCTCGAGAAAGGCATCGTGACAGGTGTAGATGCCCTTCAGCTTGTGGCTTTCCGGATTGCCGCCGACGACATGGTCAAACGCCAGAATATGGTCAAAGCCCATGCTCTCGGTCGCTTGCGCGAACGCCTTGGCCGCGCCCGGATCGTCGCCAACTTCAATTTGCGGATAAACGGCGCCGATGCGCATGTCCCTGCCCTCCAGTGTTCGATTGTAGACGCGGACGGGCATAGCATGTTTCGCCGCGCCAATGAAACCTGCTGGCTTCAGATATATTCGATCTCAAGAATTTCGACTTCTTCTTCCCCGGAAGGGTTGGCGAGTTTCACCACTTCGCCGAGCCAGGCGCCGTTCAGGGCGCGGGCGACGGGCGAGACCCAGCTTACTTCGCCCTGCTCGGGGCGCGCTTCGTCTACGCCGACGATGCGTATCGTGTGCGTTTCGCCCGCGCTGTCGCCATAGGTCACGCTGGCGCCGAAAAAGACCTGCTCGCAATCCATGCGCCGGCTTTGATCGACGATTTCGGTGATCTGCAGGCGGTTATTGATGAATTGAATGCGTTGGTCGACCTCGCGCAGGCGTTTCTTGGCCGGCGCCTTATCCTTATCCGCCGCGAGCCCAGGGCGCTCAACATCGCTTAACTGGCGGAGTTCTTCCTGCAGCCGCGCCGCCCCCTCCGGTGTCATATAATTCTTCATGCCGGGCGGTAGAGCATCGACAAACTCGGGAAGGGTTTCTTCCGTTTCCGTTTCCTTTGTGAAAGCCTTGTTCATGGCATTCCATTAATTCTTCACGCATCGACGCCCAGCTCCCGCGCCATTTCGGGGAAGCTGTCGACGATAATATCATGGATCGGGTTGGCGGTGGGATCAGGCGGGCCGGCCGGACCCCATTCATCCGGGCGACGCACAAAGGCGGTGTTAAAACCGCACGACTTGGCCGCGTCGAGATCAAAATTGTGACACGCCACCATGCAGATTTCGCTCGGATCGAGCTGCAGCAGTTTGGCTGCGGTTTGATAGGCCTCGGGCAGAATCTTGTATTTACCGAACGCTTCGCAGGAAATCACAGAATCCCAGCTAATGCCGTTCTGCCGCGCCGTATCAATCACGATGCGGAAACTGAGGATGGTGAAGGATGCGCAGATATATTTTCGCCTGAGCTTGGGCAAAACATCCGGAAAATCGGGCCAGCAGGTGAGGCTGTGCACCTTGTCCCACCAAATCGCGCGGCGTTCTTCGGGCGTAGCTGCACCCAGGCCATTGGCGCTCAACACTTCGTCCAGCGCGGCGGCATGGGCACCGTCGAAATTATAGGCCGGCGGCCCGTCCTTGCCGAGATTGAGCATGCGCCCGAGCGAATTCTTGCGCATATCGTTGGCGAGCGCGGCCCAATCGGCTTCGACACCATATTTGCCGCCAAGGGCGGAGAGTGAATCGCGGAATCCCGTATGCCAATCGAGAATCGTGCCACCAGTATCGAAGGTGAGCGCTTTGATCTTGCTGGTGTCCATACCGTCTTCCCCTCACATGTTTTCTTGGTTCTTCGCAAAGCTAAGCAAGCGCGACCAGGAGCGCCATTCAAATCAAGTTGATCAACCGCCCTTGCCGATATGGGCGTAGGCAACGATCTCAATAATCGCGCCCGGCGCCAACAGGGCGGAGATCACCACGGTTGCGCGGTTGGGAAAGGGCTCGTCGAAATAGGTGCGGTAAACCGCGTTCATCGCCGGTGCATCGCCGGCGTCGGTGAGATAGATAAGAACCTGATTGACATCCGCCATGGTGCCGCCCGCCGCCGCCACAACCTGGCGCAGATTATCGAGCGTGCGCACCGTTTGGGCGGTAATGTCGCCGCTCTCCAGGCTGCCGTCCGGCTTGGTCGCGATCAGCGCTGTGTAGAGCACGCCATCGGCGCTGACCGCCCATTCGAGCGGCGATTTGGTCGGCGGGATACCGGTCTCGACGGCTTCTCTCATGATCGGGCTCCGTTCTATTAGCCTTGCTCAAACACGATGCGGGGAAAATAACACGAGACGATCCAATTGGGATCGTCGACCACCTGGCTGAGGCGCATATCGGCGCACACACTACACAACAGATAAACATCGACCGGAGCCAGGCTCTGCTCAGCGCTGATATGCTCGACCATGCGCCGGAGCGCGGTGCGCGCATTCTCGAGAAGATCGGGACCGATGCCGGTGGTCACCTCATAGCCGGTGCCCGAGAGATGATCCGTGGTCGAACCCGGCGTGGAGAAGCGCGGCGCCGAGGGCGCGGCGCCCTTGACGAGCTCAATCCGGGCGTTGACATCGACTGGGCTCTCGACCCCGGTGCCGCACACCTCGCCCTCGCCCTGCGCAGCGTGTGGATCGCCCATGGAAAGGAGCGCACCCGGCACCTGAATCGGCAAATAGAGCACCGTGCCGAGGCTCATGTCGCGGATATCCATGGTGCCGCCGACGGCCTCGCGCGGCGGCAGGATATTGTGTTGTCCGGGCTCGGCCAGCGCCGTGCCGATCGCGCCCATCATCGGCTTGAACGGCACCCGTGCGTGCGTGCCTTCATAGGGGACGGCTTCGGCTAATTCGGGTGGATAATGCCAATGATGCATATAGGGCTCAGCGAAATCATCGGCGAGCAGGCCGAAATCGGGAATATTGGCCGACCAGCCCCAGCCCGACGGCACAAATTCGAGCAGCGTGATTTTGAGCGCGTCGCCCGGCTCGGCACCGTCGACATAAACCGGGCCCGTCACGGGATTAACATTGTCGAAATCGAGATGGCGTACATCTTCAGCAATCGAATCCGGCGTCACCTGGCCGTTTGAGGCATCTAGGGTTTCGAAAAAAACCTCATCGCCCGGCGCAATATGCAGCACCGGCGCGATTGAGTTATCCCAACAGGTATGGCGGTGCTGGCGGGAAATATAGTGGCTCTGGCCCATGAAAACTCCCTTTGCGGCGTGGCGGATGATTTTCAACGATTGTGACGGAAAGCCTATCGCTGGCGCAAGCGAGCGCGCCACTAGTACCCCCTATCATTATTGGGTAGATTTTCGCCGGGCGATATATGCTCAGGATAATGGAAGCAAAATATGACTGAGGGATCGGGCGACGAGCGCCTGGCAGAGATCGATTTCGAGGAAGGTGCGAGCGCCCATCCGAGCCCGGATGTGGCGCAGGAGCGCCGCATTGCCATTTATGACCTGCTCGAGAAAAACCATTTTGTGCCGGCCGATGGCGGCGGCCGGGGGCCCTATGCGCTACGCCTCAAGATCGTCGACAACCGATTGATATTGGCGTTGACGACGGAGACGGGCGACGCGCTCGGCGAGATCTCGCTTTCGATGAGCCCGTTCCGCTCGCTGATGAAGGATTACGCCACCGTCTGCGAGAGCTATTTCGAGGCGATCAAGACGGCGCCGCGCGCCCGCATCGAGGCCATCGACATGGGCCGGCGCGGCCTGCATGACGAGGGTTCCGAATTGCTGCGCGAGCGTCTGAAAGACGCCGCCGAGATGGATTTCGATACCGCGCGGCGTTTGTTTACGTTGATTTACGTGCTGCATATGCGCGGCTGATACATCGATGGTGGACTCACCCTCCAGCGTTCTATTTGCCTGCACGTGGAATTCGGTGCGCTCGCCGATGGCCGAAGGCATCATGAAGAATCTCGTCGGCACGTCGCTATTTGTCGATTCTGTCGGCGTGCGCAAAGGCCAGTTGGATGCCTTCGTCGTCGCCGTGCTGGACGAAATCGGCGTCGATATGAACAATCACAAACCCAAGACCTTCGAGGAATTGGAGGATGATTCATTCGACCTGGTTATCTCACTTTCACCGGAAGCCCAGCATAAGGCGGTGGAAATGACGCGCACATCCCATTGCGAAGTGGAGTTTTGGCATACCATGGACCCAAGCATTATCGATGGCAGCCGCGAAACGCGCCTCGAGGCCTATCGCGAGGTGCGCGATCAACTAAGCGAAAAACTGCGCCAGCGCTTCTCTGCCGTGCGCGCGCCGGTGGTATGACGGAGACCCAAGTGAATTTCGTTCTCGCTTCCGCTTCGCCGCGCCGCCTCGACCTGTTGGCGCGGATCGGCATCACACCGGATGCGGTTGATCCGGCGGCGCTCGATGAATGCGTGCTCAAAGGCGAAACGCCACGCACCCACGCCGAGCGTCTGGCCGGCGAAAAGGCGCGCGCTGTGGCGGCGCGCCATCCCGGTGCCCTGGTGCTCGGCGCCGATACGGTGGTTGCTTGCGGCCGGCGCATCCTGCCCAAGGCCGAGACGCCGGAAGTGGCGCGCGACTGCTTACATATGCTCTCAGGCCGGCGTCACCGGGTGCTGAGCGCGGTCTGTCTGATTAAGCCGGACGGCACTGAATTACGGCGTTTGGCCGAGACAATCGTCCGCTTCAAGCGCCTTGAAGCGGGCGAGATCGAGAACTACATCCAAAGCGGTGAGTGGCAGGGCAAGGCAGGCGGATATGCCATTCAGGGCCGGGCGGCGGTGTTTGCCGCCTGGATCAACGGCTCCCATTCCAATGTCGTCGGCCTGCCCCTGTTCGAGACGCATGCATTGCTCAAGAGCGCCGGTTTGGCTGGTGATAGGCCAAGTGATTGAAGAATTATTGATCTCGGCAACACCCTTCGGGGTACGCACGGCAGGCCTCTCCCAGGGTAAGGTCGTTGCCTTCAACGGCGAATCCCATGCCCAGCCGAGATTGCTCGGCAATATCTATTTGGCCGCACCCGGGCGGCAAGGCGGCGCGGCACGCTTCGTTACCATCGGCGAGGATCAAAGCGCGTTTCTGCCCGAGGCCGGCGGCGGCGGCGATGGTGGTGGTGGCGCGGCCAACCGTGTGGTTCAGGTGGTGCGCGATTCGCTCGGCGGCAAGGCGCCGAGGGTGAGCGCCGCACCGGCTCTGGCGGGACGGTATCTGGTTTATTTTCCAGGCGGTGCGGGTGTCAGCGTGGCGCGCCGCATCGGCGATGAAGCGGAGCGCGCGCGCCTGCTGGCGCTCGGCCAAAAGATTTTACAGGAAGGCGGCTTGACGCTGCGCAGCGCCACCGCCGGTGTGCCGGACTCATTGATCCAGGCCGAGGCAGCGCGCCTTGCCGCACGCTGGTCGGATATCGCGGATAAAAGCCGCTCCATGGCCGCCCCCGCCCTGCTCCTGGCCGGGCCGGGTCTGGCCGAGCGAATGATCCGCGATCTTTCGCTTGCCACCCTCAAACGCATCCTGGTCGATGACAAAGAGACCCACGGCAAGCTCGCGGGCTATATAGAAGAGACCGCACCCGAGCTGCGCGCCTGCCTGGAATATGCCGATGAAGCACTGTTTGAGCGCCATGACGCGGCAGGTGCGCTCAGCGCCGCGCTGGCGCCCGAAGTCGCGCTTCCAGGCGGCGGGCGTTTGATGATCGAGCCGAGCGAGGCGCTCACCGTTATCGATGTCGATAGCGGCGCGCGTTCTGGCGGACGCGACAGCGCACTTGCCGCCGCCTGCTTGGAGGCGGCAGCCGCGGCCGCGGCTGAAATTCGCCGGCGCAACTTGGCTGGCCTGATCGTGGTCGATTTTCCCCGCCTCGCCGATGCAGATGCGCGGGCCGCACTTGTGCGCGAAATGCACGGCCAGATGCGCACCGACCCGACGCCGCATAAGGTGGTCGATATCAGCGCCTCAGGCCTGATGGAGATCACCCGCCGGCGCGCCGAGACGCCAATTCTTGAGCTCTTAACCGAATCTGCACCCGGTGACGGCTATACCGGCTATGGCGGACGGCAGGCGCGGCTCGATGCGCTCGCCTTCGATATTGCCGATCAAGCACGGCGCCAGCTCGCCCCCGGCACCCGCAACGCGAGCCTTCACATGGCGCCTGAATTGGCGGAATATTTGGCCCGCTACGATTCGCAGGCTGTCCGGGGCGGGGCGGCCGCACTCGAGGATTGGTTGGGCGTCAAGTTGACGGTGCGCCAGGAATCTGGCTACCGGCGGGATAAATGGTCGATCGAGGCGGCATGAGAGTAGAGGGCGAAAACGCAATGGCCAGAAGGCGGGGCGCGTGGACTGGTTGACCATCATTAAACTGGCGGCCGGCTTCGTGCTGCTGTTCGCTGGCGGCGAAGTTCTGGTGCGTGGCTCCGTCTCCCTCGCCCGTCGTTTGGAGGTTTCGCCATTTCTCATCGGCGCCACGGTGATTGCCTTCGGCACCTCGGCGCCGGAATTGGTGGTCAGCCTGAAAGCCGCCTTTGACGACGCCATGGGCATCGCGCTCGGTAACATCGTCGGCAGCAATATCGCCAATTTGCTGATGATATTGGGCATGGCGGCGTTGCTGGCGCCGGTGATCGTCGACCGCCGCGCGGTATTGCGCGATAGCCTCGCCTTGGCAGCCGCTTCGGCTCTCCTCACTTTGTTTGTGGTGCTTGGCGAAATAACACGCTGGCAAGGCGGCCTGATGTTCGTCCTGTTGGTGGCGCTAATCGTCTATTCCTATTGGTCGGAACGGCGCCGGGCGACGCCGTCGGGCGAGCTTCATGTCAAGGAGGAGGCGGAGCTTCAGGACGTACCGCATAGCATTTCCACCGCCGTGATCTTCGTTGTCGCAGGCCTCGCGAGTGTCGCCTTCGGCGCGCATTTATTGGTCGAGGCCGCTGTTGTGGTGGCGCGCAGCATCGGCATGTCGGAAGCGGTGATCGGCCTCACGGTGGTCGCCGTCGGCTCGTCCCTGCCCGAGCTCGCGACCACCATCGTCGCCGCCTACCGCAAGCACGCCGATGTGGCGCTCGGCAATGTGATCGGCTCGAGCCTGTTTAACATCCTCGGAATTCTCGGCCTGGTTTCGGTCATCCACCCGATCGACGCGCCGCGCGAAATCGCCGATTTCGATATCTGGATCATGCTCGGCGTCACCGCCCTGGTACTCGCACCCGTCTTCGCCGGCATACGCATCACCCGCCCGGTCGGCGGCTTTTTCGTGCTGCTCTATGGCGGCTTTATCACGGTGCAATATCTTGGTTTCATCAAGCCTTGAGCACGCTGGACAGACTCCGATATTTCTCCTATAACCCGCCCTTCTAAGCCCCCTGCCCAGGTAGCTCAGTTGGTAGAGCAGCGGACTGAAAATCCGCGTGTCGGTGGTTCGATTCCGCCCCTGGGCACCATTTTTTCATTTACATTCAGTATATTACAGATTTTCTATATTTGGCTATAATTTGATTCTCGTTACAGGAAGCACATAGGAAGCATACGATTCTAATTGGGCTTCTCATGAACAATGCGCAATAGAAATTTGATTGAAAGCGTCAGCTAGGCTGAACAGCCTTGGCATCTTATCGCCCAGTGAATTCGCGCTGATCACAGACAACCCCACCATCACCCCCAAGGGGGCCGGCCTCTCCCCCTGTTAATGACCGCTCGCGAAGGTCGCGCAAAAAAACACCCCAGGGTTCCCGGTAAATATGGCGGGCACGGGTGCGGGCAACGGCGACGGCATCAACGGGCGGCATCCAAATGGTCATTGAACGGGATGTCGCGGCCAGTAATACGCGCGATCCATGGCCGGGTCTTTGTTTTTTGTACCCCGAACCGTTGAACGCGCCCCACGCCCAATGTGCGGGCTCGCGCAACCTAGACTCGCTGCAAATGCGTATCTGCCTTTTCATCGCGGTGTCCTGACAATTCAAAACCCGTAAAGGCACGGAGTAACCCGAATTGTTGAAATAACTGAACTATAATTTTGATCACTCCAGGGATTGGTCCGTCGCGATGAAAAATGGGAAATTATTCCAATAAATGCAATATTTCTCCATATTTGAATAAAATACATTGAATATGAAGAAATTTTCCTTATTGTATTCATCTCGCCCATAGTCATGAAATTTGTTTCATTTTTGCCACTTGACTTCCGATTGCGAGGAGGGGCATATACGGGCCTTTAAATTTGAAGGAGGAAAATAATGTCAAAACCACCTACCACCTCAATCGATTTCATTCTTACCAAGCACGGCCAAACTCGGATGGGTCAGCGAAATTTCTCGCGCTCAGATCTGTCTCTAATCGCTACATACGGCACGGAGGTCAACGCCCTAGAGACAGTCCTCAAGAAGAAAGATGTCGAACGCGAGATATCCCAAATTCAAATACGGATAGATGCCCTACAGCGACGTACAGTTAAACGGTGCGGGACAAAGGCTAGAGGTGATGAGCTATCTGTGGCCGAGGAAATTTCTCAACTGCGCAAGCAGATCACTAATTTCGAGCGACTTCAGAATTGCAAAATTGTAGCGAACGGCAAATGGCTCATCACATGCTGCCGCGGCTCGAAATCTGATTTGAAGCGTATTTCCCGCATTCTCAACTAACCGCAACACCAAACAACATCGGGTTTTGTCATGAAAAAAGTATTCATTTCCCCTACAAACCTCAAGGCTCTGCGCGACCGCAAAGAATGGTCGCGAAAGAAACTCTCCCAGATGAGTGGAGTAACTGAACGCAGCATAGCAAGTTATGAGAAAACCGAAAAATCGAAGGTATCTCTAACTCAAAAAAACTTGAGAAAACTTGCATCCGCACTGGACGAGTCACAGGAAGTCTTGTCCGGAAATGCGGCTGTGCCGGCGGAAGATATCACACATGAAATATCGCTCCGTCTGGACTCTTATACGAAGTTAAACCTTGACCTAATAAAAGAAAAATATGGCTTCACAATTGAAGACATTGTGAATGTTGCGCCATTACTATTTGTAAAAGCCGCTCAAGAAGCAAAAGTTCGCCAGTTTCAAAAAATTAAGCAAGATCAAGCTATTTGGGATTCGTGCAAATCACCGGACGAAGCGGGAAAAGCTATATTAAAGGAAAGTTGGTCTAACGTACCTGAACACTTCGACTTTATAAATTATTTTAACGATAGAGAAAATGCCGCAAGAGAAAACGATCTTACTGACAAATCTATATTCGACAATTACGGAGATGAAAACAATATTTCTGCGCATATTAATCCATTTGCAATTTACCTTTATGATGAATGTACAGAACATCAGTTGGGAGAAATGCGAGGGGGCTTTGGGAATCATTTTGGGTATTTTTCCAACCCCACAATCCCGATATATCAAGTTTGCATAGACGAGTTGGAAAAAATTACCTGTGGAAGCATTGACGCAATTGTTGCATTAAAATTTGGCATGGTTACGCTGGGCGAAATTCCGGAAGAGCTTGGGGAACCCAGCAAGGCTGGCGAGCGAGTGGCTTGGCTTGAGGATAAGTATTGGCAGTCCGATGTCGGGATAAAAGAGCATGAGGATCACGACGGTGATTATTTCGATTGGGCTCGAGAGGAAGAAGCCGATTCCGAATCTGCAGAACCTAAACCTGATTGCAATATCTGCATAGATAAACGCTATGTGGTGTGCAAGCAGGAGGATGGCTTCTTGGCTGTTGAACGTTGCGATTCTTGCTCAGAAGATACAGTTACCGACCAACAAGCAGCCGCATTTGCTGAAGCGGACAGCCAACTATTTATTCCGTTCATTTACCGAAGCCCCTTTTTGATCTGCGTGCAA
>CAYSDJ010000083.1:0-14772 GCA_964429775.1 uncultured Rhizobiaceae bacterium
GCGCCACCTGTCGCAGCATGTCGGCGGCTTCGTCATCACCCGTGGGCCATTGTCCGAAATGGTGCCGGTGATGAACGCGGCGATGGATGAGCGCACCAATATTGAATGGGACAAGGATGATCTCGATGCGCTCGGCATTCTCAAGATCGATGTCCTCGGCCTCGGCATGTTGAGCTGTATCCGTAAAGGGTTTGAATTGCTGGCGCGCGAGCATGATCTGGCGCTTGGCCTGGCAGAGGTACCGGCCGAGGATCCGGCGGTCTATGACATGCTGTGCCAGGCCGATTCCGTCGGCGTCTTCCAGGTCGAGAGCCGGGCCCAGATGACCATGCTGCCGCGTCTCAAGCCGCGCATCTTTTACGATCTGGTGATCGAGGTCGCGATCGTGCGCCCGGGCCCGATCCAGGGCGATATGGTGCATCCCTATTTGCGCCGCCGTAACGGCGAGGAGGAGGTCATCTTTCCCTCGACCGAGCTTGAGCAAGTGCTCGGCAAAACCCTTGGCGTGCCGCTCTTCCAAGAACAGGCGATGAAGATCGCTATCGTCGCCGCCGGTTTTTCGCCCGAGGAGGCCGATAAGCTGCGCCGCGCCATGGCCACCTTCCGCCGCTCCGGCCTGGTGCATACCTTCCACGACAAGATGATCAACGGCATGGTGGAACGCGGCTATGAGGAAGATTTCGCCGAGCGCTGTTTCCGCCAGATCGAGGGCTTCGGCGATTATGGTTTTCCCGAATCCCATGCTGCCTCCTTCGCCCTCCTGGTCTATGTCTCGGCCTGGCTGAAATGCCACTATCCGGCGGTCTTCGCCGCCGCCATCCTCAACAGCCAGCCGATGGGCTTCTACGCGCCGGCGCAATTGGTGCGCGATGCGCGCGAACACGGCGTCGAGGTGCTGGATGTCGATGTCAATGCGAGCGCCTGGGACTGCACCCTGGAAGCCTCGGCAAAAAGCCATAAGGGCCGTGCTCTGCGCCTCGGCTTTCGTGAGATCAAGGGCTTTCCCGAAGTCGCTGCGGCGCAAATCGTTGCCGCGCGCGCGGGCGGCTATCACAGTATCGCCGATTTGCGCCGCCGCGCCGATCTTTCCAAAGCGGTGCTGGAAAGATTGGCGCGCGCCGACGCATTCCGCTCGATGGGTCTCAGCCGGCGCGCTGCGGCGTGGGATATCCGCGCTCTGAGTGACGGCGCGCTGCCGCTTTTTGCCGCGCTCGGCGATGGCGGGGAGGAGGGCAGTCATGCAAAAATCCATGAGCCTGGGATTGTTCTGCCGGCCATGCGCCTCGGCGAGCAGGTGGTGGAGGACTACGCCACGCTACGCATGTCTCTCCGTTGCCACCCGGTGCAATTGCTGCGCCCGGAATTGGATGCGCGCGGCATTGTGCCGGCCGAGGAACTCGCCCGCCTGAAGCCGGAGCGCCGCTTCAGCGTCGCTGGTTTGGTATTGGCGCGCCAGCGCCCGGGCACGGCCAAGGGCGTGATTTTCATGACGCTCGAAGACGAAACCGGCGTCGCCAACCTGATTGTCTGGGCCAATGTCTTCGAGCGTTTCCGCCGCATCGTGATGGCGTCGCGCCTGCTTGTATGCCGGGGCCGGCTCCAGCGCGAAGGGCTGGTCATTCACATCGTTGCCGAGCAGCTCGAGGATTATTCCCACCGTCTCGACGGGCTGGTGGATTTGGGCCGTGCCGCCGAGCCCCCGGCACCTGCCACCAGGCTTGTGGTTCCGTCACGCGATTTCCATTGAGCCACGGCGCCCTGTTGCGCAACAATTCAGGTGAGCTCATAGCAAGCCGGGAGATCAACATGACCAAGGTTCTTGTCATCGTGCCGCTTCCCCTTGGCGCCGAAGCCGTCGAACGCCGGCGCCGGCAACTGCAACATGTCAAACTCGGCCCCGATATCGAATTCGACTTCCGCGCTGTACGGGCCGGGCCGATTCACTTCATGGGCCGGCATGACGAAATTCTGATTGAGTTCGCCATATTCGAGGCCGGACTTAACGCCGCGCAAGAAGGCTATGACGCGGTTTGTGTCGATACGACCAGCGATTCAGGTGTTGCCGAGCTGCGTGCGATGCTCGATATACCCGTGCTTGCCACCGGCCGGGCGTCGATGCTCTATGCGCTTATGCTTGGCGATAATTTTTCCCTGTTGGGCATGTTCGATCCGGACTTCCCTGAATCGCGTGACGCGGCGCGCAATTTTTTTAACTCGGTGTTGAAAAAATCAGGCCTTGAAAAACATTGCGCGTCGATTGCGCTTTATCAAACGCAGGGCGATTACGACATGCTCTATGAGGGGCGCGAGAACGAGGTCTTTCCCAAAATGCTCGAGGCGTGCAAGCGAGCCGTGGCTGAGGATGGCGCGCAAAGCATCTGTCTGGGCTCGACGGCGATGTATCAGGCCGGCGGCTATCTGGCGGAAAACCTTAACGTGCCGGTGATCAATCCCGGGCCGCTCAGCTACCGGCTGGTCGAGACGGTACTCGCCATGGGCCACCGCCAAAGCCGTGCTGCCTATCCAGAACCGCTGGTGCGGCGCAACGCCATGATTCACGCCATGCTCGATGCCGCCGAGGCGAAGCAGGAATAGAAACGCCGATTTTCATTGAATGAAACGAGCCCTCAGACCCCGGGCCGCGCCGGGTCATAAAAAACCCTTCCTCCGCACTGGAGGAAGGGCTTCTTCGGATTAACCGGATCGTTTTGTCCGGGCGTTACTCCGCTGCTGCCGGGGCGGCAACCTGGCGCCGGGCGGCCAGGGCGTCGGCGTCGGGCGCCTTGTGGAAACTTCCGTCGATCATGATGGCGAGCAGATTGTCGCGGTCCTGCAGGATCGAGACGTCTTGCGTCGGATCGCCATCGACCAGCAGCAGATCGGCGAGATAGCCTTCCTTGATCAGGCCGGTATTCATGCCCATCATCTCGCCGCCCCATTTGGTCGCCGCGATCAAGGCCTCGGCCGGCGAATAGCCGAACAGATTGACGAAATGCTCAAGGTCGCGCGCATTGGCGCCGATCGGCGTCCAGGCGAAGCCGTAATCGCCGCCCGGCAGGGCGCGGATGCCGCGCTTGCGCACTTCGTGATAGACCCGGGCGGTGTTTTCCATCTTATGGAACAGGTTCATCGCCTCGGCCACTTCGCGGGTGATGCCCCAATCGCCAGCCTCATAGGCGGTGGCGTAGATCGCACCCGCCGCCGGAGCGAGAAAGATGTCTTTCTTCTTCGCTTCCAGCATGTCGATGGTTTTGTTGGTGCAGAAATCGGCGTGATAGATGATGTCGAAATTATGCTTGAGGGCGAGGCGGACAGCGCGGTCGGCGCGCGCATGGGTGGCGAGATGGACACCCGCTTCATGGCCGACTTCGGCGGCGGCTTGGACCTCGGCATCGTTATAGGTCAGTTTTTCGGCCTGGCCCGGATGAGCGAATTCGTCGCCGGAAATGTTGATCTTGAGCACATCGACACCCTCCCGCACGCAAACGCGGCAGGCGCGGCGCACTTCATCCGGCCCATCGGCAATATAGCCAACCGATTCGTGATACATGTGCAATTGACGCTCATCACCGAGACCGCCGGTGCCGGTAATCTCGGGCGACGCCGCTTTCATGCGCGGGCCGGGAAAGCGTCCGGCATTGATGACGTCGCGCAATACCGGCTCGATGCGCAGCTTCGGCGAGCCGACGCCGGCGGCGGAAAATAAGCTGGTAAAGCCGTGGTCGAGCATCAGTTTGGCATTCTCGAGCGCCAGCACCATATGCTCTTCCGGCGGCATCCTGCCGATATCGGCGAGGGTGGCGCAATTGGTGTAGCACACATGCGAATGTGCCTCGGTCAGGCCCGGCATCAGAGTGGCGCCGGCGCCGTCGATCACGGTTGCGCCGACGGCTTTGATTTTGCGGCCCTTTGCCACTTTCTTGACCATGTTGCCCTGTAACAGCACTTCGCCGGCATAGCTGCGTTTGCCGTTACCGTCGAAGATTTTGATATTGGTGAATAATGTTTGACCCATGGTTTTCTTCCCCTTGTCTTGATTAATCCGCCGGGCGCGCCACCCGATGAATGGCCTGCCCAGCGGTGCTGAACTTCCCTAAGTTTAGAGTTAGAATAATGTGTTTTATCCGCCAATGCACTAAGCATCGAACGCGATCCGTATCGAAGTGATAAAATGCGGCGCGAATCCATATATCCGGGAGCACGAAAATATGGCCACAGTCCTTCAGACCGATTTCGCCTGGCCTGATGTCGAGATAGAACGTGCCGTGATCGAGGGCGCCGGGCACAAGCTCGTGGCCGGCCCGTCGGAGGCATTGCCGCCCGAGCGCATCGAGGCGCTGGTGGCCGAGCATGACCCCGAAGCCATCATGACATGCTGGGCCGAGGTTTCCGCCGCCGCGGTCGCATCGCCGGCCAAGCTCGCGATTGTTCAGCGTATCGGGGTGGGCCTCGATAATATCGCGGTCGACGCGGTAACGGCGCGCGGCGCCTGGGTCGCCAATGTGCCGGATTATTGCGTCGAGGAAGTCTCCGACCATGCCGTGGCGATGATCATGGGCTGGCTGCGCGGCATCACGCCCTATGACCGCGAAGTTAAACTGGGGCACTGGAACCCGGCGGCGGCGCGTTTGCGCCGCGCTGCCGATCTCACCGTGGGTATTCTCGGTTTTGGCCGCATCGGCCGCGCCAGCGCGCGCAAGTTGAGCGGCATCGGCCTTACGGTTGTGGCGCATGATATTGCCGCACCGGCCGACCCGGCGTTGGCCGAGCTTGTCGATATGGCCGAGCTGCTGGCGCGCTCCGATATCATCGTGGTGCATTTGCCGCTGACACCCGAGACCGAACATATGGTCGATGCCGATTTTATGGCCGCCATGCGTTATGGCTCGTTGCTGGTCAATGTCAGCCGGGGGCCGGTGGTCGATAACGCGGCGCTGATCTGGGGCCTGGAGGAGGGTCCGCTGGCCGCGGCCGCGCTCGACGTGGTCGAAGGCGAGCCCGACCCGCCACAGGAATTGGTTGGCCGCGCCGATGTCGTTGCCACGCCGCATGTTGCCTTTTCGTCCGACGCGTCGCTGGCTGAGTTGCGTCAGCGCTCGGCAGAGGAAGTGGTGCGTGTGCTGGCCGGCGGCACGCCGGAAAATCCGTGTAACCGCCCTGAGGGGAATGGTTAGGCTGTTGTCGCAACCGGCAGATAGAGTTTGAGCGTGGTGCCCTGGCCGAGAATAGATTCGATCTTCACGCCGCCGCCCGATTGCTTGGCAAACCCGTAGACCATGCTGAGGCCAAGGCCCGACCCTTTGCCGACATCCTTAGTGGTAAAGAAAGGTTCGAAAGCGTGGCTGAGTGTCTCCGCCGTCATCCCGCTACCGGTGTCCGAGACGGAGAGCATGACGTAGCGCCCGGGGTCGACATCCGCCTCGGCAGCGGTTTCCGGGTCGGTCAAGGATGTGTTTGACGTCGCGATGGTCAGGCGCCCGCCGCGGGCCATGGCGTCGCGCGCATTGATCGACATATTTAGCAATGCATTTTCCAATTGCGCCGGGTCGGCATGACAGAGCCAAAGATTTTGCGCGCTCACAGTCTCGATTTTGATCACCTCTCCCAGCGTGCGGCGCAGCATGTCCAACATGTTCGCGACCATTTCACGGAGGTCGATGGTCGCGGGCTGCAATACCTGCTTGCGCGAAAAGGTGAGCAAGCGATCGGTCAATGCGCCGCCGCGCGCGGCAGCTCTTAGGCCGCGCTCCATCAGAATTTGTCCGTCACTGTCCTTGTCGAAATGATCCTTGCCCAGTTCCAAGGTGCCCATGATGACGGTTAGAAGATTGTTAAAATCATGCGCGATGCCGCCGGTCAGCTGGCCGACGGCTTCCATCTTCTGGGCCTGAAAAAGCTGCTCTTCGACGCGCTGCCGCTCGGTAATGTCCTGCACCGTGCCGCGCTCGCGGTAAACCCGGCCATTTTCATCCTGATAGGGCCGCGCCCGTTCATGCACAACCCGCACATCGCCGTTCGGCAGGACGATTCGATGTTGGAAGTCGAAACGCTGGCCAATTCTGTTGCTCTCCCGTGCCAAATTCCTGATGTCCTCGGCATCGTCCGGGTGGACGCAGGCATAGAAAGATTCGGCGGATGGCTGGAAGGTTTCCTTGTCGACACCGAAGATGCGGTAGACCTCGTCCGACCAGAAATATTCGCCAGTGTCGTGATTGACATCCCAAGCGCCGAGGCTTGCGATCTCCTGGGATTCGGAGAGCCAAGCTTCGCTCTCGCGCAACGCCATTTCCGCCGCTTTGCGTTCCCTGATATCTCGCATGGACCCGATAAAGAAGCGTTGCCCGCCCATGCGCATCTCGCTCACCGCAAGTTCGAGCGGAATGGACGAGCCATCCTTGTGCAATCCCTCAACTTCTCTTGGTCCCCGGCCGAGGATTTTGCCGACACCGGATTTGCGGTAATTTTCGACATAGCTTTGATGAAGGCCGCGTTCCGGCTCGGCCATGAGAAGTTCGATCCTGCCACCAATCACTTCCGCGGCCGAATAGCCGAACATCACTTCGGCGGATTTGTTGAACGACTGAACGATTCCCGCCTCGTCAATTGTCACCATGCCATCGGCGACATTCTCCATGATGGCGCGGAGATTTTCTCCGCTTTCCGTCACAGCTTGCTCCATCAGTTTCCGTTCGGTGATATCCTGTACGGTACCGAAGCGGCTTTTCGGCCTACCGGTGGCTTCGATGATCGGGCCGATCACCTCATGCAGCCAGCGGACGTCGCCATTATTGTGAACGATGCGGTATTCATAGTCGTTCTGCCTGTTGGACCGGAAAGCGTCAGCGATGATGCGTCTGACACGGTCACGGTCATCCTTGTGAACGAGATTATAAAATGTGTCCGTGCCGGGCTGGAATTCTCCCGGCGTGGTTCCGAAAATCCGGTAGACTTCCGCCGACCATTTGAGTTCCTTGGCAGTCAAATCGAATTCCCAACTGCCGACATGCGCCGTTCGTTGCGCTTCCTGGAGACGCGCTTCGCTCGCTCGTAGAGCATCTTCAAAATGTTGTCGGTCACTGATGTCGCGGACAAAACTCTGAATGACAGTGCGGTCGTCGAATTTGATGCGCCGCGAAGTCACCTCAACCGGCATGTGCGAGCCGTCCTTGCGCACATGTATGGCGTCAAATTTATTTTCACCCTTGGTGAGGACTTTCTGAAAGTTCGTGTGGAAGCGGTCATTGTCCGCCGACAAGTTAATATCGGGTAATTTAAGCCCGAGCATCTCCTCCCGGCTATAACCGAGCCGCCACGCGGCATTTTGATTCGCGTCGATAATGCACATGGTTGACGGGTCAATAACGAGGATCGAATCATGCGCGTTCTCGAATAGGCCGTGATATTTCTCCTCCGATACCCGGCGCGCCGCCTCCGCCTGTTTTCTCTCGCTAATATCGTGAACAACCGCGATCGTCGCCACAATTTCATCGTCTGAATCGTGCAATGGCGATGTGCTTATTTCCACCCAACAAATCGAGCCATCCTTGCGGAGATAGCGTTTTTCGAAATTTGTTCTGTTTTGCTCTCCGGAGACGACTTTCCCGAAACGAGCCATATTCTCCGCGACATCTTCGTCGGGCGTAAGGTCGGTAAAGGACAGTCCCGCAAGTTCCGCCGCCGAATAGCCCAGCATTTCCTGATAGGCGGGGTTACAATTGATAAAGTGCCCTTCGAGGTCGGTCGTCGCGATGCCCACGGTCGCTGATCTGTAAATCGTCCGGTATAGGTTTTCACGCGCGTTGAGGTCTTTTTCAGCTGTTTTTCGCGCCGATATATCGCTATCCGAACCCACCATGCGGATAGGTTTGCCCGCAGCGTCTCGAACGGCGCGGCCGATGGAGCGGATCCATATGTATTCGCCGCTCGGCAAGCGATGCCGATATTCCACATTATAAGGTTCGCTATGTTCCAGGTGATTGCGGGTATGCCGTAGGACGCGTTCCCGGTCGTCGGGGTGCATGAGCGTGAGCCACAGGCTACTGTCATTTTCAAGGTCGAATTTTTCGGTTCGTTCGGTTTCGCCGCGGCCGAATAGAATCTGATGTCCGGCGGAGCTCCAGAACAGGTTGTGCTCAATGTCCCAGTCCCATATCGCGGAATTTGTTGCCCACAGCGCGAGGTCGAAGCGCTCGACCGCGTTTTCTAACGATTCCCGGGATTTTTTCCGCTCACTCAATACCCTGCACCATTCGACACTCACTCCTGAGAATATCCAAACTATCGTATGGCGCTTGTGGGTTAATAGATAGACGATTGACCATAGTTAATTTGAGGTATTCGGGCCCGTTCCCGTTGATTCAAATCAAAGGCGTTCCACGCCAAGCGTGACATCTTTCCCTATTGATATGCCGAGGAGGAGGAAGGCCGCCGCGGCGGGCCTATGAACGCGACTCAATGAAAGACCAGCCTTACGATAGCCCGCCCCTGTCGCCGGTTCTGCTCGCCGGTATCGGGTTCGGCGCTTTGCCACCCGGGCTGTTGCAGCCTTTTCTCGATGCCACACTAATGATGATGCGCCGCCGCCATGGTGCGATGTTTACCCGCCTGGAGGATATGGCGGGCAGCACATTCCGCATTGGCCCGACGGATCTACCGTGCGATTTTCTACTTTCATTTACACCGGCGCCAAACCTAAAAGCGCTAACAAAAACGGCTGATGTCGCGGCGGTGACGGCGAGCATCAACGGGCCGCTGCTGACGCTCCTGCAGTTGCTTGAGGGCAAGCTCGACGGTGATGCCCTGTTCTTTTCGCGCGACCTGGTGGTCGATGGCGACACCGAAGCAGTGGTGATGCTGCGTAATATTGTCGATGGTGCAGGCATAGACATATCCCAGGACCTGTTATGGGTGGCGGGACCGTTTGCGCCACCGGCGAAGCTCGCGGCGCGCGGCGCAGGCGCCCTATTTTCGCGTATGAGCCGGGATATCGATCTCCTCAAGAGCGCCTTGCTGGCGCCACTCTCCGGCCAGCAGGATAGGCAGGCGGCGGAGCTGCGTGAGCTCAAGGCCAAGATCGACGAACTACAGCGCCAGCAAGCACCGCGCGCCGCCGCTCAGCGCCGCCGCACGCGGCAAGCACAAACCCCATGACCGCCCGGCAAGATAATATTGCGGCGCTCGAACTGATCTGTCCGGCGGGAAACCCGGCGGCGTTGGAGGCTGCGGTGGCGGCCGGCGCCGATGTCGTTTATGCCGGATTTGCCGATGCGACCAACGCACGTAATTTTCCCGGCCTCAACTTTACCCGTGACGAAATGGCGGCCGGCATTGACCATGCCCACCGGCATGGCTGCGGCGTTTACATCGCGGTCAATACATATCCTGAGGCCGGCAATGCGGGGCCGTGGCGCGCGGCCGTTGATGATGCGGCGGCGCTTGGCGCCGATGCGATTATCCTCGCCGATATCGGTCTCCTGCAATATGCCGCTGAATCAGAGCCCGATCTGCGCCGTCATCTTTCGGTCCAGGCATCGGCCTCGAACCGCGCGGCGATCGAGTTTTATCAACGCGCCTTCGGCGTCAAGCGGGTGGTGTTGCCGCGCGTCCTCACCTTGGCCGAGATCGCCGAGCTCAATGATGGCCTGCCGGTGGAAACGGAAGTTTTCGCCTTTGGCGGCATGTGCGTGATGGCCGAAGGGCGCTGCACGCTCTCCGCTTATGCTACCGGCCAATCGCCCAATTGCGACGGCGTCTGTTCGCCGGCCAGCCATGTGCGCTACGAGCGGCGCGGCGGCGATACCGTTTCGCGCCTCGGTGATTTCACGCTCAACATCTTTTCCGAGGGCGAGGCGGCGGGTTATCCGACGCTTTGCAAGGGGCGCTTCGTCGCCGGGGAAAGCGCCTCATATTTATTTGACGAACCATCCTCGCTGAATGTTTTGGAGATGCTGCCCGAGCTCGCGGCGGCGGGTGTGCGGGCGCTCAAGATCGAAGGCCGCCAGCGCGGCCGCGCCTATGTTAGCCGCGTCGTTTCGGCGTTCCGCCAAGCGGTCGATGGCAGCGCCCAAAGCGGTGCCTTGGATGACATGACCGAAGGCGCGCGCAACACCGCCGGCGCCTACCAGAAATCGTGGCACTAAGATGAGTGCCGCACTTTCACTCGGCCCGGTACTGTACAATTGGCCGGCGGAAGACTGGCGCGATTTTTATTTCCGTATTGCCGATGAAGCGCCGCTCGACCGTGTATATCTCGGCGAGGTTGTGTGCTCCAAGCGAACGCCATTTTTTGCCAGCTATCTGCCTGAGGTAGCGGCGCGGTTGCAATGCGCCGGCAAAGAAGTGGTTTATTCCACCTTGGCGCTGATCATGGCAGAAGCCGAAATGGACACCGTGCGCACGCTGGCGCAGTCGCCGGATATCCTGATCGAGGCCAACGACATCGGCAGCGCCGCCCTGCTGGCGGGCCGTCCGCACGTTATTGGCCCGTTCGTCAATGTCTATAATGAGGCCACGTTGGATTATCTCGCGCGCAGCGGCGCCAGCCTGGTTTCGCTGCCGTGGGAGTTGCCGGCGCCGGCGATCGCGGCGCTGGCAAAATCCGCAGCCATTCCCCTCGAAGTGCAAATCTTCGGCCGCATTCCACTCGCCATTTCGGCGCGCTGTTATCACGCACGCCAATGCGGCCTGCACAAGGACGGCTGCCAATATGTCTGCGCCGAGGACCCGGACGGCATGACGGTCGAAACGCTCGACGGAGAAGATTTTCTTGCCGTTAACGGCACCCAAACCCTGACCCACACCATCGGCACCCTGATGCCCGAACTTGCGGAATTGCGCGGGATGGGCATCGGGAATTTCCGCTTGTGGCCGCAAGCGATTGACATGGTGGCCGTGGCGCAAATTTTCCGCGACGTGCTTGACGGCCGGACGGAAACGCAAGAGGCCTGGCAAAACCTGGCCGACATCGCTGATTTCGCGCCGTTCTCAAACGGTTTTTACCATGGCGAAGAGGGTGTCTCTCTCCAGCGTTAAGCGCTAACATTCGTTCCGGATGAGGGAACGAATGGGAAGATCCATATGACCAAAATCAATTATACGGATTTGGCTTGGCCGGTGCGTGACGATGTCACTGCCGCGCAGCGCCGCAACTGGGATCGGCTGGGCCGGCCCGGCACCTGGTTGACGGGGGCGGAGCGTATTACCGTTGCGGCCGAAGCCCGCAATGCCGGGAACTGCGCCCTGTGCCGGGCGCGAAAAGAGGCGCTCTCGCCCTATGGCGTTGAGGGCAGCCACGATCATCTCGGCGCCTTGGCGGAATTGGAAGTCGAGCAAATTCACCGCATTTGCACCGACCCCGGACGCTTGAGCCGCGCCTGGCACCAGGGCCTTCGCGATGGCGGCATGGCCGAGGAACGCTATGTTGAAATCACCGGCGTAATCGCCACCATTGTAGCGATCGATACCTTCACCGAGGGGCTTGGGCTTGATCCCTGGCCGTTACCGCAAGCGCAAGCGGGCGCACCGTCAAGAGCGCGCCCGACTGCGGCCAAGCAGCAAATGGCGTGGGTCTCGACGCTCTCGCCCGAAGATGCGAAGGGCACGGCGGACGAGGATATCTACGGCGGCCGGCCGGTGGTCGGGCATATCGTTCAGGCCATGAGCCTGGTGCCCGAAGAAGTGCGCGGCTTCTTCGATATCGTCACCAAACAATATCTGCCGCCCGCCGCGATGATGGATTTCGACAATGAGTATCGCGCCATCAATCATGCCCAGATCGAGTTGATCGCGGGCCGGGTATCCGCTCTTAACCAGTGTGTCTATTGAACGACCAGCCATGGCTTTCTGCTCCGTGCGAGCGGCGAAAATGACGATCGTGATTATGACCTCTCGGTAATGACCGGGTCTGATAGTGATGGCGGCGGTGTCGCCGATGGCGCAATTCTGCTTCGTTTTGCCGATGCGGTTTTGGCCGATGATGTGGCGGAGCTGGCAGCGGCGCGGGAAGTTATTGCCAAATCCATGGGCGGCGCGGCATTGGCCGACACGGCTGGTGTGGTGGCGCTCTTTAATGCCATCGACCGGGTCGCCGATGCCACCGGCATTCCGCTGGAAGAACCGAAAGCAGCGGCGACGGCGGATTTCCGCGCAGCGATTGGCATTGATGAATTTACCGCCGCGGGCGAGAAGGGGATTTAGGCCTCCGGCTCGTTACCCAAAAGGGAAATTGCCAGCATCAATGCGCTTAGGCTTTTGCCGTGGATGTCGAGCGCGGTGGTGGCAGTGACGCTGCCGCCGCGCACATTCTCGATGACGAAATTGAGCGCCAGCAGGTTGGGCACGGCGTAGCGCCTGACCGGACCATGCGCGACCGGCGCATAGGCCGCCAGCACGCGGGTTTCGCTGAGCTCGCGCAGCAGGCGCTCATAACCGGCGCTGTCATAGGCGATCACCGAGACATTGACCCGCTCGCCTTTGTCGCCGGCGCGGGCATGGGCGATATCGCGAACGGTCATGGTCATGACGCTTCAACCACTTCTACGCTTGTCGGCACGAGGTCACGCGCGAGGAGCACGGACTGCACGGCGAGGATTTCACGCACACTGCTAAAATCCCCAGCGCCGCCCGAGGGGCCGTTGGTATAGAGCGCCGCAACCTCCCAGCCGACCGCCTCGGCGGCGGCGCGGCTTTCCGTTTTACCGGCCACGCGCAGGCGCATTTCATAAGGTTCAGGCCGGCCGTCAGCCGGGCCGTGCAGGCTGTCGAGGCCGATCAAATCGATGCGCAAATCGTCAAATGCGAAACCGCGCAACGCCAAACGCTCTTTGACGATTTCGCCGGCGAGGCGGGCGCGAGCCACGGCGTTGGGCCCGCCGTAGGAGAGTTGGCCCTCGCCAAGATAGCCGTCGAAATAACCGACGCTGACCTTGTAACTCGATGTGCGCGGCGCGGCGCGCGCGCCCGATACCTGAACCCGGTCCGGTGCGATCTGGCGGAGAGAAATATCGCTCATATCAAGCACGCAATCGGGCGTGATGTAGGCGCCGGGATCGTCGATCTCGTAGAGCAACTGTTCGCTGCAGGTGGCGATATCGACCCGCCCGCCGGCGTCGGCGAGCTTGCCGATCGTCACCTCGCCCGCCGGCGTTATGTCGGCGAAGGGAAATCCGAGACGGGCCAGATCGGCGACGTCCTTGACGCCCGGATCGGCAAAATAACCACCTGTCACCTGGCCGGCGCATTCGAGCAAATGCCCGGCCGCCGTCGCTTGCGCCAATTTGGCGTAATCGTCATAGGACCAGCCAAAGGCATGTAGCATGGGGCCGACAAAAAGCGAGGGGTCGGCAATGCGCCCGGTGATCACCGCGAGCGCGCCGCTGGCCATCGCCTCGGCCACCGCATCGGCGCCGAGATAGGCATTCGCAGAAGCCATTTGCGGCAGAATGCTCTCAAGCGGCTCGCCGCTTTCCAGCAACACCAGTTCCGGGCGGGCGCTCAGTTGATCGCGCACATCGTCGCCGATCAGAACTGCGCAGTTAAAGTCCCGCACATCCAGCTCAGCGGCAATGGCACAAGCGGCGTGTGCCGCCGGCAGTGGCGCGGCGGCGCCCATATTGGTGACGATGCGGATGCCCTTGGTGGCGCAGGCCGGCAGCACGGCGCGCAAGCGCTCCTCCAATTTCGGGCTGTAGCCCGGCCCGGTGCCGCGTACAAGAGCCAACGTCTCGCGCGCGATGGTGCGCTCGGCTAAACATTCAAAGGCGATCACGTCGATGTCGGCATGTTCGGCCAACTCAGCCGCGGGCTCCCAGCGGTCGCCCGCAAAGCCGGCGCCGGAGCCGATTCGAAGGCGTCCGGCCTTCAAGCCAGGAACGCCTCGGCCAGGGCGTTGAACTTGGCCGGGTTTTCGTAACACATAAAGTGCGAGCCGCCATCTTCGGCGGCGAATATCTCAACTTCCGCGCCGGGAATCTGCGCCGCGATCCAACGCTGCGATTCAGCTGAGAAGATACTCGCCTCGGCGCCGACAACGAGGCTCGGCAGGCGGATGGTCTTGATCACATCGCGCCAATCGAGCGAGCAATGGTTGTAGAGCAGGTCGGCGGCATGGCGGCGCGGCAGCTTGACGATCTCGCTGGCGAACCATAGCAACTCATCTTTGGGCAGGGTGGGGGAGAACAGGCGCGCGATCACCGGCGCTGTTGCCTCCGCACTCTCGGCGGCGAGCACGTCGAGATAGAACTCGGCCAGCGCCGGCAGGTCGGGCAGCAGGCAGCCATAGAGCTGGCGCTCGGCCTCAGACCAGTCCGGCTTGGCGGTGACCGAAGGCGCCTGGTCGACGAAAATCAGGCGGCCGAGGCGATAACCGCCGTAAAGATCGTAATAGCTCCATATGATCGAGCTGCCGATAGAGTGGCCCATGAGGTCCACTTCCGCCAGATCGAGCGTCTCGATCAAGGCGCGGAGGTCGGCGGCGAGGCGGCTCACGCGATAGCCATTTTCCGGCGTGCTAGATTCACCATGGCCGCGCATATCGAGCGCGATCACGCGGCGCGTGCGCGACAAGGCTTTGAGCTGGTGTTTATAAGTTGCCCCGGTCAGTGACCAGGAGGGAATGATGATCAGCGGCCTGCCTTTCCCCGCCTCGACATAGTGCAGCGTGACGCCGCCATCGATCTGCACATAGCGGTCAAATAATTTACCAACCATAATCATACCTCCCTGTAAAGCCCCCGTCTTATGTACCACTTCCAGATAGAGTTTCGGGCACCGGTG
>CAYSDJ010000084.1:0-14720 GCA_964429775.1 uncultured Rhizobiaceae bacterium
ACCGCATCCGCGTTCTCGTCGGCGACAAGGTCGATGTCGAAATGACGCCCTATGACTTGACCAAGGGCCGCATTACCTTCCGCCACAAATAAGTCTGTTACGCCGGCAAAGGCCCGTTCGGCCCGTAAACACGCAGCGATTCCGCCACCGTAATGCGGTAATCGGCGAAAAGCTCGCTTTTCCCCAATAGCTGCGCCTCGCCATGGCCGCCATGTTCGCGCCACGCCGTCACGGCCGCTTCGTCACGCCAAAAAGATATCGAAACGAACTTGCCGGGCGCCGTCAGGCTCTCGAATCGCTCGATCGAGATAAATCCATCCTGCTTTTCCAGATCCGGGCGCAATTGCTTGGCCAAATCAAAATAGCGCTGGGCACCGGCGGCATGGGGCTGGACTTCGAAAATTACCACAATCATTATATCCTCTCTGCGCTAGGTCGTATCATAAGGCATTCGCCGGAAATGGGGGAACATGACACATCCGAGATTTGTCGATATCGGCGCCTGCGTATTTGATGCCTATGGCACACTGTTCGATTTCAACGCCGCCGCCGCCCGTTTCGAAGGCGATCTCGACGGCAAGGCGGCGCGGCTCAGCGAAATCTGGCGCATGAAGCAATTGCAATATACCTGGCTGCGCAGCCTGATGGATGATTATACAGATTTTTGGACCGTGACCGGCGAAGCGCTCGATTTCGCCCTCGATGCCGCCGATATCCGCGATGAGGCGATCCGCGATAAATTGCTCAATGCCTATCTCACCCTCGATGCCTACCCCGAGGTGCCGGAAACGCTGCAAACGCTCAAATCCGCCGGCATCCGCACTGCTATTCTCTCAAACGGCTCACCGGAAATGCTCGACGCCGCCGTGAAGGGCGCCGGGCTGGAGGCGCTGCTCGATGCCACGCTTTCGGTCGAGGATGTCGGCATCTACAAGCCGCACAGCTCGGTCTATCAATTGGCGGTCGACCGGCTCGGCGTTGCCGCCGAGCGCATCAGTTTTCAATCCTCCAATTCATGGGATGCCGTCGGCGCCGCCTATTTCGGCTTCCGCGTCGCCTGGTGCAACCGCTTCGACCAGGGCGACGAACATTTGCCGGCCAAGCCAGATGTGCAGATCAAGACGCTGGCCGAATTGCCGGCTTTGCTGGGGCTGAAATAAAGCCCAAGCTTAATCGGCCACCGACGCGCGCCCGAGTTTGCGCACGCCGAGACCGGCATTGAAGCCTACCGAGACCAGGATCAGCACAGCGCCGATAAAGGCGAGCCGGGTCGGCACCTCGTCAAAACCAAGCCATACCCAAATCGGTGCCAGCACGGCGTCGATCAACACGACGAAAATTAACGTCGGCGCCGAGATATAGCGCGCGGCGTAAAAATAAAGCGTGAGCGGCACGGCGAGCTGAACCACGCCGAACGCCGCCATCATGGCGACATCATGGCCGCTCGCGGTAAACGGCAACGCCATCGGCAGCGCCGCGATGCCCGCCACCAAGGCGGCGATCAACACCGCCGGTTCCATTTGTACATGGCGGAATTTGCGCGCCACCAGGGTTTGCAGGGCAATCGCCAGCGCGATGGTAAAAGCCAGCAGATTGCCCCAGAGACTGCCGGCGCCGGCGGCGCCCGAAAACATTACGCCGATGCCACAGAGGCCGCCGAGCATGGCAAACCAGGTATAGAGCGGCACCCGTTCGCCGAGGAAAGGCCGCGCCAGCAGCGCCACCATCAGGGTCGATGTGGTCATAATGGCGACAACATTGGCGACCAATGTGAACTGCATGGCCAGCACATAGGCGATGATCGCCCAGCCGGTGGTGACGCCGATAACGAGGCTCGGCCACGCCGAAGCGCGCAGCGAGGCCAAGGCCCGGCCACGTTCGCGCGCCACGAACAGGATCACCACCGCTATGGCAGCGAAAAAACAGCGGAGCGTAATTATCTCCCAACTGTCGATCGATACCGAGCGCACGAAAAATCCGCCGCTCGAGAAACACACGCCGGCGATGACCGCAAGGAAGACGCCGAGAACGGTGCGGGAACTCAATCTACCGCCCGCCCCGACAATGGGGGAAAAGCCCGCCTCACTCGGTCATATAGGCGTTGGCGGCGCGCAGAACCGTGGCATCGTCCATCCAGCGGCCGGTCAGCATCAGGCCGACCGGCAGGCCCGTGACGCCCCGGCACGGCACGCTGATCGAGGGATGGCCGGTGAGATTAATCGGCGCCGTGTTGTGCACCATGCTGAGCGCGTTGGCGACATAGGTCATGCGATCCTCTTCGACCGACGGCAACAGGGCATGCGCCTGCTGCGGCGTGGTCGGCATCAGCATGATGTCATGGGTTGCCAGCACCTTGTCATATTCGCTCGACAGGACGCGCGCCATATTCTGCGCCCGGCCGTAAAAGGCGCCCTGATATTGCTCGCGCATATAGTGGCCGACCAGAATGCCCATCTTGGCGGTCGGCGAGAAATCACCGCCATTGGTCTCAACCGCGCGCGCCAAATGGGTCATGAAGCGCGGATTGTAGGCACCCTTGTGCTGATAAACGTGCCCGCCATTATAGAGATTGTTCGTCGCCCCCTCGATCGCCACGGCATTCCAGATCGGCAGGCCACGCAGGTGATAGGGGATCGAGACGCTCTCGACCTCGGCGCCAAGCGATTTCAACCGCTCCGCCGCTTCGCGCACCGCGCTATCCACTTCGCGCGTCGATGCGCCCTCATGGCCGAAACTTTCCTCGACCACGGCAACCTTCAGCCCCTTGGCGCCGCCTTCCAGCGCCGCCAGGTAATCCTGCGGCTCCACCGTGCTCGGCTGGCGCGGATCGATGCAGGTATCGTCTTCGCCAGCGAGAACCGAGAGCATCAGCGCCGTATCAGCGACGGTCTTCGTCATCGGGCCAATGTGATCAATCGAAAGGTCGAAGCCGACAATGCCGGTGTAGGGAATAAGGCCATGGCTCGGCTTCAGCCCGACAATGCCGGACCAGGCGGCGGGAATGCGGATCGAGCCGCCCTGATCGCCGCCGAGCGCGAGATCGACCATGCCTTCCGAGATGCCAATCGCCGAGCCGCTCGACGAGCCGCCGGGATGATGCTTGGGATTAACCGGGTTCTTGGCCGGGCCGTAGCCGCTGGTGTGGCCGGTGCCGGCGAAGCCGAAATCATCGGTCGAAAGAATATGTGTGATATGGCCGCCCGCATCCAACAGGCGCATCACCACGGTGGCATCGCCATCCGGCGTGTAATCCCAAAGAAGACGCGAGGCGCAGGTCATGGGAATGCCGGCAATACTGATCGTATCCTTAAGGCCGATGGTCTTGCCGGCAAGCGCATTGCCGCCCGGACTGACCGCCTTGACGCTGCACAGACGGACAACGCCGTTCAGCGGGTCATCCCCGGGCTCGGGCCGCGCACCAACCTGGCGGTGGGCATCGGCCAAGGGGCGCACGGGATCGGGGATTTGATCGAGTGCGTCATAGGATTCCATCACGCCGCAGACGACGTCGTAATAGGTCTCGAGCTCGGCTTCGGTCAAATGCAGATGGTGGCGTTCGCTGATATCTTTCAGATTTTCCCGTGACGGACGGCGTATCGTCATTTCCCTACTCTCCCCCTGATGATTACGGCAGCAAGATCATCTTGCCGAAGAAATTACGGTTGGCGGTTAACACCGCCGCTTCGCCCGCCTTTTCAAGCGGCATCGTGGCATGGATCGCCGGCTTGAGCTTGCCCTCGGCAAGGAGGCTCAGCACCTCGGCGGTTTCAAACAGCGTGGCGAGCGCGCTGCCTTGAAAGCGTACATGCTTGCGAAACAGGCTGATCACATCCACTTCCACGGTCTCGCCGGCATGGCAGCCGCAGGTGACGACACAGCCGGCCTTGGCGACCGCTTCCAGGCTCTTTTGCAAGACCTCGCCGCCGACCGATTCAATCACCAGGTCCGGCCCCTTGTCGCCGGTTAGGCGCCTCGCCTCCTCGGCCAAATTCTGGCTGGTGTAATTGATCACGCCATCGGCGCCGAGTTCCTTGGCGCGCGCCAATTTTTCGTCCGAGCCGGCGGACGCAATGACATTGGCGCCGTGCAGTTTGGCGATCTGGATGGCCGAGCTGCCGACGCCGCTGCCGGCTGCATTGACCAACACATCCTGACCGGCATGAATCTGCCCGATCTTGACCGCCATATGCCAGGCGGTGGCAAAACAAAGATGACCCGCCGCCGCCGTCTCGAAATCAAGCCCGTCCGGCATGGCGACCAGTTGGCTCGCTTTGACGCAAGTGTATTCGGCGTAGCTGCCCCACATGAAAAGACCGAGCGCGCCATCGGGATTTTCGCAGAGATTTTCCTGGCCGGTGCGGCACATGCGGCAGGTACCGCACGGCGCAATAATGGAAATACTGACCCTGTCGCCTTCCTTGACGCTGGTGACACCTGCGCCCACTTCGGCCACTTCGCCGGCGCCTTCGATGCCTAGCACATGCGGCACCGGGGTGGGAAAGCCGGCGATTCCCTCGCGGATATCGTGATCGAGATGATTGACACCGGCGGCGCGGATACGCACCACGACCTCGCCCGGCCCGGCTGTCGGTGTCTCGACTTCTTCATAGAGCAGCTTTTCCGGGCCGCCGGTTTCGCGAACGATAATCGCTTTCATGTCTCTCTCCCCCAAACCTGTTTTTATTGCGCCGCCATCATAACCATTCCCTCAGCCGCCGCCAGTCACAGCCTCGTGCGTAGGATTTGGCCGCGCCGTATTTATCCACTAAGGTCCGGCCCGGATATGTTGTGAGGAGCCAAATCCATGTTGCGAGCCGCCGCCATCGGCCTCGGCTGGTGGGCCGACGAGCTGACCCAGGCCGTTCAGGGCAAGTCGGAGAACATCCGCGTTACCGCCTGCTATTCGCGCACGGCCGAAAACCGCGCGCGATTTTGTGAGCGCTTCGGCGCTCTTGCACATGAATCCTACCAGGCGGTGCTGGCCGACCCGGATATCGACGCCGTCCTCCTCTGCACGCCGCACTCGCAACATGGCGAACAGGTCGAAGCGGCGGCGCGGGCGGGCAAGCACGTGTTTGTCGAAAAACCCTTCACGCTCACACAACAAAGCGGACAGCAGGCGGCGGCGGTCTGCGCCGAGGCCGGCCGGGTGCTGGCGGTCGGGCAGAATCGCCGTTTCGCCGCCACCACGCAGGAAATCAAACGCCTGCTGGAGGCCGGTGATTTCGGCACGCCGCTCCATTGCGAAGCCAATTTCTCCAACCCAAGGCCGCTCACCTACAGCCCGGATGGCTGGCGCGCCAAGCGTAACGAAAGCCCGGGCGGCGGCATCGCCGGCATGGGCGTGCATATGATCGACGCCATGGTTCATTTCCTGGGGCCGGTCACCCGCGTCACGGCCCAGGCCAAGCGCCTCGCGGTGCCGGTCGATCTCGACGATACGACCTCGGCCCTGTTCGAGTTTGGGTCCGGCGCAACCGGCTATCTCGGCACCTTCACCGCCTGCCCGCAGACGGTTTTCTACAATCTCTATGGCACCGGCGCCAATGCCTTCGCCGAGCCGGATGCCAACCGCCTGAAACTACACCGCGCCGGCGAAGACCCGGCGGAGGTGGCGCTCACCCCGATCGATACGCTGCTCGCCGAGCTTGAGGAATTTGCCGATGCCTGCGCCGGTGGGCCGGCCTTCCGCGTCAGCCCCGAAGAGGCGATCCACACCGTTGCCGTCATGCAGGCCATGGTCGCCTCGGCCGAGAGTGGCACGGCGATCACGATCAACGGCCCGGCTCATGCTGCTTAAACTGATTATCATCCTCGGCGGCGTGGCAATCGTCGGCGCCATGATTTACGACCGCTTCACCGGCAAGAAAATGACACGCAAGATCGTCTGGCCGCTGGCCGGCGGCTTGGCGGCAATCATCATCGCCATCGCTGTGCGCAGTATTCTGAGATAGGGCAGACGGCCGAAATCCTTGTCAGCCGGCGCAAGCCCCCCTAAATTCATAGATTATGCATCTTAAATTTATTCGCGGCCTGTCGGCGGTCGTTGCACTCGGCATTATTCTTTTCTCATTCGCGTTAAACCCGGTACGGGCCGACAATGCGATTGGCATGGCGGCACTCGAAGCCGGCGATTTCGAGCGCGCCTATGGCCTTCTGCTGCCCGAAGCCGAAGCCGGCAATGCCGTTGCGCAATATGAAATCGGCCGCATGCTGGATAGCGGCCGGGGTGTCGAGATGGACGCCGCGGCAGCGGCTGAATGGTTCCGTGCCGCGGCCGAGCAGGACTATGCCCGCGCCCAACATGCGCTTGCCACCTATTTCGAGGAGGGCAAAGGCGTCTATCAGGATATGGCGCAAGCCGCCCACTGGTATGGCCGCGCGGCGGCGCTCGGCAATGCCAAGGCGGCGCGCAATCTTGGCAATCTCTATCTCGAAGGCAAGGGTGTGACGCGCGACCTGATACGCGCCGCCGAGCTGTTCCGCCGCGCCGCCGATGGCGGCAATTCCAAGGCCTACAAAAATCTCGGCTACATGTATTATTTCGGCACCGGCGTGGTACAGGATGTGCAGCACGCGGCCGATCTGTTCCGCCTCGGCGCCGAGGATGAGGACGCCAAGGCGGAATTCGCCCTCGGCTTTCTGCACTATCACGGCGAAGCGGTCGAAAGGAATTTGGCTGCGGCCATTGCGCTGTTCCGGAGCGCCGCGGCAAAAGGCTATGCGGACGGGCAAATTTTCCTCGGCCGCATGTTGGCCGAAGGCGAGGGGACTGAACCGGACCTCGGCGAAGCGTGGTTCTGGTTTACCCTGGCCGAAGCGCAGGAGCCACGCATCGCATCCTATTATTTTGCCAAATATGGCGGCTCGCTCGATATCACGCACAAGGAAGCGGCGCGCCTGCGCGCTAAATTGTGGGTGCCGAAAAGCTGAAGCACGCCGTGACGATTTAGAAACATACTGGCGCACGGCGACCGGATCATGGGCGCGCAGACGCATGATGTTTCCGCCGGCAAGTGAGAGGCCGGTTTTTACACCCCACTCAAGCAAGCGGCACCCCCCCGGAATGCACCATGCATTCCGGCAAGGGCGACCGCCCGCCCGAGTTAATACGAGGTAGCCAAGCGCGCGGATGCGCGCGCCCGGCGCCTGAGGGCTTCTTAAAAAAGAGACCGCCCGCCCGGCGTCTGAGGGCCCGTTAAAAATTCTCGCCCGTCAGGCCGGGCCGAGCACGATATCGAATTGCGCCAGCGCCGCGCCCGGCTCGGTTTCGATCCCGGTATCGGGTGTCGGCGCCTCGAGCGGCACGATCAGGCGCTCGCGCGCTTGCTCATCGGCGATGCTGTTCAGAAGATAATCGCCTTCGTTCCATTCATTGCCGGCAAAATACATTTGCGTCACCAGCGGCGCGCGGCTTGGCGCGCTGACGGCAAAGTGGATATGCGGCGGCCGCATCCAGCTGTTTGAGGCCGGATAGGGCGCGGGCTCGATGGTGCGGAAGCGGTAGGCGCCCGCCGCATCCGTCATATCATGGCCGAAGCCCTGAAAATTCTCATCGATCGGCACGTCGCGCCCGTCGCCCGGATGGTGATAACGGCCAAAGCTGTTGGCCTGCCAAATCTCGACCCGCGCGCCAGCAACCGGCGCGCCGGAGGCATCGAGCACCCGCCCGGCCACATGGAGGAGCCGCCCCTCAGCCAGGCCGCTCCGCCCCGCCACCCGGGCCAGGTCATTATCCTGATCGAGCGGTTTCTCGCGCGGATAAAACGGCCCCCGGCCCTGCCCGGGGGTGGGGCCGAGAAGTGCCGCCAGCACCTGCCGCGCGGGCCCGGCATAAGCCAGCCCGGCAGCCGCCGCCGCGGTGATAATGGCGCGGCGCGATACACCGCCTGCCGCAAGCTTCCTGCAATCCTTCACCATTTCCCGCCCTCCAAAGCCCTACGCTCCGGGAATCGCGGGGCTTATTCTATAGCGAAACGGTGCAGCCGGATATGGGGCGTATCAGGCCTGCAGTTCAGCGTCGCCGACATCCTCTTCACCGGAGCGCAGCGCCCTGGCAAACAGAACCACCCTCCGGAATGCGGCCAGCATTCCGGCAAGGGCGCCCCGGGTGTGACGCTTCGCCCTACCCGGCGCCTGAGGGCTGACTAAAGAGAACGGAACCCACACCCCGCCCCGGCAAACGGGCTTGAGGCGGTTCCATTTAATCGTGATTCGATCTAGGCTGAAATCGGGTGGCTTGAAGGGCCGGCGCTGGCAGTTTTAGGAGTATATGACATGCCGGACATGTTGAGCCTCGTCGCCCATCTCCGCGCCAAGCCGGGCATGGAGCAGGAACTGGTGCGCACGATGACGGCCCTGGTCGGCCCGTCGCGGGCGGAACAAGGCTGTATCGATTACCACCTTCATCAAAGCAATGACGATCCGGCCAATATCGTCGTTTACGAGAACTGGCGCTCGATGGCGGATCTCGAGAAGCATTTCGAGGAGCCCTATTTGAAGGCCTTCTTCGCCCGCAAGGACGAGCTTGTGGCGGGCGAAATCGAAATCAATTTCTATACCATGCTGAGCGACAGAAACGGCTGAACGCCTCGCCGCCGCTCAATCGGTTTTTCTCACACCCGGAGGCCGGCATCATGAGCCATTTCAAATATGCCTATAACGCCATCGTCTTCACCGGCGAGGATTTCGCCACCCAGGTGCGAAGATTGTCGAAATTCGGCTATGACGCGATCGAGCTGGTCGGCGAGCCGGAGTGGTATGATTTTGCCGAAGTCCGGCGGCTGTGCGCGGAATATGCCATCAAGGTGAGCTCGATCTGCTCGATGTTCACGCCCGAGCGCGACATGAGCCACCCCGATGCCGCGCGCCGCCAGGGCGGCGTCGATTACTGCAAACGCATCGCCGATATGGCGGCCGAGACCGGCGCGCCCCTCATGATGGCGGCGCCCTCGGTGTGGAACAAAATGCACCCGCTGGCGCCCTTGGACCAGGAGCGCGGCTGGGCGGTCGAAAACCTGCGGCGCGTCGGCGAATATGCCCATACGCTCGGCATCGGCGTCGCGATTGAGCCCTGGAACCGCTACGAAACCTACTTCATCAACCGCCTCGATCAGGCGCTCGAACTGATGGCCGAGCTCGATTTGCCGAATGCCGGCGTGCATGGCGACATGTTCCACATGGCGATCGAGGAAGAGAGTATCGCCGGCGCCTATGCCCGGGCGGGAAAACACCTGACCCACACCCACATCGCCGATTCCAACCGCGCCGCGCCGGGCACCGGCCACAGCGATTTCAAGCCGGTCTTACAAACCCTCTTTGACATCGGCTTCAACGGCTATCTAACCATGGAACTGCTACCCGCCACGGCCGACCCGTTCGGCTGGGTCAAAGCGGGCCGGGCGGAAGAATTCAAGGATGCCTACGCCGAACAATCGATCAGCTATTTGAAGCGGGTTGAGCGAGAGCTGGGTCTGGGGGCGGATGTGTGAGGCGGAGGCGTGCGCTCCGGATGCGGTAATTTATGCGATCGCATGAAGACTCTCTCAGACGGCACCACCCTCCGGAATGCGTTTAGCATTCCGGCAAGGGCGACTGCCCGCCCGAGTTATCGAGGTAGCCAAGGCCACGGATGTGGCCGCCCGGCGTTTGAGGGCTTCTTAAAAAAGAGAACGGAACCCACAAAAACTCTACCAAGCGGCACCGCCAACCGGAACGCATCATGCATTCCGGCAAGCGTGACTACGCGCCCGAGTTAATACGAGGCAGCCAAGGGAGCGGATGCGACCGCCCGGCGTTTGAGGGCTTCTTAATAAAAGAGACTTCACGCCCGAGTTAATACGAGGTAGCCAAGCGCGGGGATGCGGGCGCCCCGCCAAGGGTCGCTAGTCTTCTTCGTCCGGAACCACTATCCAGTCCACGAGCATGTAATGGGCAAATGGCATGTAGTCTCGATAGTGTCCAAACTTAAATTTGACCTTGGCATCGACATTAGGGTGAGTTTTATAGCCGATACCGCCCCTAACCGTCACGACGGGCCGACTGTTTTGGAACACTTCAATATAAACTTTCTCTGACAGCCCCGATTGAACGCGGTACTTCATTTCGACCCATTCACCGTTGGGGCTCACAAGGATTGGCAGCCGGTCGAATTCCAGCTTTAAAGTATGTGGTTTCCTGCAGGGCGTATTCTGGCCGTCATCTGGATGCGATGATAGGCAATATTGTGCGGGTCCTGATTTCCACTTAAAAGTTGACCCATCGGAAAATGGCGCAGAAGCCACCACGCAGCGGCAATGTTCCTGCTGCACGGTTACGTGGAGAACGCCATCGTCAAATCGCTGCGCGAGAAACGGACTCGCGTCCCCATACTCGGTCGCCACGGAAGTCTGTTTCCACTGAAAATTTACCCACCTGACCGAATTCTTTCGATCTTGAATTATGTGCGGCAATAGAAAACGCATTTTGTACAAATGCGGATCACTCATTTCATGGCGATATTTCGTATGCAATCGAAGTTCTTGGCGTTGTATACAGTCACCGACCCAGACCCCATTCACTTCTTTACCTTCCTCTTCGGCATTGTCAGCTTGCTGCTGTATTTCTAGCGTGCAGTGGGGATTTGCCATCACTTTCCCAACGAGAATGTGTTCGCTTTCGGCGCCCGATGGCGCCTGAATGAAATCACGTAGGCTTGGGCCGAGCGGCGCCACTGATTCAACTTCCATGCTGCCGGGCGGGACCGAGTCATTTATTGAACATTCGTCTTCATCATAACGGCAAACGTTGCCACCAACCATCAGACCATCCACCGGAATATGAAGCACCCGATCATCGCCAGCGTCTTCGACGTTGGGGAAGGATACAGGAGCATGCTTCATGTCTATCTGGCAGGGACACCAAAGTCGCTTATCAAGTGATTGATTGTCGAATTTGTCTTCCTTCGCGAAAGCGACCGATGAGAGTAAGGTAAAAGCAATCAGAAGTAATACTATGCGTAACATTGATCCAGCCCCTGTGCACGATAAAATAGAATTTCTAATTATTAAATTCAATTCAATAATACGGCTAAGCAGATGATGACCTGCCCCCCAAACTCCTCCAGTTTGAGATCGAATCAGTCAATGAAGAGAAGATGGAAACATGAAGCGCAGCAGGTCGCCTCGACAAATTTGACGTCAAGGCCAGGGAATACCGAGCAGATTTGGCACATTTACCAGACCTCCTTCGCCGAATAAATCGGTTTCAGATGGTTGCGGCAGACCGTTGACGGCATCAACAGTCAACTCGGTTCGACCAGCTTTGAGCCAATACCAATGCGCCACGTTAATGTTGGGAGCGCCAACGGTAAAGCGACCCTTGACTTCTGGACCTAACAGCGGTCCGGCACCATTTTGGCGCTTCATCAAAGTAACAATGCCGGCAACGATTGCTGCCGCACCGGACGTCCCGCCAAACCCTGTGTAGAGCCCAGCCGGGTCATCCGCCGCATCGGCTCGATTTGTCGGAGGCCCTCTACGGCTTCCTGACGCGTATCCGTGCAATCCCGGCACATCAAGGGTCAACAATCGCTCGGCACTGAAGTCAATCGCGGGAATTTCCGGGCAATCATGAACGCCATCGACCCAGAAATCGTTAATGTCGACGGCCTGCATATCCAATCGGACCTGGTGGCGATTATAGACTTCGCCGTCATCGGACGGGGCAACGACGGTCAGACCATCACCGTAGTTCGAATAACCGGAGCGATAAGCCGAATGGCTTACGGCACCGACCGCGATCACGCCGTTCCCGGCTTCCTTTGCCAAACTCGCGGGATAAATTAGGTCGCTGCGTCCATCATTTCCCGCAGCACAGACAACCGGGATGTCCATGCTCACGGCCCGGATAACCTTGCCCAGCAAATCCCAGGCAATATTAACTTCGTCCGAGTTGTCCAGCCGCGTCTTTTCATTTTGGTCGAGGTTGCCATAGCCCGGCATAAAATCCGGATCGGCTGCATCACGCGGAGCCAGTATGACGTCAACGCCTAGAGAATGCGCATAGAGAAAGGCGGCGATTAATTGCTCCGGATCCGGCGAGATCGAGGTGGTGATGGGAATGACTCGACTAAACGGATCGACGCCGTAATAAGTTATGATATTCCCTTCATTGCCGAATTGATCGTCACTGAAGCTCGTGCCGCAGACCAATCCCGCACAGGCGGTTCCATGGGTTGCGTAAGACTGATTATAGACCTCTACATATCGTTTTACGCCGCATCCAGTTTTCAATCTCTGCAGAATTTCACTTTCCCCTGGTGTGGTGGCGACGATGGTGTCGTCGATTTGCGTTAGGTGTTGCGCTCGCTCCTCAAGATGGCGCGCGTTCATCGGCCCATACTTTGCGCCATAGCGGTGCGAAGCCAGGTCAAGCGCATGTTCCCAGACAACCCGATGTTCGGGAGCGTTTAAATCGCCTGTTTTCGGCTCGAGATTGGGATGATGGTGCGCCACACCCATGTCGATGAGCCCGACCGTTACGTCTGTCCGCCCGCCTACAAAACTGTCATCCTCCCAAATGGTCCCCAAGATCTTGGGACATTCGTTTGCAATCACCGGAATTTCCACATTGAGCACGCCAAGAGCAACGAGGTGCCAGAGATAGTAGTATCGCTGATAGTCTTCCTGTCCATATTCCATTGCTTGATCCCCCCCCTTGCGCCTTTACATCCACTCGCGTTGTGCTTGGTACAGCAGGTCGTCCAGCGCTTCGGCAACATAAAAGTGTACCAGCTTGGCTGGATGAAGAGCTTGTCCCCGAAGTCCACGGGAGGGCCCCGCGCGCGGCGCGGACCGCCTAGGCCTTTGCCGAGGTGGTCTCGACATGGGCCTTGGGCAGGTAGGGATAGACATCCAGATCAAGGCGCGGCGGCCGACGTTCGATGCGGCACAGCAGCAGGTGCTTGACCGCATCAAAACCGATCGCCCCGAGCTTGAGAGCTTCGCGCACGGCGCCCTCGACATCGCTGAGCGGAAAGCTCTCCAGCAGGCGCAGAACCTGAACGTATTCGCGCTTGCCGGCGGCGCCATGGTTCCTTGTGCCCATGCGGGCTGCTGCGGTGGGTGCTGGTGCATGCTGTGGCGTCTTTCGCGCAAGCAAATGGATGCCCAGATGGGCAACCAAAACAAACTCGCCATGAAGTCGGTATTTGAAAGTGGCAGGCCGCCGGGCTTGGTGGCGTTCGATGGAAACAATGCAATTGGCTGGATTCAGTTTGCGCCGCGCTCTGAATTTCCGCGTCTCGAGAGCTCAAGAATATTGAAGCCGGTGGACGATAACGAAGTCTGGTCAGTGTCTTGTTTCCTCGTCGACAAAACATACCGCAACCAGGGGCTCAGCCTTTCTCTCCTTCGTTCAGCCTGCAAACAGGCAAAAAAATACGGCGCGCGCATGCTTGAAGGATATCCTGTCGAGCCTCGCAAAATACCCTACCCGCCGGTATATGCATGGGTTGGCTTCGCCAGTGTGTTCCAAAAAGCAGGCTTCAAGGAAGTCGCCAGACGATCGGAAACGCGACCGATCATGCGCAAAATTTTGCAATCGAATTAGGAATCAAAGGGGTCAGCTCGATTGATCAGGCAACTATTGTATATTAGCAAACCCATTCAAATTCACCAAGCTTCCCAACACCTTACCCCCACCCAACAGCCAAACATGCCGGAATAATCCCAACCCATGCTATTCTCCCCCACACCATTCCCATACCACCCACCACAACATCTTGTGCATGGGGCTCGATTACAAAACAATACCATTTTGGGCCTAAAGATATAAGATGCAATAAATAGGTGGCGCGCCCGGCAGGATTCGAACCTGCGACCCCCAGATTAGGAATCTGGTGCTCTATCCGACTGAGCTACGGGCGCGCACGCGGGATGGCCGCCCCGCCTGATAGCATGAAACGGGATGCTGGGGAACGGGGTGGCTATTCGGCCTTGTTCACTCGTAGCGACTTATCGTCTGTCGTCACGTTTCCTTCGGCGCGACTTTGTTGAACACCGAGCGGTTTTTCGGCGGGCGGTTGTCGGTGTATTCGCGCGGGATGTAGACCTTGCAGTTGGCGTTGATCTCGCGCGCCTTGCGGGCCTGGAACACCGTGACCTGGCGCGATTTGGCGTGGAAGGTCATGGCGACCATGCACGGGCCTTCGAGGCAATCCTTATAGGCCGGCGCGGCCTGGCCGGCGGTCCAGGCCTCGGCGATTTCTTCCGTGCAACGCGCCCAGCCGATATAGCCGACCATCTTGCCGTCCTGGAAGGTGAAGAAATAATGGCCGCGCCTGATCTGCCCGCCGAGGCTGGCGCCGAAGCGGCCGAACTTATAGGACGCGAAGGGCTCGACATCGCGCAGGAGCGCCACCGCATGGCCGAGCGCCTCGCGCGGGTTGCGGAAGCGCCGGACCGAAAGATCGCCCGGCTCGGGCTTTTTGCCCTGGGTGGAACTTACCGGCTCGTTCATCCTGGCGGCGCCTTTTGGTCAGCGCGGCGGGTTTCTGAACGGCACGGAATAGGTCAGCACCAAAAGCTCGGTGCCGGGATTGTCGTCATAGATGCCGGCGTTGGAGATGTGGTGGAAGGCGATGGCGAGGCGCGACCAATCGTCGAAGCGCCAGGCGATCTCACCACCGGTGCGGAACTGGAACTCGCCGCCGAGATCCTTGCCGTTGCCCTCGTGATAGC
>CAYSDJ010000085.1:0-14038 GCA_964429775.1 uncultured Rhizobiaceae bacterium
TGCATGAATTCCTTGAACGACATGTGGCGCTGATCGAGCGGGATGTAATAATCCATCGGAATGCCGACGGTGACGGCGAAGAGGCGCCACATGCGCCAAAAGGCGACATCGACGGCTTGCTGCGCCTCTTTCTTCTTGCCGTTCTTGATCATGATCTCAATCGCCGGCGAGCCGAGCTGGGCATGGCGCGCCTCGTCCGACTGGATGCTGGTGATCATATTGGCGAAGGTGAAATCGCCCATATTGGCGGCGTCTGTCGAGAGGCCGACCATCTGCAGATTTGTCAGGCCGGTCTCGAAGGCGAACGAGACCATGATCGTGCCCGTCACCGCGTCGCGGCACATCATGATGTCGTCGATTGCGTGGCGGCCGCCGAGGATCGCCCAATTCTTGGTGTGCGCCGCCTCGTGCGCCCAATCATATTGGCGGTCGCGCGTCACCAGCTCGTGCGGGAAGAACAGTTGCAGCTGGGCATGGCGCAGCTCATCGAGCATGCCGTAGGTCGCCATATTGCGCATCGAGGGCGACGGGCCGAAACGCACCATGCGCGCCTGGAACTGGCAGGCCTGATACTCCGTGAGCGCCACGGCGCCATAATGCAGCTTGAGCACGCTGGCCCAGCCCTCGTCCAAATCGTCATGGAATTTCGAGCGCGACAACGCCGCCTTGACCGAATAGGCGGAGGAATCCTTCTCGCGCTGAATTTTGACATATTCGCGGTACGAGACCTTGTAAGGCTCGTCGAAAGTTTCCCACTCTTCGACCGGGATGGCGTAGGGGTCGCTCAATTGGGGCGGAAATATTTCCTCGCGCGAGACATAGCCCGGCGTCCAATTGGTATCGCGGGCAATATCGTACCAGTCCGAGCGATCTAACAGCGCCATTGGTTCCTCCCACAGCAAAGTAGGACTAAGTTTATTCACCGGCGCCTGAATTGCCAACGCCGGAGGGGTGTACGACTTGACGGCGAGCCGGCAATACCCCTAAATCTCTAGCCAAGATTGATTTGGAGGGGACGGAAACATGACGACGGGCAACATCAAATTTCTTTTCGACGGGCCAGAAGACGCGGCCGTGACCGTCGTGCTCGCGCATGGCGCCGGCGTGCCGATGGATGCCCCCTTCATGAATGCCTTCGCCGAAGGAATCGCCAAGGGCGGCTTTCGCGTCGCGCGCTTCGAATTTCCCTACATGCAACGCCAGCGCGCCGAGGGCAAACGCTATCCGCCCAGCCCGGCGCCGGTTCTGGTCGAACGCTATCTGGCGGTGGTTGGCGCGCTCGGCGGCGGCTCGAATCTCGTCATCGGCGGCAAATCGCTCGGCGGGCGGATCGCCACCCTGATCGCCAATCAGGTCGGAGCCAAAGGTGTCGTCTGCCTCGGCTACCCCTTTCACCCGCCGGAAAAACCCGAAAACATCCGCATCGAATATTTAAAGAACATCACCGCACCGACCCTGATTTTGCAGGGCGGCGAGGATCCGTTCGGCGCGCCGGACGAGGTTGCCGGCTATGGCTTGCCCGAAAATGTCAAAGTGACCTGGCTCGAGGGCGGCGATCATCACTTGGCCATGGCGGATGGATCAGACACCGACAACGAGCAGAATTGGGCCGAGGGCGCCGAAGCGATCGCCGAATTCGTCAAGTCTCTCTCGTAAATTATTAATCCGACCCTGAAGATAATTTATTAACCCAAACGGGCGTATTTAACGGGCGTAGAACGAATATTCATGGCGCTTCTGATCATTACTTGACTGAAGCGCCTTGCTTGGTTATCCACACCTTGGATGGAGTGATTATTATTTTCGACCGGGCCTCGAACCCGGCGAGGGAAGGAACTTGAATATGCCTTGGGATTTGGCCCTGCCGCTGCTGGTCTGTCTGGTGACCGGACTGCTTTTCGTTGGAATTTATTATTCGGCCAAAATGTTGATCACCGATCAGCGCAAAATCGAAGAAGGCGAATAGGACACCCCGCACCTAATTTGCTAGTCTCCCTCCAAACAAGAAACTTGGAGGGACTATGAATATTGGTGTCGGCTGGGCTCTGCTCGGCGACTGGAATTATCCGACGGCAATCCGTTTCGGCACAGGCCGTGTCGAAGAACTGCCAGATGCCTGCGCCAAAATCGGCATTGCGCGGCCGCTTCTCATTACCGACCCCGGCCTGGCCGAGAGCGACATGGTTCAAAATGCGCTTGGCCAATGCGCCGATGCCGGCCTGCCTGCCGCACCTTTCTCCGAAGTGGCCGCCAATCCGGTCGGCGCCAATGTGGCCGATGCCGTTGCCGTCTACCGTGCCGGCAATCATGACGGCATCATTGCCTTTGGCGGCGGCAGCGCCATGGATGTGGCCAAGGCAACCGCCCTAATGGCCGGCCAGCACCGCCCGATTTGGGATTTCGAGGACCGCGAGGATTGGTATCTGCGCGCCGATGCCGACGCCATTGCGCCGGTGGTCGCCGTCCCGACAACCGCCGGCACCGGCTCGGAAGTTGGCCGCGTGGCGGTCATTACCGACGAAAGCGCACGCTGCAAGAAGCTGATATTTCATCCCAAGCTGATGCCGGGCGCCGTCATCCTTGATCCGGCATTGACCGTGAGCCTGCCCGCCGACTTAACCGCCGCGACCGGCATGGACGCGCTGGCGCACAATCTTGAAGCCTATTGCGCGCGCGGCTATCACCCCATGGCCGACGGCATGGCGCTGGAAGGCATGCGGCTGATCAAGGAGTGGCTGCCGAGCGCGGTCAAGGACGGCACGGATATCTCCGCCCGGGCGCATATGCTGGTTGCCTCAATGATGGGGGCGACCGCCTTTCAGAAAGGCCTCGGCGCCATACATGCGCTGAGCCATCCGGTCGGCGCGCTCTACAACGCCCATCACGGCCTCACCAATGCGATTTTCATGCCCTATGTGCTGGCCTTTAACCGCAGCGACATCGAGGCCCCGCTGGCCCGCCTGGCAAGCCATTTGGGATTGGCTGAGAGTGGCGCGGATGGTTTGATCCAATGGGTGTTGGAACTCAGGCAGGAAATCGGCATCCCGCACAGCCTGGCCGGTCTCGGCGTCGAGGAGAGCCGCATCGATGAATTGGTGGCGCTGGCCGAAATCGATCAGGCGCGCGCCTGCAACCCGCGCCCACTGAACCGGCAGGATTTGGCGCAGCTCTTTATCGACGCGATCCGCGGCGAACTACAGGGAATTTAGACCGCGAGATTATCGATCAGGCGGGTATCGCCGAGCCGTACCGCGGCCAGCAGCCGTGCGCCATCCCGCAATTCGGATAAGGCTTCCAGGCTCTCGCCGTCGCACAGCGCCAGATAATCAACCGCATCGAAGCCGGCCTCCTGGAGGTGCCGCATGCCGTCCTCGATTTCCGCGATGATGGCGCCGCCCTTGGCAAGACGCTGCGCCATTGTCTGCAAGGTTTCATAGAGCCGGGCGGCAACAAGGCGCTCGGCCGGCGTGAGATAGGCATTGCGCGACGAACAGGCCAGGCCGTCGGCCTCGCGCACGGTTGGAATGGCGAGAATTTCGCAACCGATATCGAGGTCGCGCACCAGGCGCCGCACCACTTGCAATTGCTGATAATCCTTTTCGCCGAATGTCGCCACGTCGGGCAGGCATTGCAGCAGCAGCTTGGCCACCACGGTGGCGACGCCGGTGAAGAAATGCGGCCGCGCCGCGCTCTCCAGCCCGACGCCGGGGCCGGCGACGCTCACCGAGGTGGCGAAGCCTTCGCCATAGACTTCGTCCGCCGCCGGCATAAAAACCAGATCGACGCCGGCCGCGTCCAGTTTGCGCAAATCTTCCGCCTCGCTCTGCGGATAGCTGGCCAAATCCTCCGATGGGGCGAACTGGGTTGGGTTGATGAAGATGCTGACGATGGTGCGCTCCGCCGCGCCGCGCGCCGCGCCGACCAGGGCCATGTGCCCGCCATGCAGCGCGCCCATGGTCGGCACCAGGGCGACGCGCTCGCCGCTACGCCGATATTCCGCTACTGCCGCCCGCAACGCGACGACATTTCGGACAATGGCCGGCATGGTCTCAGGCGCCGCGCTGCCCTTTTGCATGCGGCGAGACAGCCGCCAGGCGCGGCTTGGCGCCGGCGCCCTTGGCCGGCGGGTTGAAGCAATGCTCGGCCGCCGGGAAGCTGCGCTCGCGCACCGCCTCGGCATATTCGCTGACCGCAATGTCGAGGGCCGTGCCAAGCTCGGCAAAGCGCTTGGCAAAACGCGGCATGAAATCGCCGCCGAGACCGACGATATCCTCGGTCACCAGGATTTGCCCGTCGCAGGCCGGCGACGCGCCGATGCCGATGGTCGGCACCTTTAGTTCTTGCGTAAGCGAGCTGGCCAGCGCCTCGACCGTGTTTTCAATGACGATGGCGAAGGCGCCGGCATCGGCAATGGCGCTGGCATCGGCGCGGATGCGCCGGGCGCCATCGTCGGTCTTGCCCTGCACGCCGAAGCCGCCCGCGGCATTGACCGATTGCGGCATCAGGCCGATATGGCCCAATACCGGAATGCCGCGCCGGCTGAGGAAGCGCACGGTCTCGGCCATCTCAACCCCGCCTTCGAGCTTGACCCCGCTGCAGCCGGTCTCGGCCATGACGCGTGCCGCGGCGCGGAACGCCGCCTCGGGCGATTCCTGATAGGAGCCGAACGGCAGATCGACGATGACGCAAGCGCGGCTTGTGGCGCGCACCACCGCGGCGCCATGCGCCACCATCATGTCCAAGGTGACGCCGACCGTGGTGTCCATGCCATAGACCACCATGCCGAGCGAATCGCCGACCAGGATCATATCGGTATGGCGGTCGAGGGTGCGCGCCATCGGCGCGCTATAGGCTGTCAGACTAACGATCGGGCGGCTGCCCTTCATGCCGGCCAGATCGCGCACATTCGTTCTGCGCTCCGAATTATATCCTGACATGTAAATCCCTTTCCTTTCGGATTGCTTTCTATATTGCAGCGCAACAAGGATAATTTCTTTTATTCTTGGCCTGTTTGATGAAAATGTCCACCCTATTGTTGCGTCGCAACATTGGCGTGTTGCGGCCGCGAACTCAGACCAGCCGGCGCTTCACGACATAGTGGCCGTCTTCATAGCGCATCAAACCGTGCACCAGCAGGCTGTGGCGGATCGGACCGAGGTCAGGCGAGGGCTCGAGATTGCGCTCCGCCACATAAGTCGTGGCCTCGGAATTATCGACCAGAAGATGGTACCACGGCTTGTCCTTGGGCGGGTGCGAGCGGGCCATTTTCTCATACCATTCCTCGCCGCCCTGGAAATCCGGATCGACGTCCAGCACCACGCCGCGATAATCGAACAGCCGGTGATGGACGATCTGGCCGATCTCAAACTGTGCCGTCGCGCTCGTCGCTTTGCCCTCGGTCATGATCGCCGCCCTCTGGTCTCAGCCGAAACTCACCTCTGCGCTACCTAAATCACCGAAATCGGCCACCACCGTGTCTCCGGGATTGACCTTAATCACATTCGCAGCACTGCCGGTGGTGACGATCTGCCCCGCCTCTAATCCGATACCGCGCTCCGAGAGCGCATTCGCCAGCCAGGTCAGGGCGGCGCGCGGATCGCCGAGAACATTGGCGCCGACGCCCTCATCAACCGTGTCGCCATTGACCTTGACCGCAAGGGAATGGCGCGAAAGATCGAGATCGCGCCAATTGCGAGCCGGCTCGCCGGTCACCAGCAGCGATGCGATGGCATTGTCGGCGATAAGCTGCGGCAAGCCGGCCTCGCGCCAATTGTCATAGCGCGAATCGGGAATCTCAATCGCCGGCATTAGGTTCTCGACCTTGGCCATGACTTCGTCCTGGCTGTAGCGCGTTTCCTTCGGCGGCAAATCCCCGCTCAGGGTGAAGTCGAATTCCGCCTCGATGATGTGCAGTGTCACGACGCCAGCCGGTATCTCGGCCGGGCTGGTGCGCAGGGCGGGCGCAAAAAGCCGGCCGAAAAACGGTGAATCGATATTGAAGATACGTTGCGCGGCTTCGTTCGTTGCGCCGATCTTGTAGCCGACAACCTCGGTGCCGTGCAGGCCTTCCAGCGCTGCTTGAATTTGATAGCCATCATCCGGATTTTGCGGCCGGCACGATTCCGGCAACCCCGGAATCAGCGCCCGGTCCTGCCACGCGGTGTGCAATATCCGGGCTGCCTGTTGCGCCTGCGAATCATCCATATACCTATCTAGCCTCCCTTTGCGTACCGGCGCAAGGATGCGCCGCATCGCTTACAGCTCATCTTTTCCGCCATCGGGCAGCGGCGTGATGCACTCCGGGTCGTCATTGCGCGCATTGTTGACATGTTTGCTGACGGCATGAAATTCGACCGCCGCGTCGGGCGACGGGCGCAGTAGGGCAAGAGCGTCATTCGCCGCCAGGTCAGGCGACAGCCAGCGCTCGAAATCGGCCGGGTCGAGAATAACCGGCATGCGCGCATGCACAGGAGCGAGCTTGGCGTTGGCTTCCGTGGTGATGATGGTGAAGCTCTCGATCGGCTCCGCGCCGCCTTTATCCCAGCGCTCCCAGAGGCCGGCGAACGCAAACAAGCCCTGGTCGGGCCTCAGAATGCGGTAGGGCTGCTTGGCGCCCTTCGGCCCGCGCCATTCGTAAAACCCATCCGTCGGCACCAAACACCGGCGCTGCTTGAAGGCAGTGCGGAAGGAGGGTTTCTCCGCCACCGTTTCGGCCCGCGCGTTGATCATGCGCGCCGCCATGGAGCTATCCTTGGCCCAGGACGGCACCAGGCCCCAACGCAGGAAATCGAGCGCGCGGCCTTCCGGCCCGCGCCGTACCACGGCGGCATCCTGGGTCGGTGCGATGTTGTAGCGCGCCGGCAGGTTTCTCGGCGGCCCGAAAATATTGAGGAACGCGTGAACCTCCTCCCAACTATGAAACTGGGAAAAGCGTCCGCACATGATCGGCTACCACAAACGCTTCGACGCGATCTCAGCGCCTTTGGCCAGGGTATCCAGCTTGGCGTAGCAGATATCCGGATCGATCTTGCCGAAGCCGGCGAAGGTGGCGAAGCCGCAGTCGCTGCCCGCCAGCACGCGCTCGCGGCCGACGAAATCGGCGAAGCGGCAGATACGCTCGGCAACAAATTCGGGATGTTCGACAAAGTTGGAGACCGAATCAATGACGCCCGGCAGCAGCACTTTATCGTCCGGAATTTTCGCATCGCGCCACACCGCCCATTCATGCGCATGGCGGGGATTTGACGCCTCGAAGGACAGCACCTGGGGTTTCACCATTTTCACCACATGAACGATCTTCTCAAGCGCGATATCGCAGACATGCGGGCCTTCGTAATTGCCCCAGCAAAGATGCATGCGCGCCATATCCGCCGGGATGTTTCTGAGCGCATGGTTGAGTGCCTCCACTTGCGCCTCGGCGCGCTTGACGAACTCGGCGTCGCTCGCATCGGAATACATGGTGTGGCGGCCCATGGCCAGATCCGGGCAATCGAGCTGGATCACCAGGCCGGCGGCATTGATCGCCTCATATTCCGCCCGCATCGCTTCCGACAGTGCCTCGAGATAGTGATCCTCATCGGCGTAATATTCGTTCGGCTGAAAGACCGAGATGACGCCCGGCGAGGCGGCGTTCATGAAGCCCTCGACGGCGCCGCTCTCGGCCACGGCGTTGGTCAGGTTATCGATATCGCTCGCCAGCGCGGCCTCATCCTTGACGCTGATCTCGCCGGTGCACATGGGGCGCGCCAGTTTCGGCGTCTCGCCCTGGGCGGCAATCTTCTGCACATAGTTGGGATAGAGCTTGAGATCGCCCGGCACGCGGCGCGGGCTGTCGCCGGAAAAACCGTTGTAGCGGTCCTTGATATAGGTGGCGTAGCCGATCTTGCTCATCTCGCCGTCGCTGACGATATCGATACCGGCCTCGACCTGGCGCGCGACCACCTGGCTCACCGCATCACGCATGCAGGCATCAAAGCCGGCCTGGTCGTAGCTATCGTCATTTTCCTTTTGCAGGAGAAATTCCGATACGCCGTCGGGCCGGGGCAGGCTGCCGACATGGGTGGTCAAGATTCGGTCGCTACTGAGTTTCATGATCTATCCATGATAATGGTGAGGTAAATTTGCGAAAAAAATGGTCGGAGCGGCGGGATTCGAACCCACGACCCCTTGTCCCCCAGACAAGTGCGCTACCAGGCTGCGCCACGCTCCGACATTCCCTGCCGCATACGGGCCGGAAGGCGGCCACTATAGCGCCGCTGCCAAGGTGGCGCAATTTAGCGCGCGGCCGCCAGCGCAGCTATTTTATTGCGGGGTTATCGGTTGGGAATACGGCCGCGCAACATGTCGCGCAGTGTTTCCAACTCGCTCAGTATTTCCTGCGCGCGTCCATCGCCGCGTTCGCCCCGTTTGCCCGCAGCGGCGGCGGCCGCGGCTTCTTCCGCCGGCTCGGATTCGCCAGCCACGCCCGGCACCTTGCCACCGGTTTCGCGCATCAGTTTCTGCACGCCGCGGATGGTGTATCCATCGGCATAGAGCAAAGAGCGGATGCGGCGTAAGAGGTCGACATCCTCGGGGCGATAATAGCGCCGCCCGCCACCGCGTTTGAGCGGGCGCACCTGATTAAATTTGGTTTCCCAAAAGCGCAGGACATGCTGGGGGACGTCAAGTTCTTCAGAAACTTCACGAATTGTCCGAAACGCGTCCGGCGACTTACTCACCCGCTCGGACGCCGTGTCACTCGATTGCACATTCGCCATGGTCTATCAGGAGGACGGATCGGATGGCGAATATTCCGGTGCGGCGTCCGCCTCATCCGCTCTGGTCTCGCCGTTGATTTGATCCTTCAGCACGTGCGATGCACGAAACACCAAAACTTTGCGCGGCAGGATCGGAACTTCTTCGCCGGTCTTGGGATTACGCCCTATTCTCTGGCCCTTCATGCGCACGGAAAAGCTGCCAAAAGACGAAATCTTGACGCTTTCGCTTTTCGCCAGGCTATCTGTGATCAGGCCGAGAACGGACTCGACAAGCTTCGCTGACTCGTTACGCGAGAGCCCTACTTCACGAAACACTGCTTCCGCCAGATCGGCGCGGGTGACCGTTTTGCCGGTCATATTTGGATTGCCCCCTCAATTTGAGGGAGAAACGGTAGCGTCTTGAGGCGGGGCCGTCAACACGCGCGATGCCATTTTTTCGGGCCGTCTCAGCGCCTTACCTGAATCTTACCAGCGAACCACCGCCGAGCCCCAGACAAATCCGCCGCCAATCGCCTCCATTACAACCAAATCGCCCGGCTTGATTCGGCCATCCTGGATGGCTTCAACAAGGGCGAGCGGAATGGAGGCGGAAGACGTATTGGCGTGCCGATCGACGGTGACCACCATTTTTTCCGCCGGCAAATCGAGGCGGCTGGCAATGGCATTCATGATGCGCAGATTGGCCTGATGCGGCACCAGCCAGTCAATATCGTCCGATTTCAGCCCGGCGGCCTGCAATGCCTCGCCCGCCACGGAAGCCAAATTTACCACCGCGTGGCGATAAACCTCCTTGCCCTGCATTCTGAGGTGCCCCGCCGTCTGGGTCGAGGAAACGCCGCCATCGACATAAAGCGCGTCATAATGGCGGCCATCGGTATGCATTTTGACCGATAAAACACCCCTATCGGCGCTATTTCCGTCCGCTTCCTCGGCGCGCAGCACCGCCGCGCCGGCGCCGTCGCCAAACAGCACACAAGTCGTGCGGTCCTCCCAATCGAGAATTCTCGAATAGGTCTCGGCACCGACGATCAGGGCGGTCCGCGCCTGGCCCGAACGGAGAAAACTATCGGCCACCCGGAGCGCGCAGATAAATCCGGCACACACCGCCTGTACGTCGAATGCGGCGCCCTGGTGCATGCCGAGACGCGCCTGCACCTTGGCCGCCGTCGCCGGGAAGGTATTGTCCGGGGTGGAGGTTGCGAGGATCAGCAGATCGAGTTCGGCAACGTCGATCCCGGCCGCCGCGATAGCCCGCTCGGCCGCCGCCAGTGCCAGATCCGAGGTCAATTGATCGTCGGCGGCGATATGGCGCTGGGTGATGCCGGTGCGCCCGACAATCCAATCATTGTCGGTATCGACGATCTTGGCGAGATCATCATTTGTGAGCACTTTTTCGGGCAGATAGGCGCCGCAACCAAGAATTCGCGAACGCAGCATTTAAATAGCAGCTCTCTTCGGTTCGGATGAATCGTCGATTTTCAAGCGTAGCAATTCGTCGATGATCTTGGGGTTAATCCCCTGGCGCACCATATCGGCCGCAACATCGAGCGCATTGGCGAAACCCTTGTAATCGGTGCCGCCGTGACTTTTGACCGCAACGCCATTAACGCCGAGAAACATGGCGCCGTTATAAGCGCGCGGATCGAGACGGTCGCGCAGCATCTTGAGCGCCGGACGGGCAAGTAAATAGCCGGCGCGCGACATCACCGAACGTTTGAAGGCGCTGCGAATATAGCCGCCATAGAGGCGCGCCGTGCCTTCCGCTGTCTTCAGGGCGATATTGCCGGCAAAGCCGTCGGTGACGACAACATCAACCGTTCCCGCCGCGATATCATCGCCTTCGATAAAACCGTGAAATTTGATCGGCAGGTCTGATTCGCGCAGTGCCGCCGCCGCGCCGCGTATGGTGTCGTTGCCCTTGCCTTCCTCGGAGCCGATATTGAGCAAACCAACGGTCGGTTCGCTAACGCCCAGCACATTCCGGGCAAAAACCTCGCCCATAATTGCAAACTGCACCAAATGGGCCGAATTGCAATCGATGTTGGCGCCGAGATCGAGCATCACGCTCTCGCCGCGCTGGGTCGGAAATATAGAGCCCATGGCCGGCCGGTCGATGCCGGGGAGGGTCTTGAGGCCAATCTTGGCCAGCGCCATCAGCGCCCCGGTATTGCCGGCGGAGACGACCCCCTGAGCCTCGCCCCGGCCAACGCATTTAACCGCCAGCGCCATGCTTGACTTGCGCCTCTGGCGTAGCACCACGGCGATCTTATCATCGCTCATGACGGCCTCGTCGGTGTGCTGAACCGTGCATACCGCTGCCAGCTTCTTAAAACGGTGCAGCAATGGGTCGATCTTGGATTCGTCACCAAACAGGATAAATCTGAGATCAGGATGGCGCACGCGCGCAATATTTGCGCCCTTTACAACCATATCGGGCGCCTGATCACCGCCCATCGCGTCAAGCGCAAGTATGACCTCTTGGCTCATGACGGCGACGCTCCGGCTAATTTAGGCCGCTTAAGCCACATCCGCGGGTTCGGCCACTTCATGATCACCATAGTGACCACAGGCGGCGCACACATGGTGCGGACGTTTCAGCTCGCCGCAATTCGAGCATTCGACGGCATTGCCGCGTTTCAGCGAATCGTGCGAACGGCGCATATTGCGCCTGGAAACAGAAATTTTCTTCTTTGGGACTGCCATAACAAATCTCTCTCTAGCTTGGTTCGGCGCAGCCCAGCCGCCCGCATTGGGATAATGCGGCGGTGCTTATGTTGCGTTGCGCCGAGCCGTGGGTTCAGAACATTACATCTTGTGTTTCAGTTGTCCAAGTATCGCAAACGGGTTGTCGGTTTCCTCGGCCGCATTGGCCGTATTTGCCGCCGCCACGCCGGCTTCTACAATTGCGCCCGGCCGGCGCGGATGGGGGTCGAGTGCCAAGGCCAAATGCTGCGCCACCAATTCGCCCAAATCAATCTCCGGCTCCGCCAAGGGTTCGAGGATTTCCTCGCTCGAGCCGTCGATCAAATCGCTCTCGCCCTCCTCCAGCTCGCTCGGCGGCACGAAATATATATCCAATTGATCGGCCACTTGCACGCTGAAGCTTTCGAGCGTCAGCACGCAAATTTGCTTCACCTCGGCGCTGAAGGCGCCGTGCACGCGGACGGCCCGGACGCCGTCCCGGGTACGGCCGCGCTCGACCCGAAGACGGGCCGAAAAATCCTGCAACGCCTCGAGCCCGAAGCGCCGGCTGAGCGCCGCACACTCGGCCGCCGTCGCCTCAACCGAGATATTCTGGCCTTGCGACGGCAAATCGCTCACATCCACGGGGCGCGGCATCTCCACTTCTGGATTAACTTGATCCACGGCAGCGCAAACCTTTCATCGGCGGTGCGGCATCTGGGCGCAAAAGCGCCGGAAAACAGGGGGTTCACACATTCTCATCAACCGTTCGATTGACGAATGGGCGCGCACCATATTGGCAGCAGCCCGGTACGTCAATATGGCGCTGCGATTTTGCCCCTGCGTGCGCTCAAGCGGCGGTCGAGGGCGCGGCGGGGAAGGCGACATCGCCGGCCAGCAACGCCTCGCTGGGCTGGGCCGCGAGCGCCGCCAGCGCCCGGCGGACATAGTCCGAAATCTGCCTTACATGCGCCGCCTCGGGCGCCTCGGCGCCATAAATATTTCGCTTGAGCGTCTCTTCCAGGCTGTTTTCAGCCGAATCCCCATCCGAATCCCCAGTGTCGTCGAGCGCCGCATCATAGGCGGCGGAACGGCCATAAAAGGCACGCGCCATGGCTTTCACGCGCTTTCCCACGCTGAGATCGCCAACACCCATTTCGCGCAGGTTCATGTCCATGTCATCCATCATGATCTTAAAGATGAGGTCAGACAGGCGTTTGCCCTGCTCCTCGGCCGGGCGCAAGGTGCGCATGACGAGATAGACATGCAGGACAATCAGGTCGAAACGGCCGTCCAACGTGTCGGCCACGCCGCAGTCGGAATAAAAGCTCGGTTGGCGCGCCTGTTCGACCGAAGCCACATAGAGGGAAAGCGCCTGATCACGCTCCCGGGCACGTTGTTTGGCGTGGCCCAGCAAGCCGCTGAAGAACTTCATTTTGCTTATCGTCCCGAGAACATTGACACTATCCGTGAGGGCGCGCATTTTCGCACCGCATCACCATTATCGCTCATCGATATAAGACACACGCCGCCCACAAGCGCTATACTATTCGGCAATGATAAGATTCTCAAAATTGCGCAACCTCCGCAAAATCTCAGACCCGCGCCGGTTCGCCGCGGCGCTCGTGCTGGCGGGCGCGCTGGGCGCCGCGGGCTGTACACCCGAAGTCAATCTGCGCGGCCATGTGCCCAATCCCGAATCCCTGGCGCAAATCAAACCCGGCCAGCAAACCCGCGACCAGGTTTTGGACATGCTGGGCTCTCCCACCGCGATCGGCACCTTTGAAGACTCGCGCTGGTATTACATCACGCGCAAAACCGAGCATTTGGCGTTTTACGACCCCGAACTGATCGAGGCCACCGTCGTTTTGGTCGAGTTCGATCAGGCCGGATTCGTTCGGCAGGTGGCGCATTTATCGAATGACGACGCGCGCGACATTGAACTGGTGGAGCGGACGACCCCGACCAAGGGCCGCGAAATGGGCGTTGTCGAGCAGCTATTGGGCAACCTTGGCATCGCTGGACCGGGCAGCCGCTAATCATTTCTACTGCCATATAAAAAATGGCGGCAAAAAAAGCGGGGGGCAATTGCCCCCCGCTTTTCCTTAGCTTCAGCTCTTCGCCTTAAGCGACAATCATGGCAATTATCGCCAACATCAGGATCGCCACGATATTGGTGATCTTGATCATCGGATTGATCGCCGGACCGGCGGTATCCTTGTAGGGATCGCCAACCGTATCGCCGGTCACAGCCGCATGATGCGCGTCGGAGCCTTTACCGCCGAGATTGCCGTCCTCGACATATTTCTTGGCATTGTCCCAGGCACCGCCGCCTGCCGTCATCGAGATGGCGAGGAACAGGCCGGTGATGATGGTGCCCATCAGCATCGCGCCAAGAGAGGATAACGCCGCAACCTGGCCGGCAATCAGCCAGATGACAAAGTAGAGCAGAATCGGCGCCACAATCGGCAGCAGCGACGGCAGGATCATTTCGCGGATCGCCGACTTGGTCAGCAAATCAACCGCCTTGCCATATTCCGGCTTACCGGTGCCCTCCATGATGCCGGGGATTTCCTTGAATTGCCGGCGTACCTCGATCA
>CAYSDJ010000086.1:0-13874 GCA_964429775.1 uncultured Rhizobiaceae bacterium
TCGACACGCTGATCGTCACCGGCGGCTCGACCTGCAATTGCGTGCGCGCCACCGTGTTCGACGCTTTCTCCTATAATTTCCGCGCCATCGTGCCGTCCGACGCGGTGTTCGACCGCATGCCGATTTCCCAGGCAATTAACCTCTTTGATATGAACCGCTGCTCGGCGGATGTGGTCGAGACCGGCGACGTGCTGGATTATCTGGCCGGGCTCAAGGCGTAGGCCAAGGTTTCGTAATTGCCGCCATTGGTTAAGGCCTCCGCTTTTCGAGGTAAATCGGTCATTCTTAATGCGTACAATGAAAGTGCGGGTTTTTATTCAGAACGGAATTTTAGCCGCACCAACCGACGTCTAATTCTGATGCAACGATCATACCCGGTCTAGCATTCAGTTCATGCCTTCTTGGCTCTCTTTCCAATCCCACTCCGCGTCGCCACCCCGCCCGATGGTCAATAAAATTTGCTCAAGCCTGAGTAATGATATGTTTAATTACATCGGGGAAGATGAGGCGGTGATTTCAATGGTGTCCAAGGGCAATTCGATGCGCCGGACCAAATCTCAGCTCGTTGAAGAGATTAGCGAACTTCGCCGGCAATTGGCGGCGTTGAAGAGCGAGATGGCTGAGAAAGCGTATTCTGAAAGCCAGAGATTGCTTGAGCATGCTCAGGAGATGGCACATCTCGGAAGTTGGAAAGTAGACTTCGAGAAGAACAGCGTCACTTGGTCCGACGAATTCCATCGCATGATCGGCCTGGCGCGCTCCGAATTCGATGGAAGCCGCGACACATTCCTCAAATATGTCCATCCCGAGGATCGCGAACGCATAGCGCGCCAAAACGAGGACCTCGCAAAAGGCAAGGACCTGAACTACACACTTCGTTTGCTCCGACCCGATGGGCAAGAGTTTATCGGGCACGTGCGCGGGGAAGTGACGAGTGTGGTCGATGGCGTTCCGCGCCAAGCGCGGGGTATCATACAGGATATCACCAAGCTCAAAGCGAGCGAGAATGCGCTGCGCGAGAGCGAGGCCCGGCTCACGGAAGCACAAGAGATCGCGCATCTCGGCGCTTGGGAGTGGAATCACGATACCGGCGAGTTCGTCTGGTCCGACGAGGTCTACCGGATATTCGGCGTGGACAAGGAGACTTTCCGCGTGTCGAACGACGCATTCTATGCCTGTGTTCACCCGCAAGACCGAGAGTTCGTCCAAGAGGCTGTGCGGCGGGGAAATGCGGGCGGTGTGCCCTACGAGTACGAGCATCGAATCCTACGGCCAGACGGCGAGGTCCGCACGGTGTACGAACGGACGGTCCCGCACCCCGCCAGTGCGGGAAAATTGCACCGCGAGCACGGTATCATTCAGGACATTACCGAGCGCAAGCGGGCCGAAGACATCATACGCGCGAGTGAGCAACGCATTCGATTGATTACGGACAACCTCCCGGCGCTCATTACATATGTGGATTTAGAGCGGCGCTACCGTTTCGTGAACCGGACCTTCGAAGAGTGGACCGCAACCTCCGCATCAAACGTGATCGGCAGGACAATGGAAGAGGTGCTCGGCAGCGAAACCAATGCCGAGATAAGCGCCTTTGCCGCTCGGGCACTCCAGGGCGAATATGTCAGTTACGAGTGCGACATGCCGTATGCCACTGAAGAGCGCACGGTTAGCGCCGAAATGGTCCCCGACATCGGCGATGACGGCAAAGTCAGGGGTTACTATGGGCTTGCCCACGACATTACAGAGCGCAAGGCAGCCGAGGAGGCATTGCGCGAAAGCGAAGCGCGCCTCAACGTGGCCCAACGCATCGCCCATATCGGTAGCTGGGAATATAACGAGCGAACAGATAAACTGGTCTGGTCGGACGAAGTGTATCGAATTTTTGGCGTTTCCAAGGGCGAACATCAGACAACACGCGAAAATGGTCTTAAATTAGTCCATCCCGACGACCGCTCTATCATGGTAGAGGCGAGAATTAGAGCGGCAAAAGGCGAAACGGATTATTCGTACGAGTATCGAATTGTCCGCCCCGATGGCGAGGTCAGAATCCTTCGTAATGTGGTGCTGGTCATAGCGCGCGAGGGCGACGGAGCACTTCGCCGCGCCGGCACGGTGCAGGACATCACCGAGCAAGTGCGTACGGAAGAACATCTGCGCCAGGCGCAAAAGATGGAAGCTGTCGGCCAGTTGACTGGCGGCCTCGCACACGATTTCAACAATCTTCTGACGGTGATATTGGGCAATCTGGAACTTATTCGCGACCGCATGGATATTGACACGGCCGGGGACGAGATGATCGAGCGCGGCGTGAAAGCCGCTGAACGCGGCGCGGCCCTGACGCACCGGCTGCTCGCCTTCTCGCGCAAGCAGACCCTGCTGCCGACCAGCGTTGATGTGGGTAAGCTGGTTGCGGGCATGGTGGACATGCTACGCCGCACACTGGGTGAGACGATCGAGCTGAGAAGCAGTAAAGCGGGCAGTTCCTGGCTTTGCCATGCCGATAAGTCGCAATTGGAAAGCGCGCTATTGAATCTATCGATCAACTCTCGCGACGCCATGCCGAATGGCGGGCACCTGACCATCGAAACCGCAAACATATCGCTAAACGATGAATTCGCCGCCGCGCAAGCCGATGTCGAACCCGGCGATTATGTCATGCTCGCCGTGTCGGACACCGGTATCGGCATTGATAGCGATACGCTCAAGCATGTCTTCGAGCCTTTCTTCACCACCAAGGAAGTGGGCGAAGGGTCGGGCCTGGGCCTGAGCATGGTTTATGGCTTTGCCAAACAGTCGGGCGGCACCGCGACGATCTACAGCGAGCCCGGTATCGGCACCACGGTCAAAATTTACCTGCCGCGCTCGACCTCGCATGTCGGCAGTGCGGCTCCGAGCCCGACGACGTCGGCTATCCCGAGGGCCAAAGGCGAACACATTCTTATCGTCGAAGACGACGCGGATGTGCGCACACTGGCCGTTGCCGTACTGTCCGGCCTCGGCTACGGCATCAGTGAAGCGGGCAGCGCCGAAGAAGCGCTGGCCGTTATGCAATACGGCGCCCATATCGACCTGTTGCTGTCCGACGTGGTTCTGCCGGGCGCCCTGAACGGCCCCGGCCTCGCGGCCGAAATCCAGCGCCGCAGTCAAACCACCAAAACCGTGTTCATGACGGGCTATGCGGAAGAAGCGTTCAACAACCATATCGAACTGGAGGAGCGTACGAATGTGATTCAGAAGCCGTTTAAAAAGGCGGACCTCGCAAACATCATTAGGAGCGTGTTGGACGATGTTTGCACGCCCGGTTCGATTCGGCGGTCAGAGTGTCACGTGATATACGAGTGCAGTTGGGCGCATGACGGCCAAATTTGGGCTTGCTGAGAATTGCCGCATTCGATTCGAAGCAGACGGTTGCCTTCATTAAGACATTACACGCGTTAATCGGCCGATGGGTGGCGGCCTTGAGACTATGTTACCTGGTGCCAATCAGGTGATTCCCGACTTTTCGGCCGAACAGTCGTTCGGCGTTTCTGAAGGCAAATTTCTCCGCGATGGCGCGAGGAAATTGGCTAAGCCATTTCCGGTTTACGGCGATTATTTCCGCGTAACTGTCCCACTGTGCATTGACCCAGGTATCGGACCCGACCATGAAGCGATCCGCAAAGCGTTCGAGAACCCGGCGCCAGGCAGGATCGATGGTGCCTTGCGGCGTTAATATATCGCTTTCACGGTAAGATGTGTCGGCGTAGAGCGCCTCATGGGTCGCCATCATATCTTCAACCGTTTCGGCAGGCTCGGACATGCCGGCATGGGCCCAAATGATTTTGAGTTTCGGCTCAATCGAAAAAAGCAGATCGACAGGTTCTTTTCCTGAGTGAACATGAATGTAAAGGTCTTGCGATAAAGCCAGTTCGGCGATTTTCCGCAGCAGGGGTTCATCCTCGGTGTCGACGCTGTGTAGGTGAAATTCGCCGATACCTTCATGCGGATAATCGTTCAAGCGCTTGACCAGATAGTCGAACATGCCCGGGGCCTTGGTCCAGTTCGACGACCCTACCTCGCCGTGATAAGGGCGAAGTTCCGGAACCACGCGGTTTGGCGCGTATTTCCATAGTTTGATGGTGCCTTCGTCCGGGGTCGACGATACCAGCGCCATGGCAACGCCGGATTCGTCCATCAGTTCAACCACGGTCGCTGGCGGATAAGGCGCCCATGCCGGTTCCTTGTAGTGAATATGGGCATCGAACAGAGGAAGCGCGTGAACGGCTTCGCCGATGTGCTGTTCGCCAGCGTCGGCGGAAGCAGGCAAGAACAAGGCCGTAAACAGTGCGAAAACCGCAGACCCCACGGCCGCCACTCGAAAAAATTTACGCATATGCGGTCAATATACTCCCAATCAGCAACCGAGCCGGTCGGCGAGGTCGAGGAAATCCTCAGCGTCGATATCCCACGCACCCTGCGGCTCCAGGTTCGTGGTCTGCGCCGGGCCATATTCGGTCGGGCGACGGACAAAAGCCGTCTTCATGCCAAGCGCTGATGCGGCGGCAAGGTCGCCATTGTGGGCGGCGACCATCATGCATTGCTCGGGCTCAAGGTCGAGCATTTCGGCGGTTTTGAGATAGGCTTGTGGCTGCGGTTTGTAAGCGCCGGCAGTCTCAGCGCCGAGCACGGCGTCCCACGGCAGGCCTGCGCGCTTTGCCATATTGACGAGCAGTGAGACATTGCCGTTTGAGAGCGTCGCCAGAACGTAATTTCGTTTCAGGCGGGTGAGGCCGGCAATGGCATCCGGCCAGGGGTCGAGGCGGTGCCAGGCGCGGTTGAGATGTTCGGTTTCAACTTCTGCCAGGCCATCAACTTCATGGCGCGTCAGCAATTCATCCAAATTCAAGCGGTGTAAATCGTCGAGCTTACACCAGGCAATTTCGCCGCTGCGCACGCGCTCCATGGCCGGCTGATAGAGGGCGCGCCAGTCATCGGCAAAGGCGTGCCAATCGAGATCAATGCCCTTGGCGCGACCCAGCTCCGCGCCCTCGCGCGCGATGCCGGTGCGCCAATCGACGACGGTGCCGAAAACGTCGAAGGTTAGAGCGCGGACGGTATTTCCGCTCACGTCACCACGCCGAGAAAGCGGTCATTGAGCTCTTTCTCGTAATAAAAGATGCCCTTGCCGAGCTGATCCGGTGTCCACACCCGGGTTGGGTGATCGGGGAAATAGCTGTAGCCGCCGGCGAAGACCTCGTTGCGGTTGCCCGACGGATCGAAGAAATAGATCGTCTGGCCGCGCGTGATGCCATGGCGCGTCGGGCCGACATCGCGCGAGATGTCGTAGCGCGAAATGATATCGGCGGCGTGGCCGACATCGTTCCACGATTCGAGCAGGAACGAGACATGATGGAACTTGCCGGGATTTTCATGCTCGACGAAGGCGACCTCGTGCGATTTGGTGCTGCTGGTAAGCCAAACGGCGATCGGGCCATCCGGCGTCTGTACTTTCTCGACCAGGCCGAAATCGAGCACTTCGGTGAAAAAGCGCGTTACCTCGGCGATGTTGGGGCCGTAAAGCAGACAGTGATCGAAACCGAGCGCGCGCATGCCACGCGGATCATCGCGCCAGACATCCGGGTTTTCGATCACCGGTCCGTTGTCGGAGCGCGCCATCTCGGCATAAAGCTCGATGCGGTGACCGCTCGGCAAGTCAAAGCCAATGCGCCGCCCGACGGTCGGCTGCTCGCCCGCCGCTACGGGATCGACGACGAGGCCGAATTCGGTGATGCGTTTTTCGAACGTGTCGAGATCGGCCTCGCCCGCGACCTTGAAGGCCATCACATCGACGCCCGGCGCATCGGCCTCACGCAGGACAATGCTGTGGCGGTCAAATTCGTCATAGCCCTTGAGATAAGCGCGCCCGTCATCGGCCTTCTCGACCAGCTCGAGGCCTATGTAATCGACGTAATGGGCCAGCGCCTCATCCATCTCGAGCACGCGGAATTGGACAAACCCCGCACGCAATACACCGGTTAACGCCATGGCTCTTCCCTCCCTGTTCCCTGGCTCTATTTCACACGCCCTTGACCTCGCCTGCAAGCCCGAGAACGAGATCGCTTTCGGGTATCAGGCGGCACGCGAGGACAATTCCCGCCGCTTCCTCGGTCTCGCTCACATGCGCCCGGCTCATTTTTCGTGTGCGGTAGCTGCCCTTTGTGACCTTTACCCGGCAGGTGCCGCAGCCACCGCCGCGGCAACCGATGGGAATATGGCGAAGGCCCTGTTTTTCCATCGAGATCAGCACACGCTCGTCTTCGGGGCACTGAAATCTCGCGCCGGAATCCGCAATTGTGACGGTGAAACTTGCGGCCATGGCGAATTAAAAAAAGCGGTCGAAATGGAGCTGATCGAACGGCACCTTGTGATCGATCATCAGCATGCGCTGCACCGCCTCGGCCATGGCCGGCGGACCGGCAAAATAAAACTCGTAGTCCGCGAGTGCTCCGGCCAATGTTTCCGCCGCCAATTCATGCACGAACCCGACGCCGCCCGTCCATGATTGCTGAGCGGTGTCGGGCTCGGAAATACTGGCGTAATAATGCATGCGCTCGGAAAACCCGGGCAAGGCGCGCAGGATATCCTCGCCGCAAATATCGCGCGGCTGGCGGCCGCCATAGAAGAAATGCAGTTGGCGGGCGCTGAAGGCGGCGTCCGCCGCCACGCCACGCGCGATCGAGACCATCGGCGAAAGGCCCGAGCCACCGGCAATACAGACAATATCGCGTGGGCGCTCGCGCAAATAGGCGAGGCCATAAGGGCCATCCAACTCGATTTCACGGCCGGGCGCCACGACGCCGCCAAACAACGCCTCACTGCCGGCGCCGCCCGGCATATTCTTGATGTGAAATTGCCAATCGCCGGATTCATTTGCCAGATTTGCCATGGAATAGGCGCGCATGCCGCTGACGCCCGGTAGCTTGAAAAGCGCATATTGGCCGGGCAGGAATTGGGCCGCCGCTTCACCGGTGAAGTGGAATTCCCGCATGTCATGCGTCAGCGCCCGGCTCTCGACAAGCCGCACCGCTTGCCGCCTGGGCGCAATTTCAGGCACGGCCGCTGGATCGATGCGAATTTTGATGGTGCAATCGCTGAGCGGCTGATTTTGACAGGCGAGTTTGCGGCCTTTGCGTTTGTCGCGCTCTGTCAGGCCCGGCGCATCCGGCCACAGGTCCGCCACTTCGCCGTCGAGCAGTTCGAACTTACAGGTGCCGCACGAGCCGGTGCTGCATTCATAGGGCAGGCCAAAACCGGCGCGCAGGCCGGCGCGCAACAGGCTGTCATTACCGTCCGATGGGAAGCTCTGTTCATGACCATCAATGCTGACCTTAATCATAAAGAACCCCAGCCCGGTTTTAGCGCCCGAAAGGATATCGCCAGTCGTCGAATGCCTGCCTGATGTCCTCGGTGCCGGCGCCGGTGCTGAGCAGAAGCATCAGCAACAGGCGAGATTTGATGCCGTCGAGCCAGCCGGCCGGGATCAGGCCGCGCGCCAACAGATCGGTTTCGGCGCCGGGAAAATTGTAGGTCGCCTGCATGGTCTCGCCGTGGCGGGTGCGCGAGGCGAAGACCACGGGAATTCTCTCCGCCGCCCGCCCCAATGCCTCGACCATGGCCTTGGGAACATGGCCGCCACCGGTGGCATCAATGACGATTCCGTCGTAACCAGCCTGCAGCGCGAGATCGACGAGGGTGCCGTCTTCATTGACGCCGGCGGTCAAGCGGGCGACGCGCACAGAGCGCGGCGACGCCGGAAAATCAACCGGGAAACGGCCGCCCGGGCGGGTGACGATGTGCGCCCGGCCCTCGAGAATCCACCCCACTGGTCCGGCCGGGGTCGAATGAAACGCCGCCGGGCTGGTGGTATGGCGTTTTTGCACATAGCGCGCGGCGTGGATTTCATCATTCATCACCACCAGCGTACCGAGGCTGCGCGCCTGCTGCTCAAGCGCCGTGATGACGGCATGGTGGAGATTGGCGGGACCATCCGGACCGGCCATGGTGGGGTTGCGCATGGCGCCGGTAAAGACCACGGGCGCATCCCTGTGTACCAAACGATCCATGACAAAGGCGGATTCCTCGATCGTATCGGTGCCTTGGGTGACAACAACGCCGCGCACGCCATCGTCGAGGCGTGCACTGATCTCCTGCGCCAATGCCGCGAGGTCATCAAGGGAGATATCAGGGCTTGGTAGCTGACGGAAGGACGACGCCTCAATTTCGGCGATTTCGGCCAAGGCCGGCACGGCGTCGACCAGCATCGCGGCCGAATGGGACAGAGAAACACCCTTGCCGGGCGCGGTCGCGCCCATGGCAATAGTGCCGCCGAGAGAAAATACGCTAACTCGAGGCAACATGAGACTTCACCGCTGAATGCTGGGTGTCGAAACTCAAAAAATCACAGCCGGCAGGCTGCGGGAAACTCCCTAAGAGAGCCGGCGGCCGCTTTGGGGATCGAAAAACAGGATCGATTCCATATCGACATGCATCTCGACCTTGTCGCCATCAGTGAATTCCTGCACGCCGGGGACGGTGAAGAAGAGATCCACCCCACCCAAATTGACACCCACCGTGGTGTGCATGCCGAGCGGCTCCATGTCATTTACCGTACCCGTTAAATGGGATTCAGTCGAATCCACGCCGACCATCCGCACATGTTCGGGTCTGACACCGATCTCGACATCGCTGATGCCGGACGGCAGGCCATGCTCCATGTGATCCGGTAACTTCATATCCATGGTGCCGATTTTGAGGCTTGCCGTGCCGTTATCGCGCGTCAGACGCGCCGGTACGATATTGATCGGCGGGTTGCCGACAAAGCGCGCAACATCGCGGTCAATCGGCTCGTCATAGAGTTCTTGCGCTTTGGCGATCTGGCGTACCTCGCCATCGATCAGCACGCAAACCGTATCAGCAAGTGCCAAAGCCTCGGTGTAATCGGGTGTGGCAAATAGGAAAGTGCGGCCTGATTCCTGCTGCAAACGCTTCAGCTCTGTTCTGAGATCGATGCGCAGCATGAAATCCAAACTACTGAGCGGTTCGTCTAGCAGGTAAAAGCGCGGCTGGCGGATCATGGCGCGGCCCAAGGCAACACGCTGGCGCTCACCGCCACTGAACGTTCCCGGCGTGCGCTCGAGGATATGGCTGATTTTCATCAACTCCGCCATTTCCATGACACGCTCATCGATCTCGTTCTTATCTACTTTGGCAATTCTGAGCGGCGCGGCGATATTTTCATAACCCGTCTTATTGGGATAGAGCGCCAGATTGTCGAAAATCATGGCGATATCGCGCTGGTTCGGCTGATGTTGGGTGAAATCCATGCCTTCGATCATGACTTCGCCCGAACTCGGCGCCTCAAGACCGGCAATAATGCGCAAGGTCGTTGTCTTGCCGGCACCGGCCGGGCCGAGGAGCACGATCAGCGAACCATGCGGCACCGTTAGATTGACCTCTTTCAGGGCTTCGTTGCTGCCAAAATTCTTTGAAATCGAGCGTAGCTCGAGAACGGGCTCGCTCATCGTCTTTCTCCGCTATCCAGTAACCGAACGCCTGATTCGGCATCAAAAAGGGCCACAAGATCGCTCTCCGGCACCAATTCGATAGAGCCGCCTTCGGTGGCTGTGGCGCCCGTCGGAACAATAACCTTAAGTGATGAATCACCGAATGACGCGGTGACGACCGTCTCCGGTCCCTGCGGCTCGACCGCCAGCACCGGAACCGAGAAGCGCGCCGGATCATCCGCCGCCGCCAAACTTAAGCTCTCGGGACGCACCCCGACGACAACATCCGAGCCGGCGGAGACATCCGAGCCGAGATTTCCGGCTGGCAGTGGGATGGTTGAATCACCGGAAGTCACAATACGCCGGCCGCCATCCTCCCCAAGCTTCCCTTTGAGGAAATTCATCGGTGGATTGCCAAGGAAACTGCCAACAAAGCGATTGGCGGGATATTGGTAGACGTTATGCGCGGTGTCATATTGCTGCAAGCGGCCAAAATCCATCACTGCGATACGATGCGCCAAGGAAAGCGCCTCGATTTGGTCATGCGTCACGTAAATGATGGTTTGACCCGTCTCGCCTTGAATACGCCGCAGTTCGCGCCGCATTTGGTTGCGCATTGCCGCTTCCAAATTACTCAAAGGCTCATCAAGCAACAGGATTTCCGGATTTGTGACCAGCGTCCGGCCGATCGCAACACGTTGCAGTTCGGAAGCGCCCAATTCACCCGGTCTATGATCGAGTTGATGGGTGATCGAGAGGAATTCCGCCACCTTGGCAATTTCCCGGTCGATCTCCGGCTGCTTCATTTTGCGTATTTTCAGGCCGTAGGCGAGATTGTTGCGCACCGTCATATGTGTAAACACGGCATAATCCTGAAACACCAGGCCGATATTTCGGTCACCTGGCGGCACACTCAAAACCGATTTGCCGTCGATCAGAATGTCGCCGCTGGTCGGTGCTTCAAGACCGACAATCATGTTCAGAATGGTCGACTTACCGCAACCCGACGGTCCCAACAGGGCCATCGTCTCGCTTTCCTCAATGGCGATGGAAACATCATTGACGGCGATAAGATCACCGAATTCCTTACGCAGATTAACCAGTTCGAGCTTAATGTTTGCCATGACCGGTCACCGCTTGATGGCGCCGAGCGTCAGCCCGCGCACCAGATGTTTCTGAATGAAGAAGCCGACGGTGATCAACGGAATGATCGATACCATGGCCAACGCCGCCTGAACGCCGTATAGCGTGCCTTCGGTCGCTGAGAAGTATTTACTGAGCGTCACTGGAATGGTCTGCACTTCCGTATAGGTCAACACCAGGGCGAACAGGAATTCGCTCCAGTTCAAAATGAATATGAACAGCGTTGTGGCGATAATACCGCCCTTAATCAGCGGCACCGTCACCGTGAGATGGGCTCGCCAGCGCGAATAGCCGTCCATCATCGCCGCTTCCTCAATCTCATGCGGCAAATCGTCGACAAAACTTTTCAACATCCAGGTCGAGAAGGGTACCGTTACCGCGGCATAGGCGACGATCAAGCCGAAATAGGTATCGGTGATGTCGAACACCTTAGGTCCGAACATGATGACGAACGGAATCGCTATCGCAATGGGCGGAAACATTCGCCCCGCCAATATGAAGAAGGGTGTGAAATTCCCGCCAAATCGGTATCGCGATATGCTGATTGCGGCCATCAGGCCGACCACAATGGATAATATTGTCGCCGATATGGAGATGATAATCGAGCCTTTGATGCCGGGCCATGCCGAGCGGTTGAGGAAATCGGCGATGGCGCCGCCGGCGGCATCGTCCTTGGACCCACCGAAGTCCTCGTCACCGACCTGCTGCGTACCGCCACGGCGGTCGAGCAGCACTTGCGGCGCCAAGATGGTGAGATAATTATCCACCGTCGGCGCGGCGGAGACCCATGTCGGCGGTGACGTGACCCACTCACTGCGTAACTTGAACGATGTCGACACCATCCACAGGATGGGGAAGATGGCAAACAGCAGGCCGGCTACAAGGGCAATTAAGTTAAACGGTGAAAATTTGCGTTCCGGCATGATCAGCGTCCCTCGACCAGCTGATAGCGGATCGGCTTCAGCATCATGTTAATCAGCACCACCGTAATCACCAGAACGATGAAGGCGGCGGAGCCGGCATAGGCCAAGCGGAAGTCCTCGAACGCCAGCTTGTAGAGATAGAGGCTTATGGTCTCGGTCGCCGTTCCCGGCCCGCCGCGCGTCAGCAGATAAATCTCATCGAACAGCTTGACCACTTCCATGCCGCGAATAACGAAGGCAATGATGATCACGGCCCGCATATTGGGCAGGATGATGGTCCAGAAAATCTTGAAGTTGCTGGCGCCGAGAACGGTCGCGGCGCGGATCGGATTTTCCGGCACCGCATTCAGGCCCGACAACATGATCAGGAAGAAGAGCGGCGTCCAATGCCACACCTCGGTCACGATCACCGCAATAAAGGCCAGCGTACCGTCATTCAGCCATTGCAAATTGACCGGGCTGAAGGCGATCCAACCGAAAATCTGGTTGATCGGGCCATTATACTGAAACAGCATGAACCAGGTATAGCCAACGACGACCGGCATGATCATCATTGGCGTGAGAAGCGCGGTAAACCAAATGCGCTTGCCCCAGAATTTTTTCAGGAACAATGTCGCCAGCCCGAGGCCGATGACAAATTCAAGGCAAAGGGCGATGACCGACATGATCACCGTCCGGCCAAGTGCCTGCAAATAACGCGGCTCATCCGTTACCAAATAATTGTAACTGATGCCCTGGTCGATTTTTTGCGTAAAGACGCTGGCGAAGGCGTCCCAGAAATCACCGTAGATGGGCTGCCATTCGGTCAGGCTGATCACGAATTCCAGAACAAATGGAAAGATCAGCATCACGCACAGCAAAATCTGTACCGGCGTGATCAGCAGGCCAGGAATATATTTTTTATCGTTAGGATCAAAGCGGCGGGGCTTCCCCAAACCAAGGGTGGAAGCCCCGCCATTAGATGTATTTGTAATCACTGATTTTTTCTTATGTTCGTTTATTGACGATTTTCTGCGTGGTCAACTTACATGCCCCACTTATCCGCACCGGACGCTTTCTGAAGCGCGGACGGATACATGGCAGCCAGAGCGCGCCACGCTTCGATCTGGGTGTCTTTGCCCAGACGACGGGTGATGCGGTTTTGCTCTTTCGCCGTATCCTTCATGGCTTGCTCAGGCGTTTTCTGCTTGTTGTAGGCAGCCTGCAGGTTGATATCCAGAGCATTGTGATATTCCGAACCGCCGCGCAGGATGATTTCCGGCACGCAATCCACAACGGCCTCATAGGAGGTCGCGAGGAAATCGCCCGGATAGGCGGCATAGAATTCAGGTGACGGATCGAGGAAGTGGTTGTTACGCCACGGATCGAAATAGCCGCCTTCATTCGGAATCGAGCGCATCGACATGGTCGGGCCGGTGAGCCACTGCGCGTAGAGATAGGCGATTTCCGGAATTTCGGAGTGCGAGTTGACGACGAAATCCCAGGCAAACGGCATCACATCGGCACGGATCAGCTCGCCATTGACAATATCGCCCGGCACTTTGGAGATACCGGTCTGGGTCGGCTCGCCATTGGCGTCCTTGCCAGCAATGATCGACTGCGCGCCCGCCGCGTCATGGCTATAACGCCAGAGAGACGGCCAACCGAACTCGAAGAAGCCACGGCCGCCCGCATAATACTGGGCATAGTTCTCAGTGAAGCCGTAGTTGAACTGCTCTTTCGGCATGAACTCCTGGATCGCCACAAGATCCTCAACGGTCTTGATACTCTCCGGGCTATCGGCCATCGACTTCATGTCTTTGTCGAAATAGAGCACGCCCTTGGATTGGAAACGGGTCATCCAATGGAATTTGTTCCAGAACGGGGAACGGTATTCCAAGGCGCCCCAGAAATCATTGGCCTTGTCGGTCATGTCGGCGGCGAGTTGGTCGTATTCCGCCCAGGTATCGACAACGGCGCGTTTTGATTTCGGCGATTTGCCGGCTTCGGCCAATTTATCTTTACGATAATTGAGCAGCCACCAGTCACCATCGCAATAGAGGCCGTAGGTCTTGCCCTTATATTTCTGGCCGAAATCCGACACCGGATATTCGAGCTTGTTGGGGCCGTCAAAGACTTCCGGATCATACTTCTCGACCCAGGCAGTCAGATCTTGCGCGAGACCGGATTCAGCGAAATCAGGCAGGCTCAACGGCGCCGGCAGCATCAGGTCGTAACGACCGGTCTGCGCAACCGCTTCCTGCATACCCTTTTGATGGGTCTGCGT
>CAYSDJ010000087.1:0-13820 GCA_964429775.1 uncultured Rhizobiaceae bacterium
GCATGGAGACGCCGGTGGCGCCGATCGGGTGGCCTTTCGATTTGAGGCCGCCCGACGGGTTGACCGGCAGTTTGCCGTCCATCTCGGTCCAGCCCTCGTGGATGGCGCGTGCACCCTCGCCGCGTGGCGTCAGGCCCATGGCTTCATATTCGAGCAGTTCGGCGATGGTGAAGCAGTCATGAGTCTCGACGAAGTCGAGATCGTCGAGGGTGAGGCCGGCGTCACCCAGCGCCTCGCCCCAGGCCTTCTCGCAGCCGTCGAACATGAGAATATCGCGCCGGCTCATGGGCAGGAAATCATTGACGTGCTTGGCGGCGCGGAACACCACCGCCTTTTCCATGGCGAGCGCGCTTTCGACATCGCTCAGCACCACGGCGGCGGCGCCGTCGGAAACGAGCGAGCAATCGGTGCGTTTAAGCGGGCCGGCGACGAGCGGATTTTTGTCCGAGACGTTGCGGCAGAAATCATAGCCCAGGTCTTTTTGGATTTGGGCGAGCGGATTGTTGGCGCCGTTCTTGTGGTTCTTGGCCGCGATCTTGGCCAAGGCGTCACTTTGGTCGCCATGGCGTTGGAAATAATTCTCGGCAATTGTGCCAAACACACCGGCAAAGCCGCCCTCGATATCGGCCTCTTCTTTGACATAGGACGCGCGTAAGAGATTTTCACCGATTGCCGGGCCTTTAGTGTCAGTCATTTTCTCGACGCCGACCACGAGAACGAAACGGGCGCGCTTGGCCTCGATCGAATTGATGCCCTGATGAATGGCGGCGCTGCCCGTGGCGCAGGCATTCTCGACCCGGGTTGCCGGCACAAAGCGGAAAGCGTCATCGGCCTGCAGGGTGAGCGAGGCGGTGAATTCCTGGCGTGAGAAGCCGGCATTGCAGTGGCCGACGAAGATCTCGTCGATATCCTTGGCCTCCAGTCCCGAATCAGCCAGCGCGCCCTGCGCTGCCTGGACGATCAGCGATTCGACATCTTCATTTTCATGTTTTCCGAACGGGGTGTGGCTCCAGCCGACGATGCAGGCGGTCATGGCTTCTCTCCTTGCGGGTTCCTGGCGATATTATGCCTTCCTCTGGACAAGCCGGCCATAAAGATGTTTACACCTAGGCAAGTGGCGAAACATTGGAGAACAAAATGGCCAAAAAGGCGAACGGCGCGGCCCAACCGGCGGGCGGCGCCGTAACCCCGGCACATCAACGCCTGCGCGATATCGCCCATGAGGAGCACCGCGAGGTGCGCGACATTTTGCTTGGCCTGATTGCGGCCTTCGAGGCGCGCGACGTGAAAAGCGCGCGCAAACTGCAAAAAGAGCTGTGCATCCATGCCGGGCCGCATTTCCGCTATGAGGAAGAGACGCTGCATCCGCTGTTGCAGCCGGTCGTCGGCAAGGTTCAGGTCGAGCATCTCAACCGCGAGCATGACCGCGCCATTGTCGATGCCATCTATCTCGGCAAAATCACGGCGGAAAAGAAGCTCGGCGAGGATGAAGCGCGCCAGGGCAAACGGTTGGTGCGGCGCATCCTGCCCCATGTCAGCGATTGCGACGGTCTCCACGTCATGGTCGAGATGATTTCCGAGGCGGAAGTCGAGACCATCCTGGCGGCGCGCGAAAACGCACTGAAAGAAAATATATCACTTTTGGACTGGGCCTCTAAGATAAGGGAGCGCTCATTTCGCGATACCTATCAACGGGATTATTACGCCACCCGCCGCCAGGCGCGGGGCTACGGCTAGGCAGGACGGACTCACATGGCTCTGATCGCCATCGTCGATGACCAGATCACCAACCGGCGCATCTATTCGCGCCTTGCGGCATCGCTCGTGCCCGGCGCCGACGTGCAGAGCTTCGCCGATCCGATCAAGGCGCTTGAGTGGAGCAAGGAAAACATCCCTGATATCGTCATCAGCGATTTCCAGATGGGCACCATGAACGGCGCCTCCTTTACCGCCGCGTTCCGCGCCCAGGCAGGATGCGAAGACGTGCCGGTGATTATCGTCACGGCGTTCGAGGACAAATCGTTCCGCTACCGCGCGCTCGATGCCGGCGCTACTGATTTTATCCACAGCCCTGTGGATGCGCGCGAATTCGGCACCCGCCTGCGCAATTTGCTGCGCCTCCGCCGCCACCAGCTCGATCTGCAAAAGCGCGGCGCGCAAATGGAGGAGAAGCTCGAGAAGAACACCCGCCTCGGCGATCAGGCGCTGCGCCAGAGCGAAGAGATGCTGCGCCTGGTGATCGATACCGTACCCGCCCTAATCAGCGCGACCGACGGTCATTCCAATTTTGAATTCGTCAACCGCAAGCTCGCCGAAACGCTCCATATGACGCCGGAGGACGCGGTCGGCAAAACGGTCGGCGATCTGATGGGCGAGGAATTCGGCCGCCACAGCCGCGAGACCGATCAGCGGGTTTTCGAAAGCGGCAAGACGATCGCCGCCGTCGAGGAAAATTTCGACGATGTGTCGGGTGAGGCGCATACATTGATCACCACCAAATCGCCGCTCCGGGATCAGGACGGCAGCGTGCGCAATGTCGTCACGGTGTCGCTAGACATCACCGAGCGCGTCGCGGCGGAGCGCCAGCTCCACAAGCTATCGAGCGCCGTCGAGCAAAGCCCGCATGCCGTCATCATCGCCGGGCCGGACGGTACGGTGGAATATGTCAATTCCCGCTTCGACGAAATTACCGGCCTCAATGCCGATGAATATCTCGGCAGCGACCTGTTTGCCTGGAACCGGGGTGCGATGCCGCCGCAGGATCCGGCCGAGACGCTGCGCGAAGCCGAGCAAAGCGGCTCGGCGCGGCGTGAATTCCAGTTGCAGCGCAATGGCGGCAGCGCCTATTGGTGCCGCGAAATGACCAGTGTCATCCGCGGCGATGATGGCGAGGTGACGCATTATCTCTCGATCACCGAGGACATTTCCGAACGCAAGCAGGTCGAGGCGCAGCTTATCCAAACGTCGAAGCTGGCCACCCTCGGCCAGATGGCCGCCGGCATGGCGCACGAGCTCAACCAGCCGCTCTATATTATCCGCATGGCGGCGGACCGCTGCATGATGGAATTGGATGCCGGCACGCTCAATGCGGAGACCGAACGCGAGCATTTTCAAATCGTCTCGGAGCAGTGCCAGCGCATGGCCGATATCATTGGCCACCTCCGCATTTTCGGGCGCCGCGATGCGCTCGAGCCGAGCCTGATGGATCCGGCGGCCTGCGTGCGCCAGGCGGTCGATATGGTGCTTGAACAATACCGTCTCGAAGATATCGAGATCGTCTCGGATATTCCCGAGCAAGCGCACGCCGTGATGGGCCACCCGATACGCCTGGAGCAGGTTCTGGTCAATCTGCTCGGCAATGCGCATGACGCCATTTTGGAAAATTCGGCTGAGGATGCGGCCAGCCCAAAGGGGCGCATTGGCGTCACCCTCTCGGACGGCGACGGCAGAGACAGGCTTATCATTTCGGTTAGCGACAATGGCGGCGGCATCCCGCAGGAAAAACTTGATTCCATATTCGAACCTTTTTTCACCACCAAGGAAGTCGGCCGGGGCATGGGGCTCGGGCTATCCGTCTCGCAGAGCATCATTAGCGAAATGGGCGGCGCATTGAGCGCTGAGACGACCGATAATGGCGCCTGTTTTAGCGTCACCCTGCCCTACGGCGAGGCGGACAAAGACGGGTAATTATGACGGCCGATAAAAATGGCGGCGCACATCTTCTGTTGGTCGAAGATGAAGCGGTCGCGGCAAAAATGTTGAGTCAGATCCTCAACCTCGAAGGCTACCGCGTCAGCAACGCGCCCGACGGTGTCGCCGCGCTCGAACTGATGGCCGAAGAGGCGCCAGACGCCTTGATCACCGACCTCAAAATGCCACGCGGCGGCGGCAGCGAGCTGGTGCGCGAAGCACGCGCCAGACACGCCAACCTGCCGATCGTCGTCGTCACCGGATATTTCACCACCGACGTCGAGCGCGAGCTGAAAGAGCTCGGCGTCGCCGCCATCCTCCTCAAACCGGTCGCACTGCGCGACCTGATCGACGCCATAAAAAGCGCGTTGCCCCCCGCCGGGGATTAGTCCGGCGGGCTTCGCGGCGCTCTATTTGACAGGTTACACATGATTGTCGCTTTCCAGGGGAGCTTGCGGTTCGCCCTTAAGCGGCCTTCCTGTGCAACCAGCCGGCGGATTCCGTAACCGAATAAAGCGGATCGAATTCGGTCACATTAGCGACCTCGATGACGGCGTCATCGCCGATGTCGAGCATCACCGCCTGGCCGTCGACGACGGCCAGGGTTACCGTGTGCGCACCACCGCGGGCGCGGTCGAAACCGACCACGAGTCGCAGCTGATCGGAATCGAATCCGAGCTCGCGCAGAGCAAAATATTTCGCCGCGGCGAAGTCCTCACAATCGCCTTTGGCGCGGCTCAAAAACTGATACGGGGTCGCCCAATAATCTTCGATATCGTAATTCTTGCTGTCGGATTGATAGGTTAGGGCATTGAAATAGCTATTAACTTTTTGTATCTGCGTGACCTGATCGAGGCCTTGAAGGCTGTCGATAAGTTCGACCCAAAGCTTCGAGCCGGCCTTCTCGTTGATGCATCCACGGCCCTTTTCCAGGCGTGCTTCCTGCTTGGCGTAGCGCTTCAAAAGCGTGCCCCAACTGGTGAAGGATTTGGATTTCTTGACCTTGGTCTGCTTGGCGCCGAATACCGAAACGACATCGCTTTTCGCCGCGCTCGCCTGCTCGCCGGCCGATGCGTCGCTGAAGTCACCGATAAAGCAAAATGCAAGCACGAGGGCGAGAGTGAGTATAACGGCGCGAAAAAGCCCGAGAGCCCGATGGCCGGCTATGTAGGTGGTTCGCTCGCAAGAGGTCGTTTCATCGCAGTTGCGCGCGCCAATGCTGGCGAGAAGACGGACTACTCCGCAATGAAAAATAGACATAACAGCAAGCTCCCCATAAGGAATTAGGAACCTGCAAATAGTAGTTTGATAACAATGTGTTAATTAGAAACATAGGTATAATAATAACTCTCTTTTGTATTGGTTACCTATACCGGTGAATAGCACTTATACTCTTGAGTATATATTTTTTACCTGGGTAGGTAGAAATAGTTTCGTTCGATACGATTGCCCGGAATTCACAACTTTTGCGACGCCTTACCCCTCGCGTAAAGGGCCGCGTTTCGCCAAGCGCCGCGATATGGGAAAATAGCCGCGAATCGGGCGCCTAATCGCACCGGACAGTTGGAGACACACACGCGGGTTTTGCTCGCCGACGATCATAAATTGATACGCGATGCGCTCGCCTTCTATTGCTCGCGCCTCGACGACGAGGTCGAGGTGCTGCAGGCCGAGACCTATGATCAGGCCGAGGAGCTCGCCGCCGAAGCAGCGGCGCTCGACCTCGTCATTCTCGATCTCAACATGCCGGGAAGTTCGGGCTTCGACGGCCTCGACCGCATGCGCAAACGCTATCCCAAAATTCCCATCGTGATTCTCTCGGGCTCGATCCGCCACCAGGATATGACCAGCGCGCTCGAGCACGGCGCCAACGGCTATATACCGAAAACGCTCGGCGGTGACGCCATGTTGAACGCGCTTCGTCTTGTCATGTCGGGCGAGAAATTCATCCCCTCGGCGCTCTATGACGAAGCCGGCGGCGCCAACGAAGAGAGCGATTTGCCACCCGACAGCCCGCTCCGCTCACTGACCCCGCGCGAGATGGATGTGCTCGAGCATCTCATCGAAGGCAAGGCAAACAAGGAGATCGCCGCCCTCTTGGACCTTCAGGTCGTGACGGTGAAGCTGCATATGAAGGGCATCCTGCGCAAGCTCGGCGCGCACAACCGCACGCATGCCGTCAAGATCGTGCTTGAGCTGCGCTCGGCGGCTTAGCTAGCGGCCCGCTGCCATCGCCGGCCGTCTTGGGTCGGCCGCACCCGCCAGGGTGCCGCGCTGCAAGTCCTGCAATATCAAACACACCGCACCGGCGAGCGGGCTCCAATCGGGCCACATGCGCACATCGTGGCCACGCGCCGTCAATTCCGCCTCGATCTCCGGCCCAAAACGCCCTTCCAAATTGAGCCGCCCGGGAAAGGCCTCGTGCGGCGCGAAGGAATTGGGGAAGCTGTAGGTGGCAAAGCGCGGCGCTTCGAGCGCTCCTTGCGGGTTCATGTCGAACAGCAGGATGTTCAACAATATCTGCAGCATGGCCTGGCATTGCACATCGCCGCCCGGCGTGCCGAACGGCATGACGAATTCACCCTCACAGATGGCCAGTGCCGGATTGGGCGTGAGACGCGGGCGCTTGCCGGGCGCGGCACAAGAGGGATGCGCCGGGTCGGCCCAGGATTGCGAGCCGCGCGACGACGGGCAAAGACCCGTTCCCGGGATCACCGGCGTGTCGTAGGACACATCGGATGGCGTGGCGGAAAAGGCATTGCCGTCCTTGTCGACAACGCAAATGTAGGAGGTATCGCGCGGCACCGGCGGCTCTTCATCGGAGCGATGTGCGCTTTCCGCGCGTTCTCCGATGAGCGCGCGCTGGTCGGCGATATGTTCTGCCGACAGCAGCCGCTCGAGCGGTACATGGACGAAACGCGGATCTCCGTAATGGCGCTCGCGATCGGCAAAGGCGAGTTTCAGCGCTTCCGTGATTTGGTGGATATAGGCGGCTGAATTGTGACCTTCGCCGCGAAGTTCCCCGGGCTGCAACAGGGCGAGGGCGTGCGCCAAGAACGGCCCCTGACACCACGCGCCGCACACATAGACATCCGTATCCATAAAGCGATGGCGCAGCGGCGCTTCGACGGCACATCTGAAATCGGCCAAATCCCCGGCCGCCAGAAGGCCGTCATTTTCGCGGTGAAAGCTGAGGATTTTTGCCGCGATATCGCCGCGGTAAAAAGCGTCGCGCGCCGCTTCGAGGCCGGCCACCCTGCCCGCTTTCGCCGCCGCCTGCTCTTCCGCCACCATGTAGCTCAGGCTCGCGGCCAGATCGCTCTGCACGAAAATATCGCCGGTCTCGGGCACAGCACCACCGGGCAGATAGATTTCGGCACTGCTCGGCCAGCGCGCATAATCCGCTTCATGGCTGGCGAGAATATCGGCCATGAAGGGATACATCACAAAGCCCTGAGCGGCGTACTCGATTGCCTGCGCAGCGGCCTCGGCGAAGCTGATGGTGCCGTGCCGCTGCAATGCACTGATCCAGGCGCAGGGCGCCGCCGGCACGACGGTGCGCAAGATGCCCTCGGGTATCTCGCCGCCATGCTCGCGCTGAAAAAGATCGGGCGTGAGCGCGCCGGGCCAGGTGCCGAGGCCGCTGATGGTCTCAACCCGCCCTGTCCCGGCGCTATAAATCATGATCGGCGCGACGCCGGCGAAATTGACATATTCGCTGTGCACAACGCCGAGCACCAGGCCGCCGGCCACCCCGGCATCAACGGCGTTGCCACCCGCTTCCAAAATTTGTAGAGCCGCCTGGGCGGCAAGATAGTGACCGGCGACAGCCATGTGGCGGCGGCCGCGCAACACCGGACGGTAGCCGTCCATGATCGCGGGGTCGGTGGCGCCAACCATTGCTTGCGCTTCCGTTCGCTAGACCATTTCGGCGCCAAGCTCGCGGCCCAGCCATTGGGCTGCGCGCAAGGTTTCCAGATCGGCGCCGCGCCTGCCAATCACCTGTACGCCGACCGGCAGGCCGGCAGGCCCTTTGAACGCCGGCACGCTGATTGCCGGCACGCCGATAGACGTCCACAGCAGGAGAAATTTGGGATTGCCGGTGCTGTCCAATCCCTTGGGCGCCTCGCCGGCCGAAACCGGTGCGATTGCGGCGTCGAAATCTCCGATCACGGCGGCAAAGCCCATGCGCATTTTTTGCAGCGCGTCCAAACGCGAGAGATATTCATCTGCGCCGATGGAAAAGCCGCGCACGAACCATTCGCGCAAGGCCGGCGAAATCAACTCGCTCGCCCGGCGGTACCTGGGGCCCAAACTATAGGAAAACTCGCGCGCCAAGATGTCCTGCGCCACATCGAACACATTGTCATAGAGCGGCGGCATGTCGAGCGTCGGCGCACCGAGGCGCTCGGCCAGGCCTTGAAACAGCTCGGCGCTCGACGGCTCGATTTCCGGCCAGGCATAATCGCGCAGGAAGACGAAGCGTGGTTTGGCGATAGGCTGGCCGGTCAGGCCGGCGGAAAGACGGCTCGGTTTCTGGCCCTGGCTCGCCGGGTCGTGCCCGTCGTCGCCGGAGAGCACATCGATGGTGAGCGCCAAATCCTCGGCCGAGCGGCCATAGACGCCGATATGATCGAGCGTGTGTGCGAGCTGCATCATGCCGGTGCGGGGGATCAAGCCCCAGCTCGGCTTCATCGCCCAGGCGCCGCAAAAGGATGCCGGGCGCAGCACCGAACCGACAGTCTGGCTGCCGAGCGCAAGCGGCACCATGCCGCCGCCGACCGCCGCGCCCGAACCGCTCGACGAGCCGCCCGGGGTGCGCTCGGCATCATGCGGGTTGCGTGTATCGGTCGGGTGAACAAAGGCGCATTCGGTGGTTTTCGTCTTGCCGATGATCACCGCGCCCGCCGCCTTGAGGCGTGTGACCGCCGTGGCGTCGGTATCAGGTTCGCGGCCCTTGTCGGTTGCGACGCCATTCTCGGTCGGAAATTCGGCGGTATCGATGATGTCCTTGAGGCCAACGCCGGCGCCGGCCAGGGGGCCCTTTTCCGCCGCCGCATCAACAGCGCGGGCGGCATTCAGCGCCAAAGCATCGTTGCGCCAGCGCCAGGCGCGCACGTCTTCGCGCGCTTCGATCCGGGCCAGCGCGTTCTCGGTTTCGGCGAGCGCGGTGGTTTCGCCCGCGCGTACACCGGCAGCGATTTCCGCCGCACTCCGGCAGGCCGGCATAGTGTTCTCCGTCATCGCCTCATATGTCCGGGTGGCGCTCATTCCACACCGTTGCGCGCTCGAAAGCACGTCCGGCGCGGAATAACAGCCCTTCGTCAAGATGGCGGCCGATCAGTTGGAAGCCGAGCGGCAAGCCCTCGCCCGTGAAACCGCAGGGCAGTGAAATGGTCGGGCTGCCGCTATGATCGAACGGCGAGGTGAAGCGGATCAGCCTCTCCAAGGCGCCGGGCGCGCCCAGGAGTTCATCGAGATCGTCATTGCGCGGCGTCGGCACGACCATGGCCGGTGCGGCGATCAGATCGATATCGTCGAACAGCCGCGCCAACTGGCCGCAGAAATTACGCCGGATGATGGTGGCACGGGCATAATCGGTGCTGCTCAAATTGACGCCGGTCTCCAGCAAGCCGCCGGTCACCGGACCATATTCGGCCGCACGCGCGGGGTATGTCTCGGCATGGCCGAGCGCCGCTTCCGCCGAGCAGATCGGCACCCAGCTATCGATCACATCGTCATAGGGCGGCATGGTGACCAGGCGGATCGAAGCCCCTTCGCCGCGCAGCACGTCGAGCGCGGTGCTGAGACCGTCGGCAACCACGGGATCGACGTCGCGGCTGATATATTGCTCGTCGATGCCGATGCGTATGCCGCGCACGCCCTCTTCCAGGCCGCCGAGATAATTCGGCACCTCGGCGCTGAGCGATGTCGGGTCTTTGTCATCGACGCCGGCGAGCGCGCCCAGCATCGCCGCCGCATCGCCGACACTGCGCGTCATCGGGCCAATATGATCAAGGGTTTCAGAGAGCGGATAGACGCCATAGCGGCTCACCCGCCCCCAGGTCGGTTTCAGTCCAACGACACCACAGGCAAGCGAGGGAAAGCGGATCGAGCCGCCGGTATCGGTGCCGAGCGAGCCGAAGCAAAGCCCGCCGGCGGTGGCGACGCCCGAGCCGCTCGACGACACGCCCGGCCAATAATCCGTGTTCCACGGGTTGGCCGGCACCGTGATATCGGGGTGATGCGCGGCATAGGCGCCTTCGGTCAGTTCCAGCTTGCCGAGGATCACCGCACCGGCGGCGCGCAGGCGGTCAACCACGGTCGCGGTATGATCGGGCTTGCGGTCTTTCAGGATCGGCATGCCGGCGCTGGTGCGCACGCCGTCGATGGCCATCAAATCCTTGACCGCAATCGGCACGCCGTGCATCGGCCCGCGCGCCTCGCCATGCGCCAGCTCACTGTCGGCCTGGGCGGCCTCGGCCTTGGCCGTTTCCGCCATTACCGTGACGTAAGGGTGGAGCGTGCCGTTCAGCTTCTCGATGCGCGCCAACATCGCCGCGGTAAGCTCGGCTGATGAAATTTCGCCGGCCTTAATCTTCTCGCCGGCCTCGAGCAGGGTGAGATAATGCAGTTCGTCCGATGCCATTTTCTTGTCTCCCTTAATTTTTGCCGCCGATTACCAGCCGCGTGCCTGGCTGATCAGTTTTACGTTTTCCAGGCCATCTTCCGGCGTCAGCGGATAGGGCGCGCGGCTGGTGATGCTGCGCCCGAAGGCTTCGACCTGAAGCTTGTAGGTCTTGGTAAACGGCAATTTGACGGTGCTCTCCTTGCCGTTCTTGATTCCCGTCGTCATCGAGCCTTCCAGGCCGAGGAGGCCGTTGTCGATGATGATGTAGCCATTTTCGGCGTAAAATTCGAGGCGCGCGGCACCGGGCGCCATGCCGGTCGAGGCCGAGAGAGAGCCGACCGCACCGTTTTTGAACGAAATCATGGACACCGCATGATCCGGCGTGCGGTAGCCCCAGCTCGGGCTCGAGCTGTGCGTCGCCATCACCTTCTTGGCGTCGCCCAGAAACCAGCGCAGCTGGTCGATCAAATGGGTGCAGAGATCGCCGAACACCCAGCCTCCGACCTGTTTGTCGCGCGAGTGCCAGCCGCCGAGGTCTTCCGGATAGGGATAGTAGAGATGACAGCGGCCATGCACCGGCTTGCCGAAACGCCCCGCCATCCATTCCTTGCGCACCGCCTGAATCTTCGGATGGTGGCGCGTGTTGTAGGCGATCTGCAGCTTGCGCCGCGCCTTTTTGGCGGCGCGGATCATGGCGCGGCATTCGGCCGGCGTGATCGCCATCGGTTTTTCGCACAGCACATGCTTGCCCGCCGCAAGCGCAGCCACCGCCTGCTCCTTATGGAGATAATTCGGCCCGGCGATCCACACCGCATCAATCGATTTGTCGGCGACAAAATCGGCCAGCTTGGAATAGCCGTTTTCGATATTGTGACGCTGGCAGAAGTCCGCCGCCTTGGCCTTGGTCGATGAAAGGACGGCACGCAGCTCGGCGCCGCGCGCCTCTTCGATCGCCGGCGAGAAGGTATGTTCGGCCCAACCGGTCGAACCGATTATGCCCCAGCCTATTTTTTTACTTTTGCCCTTAGCCTGTTTCTTCGCCACTTTCCTTATCCTCCCCTATTCGCCGGCGCGGCGCATCACGCCGTCCCACGGTTTTGAAAAATCGGCTGCCACGCCGAACTGATCGAGAATGCGCGCCGCAATGTGATCGACCACATCGGCAATCGTTTCCGGGTGATTATAAAACGCCGGATTGGGCGGCAGAATACGCACGCCCATGCGGCTGAGGCGCAACATGTTTTCCAAATGGATATCGTTGAGCGGCGTTTCGCGTGGCACCAGGACCAATGGCAGGCGCTCCTTGAGCACCACATCCGCCGCCCGGTGGACCAAATTTTCTCCCATGCCGAGAGAAATCGCCGCCAAACTGTGCATCGAGCACGGCACGATTACCATGCCCATGGTGCGGAACGAACCCGACGATATCGCCGCCGACATATCGCCGGAATTATAAAGATGGCTGGCGCGCGCGCGGACATCCTCGAGGCGCAGCCCGGTTTCGTGTTCGAGCGTCTGCTGGCCCCACTTGCTCACCACGAGATGGGTTTCGACGCCGGCGGCGGCAAAGGCATCGAGCGTGCGAACGCCCAAGACGGCGCCGCTGGCCCCGGTAATGCCGATCACGATTTTTTGCAAAAAGCGGTCCTCATTTTTCTCCCCACTCGAGCTGGACCACGATAGAACTACAGCATAAGCGGGCGGACAATGGGGAATACGTCATGAGCCAAGCATTTCAATTCGAGCCATCCTTGTTCAAATATCTGCGCGACCTGAAAAAGCACAATGAACGGCCCTGGTTCAAAGCCAATAAGGCGCGCTACGAGGACGAGCTGCGCAGCCCCATGCTGCACTTTATCGAGAGTTTTGCGCCCTATTTGGAAAAAGTCAGCGAGAACTTTCTCGCCGATGCGCGCCCTGTCGGTGGCTCGCTGTTCCGCATCTACCGCGATACCCGATTCGCCAAGGACAAAACGCCCTACAAGACCCATGCCGGCGCGCATTTCCGCCATGTCCGCGCCAAGGATGTGCATGCGCCGGGCTTTTATCTCCATATGGAGCCGGGCAATGTGTTCATGGGCGCGGGCATCTGGCACCCGGACAACGCCACGCTCGGCAAGATCCGCGAGGCCATCGCCGCCGACCCAAAAAAATGGAAACGCCTGTCAACGGCGAAGGCGCTTGCAAACGCCGATATCTCCTTTGTCGGCGATAGTTTGAAGCGCCCGCCACGCGGCTATGACCCGGAACATCCGCTGATCGAGGACCTCAAGCGCAAGGATTTCATCCTCGCCGCCAACACCACAGAAAAGGCCGCACTCGAAGCGGATTTCATCAAGCAATTCGCCAAATTCTGCAAAACCGCCGCCCCGGTGAACGAATTCATCACGCGCGCGCTGGATTTGGAATGGTAGGCGGCTTTACGGGTCTCCGGCGCGTTGCTAGGTTCGGGCGATCTTACAAAATTGGAGTGCTGGGCTGGTGACGAATTCACGCGATGGCGACGATGCGGGGCGCGTTGAGGCGCTGAAGAGCCTGCGTTCAACCCTCGATTGGCTGGGCGATGATGTCCACAATATCGAAAACGAGGTCGATCCGCTGCTTGAGATGACGGCGATCACCAAGGCCTTTGACGGCTCCAAGGCGTTATTGGCGAACAACATCAAGGACTATCCCAACGCCCGCATGTATTCCAATCTCTACGCCACGCCCGAGCGCACGGCGAAGCTGTTCGGGGTCTCGGAATATAAGGAAATCAAACACAAGATTCTCGACGCCTACCGTAATCCGCTCGCGGCCAATTATGTCGAGAGCGCCGATGCGCCGGTGCACGAAACCGTCATTCCGGCCAGCGATATCGACCAGGTGACGGATATCCTCCCCATTGTCCTGCATACCAATCAGGATGGCGGACGCATCTTCGGCTCGGGCTGTCATTTGATCGGCGCGCCCTGGGTGCCGGATGGCGGCAACACCATCTCGATGTACCGCATGGCGTTCCGCGACGGGCAAAAACATGCCTCGATCAATATGGTGCCGGGCGGCCAGGGCGATGTGGTGTGCAAGCGCCATCCCGGCGAGAGAATTCCCGTCACCGTCAATTGCAGCCCGCCGGTCGGCGCCGAGCTGATGGCCGTCGGCACGCTCAACCCGGTGATCTTCCCCGGCCAGACCGACAAGATCGGCATGGCCGGTGCGCTACAGGGCTCGCCCATCGATCTGGTCAAGGCCAAGACCGTCGATGCCTATGCCATCGCCCAATCGGAATGGGTGCTGGAGGGCTATGTGATCGAGGGCGAGCGCGTCTGGGAAACCGATCTGGCCGAGCAGCTCGGCCGTCAGGGCGAGGCGCCGCTCCATCCCGAATGGGCGCGCTATATGGGCCGCGCCTACCGCACACCGCGCGCCTTCGAGCTCACCGCGATCACCCACCGCAGCAACAGACCGCTCTATTACACGCCGCATTTCGGCGCCATCTGGTACACCATCCCCTTCGTCT
>CAYSDJ010000088.1:0-13609 GCA_964429775.1 uncultured Rhizobiaceae bacterium
GTGAAATCGACATGGCCCGGCGTATCGATGATGTTGATGCGGTGATCGCGCCAGAAACAGGTCGTCGCGGCGGAGGTGATGGTGATGCCGCGCTCTTGCTCCTGCTCCATCCAATCCATGGTGGCGCTGCCATCATGGACCTCGCCCATTTTGTAGGATTTTCCGGTGTAATAGAGGATGCGCTCAGTCGTCGTCGTTTTACCGGCATCGATATGGGCCATGATGCCGATATTGCGAAAGCGGTTAAGCGGTGTTTTGCGTGCCATTGTCTTTATTCCGAAGCCTGGCTGTACTACCAGCGATAATGTGAAAAGGCACGGTTGGCTTCGGCCATACGGTGCGTGTCTTCACGTTTTTTAACGGCGGTGCCACGCCCGGCGGCGGCGTCCATCAATTCGTTGGACAGCCGCTCCCGCATGGTGTTTTCGCTGCGCGCCTTGGCTGCCGCGATGAGCCAGCGGATGGCCAGGGTCTGGCGCCGGTCGGCGCGAACTTCGGTCGGCACCTGATAGGTTGCACCGCCGACGCGGCGCGAGCGCACCTCAACCGAGGGTTTCACATTTTCGAGCGCCTCGTGGAACATCCTCAAGGGGTCCTGGCTCGAACGCTCGCGCATGGTATCGAAGGCGCCATAGACGATCTTCTCGGCCGCCGATTTCTTACCATCGAGCATCAGGGAGTTCATGAACTTGGCGACAATCTTGTCGCCATAGTTGGGATCCGGGTTGATTTCTCGTTTTTCCGCTGCGCGGCGCCGTGACACGGTATGATCCCTCCTACTTCGGACGCTTGGCGCCGTATTTCGAACGGCGCTGGCGGCGATCCTGGATACCCTGGGTATCCAAAGTGCCGCGAATGATATGATAGCGGACGCCGGGCAAATCCTTGACCCGGCCGCCGCGGATCATAACCACGGAATGCTCTTGCAGATTGTGCCCTTCGCCGGGAATGTAGCTCGTCACTTCGAAGCCGTTGGTCAAGCGCACACGCGCCACCTTGCGCAAAGCCGAGTTCGGCTTTTTCGGCGTCGTCGTATAGACCCGCGTACAGACGCCGCGCTTTTGCGGGCAGGCCTGCAACGCCGGCACCTTGTTGCGTTGAACCGGTGGTTTTCGCGGTTTGCGAACCAATTGATTAATTGTCGGCATCTGCCACTCGCATCCTAATTTCAAATGTCATCGGCCAAGGCGGCAGATGAAGCTTAATTTCCACAGCAAAAAAGAGAAGCAAACCAAGTTTACTTCTCACGAGCTGGTTTCGCCGGCTCGTCGGCATAATATTTTGTTTCGCCAATGTCCCCGGGTAGGCTGTTCGATAACTATCCAGCCGGTCCCGCGAACCGAGCGCGCATACTAGTTACGGCACTTCACCGCGTCAAGCGCTAAACCGCTCATCTACAGGGCTTTTTGCCCCTTATTTTTGATCGCTTTTAACTACTCCTTCGGTCGTGCCGGCGCGGGTAATTCAGCCCCCTATTCGGCCGGCGCGGGAGCCGATTCTTCGGGCGGCGCCAGGGCGCCGGTCTCGCCGGGAATCTCCTCTTCCGCCATTTCCATTTGCTGCTCGAGCGCGCGCTGCGCCGCCTCGCGGTTGATGCGCGCGACAACACTGCCGGTGCCGGCCGGAATGAGGCGGCCAACGATGACGTTTTCCTTGAGGCCGATCAAATCATCCGACTTACCGGCAACCGCGGCCTCGGTCAGAACACGCGTTGTCTCCTGGAACGAAGCGGCGGAAACGAACGAACGGGTCTGCAGCGAAGCCTTTGTAATACCTTGTAGAATCGGAATCGATTTGGCCGGCGCATGGCCATCCTTATCGGCCCGGTCGTTGATCTCGTCATATTCCGTGCGGTCGACCTGCTCGCCGATCAGGAAAGTTGTTTCGCCCGGATCGGTGATTTCGACTTTCTGCATCATCTGGCGGCAAATCACCTCGATATGCTTGTCGTTAATTTTCACACCCTGGAGACGGTAAACTTCCTGGATTTCCTGAATCAGATAAACCGCAAGCGCCTCGACGCCGAGAACCCGGAGAATATCGTGCGGCGCTGCATTGCCATCCATCAGCGGATCGCCGCGGCGGACAAAGTCACCCTCATGCACGCTGATATGCTTGCCTTTCGGAATGAGATGCTCGACCGGCTCATCGTCACCTTCAGGCACGACGATGATACGGCGCTTGGATTTGTAATCCTTGCCGAATTCCACACGCCCGTCGATATCGCTGATAATGGCGTGGTCCTTGGGCTTGCGCGCCTCGAACAATTCCGCCACGCGCGGCAGGCCGCCCGTGATGTCGCGGGTTTTCGTCGATTCTTTCGGGATACGCGCGAGAACGTCGCCGGCATGCACGGTATCGCCATTCTCGACATTGAGAATCGCATCGACCGAGAGGAAATAATGCGCTTCACGGCCGTTCGAGAGCGTCATCAGCTCGCCGGCGCTATCAACCAGGGCAATACGCGGCTTCAAATCACCGCCTTTCGGCTGCTGGCGCCAATCCACCACCACCATGTTGGAGACACCGGTCTGTTCGTCCATGGTTTCGCGGAATGAAAGGCCTTCAATCATGTCGATGAACTGAATCTTGCCCGTTTTTTCCGAAATAAGCGGCAGGGTGAAAGGATCCCAGGTCGCCAGCGACTGTCCCTTTGAAACCTTTTCGCCGTCCTTGCAGAACAGTTTGGTGCCATAGGGCAAACGGTGGCGCGCCCGTTCGGCGCCGCGCTTGTCCTTCAGGATGATTTCGCAGTTGCGGCCCATGATGATTTCGATGCCCGAGCTATCGACCACCGAATTCTGGTTTTCGATCTTCAACACGCCATCAACCGCGGCCTCGACACTGGATTGTTCGGTGCCGCGTTGCGCGGTGCCGCCAATGTGGAAGGTCCGCATGGTGAGCTGGGTGCCCGGCTCGCCGATCGATTGCGCGGCGATAACGCCAACCGCCTCGCCGATATTGACAACCGTGCCACGCGCCAGATCTCGGCCATAGCAATTGCCGCACACGCCTTCGGCCGTCTCGCAGGTCAACACCGAACGGATCATCACTTCCTCGACGCCCGATTCCTCGACGACATCGACATCGCGTTCGTCAAGCAGGTGATTGGCGGGAATAATTTCCTTGCCGGTATCCGGATCGACAATTGCGACCGAGGTGAAACGCCCCAAGATGCGCTCGCTCAAGGGCGAAATGGTCTCTCCGCCTTCGATCACGGCGCGCACGGTCAGGCCGTTCTGGGTGCCGCAATCGACCTCGACGATGATGCAATCCTGCGCCACATCGACGAGGCGGCGCGTCAGATAACCCGAATTCGCCGTCTTCAGCGCCGTATCGGCAAGGCCCTTGCGCGCGCCGTGGGTGGAGTTGAAATATTCGAGAACCGACAGCCCCTCTTTAAAGTTCGAGATGATCGGCGTCTCGATAATCTCGCCCGACGGTTTGGCCATCAGACCGCGCATACCGGCAAGCTGCTTCATTTGCGCTTCCGAACCACGCGCACCCGAATGGGCCATCATGTAAATCGAATTGAGCGCCTTGCCGGCATTTTCCGGCAAATCGTCACGCGCCGATTCCGACATGCCGGTCATCATCGCCGCCGCGACGCGGTCGGTGCACTGCGACCAGGCATCGATCACCTTGTTGTACTTCTCACCCTGGGTGATCAGGCCGGCGGCATATTGCTGCTCATACTGTTCCACCAGGGAATGGGTCTCGGAGACCAGTTCGGTCTTCTTATTGGGGATGATCATGTCATCCTTGCCGAACGAGATGCCCGCCTTACCGGCATAGCTGAAGCCAAGCTTCATCACCTGATCGGCAAAAATCACCGTCTCTTTCTGGCCGCAATGGCGATACACCATATCGAACACATTACTCAGCTCACGCTTGGTCAGGAGCTGGTTGATGGCATCAAACGGCACATTCGAATTGCACGGCAAAACTTCCGACAGCAGCATTCTGCCCGGCGTCGTCTCCACCCGCTTGGTCACCAACTCGCCTTCCGCCGTCATGATTTTGGCGCGGCACGAAACCTTGGAATGAAGCGTCACCGCGCCCGCATCGAGCGCCTTGCGTACCTCGCCGACCTCGGCAAACGACATGCCTTCGCCCGGCTCGCCGGCGCGGGCATAGGAAAGGTGATAGATACCAAGCACGATGTCCTGGCTCGGCACGATAATCGGCTTTCCGTTGGCGGGGCTGAGAATATTGTTGGTCGACATCATCAGCACGCGCGCTTCGAGTTGCGCCTCGGGCGAGAGCGGCACATGAACCGCCATTTGGTCGCCGTCAAAATCGGCGTTGAAGGCGGCGCAGACCAAGGGATGCAGCTGAATTGCCTTGCCTTCGATCAGGACCGGCTCAAACGCCTGAATGCCGAGGCGATGCAGTGTCGGCGCGCGGTTCAACATCACCGGATGCTCGCGGATGACCTGCTCGAGAATATCCCACACTTCCGGCCGGCTTTTCTCGACCATGCGTTTGGCGGCCTTCAGGGTCGTTGCCATGCCATAGAGCTCAAGTTTCGAATAGATAAACGGCTTGAACAGCTCGAGCGCCATTTTCTTCGGCAAGCCGCACTGATGCAGCATCAATTCCGGACCGACAACAATCACCGAACGGCCGGAATAATCGACGCGCTTGCCGAGGAGGTTCTGACGGAAGCGGCCCTGCTTGCCCTTCAGCATATCGGAGAGCGATTTCAGCGGGCGCTTATTGGCGCCGGTTATGACCCGGCCACGCCGGCCATTGTCGAACAGCGCATCGACCGATTCCTGCAACATGCGTTTTTCGTTGCGCACGATAATCTCGGGCGCGCGCAGCTCGATCAGCCGTTTCAGGCGGTTGTTGCGGTTGATGACGCGGCGGTAGAGGTCGTTCAGATCGGAGGTCGCGAAACGGCCGCCATCGAGCGGCACGAGCGGGCGCAGCTCCGGCGGAATCACCGGCACGACCTCAAGAATCATCCACTCGGGTTTATTGCCCGAGGCGATAAAGGATTCAATGATCTTCAGCCGCTTGACGAATTTCTTGCGTTTGGCTTCTGAATTGGTCTCGGCCAGATCCTCGCGCAGCTGCTCGCGCTCAATTGCCAAATCCAACTCGGTCAACATATTGCGGATCGCCTCGGCGCCGATGCCGGCGGTGAAGGAATCCGCGCCATATTCATCCTGGGCGTGGCGGAACTGATCTTCGTTGAGAAGCTCGTTCTTTTTAAGTGGCGTCAGGCCGGGCTCAACCACGACATAGCTCTCGAAATAGAGCACGCGCTCGAGCTCTTTCAGCGTCATGTCGAGCAACAGGCCGATACGGGACGGCACCGATTTCATGAACCAGATATGGGCAACCGGCGAGGCCAGCTCGACATGGCCCATGCGCTCGCGCCGGACCTTCGACTGAATAACCTCAACGCCGCATTTCTCGCACACAATGCCGCGATATTTCATGCGCTTATATTTACCGCACAGGCACTCATAATCCTTGATCGGGCCAAAGATGCGGGCGCAGAACAGACCGTCGCGCTCCGGCTTAAAGGTGCGATAGTTGATCGTCTCCGGCTTTTTGATTTCGCCGTAGGACCAAGACCTGATCTTCTCCGGGCTGGCGATGGAGATTCTGATCTTGTCAAACTGCTGCGTCGCGCTGACCGGACCGAATAGATTGATCAACTCACTCATGGACTTCCTCCAATAACGCGCCCCCGCCGAAGCAGTGGCGATGAACGGCGATGGCTTGCGCCATCACCGTAATTTCCCCATCAATTGCTCGAACGTAAATCGACGTCGAGACCAAGCGCCTGCATTTCCTTGACCAACACATTGAAGGATTCGGGAATACCGGCTTCGAAGTTCTCATCGCCGCGCACAATTGATTCATAGACTTTGGTTCGCCCGGACACATCGTCCGACTTGACCGTCAGCATCTCCTGCAAGGTGTAGGATGCGCCGTAAGCTTGCAGCGCCCACACCTCCATCTCGCCGAAGCGCTGGCCGCCGAACTGCGCCTTGCCGCCGAGCGGCTGTTGCGTGACCAGGCTGTACGGGCCGATTGAGCGGGCATGAATCTTGTCATCGACCAGATGATGCAGCTTCAGCATATAGATGTAGCCGACCGTCACCTTACGGGCGAACTCTTCACCGGTCTGCCCGTCGATCAATGTGACCTGGCCAGAGCTATCGAGTCCGGCCTTTTCTAGCAGAGACACGATATCCACCTCATGCGCACCATCGAACACCGGCGTCGCCATCGGCACGCCGGCCTGCAGGCTGGTGGCAAATTCGCCGAACTGCTCACTCGACATGGAATCGACCATCTTCTTGCCCGAACCATCGCCGTCATCATAAACATCGCCGAGGAATTTCTTGAGCGGCTCTTTCGATTCACCGGCGCTGACGGCGCCAAGCATCTGCTCGACCTGCTTGCCGAGCCCACGCGATGCCCAGCCGAGATGGGTCTCGAGAATTTGCCCGACATTCATGCGCGACGGCACGCCCAAGGGATTGAGCACGATATCGACCGGCGTGCCATCTTCGAGATGCGGCAGGTCCTCGACCGGCAGAATCTTCGAGATCACGCCCTTGTTGCCGTGCCGGCCGGCCATCTTGTCGCCAGGCTGCAATTTGCGCTTCACGGCGACAAACACCTTGACCATTTTCAGCACGCCAGGCGGCAATTCGTCGCCGCGCTGAATCTTGTCGACCTTGCCTTCGAAGCGGTTCTGGATACGCTCGCGCTCCCGGTCCAGCTCCTCTTTCAAGGTTTCCATCTCGGCCATGACAGCATCGTTCTTGAGAACGATCTGCCACCACAGACCGCGTGACAGGGAATCGAGAATTTCGTCGGTAATCTTGACGTTGGTGCCGAACTCCTTCGGGCCGGACGCGCCGATCTTGCCGAGAATCAGTTCTTTCAAGCGCGCATAAATATTGCGCTCGATGATTTCCAACTCGTCGCTTCTGTCCTTGGCGAGATGTTCGATCTCTTCATGCTCGATCGCCAGCGCACGCTCGTCCTTGTCGATGCCGCGGCGGTTAAAGACGCGGACCTCAACCACCGTGCCCATGCCGCCCGGAGAAACCCGGAGCGACGTATCGCGCACATCGGATGCCTTTTCGCCGAAAATTGCGCGCAGCAATTTTTCTTCCGGCGTCATCGGCGATTCGCCCTTCGGCGTAATCTTGCCGACAAGAATATCGCCCGGGCTCACTTCCGCGCCGATATAGACGATACCGGCCTCGTCCAAATTCTTGAGGCCCTCTTCGCCGACATTGGGAATATCGCGGGTGATTTCCTCCTGGCCGAGCTTGGTATCGCGCGCCATCACTTCGAATTCATCGATATGGATCGAGGTGAAGACATCATCCTCGACGAGACGCTCCGAAATCAGGATCGAATCCTCAAAGTTGTAGCCATTCCACGGCATGAACGCGACCAGCACATTGCGGCCGAGCGCCAACTCGCCATGGTCGGTGCTCGGGCCGTCGGCGATGATATCGCCTTTCTTGACCCGGTCGCCGACGCGCACCAGCGGACGCTGGGTCACGCAGGTGTTTTGGTTGGAGCGCTGGAACTTGAGCAGGTTGTAGATTTTCACACCGGCCGAGGCACTATCGCCATTGGCCTCGCCGCGCACCACAATGCGCGCACCGTCAACCTGTTCCACCACGCCGCCATGCTGGGCGACGATCGAGGCGCCTGAATCGCGCGCCACAACTTCTTCCATACCGGTACCGACCAGCGGTGCCTCGGAGCGCACTAAAGGTACGGCCTGACGCTGCATGTTCGAGCCCATCAGGGCGCGGTTGGCATCGTCATTTTCGAGGAACGGAATGAGCGCCGTCGCCACCGACACGAGCTGTTTGGGCGAGACATCGACATATTCGATATTTTCCGGCGCCGAGACCATGAAATCGCCATTGTGGCGGCAACTTACCAGGGACTCGGTAAAGTTACCGCCCGCATCGGTCGTCGCATTGGCCTGGGCGATGGTGTATTTCGCCTCTTCCATGGCCGACAGGTAAACCACTTCACCGCTGAGTTTGCCCTTCTCAACCTTGCGGTAAGGGCTTTCGATAAAGCCGTACTGATTGACCCGCGCGAAGGTGGCGAGACTGTTGATCAGTCCGATATTCGGCCCTTCCGGAGTCTCAATCGGGCAAATCCGGCCGTAATGGGACGGGTGCACATCGCGCACCTCGAAACCGGCACGCTCGCGCGTCAGGCCGCCCGGCCCGAGGGCCGAGAGACGCCGTTTGTGGGTAATTTCCGACAGCGGATTTGTTTGATCCATAAACTGCGACAGTTGCGAGGAACCAAAGAACTCCCGCACCGCCGCCGCCGCCGGCTTGGCATTGATCAGATCATGCGGCATGACGTTGTCGATCTCGACCGAGCTCATGCGCTCGCGGATGGCGCGTTCCATACGCAGGAGTCCAATGCGGTATTGATTTTCCATCAGCTCGCCGACCGAACGGACACGGCGGTTGCTGAGATGATCGATATCGTCAATATCGCCAATGCCATCCTTCAGGCCGACCAGCGTTTTGACGACGCCGAGAATATCCTGGCGGCGCAGCACCCGCATGGTGTCGGCGCCATTAATGTTGAGGCGCATGTTCATCTTCACTCGGCCGACGGCGGAGAGGTCATAACGCTCCGAGCCGAGGAAGATCAGATCGTCCTGCGGAATCCAAACCGGTCCCTGGATTTCAGGCGCGCGCACCGCTTTGGGCACGATAATCTGCGCCCAATCGCCTTCCTGATCGAGAATCCACACCGGGCCAACGGCGTCGCGCTTGAGCTCGGTGACGGCCTTGCCACTTTTCTTCGGCGCGGCATATACATCGACCGCTTCCTGCGCCAGCTTGGCCTTGCCGAAGACCAAATCGTAAAACAGCTTTTCCGCCGTTTCCTCGGTCGGCGGCTCGCCCGGGCGCATCACCTTGTAAATTTCGGTCAAGGCCTCTTCACGGTTGCTGCTCTTATCGACGGCAGCGGTATTGCGCATATAGGAGCCAATATTGACGTGATCGATGGCCAGAACCGGAACGTCGGTGATGCCGGCTTCATCGAAGGCCGCCAAAACTTCTTCGGTGATCTCATCGCCGGCTTCGGCGAAAATCTCACCGGTCTCCTCATTGATGAGGTCCTCAGCGATATATTGGCCGATCACTTCCTCTTCCGGCAGCAACTGCTCGCTCATGCTGCTTTCTTCGATCTTCTTGGCCAAACGCGGCGTAACACGCCGGCCCGCTTCGGCAACGACTTTGCCGGTTTTTGCGTTGATCAGATCCGACAATAACTTGATGCCGCGCACCCGCTCGATATCGAACGGCGCGCTCCAGCCCTTCTTCACCTTGGTGAAGCGCACGGTTTCGTAGAAGCTCGACAGGATGTCCTCGGACGTCATGGAAAGCGCACGCAACAGCACGGTCACCGGCAATTTGCGCCGCCTGTCGATACGCACAAACACCAAATCCTTGGCATCGAACTCGAAATCGAGCCACGAGCCGCGATAGGGAATAATGCGTGCGGCGTAGAGGAACTTGCCGGAGCTGTGCGTCTTGCCCCGGTCGTGATCGAAAAAGACGCCTGGCGAGCGGTGCATTTGCGAGACAATCACCCGCTCGGTGCCATTGATGACGAAAGTGCCGTGGCCCGTCATCAAGGGCATATCGCCCATATAGACTTCCTGCTCCTTGATATCGCGCACGCTGCGCATGCCGGTATCTTCGTCGACGTCCCAAACGATCAGGCGCAAGGTCACCTTGAGCGGCGCCGCATAGGTGATACCGCGCTGCTGACATTCCTCAACATCGTATTTCGGTTCATCGAACTCGTAATGGACGAATTCGAGAGACGAGGTGTCGGAGAAATCCTTGATCGGAAAAACCGATTTGAAGACCTCTTGCAGACCGAAATCGCCGCGTGTCCGGCTATCGATATCGCGTTGCAGAAAATGCTCGTAAGAATTTTTCTGCACTTCGATAAGATTCGGCATTTCGGCAATCTCAGGAATACGTCCGAAATCCTTACGCAGCCGCCGATGACCCATATATGATTGTGGCATTCTCGCCTCTCGCAATACAAAAGGTGTTCAACTCAATCCCGGCGGCGAAGTAACGGATATTCCGCAGCCACCGGGGGGCTATTCAGTCGCAAATAACGCGCCTAAGCACTCATTCTCCAGCCGTGCACAACGCACAGACGCCCGGGCCGGCCGCATTGGCCAACCCGAGCCTCGGAATAAAGTGAAAGCGTGATCAAGATTCTTACTTGATCTCGACGGTCGCACCCGCTCCTTCGAGCTGTTCTTTGATTTTTGCGGCCTCTTCCTTGTCAACGCCCTCTTTAACTTCCTTGGGCGCTTCCTCGACCAGGGATTTGGCCTCTTTCAAACCGAGCCCGGTAATCGCCCGGACTTCCTTAATGACGTTGATCTTCTTTTCGCCGAAAGCCGCGAGGACAACCGTGAATTCGGTCTGCTCCTCGGCAGCTTCAGCCGCCGCCGGCGCACCGCCGGCCGCGGCAACCGCCACAGGCGCGGCAGCGGAAACGCCCCACTTCTCTTCAAGCATTTTGCTCAACTCAGCCGCCTCGAGCACGGTGAGGTTCGACAAATCATCTGCAATCTGGGCTAAATCAGCCATCTTTTAGTCTCCTAGAACTTACGCAAACCTTTTGCGTATTGTGATTAAGATTGATGCGGCCTATGCCGCTTCGCTTTTTTCCGAATAGGCGTTCAGCACACGGGCCAACTGGCCTGCCGGGGCCTGAACGACACCGGCAATGCGTGTGGCCGGGGTTTGAATCATGCCAACCAGTTTGCCGCGCAACTCATCCAGCGACGGCAGTTCCGCAAGCGCCTTGACATTGGCCACATCCAGCATGTCACCCGCCAGAGCGCCGCCGGTAATGACCAATTTGTCATTTTTCTTGGCGTAGGAGACGGCGATCTTGGCCGCCGCCACGGCGTCATCCGAATAGGCGATTGCTGTCGTGCCCAGGAACAGTTCGGAAAGACCGGCAAACGGCGTTCCTTCAAGTGCAAGAAGCGCCAAACGGTTCTTCGTCACCTGAAAACTCGCGCCGGCTTCGCGCATCTGGCTCCTGAGGTCGGTGGCTTCGGCCACGGTCAACCCGCTGAACTGCGTGACGACGATGAGGTTCGTCGATTCAAAAATCTCGCGCAGTCCGGCGACAACTTGTTCCTTACCTGCTCGATCCACGATTCCCTCCCTTTGGTATGGTGCGGGAATGCCGCTTCACAAAATTTTTCTCCATCTACACGTCTCCTGTCTTGGTGGGTGGCACCAGACCCTTAAGCCACCTCGTTTGAGGCGGCGCCCACGGTCTCGGACAGGACGGACCGGTTACCGGTCCTTTCGGAAAATGGCGGCCCGAGACGTCCACCGCCATTCCCTTCGTCGGGCGTTCGAGGCGCCCGAATTCCTCAGCCAGCGCTCAACGTTGCCAGGTCGAGCTTGATGCCGGGGCCCATGGTGGAACTCAGTGCCACCTTTTTCATATAGGTTCCCTTGGCGCCGCTTGGCTTGGCCTTTTGAATGGCGCCAACAAACGCCGCGATGTTTTCGCTCAACGCCTCTTCGCTGAAGCTCGCCTTGCCGACACCGGCATGTATGACACCGGCTTTTTCGACGCGGAACTCGACTTGGCCACCCTTGGCAGCTTTCACCGCCTCGGCGACATCCTTGGTCACGGTGCCGAGCTTGGGATTGGGCATCAGGCCGCGCGGCCCGAGCACTTTGCCCAGCTTGCCGACCACCGACATCATATCCGGGGTTGAAATACAGCGGTCGAAATCGATTTCGCCCTTCTGTACCTGCTCGGCCAGTTCCTCGCCGCCGACGATATCGGCGCCGGCTTCCTTGGCCACCTCAATATTGGCGTCCTTGGCGAAAACCGCGACGCGAACGCTTTTACCGGTGCCGTTCGGAAGCGTCACCATGCCGCGCACCATTTGATCCGAATGGCGCGGGTCGACACCCAAATTAACGGCGATTTCGATGGTCTCATCGAATTTTGCGGTGGCGTTGTTCTTGATCATGCCAACCGCTTCATTCAACTGATAATGCTTCTCGCGATCGATCGCCTCTCTCGCGCTTTTCTGTCGTTTACCGATGTTTGCCATTGCCTAGCCCACCACCTGAATGCCCATGGAGCGGGCCGAGCCTTCAATCATCCGGCAGGCGGCGTCCATGTCGTTGGCGTTAAGATCCTCGATTTTCTTTTCCGCGATCTCCAAAATCTGCGCCCGCGTCACCGAGCCGATCGGGTCTTCGCGGCCGACTTCGCCGGAACCCTTCTCCAGGCCCGCCGCTTTCTTCAGGAAGAAGCTCGCCGGCGGCGTTTTGGTGATGAAGGAAAAGGTGCGATCGGCATAGACCGAGATCACCGTCGGAATCGGCATGCCCTGCTCGAGCTTTTGCGTCTGGGCATTGAAGGTTTTACAGAATTCCATGATGTTCAAGCCGGCCTGGCCCAAAGCGGGGCCGATCGGCGGCGACGGATTCGCCTGCCCGGCGGGGACTTGAAGCTTGATATAACCGGTTATTTTTTTCGCCATGATTCGCGCTACACTCTTTCAAACAGATAATTTCTAAATCAGGCCTTCTCGACCTGTGAATATTCCAGCTCGACCGGTGTCGCCCGGCCGAAAATCGATACCGAGACCTTGAGCCTCGCCTTTTCTTCGTCGACCTCTTCGACCATGCCGTTAAACGAGGTGAAGGGTCCGTCGCATACGCGCACCGTTTCGCCGATCTCGAAGGTGATCGAGGGCTTGGGCCGCTCAATGCCTTCCTTAACCTGGTGCAGAACACGTTCGGCCTCGGCGTCGGTGATTGCCACGGGCTTGCCGCCCGAGCCTAAAAACCCGGTGACCTTCGGCGTGTTCTTGATCAGATGCCAAGTTTCGTCCGTCATGTCCATATGGGCCAGCACATAGCCCGGAAAAAACTTGCGCTCCGACTTGATCTTCGAGCCGCGCCGCATCTCGACCACTTCCTCGGACGGCACCAGCACTTCGTCGATCAGATCGTCGAGGCCCATCTGCAGCGCCTGCTCCTTGACCGACAGCGCCACCTTCTTCTCAAAGCCGGAATAGGCGTGCACGATATACCATTGCTTCGACATATTGTTCAGCCACCCAACCCGAGGACGGCACGGATACCAATCGACAACACTTGATCCACCATTAAGAAAAACAAAGCCATAAAGACGACCATCAAAATCACCATAATGGTGCTGGTGATGGTTTCCCTGCGCGACGGCCACGTCACCTTGGAAACTTCCTGACGCACCTGGCGCAGAAACTCGATTGGCGTCGCTCTACTACTCATTCAAATCAGCCGCTTACTTATTTTCAGGACACGCTCGGCCCAAATTCGTTTTACATCGTGGCAGGAGTGGAGGGTCTCGAACCCCCAACCTCCGGTTTTGGAGACCGGCGCTCTACCAATTGAGCTACACTCCTCCAAGCTCAGCGCCGCCTACTCCATAATTTTGGCGACGACACCGGCGCCCACGGTCCGGCCGCCTTCGCGGATGGCGAAACGCAGGCCGTCATCCATGGCGATCGGCGCAA
>CAYSDJ010000089.1:0-13290 GCA_964429775.1 uncultured Rhizobiaceae bacterium
ACATGCACGGCATGGAAGGTGTGCGGTTTAACACCAAGGTGAAGACGATTACGTCACGTTGGCCGACCGGAATCCGAAGTGGCGTTGACCTTAGCTTCCCGATGATGGGGTAAAGCGAGCCTAGCCTCACAAGCCGAACCGATCCTCCCAAGTTACAAGCCCTTCTTCCCCAGCGGGGAAGAAGGGTTGGGAAGAAGGGGAGAGCCAAGCGCGCGTGAGCGCGCTTATGCCCCCCACTTTCATTTGCCCCCCACCTCACCCGGCGCTAATCTTCTTCAAATTGTCCGGACAACGTGACCCAGGGGAGAGCACACCAATGGCGGTGATCAAGGCGGGGCTTATACAGATGAGCCTGAAGGGCGAGGTCGAGAGCGATTCGCCTGAGGCGATCAAGAAGAAGATGTTGGATGCCCATATGGCGTTGATCGAGGATGCGGCGCGCCAGGGCGTGCAGGTGCTCGGCCTGCAGGAGATTTTCAACATCCCCTATGTCTGCGCCAGCCATGACATGAAATGGTATGCCACTGCCGAGCGGGTGCCGGACGGGCCGACCATTCAACACATGCAAAGCGTTGCCAAGGAGCATGGCATGGTGATGGTGGTGCCGGTCTATGAGGAGCAGATGACCGGGGTTTATTACAACACCGCCGCGGTGATCGATGCCGATGGCGCTTACCTCGGCAAATTCCGCAAGATCCACATTCCCCATTCGAGCGGCTATCACGAAAAATTCTTCTTCAAGCCCGGCGATCTCGGCTATCCGGTGTTCCAAACCGCGGTCGGCAAGATCGGTGTCTATATCTGTTATGACCGGCATTTCCCTGAAGGTTGGCGCGAGCTTGCCATGAACGGGGCCGAGCTGGTGTTCAATCCCTCAGCCACCACCAAGGGCCTGAGCGACCATATCTGGAATTTGGAGCAGCCCGCCTCGGCGGTCGCCAACGGCATCTTTATCGGCGCCAACAATAGGGTCGGCTGGGAGAAGCCGTGGAACAATGGCGAGTTTTACGGCTCAAGCTATTTCTGCAATCCGCGCGGCGAGATCCTCAACCAGGGCTCGGACGACAAGGACGAACTGGTCGTCTCCGACCTCGATTTCGACATGATCCGCCAGGTGCGCGAGACCTGGGCGTTTTTCCGCGACCGGCGGCCGGATGCCTATATGCGCATCGCCGATTGGCACGCGTGAGCCGGAAGGAGCAAAAAACCATGAGCACAGTTAAAGCCGCCGTCGTACAAATGGAACTGAAGGCCGACCCCATCGGCGATTCCTTCGATACCATCCGCGACAAGATGACCGAGGCGCATATGGCGCTGATCGAGGATGCCGCCAATAAAGGCGTTCAGGTGATCGGCCTGCAGGAAGTCTGGACCATGCCGTATTTTCCGGCCGAGAAGGACGACCGCTGGTTCGGCTCGGCCGAGAAGATTCCGGAAGGGCCGACCACGCAGTTGATGATGGAGACGGCGAAACGCCTCAACATGGTGATCGTCTCGCCGATCTATGAGCTTGGCGAGGACGGCAAGCTCTACAACACCGCCGCCGTGATCGATGCCGATGGGCGCTATCTCGGCAAGTTCCGCAAGATCCACATCCCCAAGGTCGGCAAATTCGACGAGAAATATTATTTCGCCGACGGCAATCTCGGCTTCCCGGTGTTCGAGACGGCGGTCGGCAAGGTCGGCGTTTATATTTGCTATGACCGCCACTTCCCGGAAGGCTGGCGCGAGCTGGCGCTGAACGGCGCCGAGCTGGTGTTCAATCCCTCGGCGACGTTCCGGGGCTTGAGCGATCATATCTGGACCATCGAACAGCCCGGCGCAGCCGTCGCCAACGGCATCTTTATCGGTGCCAACAACCGGGTCGGCACCGAGCCGGCGATCGGCAACCACCAATTCTACGGCTCGAGCTATTTCACCGATCCGCGCGGCAACGTGCTCAACCAGGGTCCGGATGACCAGGACGCCGTGGTGATCTCCGATCTCAATTACGACATGATCCGCGAAGTGCGCGATCAGTGGCAGTTCTACCGCGACCGCCGGCCCGAGACATATACCCACGCGGCGCGCCGGGCCTAACCTTTGAGATAATCTCCGAGTGCGTGCCACGGGGTTTCGTCCCACCAACGGCGCGCCGCGCCCGAGGTTGAGGGCAAGACGAAGACTGCCGTGCTGCCAATTTGTTCGACTTGCAGGCCATAGCCTATGATTTTCCGCGCCAGAAACACGCTGCCAGCGCGCTTGCCGTTGAAGGCGAGCGCGCGCGGCGCGTGGGCCGCGATTTTGGCGATCAGCGCGCCCGTATCGTCGCCACCGGGATCGAGTGCGCTGTCGGCGCCGGACTGAAATTTGCTGAGGTCCGTCAGGCCAATGCCGAATTGCAGCACGTCCCGGAACTCCTCGGGTGCCAATTGCTTCAGTGTCAGACCGCACGCATGGAGCATCGGCCAAAAGCGGTTGCCCGGCCCGGCATAATAGGCGCCCGCCTTAGCCGAGGCGGTGCCTGCCGCCGAGCCGCAGAACACGACATCGAGGCCGTTCGCCAGCACATCGGGCAAAATAGCAGCCTCATTTTTATTGCGTCTTTGATTCATGCCGCTTCATCTTGACAGCGGACAGAGATATGGGCCAATGGTCATGACAAAGCATATTCGAGGGAGAGAAACCGTGCGGAACATGAAAGTGAATGGCGACCGCCTGTGGGACAGCCTGATGGAGATGGCCAAGATCGGCGCCACCGAAAAGGGCGGCGTGTGCCGTCTGGCGCTGACCGACGAAGACAAGGCGGCGCGCGACCTTTACGTCAAATGGTGCGAAGACGCCGGCTGCACGGTGCGTGTCGACGAAATGGGCAATATCTTTGCCCAACGCCCGGGTAAGGATAATTCGCTGCCGCCGATCTGCACCGGCAGCCACATCGACAGCCAGCCCACGGGCGGCAAATATGACGGCATCTATGGCGTGCTCGCCGGCCTTGAAGTGGTGCGCAGCCTCAATGATCTCGATTACGAGACCAACGCACCGATCGAAATCTCCGCCTGGACCAACGAGGAAGGCTCGCGCTTCGCTCCGGCGATGATCGGCTCCGGCGTCTTTTGCGGCGAGTTCAGCCTGGAAGAGGGCTTCGCCTGTGCCGACCGCGACGGCACCACGCTCGGCGATGAGCTGAAGCGCATCGGCTATGACGGCGATCTCAAATGCGAACCACGCGCGCTCGGCGCCTTCTTCGAAGCCCATATCGAGCAGGGGCCGATCCTCGAGGCGGAAGAAAAAACCATCGGCGTGGTGCAGGGGGTGCAGGGCATCCGCTGGTTCGAGATTGAAGTGATCGGCATGGAATCCCACGCCGGCACCACGCCGATGGAGCGGCGCAAGGATGCGCTGGTTGGTGTCGCGCGCATGGTGAGCGAGGCGCACCGCATCGGAGAGGCCGCCAAGCCGGATGGCCGCACCACCATCGGCTATATGGAGGTGAGTCCCAACTCGACCAACGTCATTCCCGGCAAGGTTTTCTTCCGCGCCGATATCCGCCACCCGGATGCGGATGCACTGGATGGCATGGAGAACGAATATAAGGCGTCATGCGAAAAGATCGCCGGCGATCTCGGCCTCACCCTCGACTTCAACCGCATCTGGTATTCCGAGCCGGTGAAGTTCAACGAGGATTGCGTCGGTGCGGTGCAGGCCGCCGCTGATTCACTCGGCTTTGCCAACCGCGCGATTACCTCGGGCGCCGGCCATGATGCGGTGTACGTCTCGCGCGTGGCACCCACGGCGATGATATTCATCCCTTGCGAGGATGGCATCAGCCATAACGAAGTCGAGGAAGCCACACCCGGCGACCTCGCTGCGGGGTGTGATGTCTTGTTAAACGCGATGGTGGCGCGGGCGAATGCGTGACAAGTCCCTCTTCCCCACAAAGAAACTTGTGGGAAGAGGGATTAGGGAGAAGGGGTAAGCTTAGCGCGCAAGCGCTGTTCTTAGTTGCCCCCGCTACTCCGCCGCCTCCATGCGCTCCACGCGGCGCCACGGGCGTTGCGCTCGGGCGCGGGCGGCGGCATCGAAGGCGGGGCCGAAGGTCGGGCGCTCGATGAAGCGGCCCTGGCCGGGCTCGGCGCGGAGGTCGCCATCGTGCCACAGCAGAATGCCCTGGCTGATCGTGCTACGCGCCACGCCGGTCACCTCCATGCCTTCATAAATGTTGAAATCATTATTCTGCTTTTGCGTCTTGGCCGAGATGGTACGCTTCGCCTTCGGGTCCCAAACCGTGATATCGGCATCGGCGCCGACGCGAATCGCGCCCTTCTGGGGATAGATGTTGAAAATCTGCGCCGCATTGGTCGAGGTGATGCGGACGAACTCATTCGGCGTCAGCTTGCCGGTCTCGACGCCGCGGTCCCAGATCACCGACATGCGGTCCTCGATGCCGCTGGCGCCGTTCGGGATCATGGTGAAATCGTCCTTGCCCTTGGTCTTGTCGGCATTGCAGAAGGCGCAATGATCGGTCGCCGTGGTTTGCAGATTGCCCGACTGCAGGCCGCGCCACAGTTCGCGGATATGGTCCTTGGGGCGGAACGGCGGGCTCATGACATGGGCGCGGGCAACGATCGGATCCGGGTCGTAATAGACCGAATCATCGACCACCAGATGCTGGGCCAGGGCTTCACCATACACGCGCTGGCCTTCCATGCGGGCGCGGGTGATTTCCTGCAGCGCCTCACGGCAGGTGACATGGACGATATAGACCGGCGTGTTGAGCAATTGCGCGATGCGGATGGCGCGGTTGGTCGCCTCGCCCTCGACCTCGGGCGGGCGCGATTGCGGATGGCCTTCCGGCCCGGTGATGCCGGCGGCGAGCAGCTCCTGCTGCAACAGCCAGATCATGTTGCCGTCCTCGCAATGCACCGTCGCCACGGCGCCGAGCTCGCGGCAGCGCTGGAAGCTCTGCATCAGATGCTCGCCGTCGAGCATGATGTCGTTCTTATAGGCCATGAAATGCTTGAAGCTGTTGATGCCATGGTCGCGCGTCAGCGTCTCCATGTCCTCGGCGACCTGATCGCTCCAACTGGTAATGGCGACATGGAAGGAATAATCCGCCGGCGCTTTTTCCGAGCGCGAGCGCCACACATGATAGGCGTCGAGCGGGCGCTCGTCGGCGGCCGGGATGACGAAATCGAGGATCATCGTCGTGCCGCCCGAGATGCCGGCCGCCGGGCCGGTGAAGAAATCGTCGCCTGTGCGCCCGCCCATAAAGGGCAGCTCCATATGGGTGTGCGGGTCGATGCCGCCCGGCATCACCAGCGCCTCGCCGGCGTCCACCACTTCAGCGCCGGTGGGAACTTCGAGATTTTCGCCAATCGCCTGGATCACGCCATCGGCGCAATAAACATCGGCGCGATAACTTTCCTCGGCCGTGGTGACGGTGCCGCCCCGGATGACGCGTGACATGGCGGAAATCTCCCCTGTTGTGTGGCGCTCCTATTCGGCCGCCTGGGCGCGCTCCACCCGGCGCGGCGCATTGAGCTCGGCGAAGGTCTTGACCCGGTCGAAGACCTTGGAATAGGTCGGGCGCGGAATATAGCGGCCAACGCCTTTCTCGATCTTAAGATCCTTGCCGTCCCACACCTGCTTGCCCTGGCTGATGGTGGCGCGCGCAATGCCGGTCACGGTCATGCCCTCATAGAGGTTGAAATCCATATTGGAATGATGCGTGCTGGCCGAAATGGTACGCGTCGCGTTTGGGTCCCAAACGGTGATATCGGCGTCGGCGCCGACGCGGATTTCGCCCTTGCGCGGATGGACATTGAAAATCTTGGCCGCCGCGGTCGAGGTGGCGCGGACAAAATCGTTGGGCGTCAACAGGCCGGTTTTCACGCCCTGGTCCCACAGTACCGACATACGGTCCTCGATACCGCCGCAACCGTTCGGCATCATGGCGAAATTGTCCTTGCCGAGCGCTTTTTGCGGCGCGCAGAAGGCGCAGTGATCGCTCGCCGTGGTTTGCAGCGTGCCCGATTGCAGGCCGCCCCAGATTGCGTCGCGATGCTCTTTCGAGCGGAATGGCGGGCTCATCACATGGGCGGCGGCCTGCGTAAAGTCAGGCAGATAATGGGTCGATTCGTCGATCACCAAATGCTGCACCAGGGCTTCGCCGTAAACCGCTTGGCCGTTGGCGCGTGCTGTGGCGATGGCTGACAGCGACTGTTTGCAAGAACAATGCACCACGTAGAGCGGCGCGTTGACGGTGCCGGCAACGGTGATCACGCGATTTGTTGCCTCACCCTCGACCTCCGGCGGGCGCGATTGCACATGGCCTTCCGGCCCGGTGATGCCCATGGCGAACAGCTTTTTCTGCAAATAGTCGATCAGCTCGCCATTCTCGGCATGCACGGTCGCCATGGCGCCGAGCTCCTGGCAGCGGTCGAAGCTGTTCAGCAGCATTTCATCGTCGAGCATGATGGCGCCCTTATAGGCCATGAAATGCTTGAAGCTGTTGACGCCGCGCTCGCGCGTGAGGGTGCCCATCTCCTCACGCACCTGATCGCTCCACCAGGTAACGGCGACGTGGAAGGAATAATCCGCCGGCGCCTTCTCGGCGTTCGCCATCCAAGTATCATAGGCCTCGAGCAGCGATTGCTCCGGGCTCGGGATGACGAAATCGATAATCATGGTGGTGCCGCCGGCAAGCGCGGCGGACGGACCGCTCATGAAATCATCCGCCGTCACCGTGCCCATAAACGGCAATTCCATATGAGTGTGCGGATCGATGCCGCCCGGTATCACCAGCGCTTCGCCGGCATCCACCACTTCGGCGCCGCCCGGCGCTTCGAGATTTTCGCCGATCGCCTGGATCGCGCCCTCGGCGCAATAGACATCGGCGCGGTAGGTCTCTTCGGCCGTGACGACGGTTCCGCCCTTGATCAATAATGACATGATGCGCTCTCCCAATTTGGCTTGATTTATTTGTCCGAACCTTAGCGCAAAAGCGGCTCCTTTCGCCAGCCCCGCCAATTTGCATAGGCGCGATTGACAGGCGCGGAAAAGCGCGGCTTCCTAGGGTCCATGGAAAAGACACAGCAAAACAACAAACTGCCCCTCGCGGGCCTGCGCGTGCTCGATCTCGCAACTTTCGTCGCCGGCCCGTTCAGCGCCGCCATATTGGCCGAATTCGGCGCCGAAGTGATCAAGATCGAACAGCCGGGCGCGGGCGATCCGCTGCGCAAATTCGGCACTCCCAGCCCCAATGGCGATGGCTATACCTGGCTTTCCGAGCAGCGCAACAAGCGCTCGGTCACGCTCGATCTGCGTAAGCCGGCCGGCGCCGAGATTTTCAAGCGCCTGGTCAAGAGCGCCGATGTGCTGTGCGAGAATTTCCGCCCCGGCACGCTGGAGAAATGGGGCCTCGGACCGGAGGTGCTGAAAGAGGTCAATCCGCGCCTGGTGCTGCTGCGCATCTCGGGCTATGGCCAGACCGGCCCCTATAAGGACCGCCCCGGCTTTGCCCGCATCGCCCATGCCTTTGGCGGCCTGACCTACCTCACCGGCGAGCCGGGCGGGCCGCCGCTCACGCCGGGCTCAACCTCGCTCGCCGATTATATTTCCGGCCTTTATGGCGCGCTCGGCATCATGCTGTCTTTGCGCGCGCGTGAGGAGACCGGCCAAGGCCAGGAGATCGATGTCGCGCTCTACGAATCGATCTTCCGCGTGCTCGATGAGATGGCGCCGCTCTTCGCCGCCAACGGTTTCGTCCGCCCGCGCCTGGGTCTGGGCACGGCCAATGTCTGCCCGCATGGCCATTTCGAATGCGGCGACGGCGAGTGGGTGGCGATCGCGTGCACCAGCGACAAGATGTGGGTGCGCATGGCTGAGGTATTGGGCCGCCCCGAGCTCGGCTCGGATGAGCGTTACAAAACGGCAGCGAACCGCGTCGCCAACCGCGACGATGTCGACGGCCTGGTTTCCGCCTTCACCCTTTCCATGCCGCGCGATAGGGTTATGGAATCCTGCGTCGCCGGTGACGTGCCGATCGCGCCGGTCTACTCGGTCAAGGATATTTTTGAAGACCCGCAATATAAGGCGCGCCAGACCCTGGTGACGGTCGATGACGAAACCGCCGGCGAGATCGTGGTCCCCAATGTGCTGCCGCGTCTGAGCGATACGCCCGGCCGCATCAACCATCTCGGCCCCGCCCTCGGCGACGCCATCCAGGCGATATATGGCGATGAGCTTGGATTTAGTGCCGAAGAACTGGATGAACTAAAGCGCAACGGCGTGATCTAAGGTCGCTCGGACGCCGGGCGGCGGTATCCGCCCCACATGACTCCTTGGCGGCACCCTCGTATTAACCCGGGCGCGCGGGCGCGCTTGCCGGAATGCACTATGCATTCCGGTGGGTGGTGCCGCTTGGAAGATTTATTGGGGGCTCGTTTATGTTCCCGGCAAGGCGGCAAATCGGCGGCGGTGGTGGTCGGTGTTGCCGAATAGGGTCTCGATCATGCTCAGGCGTTTGAAATAGTGGCCGAGCGCAAGTTCGTCGGTCATGCCCATGCCGCCGTGCAGCTGGATCGCCTGCTGGCCGATCATTGTACCGGCTTTGCCGATTTGCACTTTTACGGCGCTCGCCGCCCGCGCTCGGGCAGTGGTGTCGGCACTGCCAATCGCAGCGGCGGCGCGGTAAGTCAGCGCCTTCGACAATTCGTGCGCCATATACATGTCGACGAGCTGGTGTTGCAGCACCTGGAACTTTGCGATCGGCACGCCGAATTGCTTGCGGTTATCAAGATAGGCGCGTGTCATTTCAATCAGCGTCTGCATGATGCCGATGGCTTCGGCGCATAGCGCGATGATGGCGCGGTCGATCACCGCTTCGATGATGGCGTATGCCTGACCCGCTTCGCCCAACAGTTCGCCCTCGGCATCCGCCAGCATGATTTCCGCCGCGCGGCCGCCATCGACGGTGGCATAGGATTGCAGGCTGAGGCCGGACGCGCGGCGCTCGAGCAGGAACAGGCTGATGCCGTCCCGGTCGTTGGCCGCACCTGCCGTGCGCGCGGAGACGATTATTTTATCGGCGCTGGCGGCATGGAAAACCACGCTCTTGTGGCCGTTCAACACATAGCCGCCATCGCCCTTCTCGGCGGTGGTCGCGACCGTGGCGAGATCGTAGCGTGCGCGCGGCTCGGCAAATGCGAACGTGAGCAGCAGTTCGCCGGCGCCAAGCGCCGGCAGGAAGGCGGATTTTTGCCCTTCATTGGCGGCGAGCTCAAGCGCCGCACCGCCCATCACAACGCTCGAAAGATAGGGCTCAACCACCAAACCACGGCCGAAGCCTTCCATCAGCACCGCCATATCAAGCGCCGTGCCGCCGAGCCCGCCATGCGCCTCGTCTATGCCCAGACTGAGCCAGCCAAGCTCGGCGTAATGGGCCCAATGGGCGCGGCTGAAACCGTCATCGCTTTCAGCCAATGCGCGACGCTTGTCGGCATCATATTGCTTGGCGGTAAAGCTCTCGACGCTTTCCTGGAACAGCAATTGCTCGTCACTGAGAGTAAATTCCATTACAGACCCAGCACCATCTTGGCGATGATGTTCTTTTGGATTTCGTTGGTGCCGCCATAGATCGACGCCTTGCGCCAATTGAAATAGTGCGGCGCCACGGTGGCGGCATATTCGGGGCCGACCGGCGGTTCGTTCCAGCCGGCTTCCTGCGCCTCGGCAATATAGGGATTGGCGTAATAGCCGATGGCTTCGAGCGCGAGTTCGCTCAGGCGCTGCTGAATTTCGGTGCCCCTGATTTTGAGGATCGAAGCTTCGGCGCCGGGTGTGCGGCCGGCGGATTCGTCGGCGACGATTTTCAGCACCAGGGATTCGAGCGCCAGGATATCGATTTCAAGATCGGCCATCTTGCCGGCGAAGGCGTCATCCTCGGCCAGGCTGCCGTCGCCCGCGGCTTCCGCCGCCGCAATCAGTTTGAGCTGTCTCAGCTCCTGTTTCGAGCGGCCGATGGCGGCGATGCCGGTGCGCTCATGGCCGAGCAGGAATTTAGCGTAGGTCCAGCCCTTGTTTTCCTCACCGACACGGTTGGCCTGCGGCACGCGTACCTCGTCGAAGAACACATCGTTGATCTCATGCCCGCCATCAATGGTGCGGATCGGCCGGACGGTGATGCCAGGCGAATGCATGTCGATAAGGAGAAATGAAATGCCGGTTTGCGGCTTGCCTTCGCTCGAGGTCCGCACCAGGCAAAAAATCATATCGGCGTATTGCGCCAGCGTGGTCCAGGTCTTGGCGCCGCTGACGATATAGTCGTCACCATCCGGCACCGCCTTGGTGGTGAGCGAGGCGAGGTCGGAGCCCGCACCCGGCTCGGAATAGCCCTGGCACCACCAATCCTCGCAACTCAATATACGCGGCAGGAAATGCTGTTTCTGCGCCGCATCGCCGAACGCCATGATCACCGGCGCCACCATCGAAAGGCCGAACGGCATCAGGCGCGGTGTCGAGGCGCGCGCCTTCTCCTCCTCGAACAGATGGCGCTGCAAGGGCGTCCAATCGGTGCCGCCATATTCGACCGGCCAGGCCGGCGCGACCCAGCCTTTGTCGAAGAGGATCTTGTGCCAGCGTACGTAATCGTCTTTTTCGAGGTGCTGGCCAAGCTCGACCTTGGCTTTGATATCGCCCGGCAGTGCGGCTTCGATGAATTCCCGCACCTCACTCTGAAACGCCGCATCGGCGCTGCTCAGTTTCAGCTCCATGCTACATATCCCCAAAACCCTTGCCCGCCGCCGCAAGCTCGGCCAGGAGCGGCGCCGGTTTCAGCCATTCGCCATGTTGGTCGTAGAGCGCGCTCATGACGTCATAAACTTCCTTCAGGCCGACAGTATCGGCATAGAACATCGGCCCGCCGCGCTGACGCGGAAAACCGTAGCCATAGATCCACACCGTATCGATATCGCCGGGGCGCTGGGCGATGCCCTCGCTAAGAATTTTCGCGCCCTCATTAATCAGCGGATACATGCAGCGCTGGATAATCTCCGCCTCGTCGATGCTCCGGCGCTGATAGCCGAGTTCCTTGGAGACTCCGATGATGAGTTTTTCGATCTCGGGGTCGGGGATCGGCACGCGGCTGCCTTTTTCGTAATTGTACCAGCCGGCGGATGTTTTCTGGCCATAGCGCCCCATCTCGCAGATGCGGTCGGCGATCGGCGAATAGCGCAAATTTGAGGGCCGTGTCGCGGCGCGCGCCTGGCGTACCAGCCAGCCGACATCGAGGCCGGCGAGATCACCCATGGCAAACGGGCCCATGGGAAAACCGAAATCGAAAATCGCCTTGTCGACCTGCTGCGGCAGGGCGCCTTCCTCAAGCAAGAAATTGGCCTGGCGCGAATAGGCGTAGAGCATGCGGTTGCCGACAAAGCCATCGCACACCCCGACCAACACGGCGACCTTGCCGATCTTCTTGGCCAGCGCCATCGTGCTGGCAATTGTCTCATCCGAGGTTTTCAGCCCGCGCACATTTTCCTGCAGGCGCATGATGTTGGCCGGGCTGAAAAAATGCGTGCCGATAACTTTTTCGGGCCGCGACGTCGCGGAGGCGATTTCATTGACATCCAGGGTCGAGGTGTTGGTGGCGAGAATGGTGTCTGGCGGGCAAACGGCATCGAGTTTGGCGAAGACTTCCTTTTTGACATCCATTTTTTCGAAGATCGCTTCGATCACCATGTCCGGCTCGCCGAGTTCGGCGTAATCGGTGACGCCGTTGATCAACGCCATGCAGCCATCCATCTTGTCCTGGGAGATGCGGCCCTTGGCGACGCTGGCGGCATAATTGCCGCGAATGATATCCAGGCCCTTTTGCAAGGCACCGTCTTCGGCCTCCAGCACCGTCACCGGAATGCCGGCATTGGCGAAATTCATGGCAATGCCGCCGCCCATGGTGCCGCAGCCGATCACCGCCGCGCGGCGGATATCCTGCTTGGCCGTGTCTTTGGCCAGGCCATCGATCTTGGTGCTGGCGCGCTCGACGAAAAAGGCATGGCGCAGCGCCTCGGACTGGGTTGAGACGACGAGCTTTTTGAAGGTCTCGCGCTCGAACTGAAGGCCGGCATCGAAATCCTCGCCGAGCGCCGCCGCGACGCATTCGACCGCCGCATAGGGCGCGTCCAGGCCGCGGGCGCGGCGCGCCATTGATTTGCGGTAATCGGCAAACAGGTTCGGATTGGCGCGCGCCTCGCTCATTTTGTCGTCACGCGCCCGGGTCGGGCGCAGCGCGGCCTGGCCAGCGGGAAGGCGCCGGCAAAAATCCACCGCAGCCTCAACCAGATCGCCTTCGGCCAGCTCGTCGACCAAGCCCAAGGCCAGGCCTTTCCCCGCCTTGATCGGCTTGCCGGTGACGATCATGTCGAGCGCCGGCGCGGCGCCGATGACGCGCGGCAGGCGCTGGGTGCCGCCGGCGCCGGGAATAATGCCGAGGCTCACTTCCGGCAGGCCAAGATTGGTACTTTTGGCAACCACCCGGTAGGCGCAGCCGAGCGCGAGCTCAAGCCCGCCGCCGAGCGCATTGCCGTGCACGGCCGCAACCACGGGCTTCTCCGCCCGCTCAATAATGTTGATGATATCGGGCAGCGACGGCGCGGTCATGGATTTGGGCGTGCCGAACTCGGTGATGTCGGCGCCGGCCGAGAACATGCGGCCCGCCCCGGTCAGGACGATGGCGGAAATTTCCGCATCCGCCGAAGCCGCCTCGAATGCTTCAACCAGCGCTGTCCGGAGCGCCAGGCCGAGGCCGTTGACCGGCGCATGATCCATGGTGAGCACGGCGCAATTTGAAATTCGGGTGGTGGTGACCGTACTCATATCCGTTCCTCGTGATTCATTGGGCGCACAGCTTCATTGCCTCAGTCGCGGACGCAACGTACACTTATCGAAGGGCGCTCGCCAAGGTAGGTCTTTTGATAAGAGACCCCGGCAGAATGCCGTAAAAACAATGTAAACACGAACTGGTAGGGAGATCGTCATGCGATTAAAGGGAATAATTGCCTGTTTGACAGGCTTGGTTATGGGCGGCTTTTTGGCTGTCTCGGCAAATACCAGCGCGAGCGCTGAGGACACCGTCAAAATCGGCCTGATCGAGCCGTTTTCCGGCCCGATCGCCGCGGTCGGCACCGATGCGCTGCAAGCCATGGAGACCGCCGCGGAGCAGATCAACGGCAAGGGCGGCGTGCTCGGCGGGCGGATGCTCGAAATCGTGGCGCTCGACAACGCCATGAGCGCCGAAAAAACCACCCAGCA
>CAYSDJ010000090.1:0-13046 GCA_964429775.1 uncultured Rhizobiaceae bacterium
TCAAGCTGGTCTCGATCCAGCGCGGCCACGATCCGCGCGATTTCGTCCTCGTCGTCGGTGGCGGCGGTGGTGCCATGCATGCGGCGACGCTGGGGCGCGAGCTCGGCGTGCGCGAGATCATCATCCCGCTTTATCCCGGCTATTTCTCCGCCTGGGGAATGCTGGCGACAGAACCCCGGCGCGATTTCGTACAAACCGCGCTCACCCGCGCCGAACACATGACGGCGGCGGGCCTCGGCGAACTGTTCGCCGGGCTGCGTAAAGAAGCGGAGGACTATTTCAGCGCCCAGGATGAGGTCGAAGCCGGTCAGCTCATTTTCGAGTTCGGCATCGACCTACGCTATCTCGGCCAGGAACACTGGGTCACCGTGCCCGCTGCGCTCGACGGTCTCAGCGTCGACGGCATCCTGCACGATTTCCACATCGCGCACGAACGCGCCTACACCTTCCGTCTCGACGACACGCCGGTCGAGTTCGTCAATTTCCGCCTCACCGCCACCGCCCGCGTACCGCGCCCCGAGGTCAAGCCTCTGAATGGCAATGGCCGTTCAGAATCCGCCGCAGAGAAGGGCAGGCGCTCGGTGCATTACGGCGAAGACGGCCGCTATGATGCCCGCATCCTCGACCGCGACCTGCTGCCGCCCGGCTTCGAGGCCGAGGGTCCGTTGGTCGTCGAGGAACCCTCGGCCAACATCATTGTTCATCCGGGGCAGAAGCTCAGGGTCGACGAACTCGGGTTTTTGCATATTTCGTGACAGCGCGTCGCGCGCTAAGTTTCCCCCATCTCCCAAGCCCTCTTCCCCCAAGGGAAGAGGGTTTTAGACCACGCTTCTTCCAGCACACACATAAATCGATTGCGCCGTCACATGTCGCGCGCCGGGGCCGGCGAGGAAGACCATCATGTCGGCGACGTCTTCGGGCGGGATGATGGCTTTCATGGCGTTGACGCGCATGCCTTCGTCGTAAAGCTGCTCGAACGGCACGCCGGATTCTTCGGCCATTTGTTCATGCAATTCGACCGCCATTTCGGTGGCGATCCAGCCGGCGCAGACCGCGTTGGCGGTGATGCCATGCGGGCCGACTTCCTCGGCCAGGCAACGCGTGAAACCGACCAGGCCGGCCTTGGTGGCGTTGTAGACCGAGCGTTCGGCCTGGGCCATGCGGGCCGAGCTTGAGGCGTTGAAGACGAAGGCGCCGCCGGTGCCTTGTTCGATCATGGTCGGCAGGGTGTGCTGGGTGACGAGATAGGGCGCTTTCAGGTTGACGTCCATCACCTGATCCCACTCGTCTTCTTGCAGATCCACCACGGGGCCATGCGCGGCGACGCCGGCATTGTTGATGACGATATCGATACCGCCCAATTCCTGGATCGCCTGAGCGCAGAATTTGGCGATCGATTTTGCCGCCGTAAGGTCGCCGGTCACGCAGATGGCTTCGCTGCCAAGCGCGTGAATGCTCGCGGCAATATCATCGAGTTGATCGCGCCGGCGCGCATGTACCGCCACCTCGGCACCTTCGCGCACCAGCATTTCCGCCGTGCGCGCGCCGATGCCGCGCGCCGCACCGGTGACGAGCGCGCGTTTGCCGACAAGCGAGGGTGGGTTGCGCGGGGCGTCTGCCGTATCGCTCATCCCTGTTCAGCTTTCCTGGTCGCCGCCATTGCCGCCAACATTTCCATTGCCATTGCCGACATGCTCGTCGCTTTGCGGCAGATGCTGTACCAGCCACACCATGGCATGCGAGATATCGTGCGCCACGGCCTCACGCGCGGCGCCACCCTGGCGCGAGCGCAGGGCATCGACGATTGGCGCATTGGTGGCGGCGGCGCGTCCGGCGAAGCGGATGTCGTGGAAGAGGTAATTGAGCGTTGGCCCGATACGCAGCCAGATGCCCTCGATCATATCGAGCAACAGCGGCGCGCGCGCGGCACGGTAGACGGCAAAATGCATTTCCTGATTCTTGGCGAAATAGGTTGCGGCGTCATGCTGTTCGGCGGCGGCGCTTACGTCGGCGCAGAGGCCGTCGATACGGTCGAGTTCCTCATCGGCAATCAGCAGTGCCGCTTTGTCCGCCGCCAGACCTTCGAGGGCAATTCGCACCTCGCAAATCTCGGCATATTTTGCGCTGGTAACAACCGGCACCCGCGCCGTGCGGTTGGGCCCAAGGTCGAGCGCGCGCTCGGCCACCAGGCGGCGCAAAGCCTCGCGCACCGGCATGGCGCTGGTGCCGAGCTTGGCGGCAACGCCGCGCAAGGTCACCGCTTCACCCGGCTGGAACTGACCGGCGATCAAATTGCGGCGGATTTCCTGATAGACGTTTTCATGCAGCGGCGTGTCGCCATTGCCGTTCAGGTTAGCGTCCGTCAGGCCGGGCGCCGAAGGATCGGAGGGCACGCGCCTACTCCGCTGCTTCCTGGGCGCTGCCGCGCATCAGGGCGGTGAGGCCGGCAACCACTTCATCGACGCCGGCCAATGCCGCCTGTTCCAATATGCGCGAGACAACCGGCGCCGACTGGCTACCCGTGACACGCAGGATCTGATGGTCGAGATAATCGAACAGGCGCTCCTGGCCCTCCTGCACGATATGCGCGCCGAGCGAGGGCCCGCGCGCCGTTTGCTCCGCCACCAGCAGACGATTGGTGCGTTGAACGCTGTCGCCGATGGTGGCCCAATCGAGACTCTCCGGATCGACGGTGCGCGGATCGATTACCTCGGCGTCGATGCCGGTTTGTTCCGCCGCCGCAATGGCGTGCTGCACCATGTGTCCACTGGCGAGAATGGTGCAGGCCGAGCCCGGGCGGGCGATGCGCGCGCTTCCGAACGGGATGCAGTAATCCATATCGTTCGCCGGCACCGCGCCCTCGTCCTGGAAAAGCGTTTGCGTTTCGATCACCACCACCGGGTCGTCGCACCGCACCGCCGAGTTAAACAGACCGATATAGTCGAACGGCGTGGTCGGCACGATCACCCGCCAGCCCGGCCACAGGGCAAACAGGCCGCTCGGGTCCATCGAGTGCTGCGAGCCGTAACCGAACCCGCCGGCGGCGCGGATGCGCACGATCAGCGGCACGGTCGAGGTGCCGCCGAACATATGGCGCACCTTGGCGATCTGGTTAAACAGCTGATCCGCCGCGACCAGGCAGAAATCGGCATACATGATTTCGATGATCGGTCTCAGGCCGTTGATCGCGGCGCCGAGGCCCATTCCGGTGAAGCCGTTCTCGGCGATCGGCGTGCCGAGCAGGCGGTCGGGAAAGCGCTCGACAATGCCCTTGGTACCGCCGACCGTGCCGCCGCCGAGATGGTGCACGTCCTCGCCCATGATGATCACGCGCTCGTCGCGCTCCATGGCGCGCAGCTGCACCGCCGCCATCGCCTCGACAAATTTCATCGTCTTGGCCTCGGCCGGGTCGATATCCTCGACCTCCATCATACGCTCGCCGGCGAGCTCGCTGAGGTCGCCGCGGACACCATTATCGACGCTGCCCGGATCGGGCCAAAGGGCGGAGATAATGCGGAGCTGGTTGGATTGCGGTTCGGTCTCTGTCAGCGCGGCGGAGGCGGTCTTGACGCTCTCAGACGCTTTTTGTTCGATCTCGGCCAGCGACTTCTTGTTGACCACGCCGAGCGCCAGCAGCTTTTGCGGCAGGGTGACGTAGGGGTCGCGCTTGCGCCATTCCGCCTCTTCCGATTTCTCGCGGTAGCCGAAGGCGCTGCCGGCAATCGGGCCGTTCTGATGGAAATAGCGGTAGGTCTGGCATTCGATCAGCACCGGGCCCTTGTCTTCGCGGATTTGCTTGAGCGCCCATTCCATGCCCTTGCGCATCGCCATGACATTCATGCCGTCAACTTCGAGCGACGGCACAGCCAGGCCCTGGCCGCGCGCCGAGAGGCGGGCCTCGCGCGTCGCCTCGGTGACATGGGTCGAGACGCCGTAGAGATTGTTCTCGACGATAAACACCATCGGCAGGTCGTAGATCGCCGCCAGATTCATCGATTCGTAAGCCGCGCCATTCTGCATCGCGCCATCGCCGAAGAAGGTCACGGTGATGTTGCCGGTATCCAGCATTTTATCGGCCAGGGCATAACCCGTCGCTTGCGGCGGATTGCCGCCGACAATGGCGTTGGTGCCCAAGACGCCCGCTTCATCGCGCCGCATATGCATCGAGCCGCCTCGCCCGCCGCAATAGCCTGGTGTGAGACCCATGATCTCGGCCATCGAGCGATAGACGGTGTCCTGCATGGCTTCGGGAAAATCCGTGCCGCGCGGATCGTAGCCCTCCGGCATTTCATGATAGAGGAAGCGCGAGAGGAACTGATGGTGGGCGCGGTGCGTGCCGTTGATCTTGTCGCCCGCGCCCAGTGTGGAGATGGCGGCGATGGCGCCGCCTTCCTGGCCGATACTGGCATGGGCCGGGCCATGCACGCAGCCGGCCTGCCACAATTCTAAAATGCGTTCTTCGAACTTGCGCACCAATATCAGTTGTTCGAGAATTCGCGCCAACGTCACCGGGTCTTCTTTTTTCCAATCGGCTTCGCTCGGTTCGATACGAAACCAAGGGGTATTTGTCTTCAACGGTACGAGCTTCGGCACGTTTATTTCTCCACGTCTATTGTTCTTAGCAACTGGTGTGTGATCACATCACGGGCTACAAGGTATAACAGAACACCGGGCCTGTCTGTAGGGCAGAGAATAGCTTAAAAACCGGTCTGGCAAGGGGAGATGCTGAATTGATTTATGACGAGCCTAAATTCCTGCCCGGCGGCGACCGTTTTATCGAAATGGAGCTTGGTGACGAGCTTAACTTCGACCTCAATTTTCTCGTTCATTCGCTCTCGGCCAAGATCCGCGAGGCGGAAATCGCCGGATTGATTGAGCTTTTGCCCAATATGGCCTCAATCGTCATCAGCTACGATCCGGATTTGATCTCTTTCACCGATCTCAAAGTAGAAATTTTGGCGCATTATCGCAATATGGGCTCGCTCGAGGATATGGAGCTCTTAAGCCCGATCTATTACATCCCGGTGCTCTATTGCGATCCCATAACCCGCGGCTGCTGGGAGGATTACTGCGCCAAGATTACTGAGAAGGACTATGACTCCGATATTCTGGTGAAGCTCAATGATCTCGACGGTTATGCCCAGCTCGCGCGCATCCATTCGGGCACCGAATATTGGGTCGCGGCGCTTGGCTTCTATCCGGGCTTGGCCTCGCTCATCGCGCTCGATCCGCGCTGCCGCCTGACGGCGCCGAAATACAACCCGCCGCGCACCTGGACGGCGAAAGGCACCATCGGTTATGGCGGCTCGGTCACTTGCGTCTATCCGGCCAACACGCCGGGCGGCTATCAGATGATCGGACACACGCCGGTACCGGTCTGCGATATCGAACAAAGCCTGCCGGCCTTCAAGCAGGATCTGGCGCTCTTGCGTCCCGGCGACCGGGTGCGCTTTTTCCCCGTCGAGCGCGAGGAATATGATTATATCGAGCGCCGGGTTACGGCAGGAGATTATGTCCATAACGTTGCCCACTACGCCAAATTCTCGATCCGCGCCTATCATCAGTGGCTGGGGACGCTCGACATGAAGGAGCGCTTCTAATGGCCAAAATCGATGTGATCAAAGCCGGCCTCGAAACCTCGGTGCAGGATTTCCCCGGCCGCTACGGCTTTTGGGAGCAGGGCTTTCCGCCCTCCGGGCCGTTCGATATGTGGTCCTTCCGGCTCGCCAATATCCTCGTCGGCAATGCACCCGAGGCGGCGGGGCTGGAATGTCAGTTCATGGGCCCGACCCTGAAATTCTCAGACGATTGTGTCATCGCCCTTACCGGCGCCGAGATGAGCCCGACGCTCGACGGAGACGCCATGCCCATGTGGGAGAGCGTCGCGGTGCGCGCCGGCCAGACCTTGGCCTGCGGTTTCGCCAGCGTTGGCGCGCGCGCCTATCTCGCCGTCTCGGGTGGTATCGAAGTGCCGCAAGTGCTCGGCGCGCGCGCGACATTTCATATGGCCGGCGTCGGCGGTGTCGAGGGCCATGCGCTGAAAGACGGCCAGCGTGTGGCGCTGAACGGCGGTGCCGGTGTGCCAGGCCGACGCGTCAAGGAGGATTGCCGGCCGGCAATCGCCAACGGCAAGGAATGGCGGATCGAAGTGGTGCAGGGGCCGAACGATGATTGGATCGCCGAGGAAGGAATCGAACGCTTTCTGGAAAGCGAATGGAAATTGCAGGCGCGCAGCAACCGCACCGGCTATCGCCTTGAGGGGCCGGAATGGATTTTCGCTGACAAAGCCAGCAACAAGGGGCCGGAGCATGGCGAGCACCCGTCCAACATTCTCGATCATGGCTATCCGGTCGGCTCGATAAATCTCTGCGGCCAGACGCCGATCATCCTGGTCAATGACGCACCCAGCGCCGGCGGCTTCATCAATCCCTTCACCGTGCCCTCGGCGGCGTTTTGGAAGCTCGCCCAATCGAAGCCCAACGATATCTACCGATTCAAGCGGGTTTCGGTCGAGGAGGCGCAGGAGATGCGCCGTGGCATTGACGGCCTCTGTGTTGAGGACAGCATCGCATGAAGTTCGACCAGCCCAAATATCTGCCGGGCGGCGATCACTTTATTCTGGTGCAGTTCGGCGACGATGCCAGCATCGATCTCAATTTCATGGCGCTCGGGCTAACGGCGGCGCTCAAACAAGACGCCACCAAAGGCGTGGTTGATACCAACCCGTCCTATAATTCGCTTGTCGTCGAATATGAGTCCGACGACATCTCCTACGGCGATTTGAAGATAGAGCTGGAGCGCTTGATCAGCGGCCTGGGCTCGGTCGAGGAATTGGAGCTGGAGAGCCGGCTTGCCTATCTGCCGGTGATGTATCTCGACCCGTGGACGCGCGATTGCGTCGCCGATTACAGCGAAAAAATTGCGCCGCGCGACTATGACCCGGATTTCGTCGCCGAGGTGAACGGCTTTGAAGATGCCAAGCAATTGGCGCGCATCCATTCCGGCACTGAGCATTGGGTCGTCGCGGTGTGTTCGACGCCGGGCCTGCCGCTGATGCGCGCGCTTGATCCGCGCTGCGCCATCACCTCGCCGAAGTATAATCCGCCGCGCACCTGGACGACGTTGGGCGCTATCGGGGTGGGGGGGCTTTCGACCTCGATCTACACCACGCCGGGGCCGGGCGGCTATAATCTGATCGGCCGCACGCCGGTGCCGCTGTGGGATCCGCAACAACGCCATCCGATCTTCAAGGACCGCGTGGTGCTGCTGGATGCCGCCGACCGGGTGAAGTTCGTGCCGATCGGCGAAGAGGAGTTCGAATATATCGAGGCGCGCGTGGCGGATGGCAGTTATGAATTCAACATCACCGCCTATCAGCGCTTTTCAGTCGGCGCCTACAAGAAATGGGTGGCCTCGCTCAACCAGGACGGACGGTTCTAAACCAATAAGGAACAAAAACCATGACGGAACGCATCGGATTTATCGGCCTCGGCGCCATGGGCAAAGGCATGGCCCTCAATTTGCAAACCAAGGGCTTCCAACTCAACGTCTTCGATATCGCGCCCGAACCGGTGGCAATCCTCGTGCAACAGGGCGCGGTTGCTGCCGCCTCGGTGGCCGAGCTCACCAAGAACAGCGATATTGTCGTCACCATGCTGCCGGGCTCGCCCGAGGTGGAAGGGGTGGTGCTCGGCGAAGGCGGCGTTCTCGCCAATGGCCGGGATGGCATGCTGCTCATGGATATGAGCACAGTCGATCCCCTGACCACCGACAATTTGGCCGAGCGCCTGCCGGAAGCCGGCATCGCCGTCGTCGATGCGCCGGTCGGAAGGCTGGCGCAACACGCCAATTCCGGCGAGAGCCTGTTTATGGTCGGCGCCTCGGACGCGGATTTCGCCCGCGTGAAGCCGTTATTGGATGCGATGGGAACGACCATCCACCATTGCGGCGCGCCCGGCAGCGGCATGCGCACCAAGCTGGTCAACAACTATCTCGCCATCGTTTCGTGCCAGATGAACGCCGAGGTGTTGACCCTTTCGACCCGCTTCGGCCTCGATCTGCAAACCACCCTCGACGTCATCCACGGCACCACCGCGACCAACGGCCAGCTCAAGATCAACTACGCCACCAAGGTGCTGACCGGCGATACCGAACCGGGCTTCGCCATCGACCTCGCGCACAAGGATCTGACCCTGATCGTCAATGCCGCCAATCAGGCCAAGGTGCCGCTGCCGATTGCTGCGACGGCCCGCGAAAGCCTTAGCCTTGCACGAAGTACTTCGTTTCATAACAAAGACTTCTCAGCACTTCTTGATCATTGGTGTGAACGTGCCGGCGTGAAGGCGCCGCGATTATGATCGAGGTTCTGAAGCCCGGCTTGGAGACCTGCGTCCAGGATTATCCCGGACGCAAGGGCGCCTTCGGCATGGGCTTCCCGCCGTCCGGGCCGGTCGATCATTGGTCGTTCCGCCTCGCCAATATCCTGGTCGGCAATGCGCCGGGAGACGCCGCACTCGAATGCCAGTTCATCGGCCCGGCGCTCAAGTTTACGGCGCCCGCTTTGGTTTCCCTTTGCGGCGGCGATATGGCGGCGATGCTAGATGGCGCATCCGTTCCGCTGTGGCAAAGCATTGCCGTCGAGGCCGGGCAGGTGCTGGAACTCGGCTCGGCGCTGAGCGGTGCGCGCACCTATCTCGCCATCGCCGGCGGCATCGACACGCCGCAGTTCCTCGGGTCGCGCGCGACCTTTGTGCTTGGCGATTGCGGCGGGTTGAACGGTGCGCCGCTCGACGTGGGCGGCGAGATTCCGGTTGGGGTGGGGCAAGGAAGTGCCGGCAGGTGCGTAAAGGAGTCCTGCCGCCCGGCCATATCTGAGAATCATCGCTGGCAAATCGAAGTCTGCGCCGGCCCCAATGACGACTGGATCGATGCTGCTGGTCAGCAGCGTTTTTTGAAGAGCGAATGGAAGCTCTCCCCCAAGAGCAACCGTGTCGGCTTCCGTCTTGAGGGGCCAGAGTGGACCTTCACCGACAAAGCTACCAACAAAGCGCCCGAGAACGGCTCGGATCCCTCAAACACCATCGATCACGGCTATCCCATCGGCGCCATCAATCTCTGCGGCCAGACGCCGATCATCCTGTTGCACGATACTTTGACGCTGGGCGGTTTCATCAACCCCTTTACCGTGCCGTCCTCGGCCTTCTGGAAGCTCGGCCAATCGCGCCCCGGCGATATCTATGATTTCGAGCTCGTCTCGGTCGATGAGGCGCAGGCGCGCAAGCGTGCCATTAACGCGATGTGCTCTGAAGACAGCATCGAAGCCGCGTAAATGCGCATCACCGACATCCGCGAGCAGAGCGTGCCCATGGGCGCGGCGATGAAGAATGCGGTGATCGATTTCAGCAAGATGACGGTAAGCGCCGTCGCCGTCGTTACCGATGTGATGCGGGGTGGCAAGCCGGTCATCGGCTACGGCTTCAATTCGAATGGCCGCTATGCGCAGGGCGAGATCATCCGCACCCGCCTGGCGCCGCGTATTATGGCGCTGACGCCGGAAGAGCAGCAGAACGCAGCGGGCGATAATATCGACCCGGCCAAACTGCGCGCCGCCATGCTGCAAAACGAGAAACCCGGCGGGCACGGCGAGCGCGCCGTTGCCGTGGCGGCGGTCGAAATCGCCCTTTGGGATGCCGCCGCCAAGATCGCCGATGTGCCGCTGTGGCACCTGCTCGGCGGCGAGGAGGCTGAAAGCCGCGTCTTCGTCTATGCGGCGGGCGGTTATTACGATGCCGAGAAAGGCATCCCCGGCCTGGTCGATGAGGTGCGCGGTTATTTGGATCAGGGCTACACCTGGGCCAAAATCAAAATCGGCGGCGCCAGCCTGGATGAAGACACGCGCCGCATCGAAGCCGTGCTCGATCTACTCGGCGGCGATGGCGGGCGGCTCGCGGTCGACGCCAATGGCTGCTTCGATCTCGAAACCGCGCTCAAATACAGCGCCGCCATGGCGCCCTATAATCTGCGCTGGTTCGAAGAGCCCGGCGATCCGCTCGATTACGAGCTCAACGCCGAGATCGTGCGCAACTACCCGAACGCCGTCGCCACCGGCGAAAATCTTTTGTCATTGCAGGACGCCACCAACCTGATCCGCCATGGCGGCCTGCGCCGAAACGTCGACTACCTGCAATTCGATCCCGCTTTGGCCTACGGCGTGACAGAGACCATCGCCATCACCGCCATGTTGGAGGCCGAGGGCTGGTCGCCGCGCCGCTTCATCCCGCACGGCGGCAACCTCCTCGCCCTAGCTCTCACAGGCGCGCTTAACCTCGGCGGCTGCGAATCCTACCCCGGCGTCTTCCAGCCCTTCGGCGGCTTCGCCGACGACACGCTGATCGAGGATGGCTATGTCGCGCTGCCCGACGCGCCGGGTGTTGGCTTTGAGCGCAAGGCGGCGCTTTATGAGGTGCTGAAGGAGCTGGTGGCGTAGGTTCAGTTCAGCCGGTTTCCCGATTCAGGGTCGAACAGGTGCAGCGCGCCGTCGCGCGGTTTCAGGTTCAACTGCTCGCCGTCATGGACGCGGACATGGCGCGGCAGGCGGACCGAGATTTCGTGGCCGCCGGAGATTTGGCAGAAGATCAGCGTGTCGGCGCCCATCGGTTCGATCAGGGTGACCTCGGCGGCGATGGTTCCGGGCGTCCGAGATTGATCCAGCAAGAAATCTTCCGGCCGGATGCCGAGCATCGCCGGGCCGTTGTGGGTGATGCTGCTCGGCAATGTCTCATCGCCGATGCGGATTTCTTCGCCCGACGCTTCCGCCGCGAACAGGTTCATCGCCGGCGAGCCAATGAAGCCGGCGACGAACAGGTTGGCCGGTTTGGCATAGAGCGTATCCGGTTCGCCGATTTGTTCGATGCGGCCGTCGCGCAGCACCACGACGCGGTCGGCCAGCGTCATCGCCTCGACCTGATCGTGCGTGACATAGACGGAGGTCCGTTGCAGCTCGTGATGCAGGCGCTTGATTTCGGTGCGCAGGCGCACGCGCAGTTCGGCATCGAGGTTGGAGAGCGGTTCATCGAACAGGAAAATCTGCGGATCGCGCACCAGGGCGCGGCCGATCGCCACGCGCTGGCGCTGCCCGCCCGACATCTGGCGCGGCCGGCGCTTGAGCAACTCGGTGATGTCGAGGCGCTCGGCGACCTCGCGCACCTTGGCGTCGACCTGGCTTTTCGGCACGCCGCGGATGCGCTGGTTGAAGGCGAGATTGTCGAAGACGTTCATATGCGGATAGAGCGCATGGCTTTGAAACACCATCGCCACGTCGTGGTTTTTCGGCGCCACCCCCTCCATCGGATCACCGTTGATCGTCACCGTGCCGGTCGTCTGTTTTTCGAGCCCGGCGACGATGCGGAGCAGGGTCGACTTTCCACTCCCCGACGGGCCGACGAGAACGACGAATTCATTATTGTGGATGGTCAAGTCGATGGCATCCAGAGCCAGCACGCTGCCGAACTTTTTTTGCACATTTTCGATTTGGACTTCGGCCACGAGGGAATCCTATTCGCGTATCACGCCGGCAAGATTGCCGCGAGTCAGGTAGCGTTCGAGAAAAAAGGCGACAATCACGAGCGGCAAAACCGAGACCAGCGCGGAGGCGCTCAGACTCCACCATGGCACCTTGTTGGAATTGAGAATGACGATGGTCGGCGGCAGCATCTGCACCTTGGCGAAAGTGAGCGTGAGGGCGAAGAAAAATTCACTCCACGAAAAGATGATGCAGAGCAGCGCCGCGACGACGAGGCCCGGCGCGCAGTTTGGTAGAATGATGCGATAGAAAGCCTGCACCGGATTGCAGCCGTCGATCAGCGCCGCTTCGTCGAGCTCGGTCGGCACGGTGTTGAAGAAATCGACCATCACCCAGACGACAATCGGCAGCAGCATGGCGACATAAACGAGGACCAGGCCGACATGGGTATCGAGGAGGCCGGTGAAACGCAGTAGCAGGAAGTAGGGAATGGCCAGAATCGCCGGCGGCATGATGCGCTGCGAAATGAAGAAGAAGGTGATGTCATTGTTGCCGAGCGGCCCGGCGCGGAAGGTGAAGCGCGACAGGCCGTAGGCCGCGAGCGTGCCGAGAACAAGCGCGATGCCGCTTGAAATCAGGCTGACGGCGAGGCTCGAGAGATAGGGCCCCTGCATGCTGATGCCGCCCGAGCTGGTATCGCGGAACAGCGCCGACCAGCCTTCGAGCGAGGGTTCATATTCGAGAAACGGAATATAGGTGGCGCCGCCGGTGACGCCATTGTCGGATTTGAACGAGGTCGAGAGCGCCCACAAAAACGGCGCGATGACAAACACCGACCACAGGATGAGGGCGCAATATTTGAGCCCGCGATAGAGGTTGGCGCGCGATCCGTTCATGCCGCCGCCTCCTTGCCCCCGATGATGGCGCGGCTCAACAGCCTGGCGAAGACGGTGAGGGCGACGATCATGATGATTAGATAGATGATCGAGAGCGAGGCGGTGTAGCCGATCTGGAATTCGCGCAGACTGCGGATATAGAGCAGATAGCTCGTCGTCTCGGTCGAGGAGCCGGGGCCGCCCGAAGTCATGGCGTAAATCGTTTCCATCAGTTTGGAGGATTCGATCAGCCGTATCACCAGCGCGCCGATGGTGATCGGCGCCATCAGCGGAAAGGTGACATGGACGAAAGTGCGGATCGGCCCGGCGCCGTCGATCTGCGCCGCCTCATAGGGCTCCTTCGGCAGCGACATCAAGCCCGCCAGTAGCAGGATGAACATGAACGATGTCCACTGCCAGACATCGACCAGAATGATGGTGATGAAGGCCGGCGTTGCTTCGCTCAGCCACGGCACGGCGGCGATGCCGAACCAGCCGAGGATGTCGTTGAGCGGCCCCAGTGTCTCGTGAAAGATCGTGCGCCACACCACCGCCATGACGACCGGCGTGACGCACATCGGAATGATAAAGAGCAGGCGGAAAAACCGCCCCGCCTTAACCTGCTTCCAGAGCAGCAGCGCGAGGGCGAA
>CAYSDJ010000091.1:0-12918 GCA_964429775.1 uncultured Rhizobiaceae bacterium
CTTGTAGGGCCGACCGTTGGCCAGCCTGTCATGGACGAAGTCTATACTCCAGATAACCGGTGGCGTCGAGGGTGGTCGGCGATTGTCCCAGGAAAAACGGCTTGTCGCCGAGGAATTCAGATATCGCGCGCAGGTCGGCAAGCGCCATGGCGTTGATTTCCGTGTCCGTGTGGCGGCCGATGCCCTGGCCATGTAAATCGCGGCGCACCTGTTTTTGCGCCACGCCCGGCACGATCCAACGCATCGGTATGGGCATGGCGGAGAAGTAGCGCGCCTTGACCTCCGGCCATAACGCGTCGCGCGCCCAGCGCATGTGAACAATGCAGAAATAGGTGTGTTCCTCCATCATCCTGCGGTAGGCCAGCGCGGTGGCGCGCTCGGCCGGGCTTAAATCCGTGTCGAGCGCATCGCCCTGATCGCTTTTTTCGAGATAATCGATGATCGCCGATGAATCAGCGACCACCGTCCCGCCGTCGCGGATGAACGGCAGCTTGCCCTTGGGCGCCTTGCGCGGGTCATGCATATCACGCGGCTCATATTCGATCCCGGCCATGCGCAGATAGGCCTCAACCTTGACGCAGAACGGGCTGGCCGAGGGCAGACTGTCCAATGGTGGGAATCGATAGAGCTTAATCATGATAGCCACTCCCCATACCTGTGGTAGGTATTTTACTTCGCTTCTTCATTTCAGCAAAATGGCAATGTTCTAGGTAATTCTCAAAAAGGAAGCGATGCAATGGAAAGCTGGCTGAAGGCGGCAACGGACTATATTCCGGGTTGGCTCGAATATCAGATGCGGCTTGTCGATCAGCCCGGCTGCGTCATCGCGGTGGCGCATAAGGGGCGCGTCGTTTTGGAGCGGGCGCTTGGCGTTGCGGATGTTTCGACCAACAAGGCGCTCACGCCGCGGCACCGCTTCCGTGTCGCCTCCCATTCAAAAACCTTCACCTCCGCCGCCATCTTCAAGCTGCGCCAGGCCGGCCGGCTCCGCCTCGACGATCCGGCCGGGCGCTATGTCGATGGGCTGCACCCAAAGGTGGCCGAGGCGACGATAGCCCAATTGCTGTCGCACAGCGCCGGCTTGATCCGCGATGGCGTCGATGCCGGGCAATGGCAGGACCGGCGCCCCTTCCTCGGCGAAAAGCAATTGCGCGCGGCGCTTAAGGAATCGCCGGTCATCGATGCCGGCACGCGGCTTAAATATTCCAATCACGGCTTTGGCCTGCTCGGCCTGATCATCGAAGCGGTGACGGGCGAGCCCTATTGCGACTGGGTACGGCGTGAAATCGTCGGCGCCGCCAGGCTTAGCGAGACGGAACCCGATGCCCCGGCGCCGCGCGGCGCACCGGTGGCGAGCGGACATAGCCGCAAGTTGCCGCTCGGCAAACGGCTGATCGTACCGGGCGACAACCAAACCCGCGCCCTGGCGCCGGCGACCGGATTTCTCTCCACCGCGGGCGATCTCGCGCGCTTCTTCGCCGCGCTCGACCCGGCGGCGAAATCGAGCCTGCTCACGCCCGCCAGCCGGCGCGAAATGATCCGCAGCCAATGGCGCGATACCGGCGTTGGCGGCGAGAGCTCCTACGGCCTCGGCATCATGCGCGGCAAAGTGGGAGAGTGGGAGTGGTTCGGCCATGCCGGCGGCTTCCAGAGCTGCCTCAGCCGCACCATCGTCGTGCCGGGGCGCGGCCTTTCGGTGTCGCTCCTGACCAATGCGGTCGATGGCCCGGCCTGGGCGTGGTCCGATGCCATCATCCAAATCCTGCAAACATTCGCCGCGCGCGGCGCGCCGACGGCCAAGACGCGCGATTGGACGGGCCGCTGGTGGAGCCTGTGGCGCAGCCTCGATTTCGTGCCCATGCGCGATCACATTCTCGTCGCCGACCCGGGATTGGCGACACCGTTCTTGGACGCCCATGAGATTGCCGTCACCAAGCGCGACCTGGGCATCATCCGGAAAGCCACCGGCCTGGCCAATTTCCGCGAGGAGGCGCGCCTGGTACGCGGCAAAAACGGCAGCGTCCGGGAAATCTGGTTCGGCGGGACGAAATACCTGACAGAGAAAAAATTCGCCGCGGAGTTGAAACGAAAATATCGCGGCTGAGGAGGGCCGGAAGCGGGAATTCGGCTAAATACGCGATTTCACCCGCTCATGTGAGGCAAATCACAAGGCCTCACCAGACTCGCGACAGCACGAGGGCTGGCCGGTGAGTTTGCGAATTTCCACCGTTTATTAAACCTATGAAGATCAAGGGCAAATTTCGCCAAGCTTCCGCTAAAGGCGGTGCTCACTGGTGATTGTAACCACATATTTATCCGACTATATTATTTGGATGTTTTTGCTGTCTACATAACGTTAACATTGTGGACGCCGCTATGGCCTTGAGCATCATGCAACGGATCGACCGGCTCGCCGACCGGTTCCTGCCGCCGGAAGTATCGCCTCGTCCAAATAACAGGCGGCGCGAGCAAATGTTTATTATCGCGCACTTTGCCTCGCCGATCTGCGTGATAATCCTGGCGGCCATGCTCTACGCATTGGCGGGCGTGGATACGCCGGCATTTTTCGGCATCGCACTTGGCTTTGCCACTTTTTACGCCTACCCGTTTCTGCTGAAGCGGGTTTTTTCGTTCCGTACCGCGAGTTACCTGTCGACCGCTCAATTCACTGTGCTCATTTTTTTCACTGTCTATTTTTTCGGTGGCTGGGACTCCTTCGCGCTGCCCTGGTTCGCATCGCTGCCGATGGCGGGCATGTTGTTTCTCGGCTTCCGCGGCGCCTACACCACCAGCGCCCTGGCGTTGTCGGGATTGCTCGCGCTTCTGGCCATCACTTTGCTGGGGCATCACTTCACCAGTCCGCTGCCGAGTGCGTGGCAATCGCCGATGATGATAGCGTCGATTGCACTGTGCATCGCTTTCAATACCGGCATCGCGTTTTTACACGTTCGCTTGCACAGCCTCTCGCATAGTCTGTTGCGCAACCGGGAGGCCCTGTCCCGGCAAGTTCAGAAGATGGCGGCTCTCGGCAGTTGGGAGATCGACTACGACAAGAATATCGTGACCTGGTCCGATGAGGTCTACCGGATGATTGGCTTGGAGCGCTCGGAATACGACCGGCGTCCGAACTCATACCTCGAATATGTCCACCCCGAAGACCGCGAAAGAATTGCCCAGTCGGCTTTGGAGCTTAAGCAGGGCAAGGACCTGGAATACACCTACCGTCTGCTGCGGTCGGACGGAGAGGTGCGTATCGTGCATGTTCAGGCGATGGTCACGCATGTGGAGGATGGCGTGCCGCGCCGGGCCCGCGGGTTCATTCAAGACATCATCCAGCGTGAGAAGTCGGAAAACGCCCTGCGCGCCAGCGAATTTCGTCTCGCCGAGGTACAGGAGATCGCCAATGTCGGCAGCTGGGATCTGCATATTGATAGAGGTCAGCCGGACAAAGTTCTGTGGTCGGCCGGGCTCTGCCGTATCTACGGCATAGAAAAGGATGCATTCCCCAAGGATTTCGAAGCCTATTTGAAATATGTGCACGAAGAAGACCGCCCCAGGGCCAGGCGGATATGGAGCGAAGCGCTCGCATCCGACACGCCCTTTGCCGATGCGTACCGAATTGTCCGCCCCGACGGCGCGGTGCGGCACATCGTCATGCAGGCACGGTTGCTGCAAAACCCACTGCTTGGCGCCAAACATTGGATCGGCACGACAACAGACGTGACCGAGCACAGGCAAATGGAGGAGTCGCTACGTGAGAGCGAAGCGCGCTACCGCGAAATCTTCGAAAATGCGCCGATTGCGCTGTGGGTCGAGGACTGGTCGCGGGTCAGGGTATTTATCGATCGGCTGATCGATGAGGGTGTTGAGGATTTTCACGCCTATTTCGCGGAAAATCGCGGTCGCGTCGTCGCGGCATATGACTTGGTTGAAGTGCTGCAGACCAGCAAGGCAAGCCTTGACCTCTACGGCGCGATGGAGGCTGCGGACTATGTCGGCGCCAGCCGCGGCGCATTGGTGCTGCCCGAAGAGCTTGATGCATTCCTTGAGGTCCTGTTCGGATTTATGGAAGGCCGTTGGGAGCTGGATTTAGAATCGCTCGACGCCAAATTGGACGGAACCGAGATCATGGTTCGCACACGGGGTATAGTCCCACTTGCGCACAGGCATGATTGGTCGCGCCTGATCTACTCGATAGAGGACATAACAAAGCGTGCCGAGACCGACGCGGCACTGAAATCGTCGATGGAACAGACTGTCGTCGCCAACCGCACCATGTCCGAGTTTCTCGCCCATATGAGCCACGAGCTGCGCACGCCCTTGAATGCCATTATCGGTTTTTCCGATGTCATGAAGGGTCAGATGTTTGGCGCTATCGGCAACCCGAAATATCTCGAATATGCAAAAGACATAAATGAGTCCGGCACACACCTTATGGGGATTATCGGCGACATTCTCGACCTGTCGAAGATCGAATCGGGCAAAACCGAGTTGCATGAGGATTATATTGACGTCATGAAAGCCCTTGGCTCCTGCCTCACTCTGGTAAAAGAACGCGCCGAGGAGGCGGGCGTCGTTTTGACCTGCGGTGCCGTATCGGACATGCCGGCATTGTATGCAGATGAGCTCAAGTTCAAACAGATATTGATCAACATTCTATCGAACGCGATCAATTTCACGCCGCCCGGCGGCACGATCACAATTCGCTTTCAGCATGGTGAGAATGGCGATTTCGCTATTCAGGTTGCCGATACAGGGGTCGGTATCGCGGCCGAGGATATTCCCAAAGCGCTGGCGCCATTTCAGCAAATCAAGGGCGCGCACAACAGCCACAACAAAGGCACCGGCCTCGGCTTGTCACTGACCAAGACCCTGACCGAATTGCACGGCGGATCGCTGAACATTCAAAGTGAGGTCGGGGTCGGCACCATTGTGACGGTAAACTTTCCGGCCGAGCGGATCGCGCCAGAGCGTGCGGCCGTGTCAGTGGCGCAATAGGCCGCCGGTGCTTGATTGCTGCAAATTTTATTCTGTCGAACGCCCGACCCTGTCAGCTCTCCTCAATCGCCACCGGCTGTAACGCCTAGCCGATCTTGCCGAGCCCGGCCAAATCGCTCTTGGCCCGGAAACCGTCAAGCGCATCGGCGGGCACTTCGATCTGCAGCATTTGGGGCGGCGGAACTTGAAGAATATCGCGGAGTCTGTTGACGTTTACGGCATCGTCGCCGTTCTGTCCGACGGATGAGGCAAAACGGTATTTAAATTCTGCTCATCACCATGTCACAAGCTTGCCCGGCCCCGCGCGGCAATGTATTTTCCTGAAAGGAATAAAAAGGCGTAGGGCCGTAACGATAAGCCACTTTGCACAGGAGAGTTACAATGGCGCGAGATCCCAATCACGATATTCTCTTCGAACCCATCGAGATCGGCCCGAAAACGATGAAAAATCGTTTTTATCAGGTCCCCCATTGTAACGGCGCGGGATCGTACCGGCCCGGCACGCAGGCCGCCTTTCGCGGCATGAAGGCCGAGGGCGGCTGGGGCGGGGTTTGCGCCGAGGCCGCTTCGATCGATCCGGAAGCGGATTTTTCGCCCAATGTTCTGGCTTCCATCTGGGACGAGGGCGATGTCATCAATCTCAGGCATATGACCGAATCCCTTCACAAATGGGGCGCGCTTGCCGGGCTTGAGATGTGGCATATGGGCTCGGGCACGCCGAATATGGAAACCCGTGCCGTCACCCGCGCGCCGATCCAGGCGGCGTCGAACTGGGCCCTTTCGAGCTACGCGCACGAGGCCGACGAGCAGGACATCCTTGATCTCCAGCAGATGTATGTCGATGCGGCCAAGCGCGGCGTGCAGGCCGGCTTCGATATCGTCTATGTCTATGGCTCGCACGGCGTGCTGCCGGCACAGTTCCTCTCGCCTTTCACCAACAAGCGTACCGATAAATATGGCGGCTCGATCGAGAACCGCGCCCGCTTCTGGCTCGAGAGCATCGAAAAGGTCAAAAAGGCCGTCGGCCATGAATGCGCCGTCGCCGTGCGGATTTCGGTTGACCAGGTGATGGGCGTTGAAGGCATCCAGTCGCACGAGGAGGGGGTCAGATTCGTCGAGCTCGCCACCGAGCAGGGGCTGGTCGATCTTTGGGACCTTAATTTGAGCATTTTCGACGAATGGGGCGAGGATGCCGGCCCGTCGCGCTTCTATAAAGCCAACCATCAGGCGCCTTTTACCAGGCATGTCGGCGCCGCGGCCAAGGTGCCGGTAATCAATGTCGGGCGTTTCACCAGCCCGGACGATATGGCGGAAGTCGTAAAGTCCGGTCAGGCCGATATTATCGGCAGCGCCCGCGGGTCTATTGCCGATCCATTCCTGCCCAACAAGATCAATGAGGGCTGCACCGATGACATCCGCGAATGTATCGGCTGCAATGTCTGCATCGGCAAATGGGAGCGCGGCACGCAGTTGATCTGCACGCAAAATCCGGTCGCCAATGAGGAATACCGCCGCGGCTGGCATCCGGAGAAAGTCGAGCCGGCCAAGAATGGCGGTGGCTCGGTGCTGGTTGTTGGCGCCGGTCCGTCCGGCATGGAGTGCGCCAGGGTTTTGGGCCTGCGCGGCTATGACGTGCATCTCTGCGAGGCGGAAGGCGAGATGGGCGGCCATATGCGCGACGTCATGCGCTATCCGGGCCTGGCCGAGTGGGGCCGTGTGATCAGCTACCGCGAGGGTCAGCTGGCCAAGGCCAAGAATGTCGAGGTCCATACCAACACCACGCTCGAATCAAGTGATGTTCTGAACTATGGCGCCGACAAAGTGGTGCTGGCGACCGGCTCGCACTGGGCCGAGGATGGCTTTGGCCATGTGTCGATGGCGCCGATTCCTGGCGTCGATGCCTCGACCGCGCAGTTCCTCACGCCCGAGCAGGTGATGGCCGGCGAGGCGGTCGGCGACCGTGTCATCGTGCTTGATTCCGACGGCTACTTTACCGGCGTCGCCATGGCCGAGATGATGGCCGACCTCGGCAAGGAGGTGGGTATCGTGACCCAGTTCGGCGGCGCCGCGCCGCTGACCGACTACACCCTCGAAGGGTCAAATATTCACCGCATGCTGAACGAGAAAAACATCACCCAGTATGGCGGCCAATGGGTCGAGGAATGCGAGCCGGGCAATGTCGTCAAAGTCAAGCTGTTCGACCTGCTGCGCGATGGCGCCACCCGCACCACCGAGCCGGCGGCCGGCAAGCATCCGCGCGCACCGGGCACGGAAACGACGACCGTCGAGGCCGATACCGTGATTCTGGCAACCGGGCGGCTCTCCAACAACGCGCTCTACAAGTCGCTTTGGGAAAGCCGCGACAAATGGGAAGCGGAAGGCATTGGCGGTATTTACCAGGCCGGCGACTGCTATGCGCCACGCTTCATTGCCGACGCCGTTTTCGAGGGCTACCGCATCGCGGTCGAGTTCGAATCCGGCAACCCGCAGCAACCGCTGCCGTTCAAGCGCGAGCGCATGATCTGGGGCCGGGAAAATGTCGGAGACGGCGTAAGTTAACGCGGCGAAACGCCCATGCTGTAGTCGCCGCGGGGGGAGGGATATCATGTCTGAATGTTCCGCCGAACCTTGCCTGCTCTCTTTGAGCGGCGACAGCCCGAATAACGATGAGCTGCCCTTGCTGCTTTACCGCGGCGCGGTTGCGCTTGGCCGCGATGCGCCGGAGAGTGATGTCGAGAAAGTCTTTTGGGCCAATGGTTGGGGCAACGGCTTTCGCGGCGATACCTTCCCGTTTCACCATTACCATTCCATCGCGCATGAAGTGGTTGGCGTTGCGCGCGGCAAGGCGAGCGTCCAGTTCGGCGGGCCGGACGGCCCGGTTTTCGATGTCGCGGCGGGTGACGCGGTATTGATCCCGGCCGGCGTCGTGCATTGCCGGCTCGACGATGCGCCCGGTTTCTTGAGCGTCGGCGCTTATCCGCCGGGGCAATCGCCCGATCTCTGCGTGCTCAGCGCGGCGGATGCGCGCCTCGCCGGTGAGACGTCCGAAGTCGGCGATTTGCCTATCATACCGGTCGGGCAAAGCGAGCTTGCGGCAACGCTGGCGCGCATCAAGGACGTCGCCCTGCCGGAGACAGACCCGATCGGCGGCAAAGGCGGGCCGATGGCCACCCATTGGCGCCACGGCGCATGATGCGACGCATCGAAGGCGGCTGCCATTGCGGCAATATCCGTTTTGAATTCGAACTACCCCAGCCCGTCGGCGCCATTCCGGTGCGCGCCTGCGGCTGCAGCTTTTGCCGGAAACATGGCGGCGTCTACACCTCACATCCGGGCGGAAAACTGGCGGCGCGCATCGAGCGCGCGTCGCAGGCCGAGCGCTACCGCTTCGGCACCGAAACGGCGGATTTCCACATCTGCCGTGCTTGCGGGGTGGTGCCCTTCGTCACCAGCGAGATCGACGGCACGCTCTATGCCGTGGTCAACGTCAACAGCTTCGAGGGCGATGACGAACTCGATTCATCGCCAACCGATTTTGACGGCGAGACGGTCGCAACCCGCCTCGCCCGGCGCCGGCGCAACTGGATTCCCGAAGTGACGATAGAGACCCCCGGATAGTGAGCGGCGAACCGACAGCGCACCCCTTTCTGGCGTGGCTGCGCGGCGAGGGGCGGTTGATCACGGACCGGGTGGCATTCGTCACCGCCTTTGCCGAAAAGCTGCTCGAGGCCGGCGTGCCCATTGCGCGCATCAGTACGGCGGTGCCGGTGCTGCATCCCAATGTCGATACCTCGGCGATTTATTGGCAGGCGGATACGGGCGCCGAGGAGCGCATGTGGCAGATGACGCCCGAGACGATGAAAATGCGCCAGAACAGCCCGCTGCACATCGCCTATTTCGACGGCAAAGCTTCGCGCTGCCGCATCGGCCCCGAGGCCGAGGAGGGCGAATTCACCATCCTGCCCGATCTCCGCGCCGACGGCATGACCGACTATCTCGCCCTGCCGGCGCCTTTTTCCGACGGCAGCAACAAGGCCGTGACCTTTGCCACCAAGGCGCCGGGCGGTTTCTCGGACGAACATATCGCCCTCCTCGAAACGATGATGCCGACGGCGGCGATGATCCTCGAAATTCAAACGCTCCGGCGCACCGCGCGCACGCTCCTCGATACCTATGTCGGCCCGGCGGCGGGCCAGCGCGTGGTCGAGGGTTCGATTAAACGCGGCATGGGCGAGACGATCCATTCGGTGATCTGGTTTTGCGACCTGCGCGGCTTCACAGAGCTTTCGGGCCGGCTTGACGATGCGGCGCTGCTGGCGCTCCTCAACGATTATTTCGGCGTCATGACCGATGCCGTGCAGAGCCATGGCGGTGAAGTGCTGAAATTTATCGGCGATGCCATGCTGGCCATTTTCGCTCTCGATGCGGACGCCGACCGGGCCGAGACGGCGGCGCGCGCCCTGGCCGCCGCCGGCGCCGCGCAAGACGCGCTGGCAGCCGTCAACGAGGCGCGCGCCGAGGCGGGCGCGGCGGAGATCCGCTGCGGCATCGCGCTCCATGTCGGCGATGTGCATTACGGCAATATCGGCGGCGCGGGCCGGCTCGATTTCACCGTCATCGGCCCGGCCGTCAATCTGGCGAGCCGCGTCGAAGGGCTCTGCGCAACACTCGGCGAACCCTTGTTGCTGAGCGAGGATTTCGTTGCTGAGAGCGGCGCGGCGTGTAAAGCGGTCGGCAGCTTCGCCCTCAAGGGTATCGCCCAAGAACAGACGGTCTACGTGCCGGCTTAAAGTGGCGCCTGGTCAGGAGCGGGGCTGAGCGTCACGCCGATGATGCGCCAATCGCCGCTGGGTTGACGCCGGAGCGAATAGCGCGCGAGCACGGTCACGCCGTTTTCGCCGGTTAGGATCAGCGGTTGCATGAACTGATTGCCGATGGCGAGCGGCTCGAGATATTCGACATAGGCGGGCCGGTAGACCGGAGCATATTGCTGGCGCACCATCTGCATGAATATTTCCGGCGTAGTGAACAGCTTCTTGATGCTGGGCGCGGCGAAGGTGAAGGCGGCGGCGCCATCGTCGCGCTTGAACGCTTCCATTTGAGCGGCGATCACGGCTTGCACATTAGCGGTGTCGCTCAAGGGGGGCGCATCTTCGGCGTGAAGCGAGCCGGAGAACATGGTGGCGCAGAACAGCAATGCGGCGAGCGGGCGAAACAAGTGGTGCATCTTTCTCCCTTTCATGCTTCCTCTGAATATAGTGCAGGGCGCGAGTTGGACCAGAAGGCGAGACAGCCACCATGAAGCGAAAAGTGATACGCAAATTTGCCACCACGCTGGCAACGATAATCATCGTCTTTTTTATTATTGCGCTTGGCCTGATCTTCACGGAGAGCGTTGATTCCTCGCCCGGCAGCGATTCGGTGGATCTGAGCGAGGCGACCGGCGTCGATTATAACGACCTGCCGAAGACCCTTGGCTTCACCGCGCGCGATGGCACCGAACTTGCCTATCGCCGCTATGAGAGCGCGCGCCCGACCAACCGCATCCTCGTTCTGGTGCACGGCTCGGCCTGGCATGGCATGCAATTTCACGCCATGGCGGGCGAATTGGCGGCGCGCGGCGTGGCGACGGTGATTGCGCCCGATATGCGCGGTCACGGCGCGAAACCGGTCCGGCGCGGCGATGTCGATCACAGCGGTCAGTTGGAAGAGGATATGGCCGATCTGATCGACCACGTATCTGAAGGCGCGAGCGGCCCGGAGATTATTCTTGGCGGCCATTCGTCGGGCGGCGGCTTTGTCGTCCGCTTCGCCGGCGGCGCCTATGCCGGCAAGGCCGATGCCTTTATTCTGCTGGCGCCGTTCCTCAAATACAACGCACCGACAACGCGCGAGAATTCCGGCGGCTGGGCGCGGCCGGCGACGCGCCGCATCATCGGCCTCGCCATGCTGAACATGGTCGGCATCACCGCGTTCAATCATCTCGACGTGATCGGCTTCGCCATGCCGCAATTCGTTCTCTCAAGTCCCTACGGCTATACCGCGACCCGGCGCTATACCTACCGCATGACCAGTGCCTTCGCGCCGCGCCCCGATTATGAGGCCGATCTCGCGGCCATCGACAAGCCGCTCCTGGTTGCCGCCGGCGAGCGCGACGAGGCGTTTATCGCCGAGCAATTCGAGCCGGTGATCTCGGCCCAGACCAAGACCGGCGTCTATCATGTTCTGCCGGGTGTCAGCCATATGGGCGTCCTCTACGGCGCCGAAGTGCTGCCGATCATAGAGGATTGGCTCGGCGGGCTTTCGCTCTAATTTTCTGCTGGCAAGGCGGTAAGCTTTTTTGAGGAGAAAAGAAAATGTCCGCACAACCCGGCCCGCATCATTTCGACCATACCCGGCTGATTTTGGCGCCGGATGGGGTTGCAACCACCAAGGCTGTTTCACCCAACTTCTACGCCGAACTCGACGCCGAATTCGACGGCTTTGCCGGACACATCCTTGTCATGACGCACAGCTTCAGCGAAGCGTGGGGCATGTGGGAGATGCATCCCAAGGGCGACGAAACGGTTATCCTGCAAGCGGGCGATGTGGATTTCGTGTTGTGGCAGGACGGCAAGGAGACCATTCTCAACGTCAATGAGCCGGGCAGTTATGTTGTCGTGCCGAAGGGAGTTTGGCACACCGCGCGCCCACGCAAGGAAACCAGCATGATGTTCATTACCCCCGGCGAGGGGACGCTTAATGCCGAGACGCCGGGTGGGGAAGGCGGTTAGCTCTGGTCCGCCTGTAGCGCCCAAGCAATCTTCGCCAGCTTGATGGCGCGTTTGTCATATTCGCCGGCCTTGGCCGAGCTGGCATTGCCTTGCAACGCGCGGGCATATACGCCTTGCGCGATGGAGGCGAGGCGGAACATCGAGAAGGTGATGTAGAACGACCAGTTTGCGATTCCATCCTTGCGGCCCGCCGCGCGGCAATAGGTGTCGATGTGGGCTTGCTCAGAGGGGATGCCGAGCGCGTCGAAGTCGGCGCCGGCGATGCCGGGAAGGACTGCGTCTTCGCCGGCCGGCAGGTGATAGGGCAGGCAGTTATAGGCGAGGTCGGTCAAGGGGTGGCCGAGGGTCGAGAGTTCCCAATCGAGCACGGCGGCAATTTTTGGCGTTTCAGGATCGAGGATCAGATTGCCGAGGCGAAAATCGCCATGCACCAGGCAGGTCTCGTCGCCGGGCGGGATATTTTGCGGCAGCCATCGCATCAACTCGTCCATCTCGGCGATCACGCCGGTTTTGGCCGCCTCATATTGGTGGCTCCACAGCGCAATCTGGCGGGCGACATAGTTTTCATGCTTGCCGTAATCGCCGAGCCCGGCGGCTTGCCAGTCGATGCCATGCATATTCGCCATGACCTCGGCCATGTTGGCGTAAATCGCGCTGCGTTCCGCCACTGTCATGCCAGGCAGGGACGGATCCTGGCAAACGCCGCCCGGCACATGCGCCATGACGTAAAAAGGCGTGCCGATAATGCTGTCGTCCTCGCACAGATGCAGTGCGCCGGGCACCGGTACGGCATGCGCGGCGAGAGCCGAGATAATGCGGAATTCGCGCTCGATGCGGTGTGCGCCCGGCAACAGGTCGCCGGGCGGCTTTTTGCGCAGGACAAATGACTGGCCGCCGCTTTCCATCAGATAAGTCGGGTTGGACTGGCCGTCCTTGAACTGGCGGGCGCCAAGCGCGCCGGAAAATTGCGGCAGATGTTGACTGAAATAGTCCGCCAGCCGGTCCAGGTCTATCAGGTGCTGCGTTCGCACCTCGGTGAGCGCTGGCTGATGGCGTGAATCCGCCATTTGCTCAGGCGGATTCGCTTTTCGCGTCTTTGGCGCGCTGATGCTTGCGGTAATGGGCGGCGTCGGCCCAGCATTTGTCG
>CAYSDJ010000092.1:0-12250 GCA_964429775.1 uncultured Rhizobiaceae bacterium
TCTCCGGATAGCGGAACTTGTTGTTCAGCGACAGCCAAATCGCGCCGATCGAATTTATCGCCAGGAACAGTATGTAGGCGTCGGTTCTGGGCGGCGCGAGCACGGCGACAATATCTCCCCGACCGATGCCGATTGCCATCAGTTGGCCCGCAACGGCCAGTACACGCTGTTTCAACTCGCCATAGGTAAACGCGTCATACTCGGAGGCGATGGCGGGCCTGTCCGGCGTTGCGGCCGCATGCTCGAAGACAAAATCGACGATTGCATTCTGTTTGGGTTCTGAACTCATCGTATTTTTAGCTCAGGAAATATGCGGGATAATCGCGTCCCCGAAGGCCTCGATATTACCCCGCGTCACACTGTCGGGCTGGCCCAATTCCTCCGGCATATTGTAAATGACGACCTGGGTAACTCCGGCATCCTTCAATTGCGCCACCTTCTCCCTGCATTCGGCAATGGTTCCGACAATTGTGTAATCCCGAACCATCTCATCGGGTACGGCATCGGCGTGGGACGCCCCCGGTATCGTATGTGCGTTATAGTCATAGTCTTTGATCAAATCCGCCACGCGTGCCAATTCCTCAGGCATTTCATCGCGTGAAATCGTTTTTAGGACATCCTTAATATGGTTGGAGACGACAGCAGGAAACGGCCGAACCATGTTGAGACAATATTCCGCGTCATCGCCGATACAACATGACGCCGCGGCAACGATATCGATTTCTTGCAAGGACCTGTCAGCCTTGTCGGCACCTTTTTTCAGCTGCTCGATACACCACTTGATCACAACCGGAGAGGCGATTTGCAGAATTACGCCATCGGCCACCGTACCGGCATATTCGAGAACCTTGGGACCGTAGGCCGCGACGTATAGCGGCATCGAATCCCCGCAACCCGCGCGCCACGGAATCCTGACGGCGACATCGTTGCAATCGATCTCTTCGCCGCGGCACAGCCTTAACATTCTGTCGGTGCTTTGCTTGAAATCATCGACCCTTATCGGCTTCATGCCGAGGGTGCGGACGGAGGAGTCGCCGCGCCCAATCCCGAGTACCGCACGCCCGCCCGAGATTTCATCAAGCGTACTGATGGAAGAAGCGACGACCGTTTCATGGCGGGTAACGGGGGACGTCACCATGGTGCCCAATATCATCGATTCGGTCGCTTGCGCGCAAAGTGTGAGGTATTGAAAACACTCGCCCCAGATAACATGCGAATCCGGAATCCATCCGTGACTGAAACCAACACCCTCGGCCAACGCCATGTTGGCGACAGTCGTCGCCGCGTTATTGTAGGGCACTTGTAAATAGCCATATTTCATAGCGGCGCACCTCCGATGTGATCCGCTCAGGAATCGATAAACTGTCCGCTCGCCTTTTCGGCGGTGATCTCGCCGTTCTCCGAGACCAACTGCCCGCGCAGGAAGGTCATTACCGGCGCGCCTTTCGCCTTGCGGCCGCTCCACAGACAGTAGTCGGACTTGCCGCGCACCCGGTCCATGCCGAGATTGATTTCCCTGTCGGCGTCGACGACCACGATATCGGCGTCGCTACCCGCCGCCAGCAACCCCTTCTTCGGATAGATGCCGTACATCTTGGCGGCGTTGGTTGAAGTGATCCTGGCCAGAGTCTGGAGGTCGATCTGCCCGCCATGAATGCCCTGGTCGAAGAGCAGCGGCAATGTATCCATCATCTGGTTGTTGACGCCGACGCTACAGTGCCAGAAATCGCCGTCCTTGAACCCGGATTGGCCCTCATGCGGGACGCTGTCGGTACCGATGATCTGGATGGCGCCTTCCTGGATGCCCTGCCACAGCTTTTCGCGGTCTTTCTGGAAACGCACCGGCGGCTGGATTTTCGCCTGTTTCGAGAAACCCTTTTCCTGTAATTCATGGCAGGTCGTGCTGAGGAACAGAGGCAATGTCTCGGCGACGATATTCAGACCTCTTTTTCGCAGCTCAATGATCGTATCAACGCTGTAGCCCGAGCTGATATGTACCGGATACATCGGTACCCCGTGATCGCGGGCCAACAATCCATAAGTGTAGATCTGCAAACTTTCGGCCCATTCGGGGCTCGATTCCGCCCACGCGACCAGCTCGTCCTCGCGCCCCATCTCCCTCAGCCTGTCGACCAGAATTCCCCTGACATAAGGGTCTTCCGCATGAATTTTCGGGAATGCCGGGCCGCTTCCGCCTGTCATCTCGGCGCAGGCGCGATAGAAAAATTCCGGCGGGATGCCGTTTACCGACATGCCGAACTTCTCGGCCTGTTCTCCGGCGTAACCGGTAAAAAATTTGAAATCGACGCAGCCGGATTTCATCAGCGCCGGGATTTGCGCCACCTGGTCTTCCTGGACCATCACGCAGGTCAGTTTGAAATCGACCCAAGACTGGCCGCGGCCGCAATGCTGCCCACGCTCTATGAGTTCGATCAGATCGCCGCCGATCAGCGTCGTGGTGGCGATGCTGGTGACACCGCCGATCAGGGAATCCTTGGTTTCATGCTCAAAATCCCGCGCCATGCGATCGTCCGTCATGGCACCGTCGCCGGCGCCAAAATGGGTATGCGGATCGAACAAGCCGGGCATGACGACTTTACCGTTAAGATCGATCGTCCGGGCGGCATCGCCCAACTCATCGTCAGGCCCAACGCCTACAATGGTCTCGCCCCGAATAGAGATACCCCCATTGATAACCTCATCGGGTGTGACGATCTTCCCGTTGCGCAGACAAATATCGCTTTTCATGACGCAAACCTCATCCGCATTGATGCTCTAGGTGCAAACGATCATCACCAGCAATTCGGCTACCATGTTTGGTTTGTCCGAACCTTCCTGGTTGACCGTGATTTCACTTGGCAGCAGGTATCTGCCAGGGCCTTTGTCCTCTACATCGAGCAATCGAACGGTCGCGCGCGCCGGCACATCGACGAGAAAAGGCGAAATGAAACGCACCCTGTTGAAGCCGTAATTCAGGGAATACATTTTATCGGTGGTATAGATCGGAACACCGCTCTCCTTCCAAAATTTGCCCGCATACGACAGCAGGAATAGACCATGCGCGATGGTCGATCCCCAGGGCCCATCCTTGCCCCATTCGGGATCGTTATGCATGGGATCAATATTTTGGGTAACAGCGCCAAACACATCAATTTCGGACTGGCGGATCGAAAATTCTTCCGTCACCCCCAATACTTCGCCGATTTTGGCTTTGTAGCCCTCGATGATCTGTTCTATCTCGTGCATTGAATGTTCTCCAAACCTTGGCCCGAAGGCTTCATTATAGTGCCCTCGAGATTTAACGCCCAATTATTACAACGTTACTGAGGATGTATTTCCATCCGCTGAGAAAACTTTAACGTGGAATCGCCGCACGCGGAGCGCACGGCTCGTTTGACACAGTGCGGCCTTTTTCATAGCGTCAATTCAGTGCTCATAACCTCCAGCAGGGCTGTTAGAAATTGAAAAATAAGACGGATATTTCGTTGCACGCAGGACCCGTTGCACGCTGATGTGGGCGGTTGTTCCGGTCAAGGATATGACGGGCGCCAAGCAGCGTCTGTCGCCGGTGTTAAGTGCCGGGGAGAGGCAGGGCCTATACCGCGCCATGCTCTCGGATGTGCTGCGCGCGCTTTCAAGCGCACCCTCGCTCGACGGCATCGCCATGATCACCAAAGACGCCGAGGCCGAGCTGATGGCCGCCGAATATGGCGCGACAATTATCCCTGAGTCCGAGAATGGCGGCCAGACGGCGGCTGTTGCCCACGGTATCGCTGAGCTGATGGCGCGCGAGGTGGAAACGATCGTGCAAATCCCGGGCGATGTGCCGCTGGTGACGCCGGCTGAGATCGAGCAGGTGATAGCGGCCCATTTGCCGGCGCCGGCGATGACGATTGTCCCGGCGCGCGACGAGCAGGGTTCGAACTGCGTTATTTGCTCGCCGCCCGACAGTGTGGCGCTCAGCTTTGGCGACAACAGCTTCTTTCCCCACCTCGAAGCGGCACGGCGCGCCGGCATCGCGCCGACGATCGTGCCGCTCGCCGGGCTCGGCCTCGATATCGATACCGCAGCCGACCTCGAAGCGCTGCTCGCCCGACCGGCGGACACTGTAAGTCACAGGTTTTTACGCGACAGCGGTATTGAAGCGCATTTTCAGCCCGAGCTGAGATCGGCATGAACGGCATCGCCAAAATCTCGCCCCTTGCGCCAGATCTTCTGCAAAAGTTCGAGGCCCTGCCGCAAGCCGAGCTCGAACATCAGGCTGCGGCCATGCGCGACAGCGCGCACCCCGATCTGATCACCTATTCGCGCAAGGTATTCATTCCGCTGACGCAGCTATGCCGCGATGTTTGCCACTATTGCACCTTTGCCCATCCGCCGAGAAAGGGCGAGCGCGCCTTTCTGACAGCGGATGAAATTCTGGAAATCGCCCGAGATGGCGCCGAGGCGGGTTGCAAGGAGGCGCTCTTTACCCTCGGCGACAAGCCGGAACTACGTTACGCCGTGGTGCGCCGCGAGCTCGAACAATTGGGCCACGCGACCACCCTCTCCTACCTCGCCGATATGGCGGCGATGGTGCACAGGGAGACCGGCCTCCTGCCCCATCTCAATCCGGGCGTGCTTACGCGTGAGGATATGCTGGCGCTGCGCAAGGTTTCGGTGTCGCAAGGGCTGATGCTGGAAAGCCTCTCGAAACGCCTCACGCAAAAAGGCATGGCCCATCACGGCTCGCCCGACAAACAGCCGGCGGCGCGGCTCGAAACCCTGCGCCTCGCCGGCGAACTCGCGGTTCCGTTCACCACCGGCATCCTGATCGGCATTGGCGAGACCCGCCTTGAGCGCCTCGAATCTTTGCTCGCAATTCAAGAGCTACAGGCGCGCTACGGCCACATTCAGGAAGTCATCATCCAGAATTTCCGCGCCAAGCCCGGTACCCGCATGGCCGAGGCGCCGGAGCCCGACCTCGACGAGCTGCGCTGGACCATCGCCTGCGCCCGCCTGATCTTCGGGCCTAAGATGAACATCCAGGCGCCGCCCAATCTCAGCCCGGATGGCCTCGCGCCCCTGGTCGGCGCCGGCATCAATGATTGGGGCGGGGTTTCGCCGGTGACGCCCGATTTCGTCAACCCGGAAGCGCCGTGGCCGCATCTCGATGCATTGGCGCGCGATACGGCGGCGTGCGGCAAGCGACTGAGCGAGCGCCTGGCGCTCTACCCGGCCTATGCGCGCATGCCCAAGCCCTGGCTCGAACCGGCCATGGAGACCGCCATCCTACAAGCGAGTGATGCCGATGGCCTGGCCCGCACCGAGGATTGGTCGCCCGGCACGGCGCTGGCATTGCCGGTGCCGGAGAGCTTCACCCTGCCCGCACCGCGCGGTGAATTGCTGCACACTCTCGCCCGCGCCGAGGACGGCGAAAATCTGAGCGAGGCGGAAATTGTCAGCCTGTTCCAGGCGCGCGGCCCGGCCTTCGAGGCGGTGTGCCAGGCGGCCGATAGGGTGCGCGCCAAGATGAGCGGCGATACCGTCCGCTATGTCGTCAACCGCAATATCAACTACACCAATATCTGCTATTTCCGCTGCCAATTCTGCGCCTTTTCGAAAGGCAAGATGAGCGAAAACCTGCGCGGCCGGCCGTACGACCTGAAACATGAGGAAATCGCGCGCCGCGTCGCCGAGGGCTGGCAGCGCGGCGCCACCGAAGTTTGCATGCAGGGCGGCATTCACCCCGATTATAGCGGCCAGACCTATCTCGATATCTGCCGCACGGTGAAAGAGGCAGCGCCCGACATGCATATCCACGCCTTCTCGCCGCTCGAGGTGTGGCAGGGCGCGGAAACGCTTGGCATTCCGCTGCGAGATTTTCTCGCTCAACTAAAAGACGCCGGCCTCGGCAGCCTGCCCGGCACCGCCGCCGAAATCCTCGACGACGAAATCCGCGCTGTCATTTGCGCCGACAAGATCAACACTCGGCAATGGTTCGAGGTGATGGAGACGGCCCATTCGCTCGGCATCAAAACCACCAGCACCATCATGTATGGCCATGTCGAGGCGCCCGGCCATTGGGCGCGCCATCTGTTGCGCCTGCGCCAATTACAGGCGCGCACCGGCGGCTTTACCGAATTCGTGCCGCTGCCCTTCGTTCATATGGAAGCGCCGCTCTATCTCAAGGGCCAGGCGCGCAAAGGCCCGACCTACCGCGAGGCGATCCTGATGCACGCGGTTGCGCGCCTCGCCCTTCATCCGCACATCACAAACATTCAAACCTCGTGGGTTAAAATGGGGCCCGAGGGCGCCAAGGCCTGCCTCAATTCCGGCGCCAATGATATGGGCGGCACACTGATGAACGAGACCATCACACGCTCCGCCGGCGCGGCGTGGGGACAGGAAATGCCGCCCGAGGAGATGGACGCGCTGATCGCCAGCATCGGCCGCACAGCGAAGCGGCGCAGCACCCTCTACGGCCCGGTCGAGGCCGAGCGTATCGGCGCCTCGCTTGCAGCAGAACCGCTTATGCAAACTATTAATAATCCACCACAACATATTAAAGATACACAGATTAATCATGCCTGACAGCTCCGACGAATGGGAGATTCCAGCGGCCAACCGGCCCAAGGCAGGAGATTTTGCCTTCGACCTGGAGACCACCTTGTCGGCTGTCTTTGCGCTGCGCTCGGAAATTCCGGAGGATGCTTTTACCGCCCAGGTGCTGGGCACGGAGAGGATGGGAAATGGCGTTCTCATCCGTGCCGACGGGCTTGTTCTCACCATTGGTTATTTGATCGCCGAGGCAGAGACCGTGTGGCTGCTGTCCAACGATGGCGATGCCATTCCGGCGCATGTGGTGGCCTATGATCACAATACCGGCTTTGGCCTGGTGCAGGCGCTGGCAAAAATTACCGCGCCGCCGATTCCGCTCGGTAATTCGCGCTCGGCGGGGATGGGCGATGCGGTCATCATGGCCGGCCATGGCGGCCAAAGCCACGCGCTCAGTGCCTGGATCGCTGCAAAACGCGAATTCGCCGGCTATTGGGAATATCTGCTCGACGAAGCCATCTTTACCACGCCGCCGCACCCCAATTGGGGCGGTGCCGCGCTGCTCAACACCGAGGGCGAACTTCTCGGCATCGGCTCGCTGTTCGTCCAGCAGGTCGACGAATATGACACCCAGGTCGACGGCAATATGATCGTGCCGATCGAAATTCTCGACCCGATCCTCGACGACCTCTTAAAGTTCGGCAAAAGCCAGCACCCGCAGCATCCCTGGCTTGGCGCCTACACCGCCGAGTCTGACGGACAGCTGATCATCGCTGGGCTGGCCGAGGATGGGCCGGCGGAAAGCGCCGATGTGCAGGCCGGCGATGTCGTTCTCGCCGTGGCCGGCGACCCGGTAAATGATCTCGCGGCGATGCTGCGCAAGACTTTGTCGCTCGGCAGTGCCGGAGTGGAAGTGCCGCTCACCCTGCTGCGCAACGGCGAGATTACCGATGTCAGCATCTCCTCCTCGGACCGCATGCTCTACATGAAATCGCCCAAGATGCATTAGGTTGAGGCGCTTTAATATGACCGCAAATCCGCTCGATGGCTTTTCCGTCGCACCCGAGGGCATCCGGTTTATCGGCGACGGCCTGCAACGCCCGGAATGCATCCTGGCCGAGCGCGACGGCACGCTATGGAGCGCCGATGCGCGCGGCGGCGTGGTGCGCATCGCGCCCGACGGCACGCAACAGCTTATTGCCGCCACCGAACAAGCCAAATTTTCCGAGGCAGACGGCGAGGAAGCGCGCTTTACCCAAGGCACTCTGCCGAACGGCCTCGCTTTTGCCGACAATGGCGACATTCTGATCGCCAATTACGGCACCGATTTGCTCGAACAGATGACGCGCGACGGCCAAACCACCACCCTATTTGACAATATCGACGGCAAGCCGATGGGCAAGGTCAACTTCGTCCTGCGCGATTCGAAGAACCGTATCTGGATTACGATATCGACCCGCGCCGTCAATTGGATGCGCTCCTTCACGCCGGATGTCGATGACGGCTATGTCGCCTTGGTTGACCGGGGAACAATACGCATCGTCGCCGACGGCTTCACCTTCACCAATGAAATCCGCCTCGATGCCAAGGAGGAATTTCTTTATGTGGTGGAAACCACGGGGAAGCGCATTTCGCGTCTCCGGGTCGAGGACGATGGTGAACTCGCCGGGCGGGAAGTGTTCGGCCCATCGAATCTCGGCAAAGGCTTCCCCGACGGCATCACCTTCGATGCCTTCGGCAATCTCTGGGGCACCTTGATCATGTCCGATCAGCTGTTCGCCCTCACACCCGAAGGCGAATGTCGCATTCTCTTCGAAGACGGCGACGATGCCGCCACCGACGCACTGGAGAAGGCGTTTCTTGCGCGCGAGATCACACCTGAACTGATGCTCGCCGCCTCCGGCAAGGTCGCGCCGTGGATGGCCAGCGTCACCTTCGGCGGCCCTGACCTGAAGACCGTCTATCTCGGCTCCCTGCGCGGCGAGCGCATCCCCTACTTCCGCTCCCCCGTCGCCGGCCTGCCGATGGTGCATTGGTAATAAAGGTTTACCCCAAAAGCTCCAAACACGACGCGACGATGTTGGCGCTGCTCATGCCGTAGCCCTCGCGTACCTTGTCGGTCGGGCCGACGATGGCGAATTCGTCGGGCATGCCGACCATGCGCATCGCTGTTGGGTTCTGGCGCGCCAGCAGTTCGGCCACGGCGCCGCCGAGGCCGCCGGTGATGCGGTGCTCTTCCGCCGTCACGATGCCGTTTGTTTCCGCCGCGGCGGCGAGAATGGCATCCTGGTCGAGCGGCTTGATGGTGTGCATGTTGAGCACCCTCGCGCCCACGCCTTGTGCCTGCAAATTGTCCGCCGCTGCCAGCGCGGACACCAGCAAACATCCGCAGGCGATGATCGTGACATCATTGCCCTGGCGCAGAACATCCGCCCGGCCAACCTGGAAATCCGCATCGCGCGCGGTGACTTCCGGCTCGGGCACCCGCCCGCCAAGGCGGATATAGACCGGCCCGTCGATATTCGCTGTCGCCTGCGTTGCCTGCCACGCCTGGTGCGCATCGGCCGGAACGATCGCCGTCATGTTGGGCAGCCCGCGCATCAGGGCCAAATCCTCAATCGCATGATGGGTGCCGCCGGAAACGCCGAGCGAGACACCGCTTGCTGCCGCACCGATGACCACGCGCTGATTGGCATAGGCGACATCGTTCCTGAGCTGCTCCATCGAGCGTGCGGTGATGAACGGCGCGTAGCCGCAGAGAAAGGGCCGCATGCCGGTCGTTGCCAAACCGCTGGCGATGCCCATGGCGTTCTGCTCGGCGATGCCGGCATCGACCAGGCGCTCGGGGTATTTATCGAGAAAATCGCGCAGAGCCATCAAATCGAGCGTGTCGGCGGAAATGGCGGCGATGCTGTCGTCACGCCCGGCCATTTCGGTGAGAGCAAGTCCAAAAGCAACCCGCGTTTGATTTGCCGCCTTCTCGGAGGCCGCCTCCGGCATAACATTCATTGCGGCTCTCCCAATTCGCCGAGAGCCTTTTGATAGGTCTCCTCGTCAATCATGTTCTGGTGCCAGAGGTAGGTGTCCTCGGCGAAGCTCACGCCCTTGCCCTTGACCGTATGGGCCAGCATCAGCGACGGCCCGTCCGGCGAAAAAGGCAGCGCATCAAGCACTGTCACAATTTCATCCATATTGTGACCGTCGAGCTCGCGCACCGACCACCCAAATGCCCGCCATTTATCGGCCAACGGCTCGAGCGCGAGCACTTCATGCACGTGATTGCTTTGTTGAATCTTGTTGTAATCAACGATCGCGGTCAGGTTGGAAAGGCCGAGATGGGCCGCCGCCATCGCCGCCTCCCAGTTCGAGCCCTCTTGCAATTCGCCGTCACCGAGCATGACGACGGTTCTGAAACCGCGCCCCTGCATGCGCGCGCCGAGCGCCATGCCGACGCCGACAGGGAGGCCATGGCCGAGCCCGCCGGTGCTCATTTCGACCCCGTCGAGCTTGATATCGGGATGCATGCCCATCAATGTTTCATAGCCGTAGAAATCGTCGAGCAAGCTGCCAGGGAAAAAACCGGCTTGCGACAGGACAGCGGCAAGCGCGGCATTGGCATGGCCCTTGGAGAGCACGAAACGGTCGCGATCGGGCCAATCCGGCTGCTCGGGGCGCAGATTGAGATAGTGAAAATAGAGCCCGGCCAACAAATCCGCCGCCGAGGACGATCCACCGACATGGCCCGACCCGGCGGCGCGCAGCGCACGCCAGAGATTACGGCGAATATTGAGCGCCTCGCCGCGCAATTGGTTTAAAACCGCTTCGGAATTACTCGACATAAAATCCTCTTCTTCCAGTATGCCGATCACGCGGCAGCGCTAGTTTTATTCCGCTCCCTCCGGCCTGTCGAACCTTATTGCATTCAAAAGTTTGGGTCGCCATATCAATATCAGGTAGTATGGGCAGGAGCAGAAGCCGGCTCGCGACAAGGATAATCTGAAGAAAGAATATGCCATGACCGACACCCAAGCGCTCAGGAACCAATTGGAGCAAAGGCTCGCCGAACTGGAAGCCCGCGTCGCTAATTTAGAGAGTGATCTCAGAGCGGCGCACAGCCAGGACTGGGAAGAACGGGCCTCGGAAATTTCCGGCGATGAAGTGCTGGAGGGCCTGGAAAGCTCAGCCATGGACGAAATCACCAAGATCCGCTCGGTATTGAAGCGGATCGACGACGACAGCTATGGCGCCTGCAATGGCTGCGGCAAGGATATCGGCGCCGAGCGGCTCAAAGCCCTGCCCTTTGCCGTGCTCTGCATCAAATGCGCCAACAAGGTCGCTTCGTAAGCGCCACGCACCTGAACAGCTAAAAACATAGTTGGAGTCCGTTACGGAAAAATGCGTTAATTCAGGCTACAACGGAAAAAAGAGACGAAACTCGGGAGGTTTCAATGCGGATTGGTAAAATCAAGCACATATCTCAGGTCACCGTCGCCATTATTGGCGCCATCGCCGGCGCCGCTCTGCTCATCAGCCCGGCGCTGGCGGCGGATAAAGTCAAGATTGGCTTCGTCACCACACTGACCACGCCCGCCGCCGTCATCGGCAACGATATGAAGGACGCCTTCGATTTGGCCAACGAGCATATCGGCGGCACGATGGCCGGGCTCGAAATCGAGATCATTTACGAGGATGACGGTTTCAAGCCGGAGATCGGCAAGCAAAAAACCGACAAGCTGGTCAAGCAGGACGATGTCGATTTCGTCACCGGCTATATCTGGTCGCATGTTCTGCTGGCGTCGCGCAAATCGGCGCTCGATGCGGGAAAATTCATGATCAGCGCCAATGCCGGCCCATCGCAACTGGCCGGAAAGCTGTGCCACAAGAACTTTTTCTCGACTTCTTGGCAGAATGACCAGACGCCGATGGCGCTCGGCGAAGTGCTCAACCAGCGCGGCGTGAAGTCGCTCTATATCATGTCGCCCAACTATGCCGCCGGCAAGAATATGGTGGCCGGGGTGGAGCGCACCTTCCAGGGTGAGGTCAAGGGCAAGGACATGACCAAGTGGGGCAAGGATGCCCAACTCGATTTCTCGGCCGAGCTCGCCAAGGCAAAGGCGTCCGGTGCCGAAGCGATCTTTGTGTTTTACCCGGGCAAGGCCGGTGGCGCTTTCATGAAGCAATATATGCAGGCCGGTTTGAATGAGAGCATGCCGCTTTATTCCGTTTATACGGTGGATGCGCTCGCCCTGCCGAAATTCCAATCGGCGGACATGCAGGGCGTGCTCGGCTCGCTGATGACGCAATTCTGGTCACCCGACCTGGACACGGCGCAGAACAACAAGTTCGTCTCCGCCTTCCTGGCGAAATACGGCCGCTACCCCTCCTTCTACGCGGCGCAAAGCTATGATGCCCTGTTTTTCATCAAAAGCGCGGTCGAGGCCGTCGGTGGTGACCTCAGCAATATGGACGGCATGCGGGCGGCGATGGAAAAGGCGGACTACCCATCGGTGCGCGGGCCCTACAGCTACGGCAACAACCACTTTCCCATCCAAAACTTCTATTTGCGCGAGGCGACGACCGATAGCGAGGGGCGCTGGACAACCAAAATTGTCAGCACCGTCTACACCAACCATCAGGACGTCTACGCCAAGGAGTGCAAACTATAGAGCAGAACATGGTTTGTCGGAATCGCTGTGGCGATCCGACAAACCAT
>CAYSDJ010000093.1:0-11014 GCA_964429775.1 uncultured Rhizobiaceae bacterium
CAGAAAATAGGAATCACGTTCTCATAATTCGTTCAAGAGTTTTGCAACAGAATTCACCCAGCTCCGGACATTAGTCATTAGGGCAAAAAAACAGCCGCCTTTAGCCAAAACCGGAAATTAGCCGAGCTTGCCCGACCTCCGCGATGTCATGCCAATCCGGCTCTCCGATCAACTCGTTCGCGTCACAGTAATATCGCAACAGCCATATAATCTCGCTGTGGAATCCTCGCCGGCTCAGACATATTCAGCTGCGTTGTTCGTTGGTCACGGCAAAAGAAGACTCGATCTCGCGCCGGATACGCACGGCGAGCGACGATTCATCCAATTCAATGTCCGAATAATGTACCGGCTGATCAATTTTGACGGCCGTCTTCAGTTTGGCACCCTGGGCGAGGCCGATCGGCAGGCCGCCCAAGGCCAGGCTATCGGCAGCCGGCATGAGCTTGCCGTAAACAGTGTAGCCGCCCTCGCCGTCCAGAACCTCGCCGGGTACCAGGTCGCGCTTGGCCGTGGCGACAGCGTCGGCGCGAAAGCCGGTGGGTGCGCCGGTCGGTTCCCCACGTAACGCTATGCTGGCAACCGAGATGCCGAGTTCGAGCCCGATCAGGTGAAAGGGCTTGTACATCGCGGCGTAACGCCCGGACGAATCCGTGCTCATACCGTACTCGCGAAAGCATGTCGCGGCGTAATCGCTTGGCGCCTCGAAGACGGTAAAAACGCCCCAGCGCAGGTCTCCCGCAATCTCCGTGCCATCCCGCTCAACGCTGGAAATGACCTCGACCTGGCCCTTGTGATCGAGCACGCCGCCGGCCGATGCGGGGCGCAGGCGCTCGGCCAGGTCATGCGCCGCGCACGGCGTGAAAGTGAGGCCGCCGGGCGCCGGTGTCAGGCCCGTGGCGTTGGCCACCGAGGCCATTTCAATTGCCGACTTGGTGCCGTCGAGGAAGGAATTGAACATTTGCGGGTTCATCCCGCCGCTTGCCGCCTGTTCGGCCGTCAAACCGTAATGCTGCCACACCTGATCCGGCATGACATGGTGATAGCCCGGCATGTATTTCGTGCCTTTGCCGGCGGCCACCACATCGAAGCCGCTGGCGCGTGCCCAGTCGACCTGCTCGGCGATGAGTGCCGGCTGGTCGCCGTAAGCGAGCGAATAGACCAAACCCGCCGCCGCCGCCTTGCGCGCCAGCAGAGGGCCGGCCAACGCATCCGCCTCGACATTGACCATCAGCGAATGGCGGCCCTCTTCGATTGAGGTCAGAACGTGCAAGATGCCGGCTGCCGGATCGCCGGTGGCGTCAATCACAACCTCAATACCGTCGGCAGCGATCAGTGCGAGGGCATCGTCGACAATATATGTCGCGCCGGTTTTGCGCGCTTCTTCGAAACTTGCGGCCATCGACGCGGAGCTCGGCCAGCCGGCGGCAGCGAGGGCGTCATGGGCACGTTTCGGCTCGCGTTCAGCGATTGCCGTGACGTGAATGCCGGGCGTGCGATGCACCTGGGCAAGGAACATGGTGGCAAACTTGCCGGCGCCGATCAGGCCGACGGTTACCAACGCACCCTCTTCGGCGCGCTTCATGAGCAGGCTGTGCAAGTTCATTGCGTTTCCCCGGGGCGTTTCCCGATTTCAGCCGGCCCAATATGACGCGGCGGCGGTGCGCAAGGCTTATCAAACGGTATGTATTTTACTTCCGCCCGCCCCTTTGACTCGGCAGAGCGGCGGCCTCATAGTTGACGGCTAGATGTCTACGCCCGTTTGACCGGTCACAAGAAACGTTGAATGCAACAATCTGGGAGACCTTCAGATGGCTTTCGCGGTACGCATCGTGCAAGGCAAGTTGGGCCGCGTCGCTCTGTTCGAACTGGATAGTTCGCTGGGCGTGCACGCCCACTCACAATGGCACATCCTGATCAAGTGCGGCGGCGCGGATTCCGCCTACCGCATTCGCAATCGAACCTGGCCGCTTACTGATCATAGGGCGGTCCTGGTCAATTCCTGGGAGCCGCACAAATATGTCCACCCCGCCGGCATGGCGCCCTCGACCATTTTGGCGCTCTATATTGAACCGCTGTGGCTGTCCCAGCTCGACCAGAGCTTGAAGGGTTTTGCCAGTTCTGAAGCGCGCCCTGGTGCGCTTTCCAACCCCGGCGTGGAAATTACGCCGTCCATTCGCCGCGCGGTCGACGCGCTCGTCGACGGACTGACGTGGCGCGAAGCCGTCGAAGAAACAGTGCTTGAGCATCTCACGCTTGACTTGATTGAGGCGGTACATGGCGATTGGCCCGATGCCCGGCCGCTCGGCACCTTGCCGCCAAAACTGTTTGCCAGTGACTTTAGGATCCGCAAGGCGGTGCGCTACCTCGCCGAGCATAGCAACGAGCGCCTCAACATAAATTCGCTGGCGCGCCACGCCGGAATTTCACGCCCCCATCTGTTTACGCTTTTTCGCCGCTACACAAATCTCAGCCCCGGCCTCTACGCCAATATGTTGCGTATGAATTCGGCTGTGTCGCGCGTTTCCGCCGGTTCTGACACCATGTGTGTCATCGCCGGAGATCTTGGCTTTAGTGCCCAGAGCCATTTTACCCGCTTCTTTCAGAAGCAATGGGGCATCCCGCCGAGCGAATACCGCCGCGTGGTTCAGTGCATCGATACGGCCCGCCCCTGACCGTCAGGCTGGGCGGGTGCGGCGTTCGAAGCAAAATGTTTACCCCATAATATGTTTATCTACGCTGGACGCCGCCATCGCGTTGCAATGTGAACCGCGTCACGGTAACTAAATTATGTCGTTGGCATCGCTCGCCAGGTAGCTGCGGCTTTGCCGATTGGCGAATAAAAATGTGCGAACCGCGCCTTTGAGGCTGCGCTATGACGTGCCCAGGGTGTGCGATCACGACGCAAATCGAAGGAGGTCAAGCACGGATGGTAGAGTATCTACAGCCGGAAACGATCGCCGAAGCGGCCAACCTGATTGCCAAGCATGGCAACGATCTTGCCATCATGGCCGGCGGCACGCGGGCGATGCAGTATCTCGTGCCCGACACACCCTATATTCTCGGCGTGCAGCGGCTCGGCCTCGGGCGGATCGAAAAAGCCGACGGCAATTGGTCGCTGGGAGCTGCCGCCACGCTAACGCAAATACGCCGGGAAGTGCCGATCGAGGCCATCGGGGAAGCAGCGCGCCAAGTCGGCGGGCCGGCGATCCAGAACACCGCCACGATCGGCGGCAACCTGTTCTCGCACGCTCCTTACGGCGACGTCGCCACCCTTCTTCTCGCGCTTGACGCGCGCCTGAGCCTTGCCGGCGCGGATGGTGAACGCTCGCAATCGTTGGCCGATTTCTATGCCGACGGCATCGATAGCGGCGCCCTGGTAACCAGCATCGGGTTTGCCGAGCCGGCGGGCGAGACGGTGTTTCTCAAATGCGGCCGCAACCGTTTCAACAGCGCGACCGTGGTTGCCATTGCCGTGCACGCCACCCTGAACGGCGGCAAAGTGGGCGCGGCACGGATCGCGCTCGGCGGCGCGGCGCGCCACCCGATGCGCTGCGCCGAAGCCGAGCACGCACTGAACGGCAGCGCGCTCGATGCCGCGGCGATCGAGAAAGCGGTCGCGGCGGCGCGCGAAGCTTGTTCTCCGGCGACCGACGCCGTGGCCACGGAATGGTACCGCCGCCGCATGGTCGGCGTGTATTTGCATAAGGCATTGAGCCAGCTTGCCGCGCGCGGCTGAGGCTCAAGACGGAGGTCAACATGACAGCGAAAGTGGTCCGCTTTAACGTCAACGGCCGCGATCAGGCGGTGATGGCCGCACCGATCGAAACCTTGCTCAGCGTCCTCAGGGATGGGCTCGGCTTGAGCTCGGTCAAATCGGGATGCGCCCAGGGCGGCTGCGGCAGCTGCTCGGTGCTGGTCGACGGCGAATTGCGCCTGGCCTGCCTGACGCCGGCTGAAAATGTCGAAGGCAGCAACATTGTCACGCTCGAAGGGCTGAACGAGAGCAACAGCATGGCCACCATCCAGCAGAGCTTCATCGACAATTACGCGGCGCAATGCGGCTTTTGCACGCCCGGCATGCTGGTTGCCGTGACGGCGCTTCTGGAGAGCAACCCGAAGCCGAGCCGCGACGAAATTATGGAGGCGCTGGCCGGCAACATATGCCGCTGCACCAGCTATCTACCCATCGTCGATGCTGTCGAGAGCGCCGCCCGGGAGCTTTCCGGCCAGGGCGATGATTGAGGGGAGGGAGTAGGAACATGGGAGTTAAGGAATTCACTAGCGTCGGCCATTCGGTCAAGCTGCGCGACCTGGAAACGCATGTGCGCGGCCAGACGCGCTATTACGAAGACGCCAACGTTCAGCGCCTGCTGCATCTGAAGATGCACCGCAGCGCCCATCCCCACGCCGAAATCGTCAGCGTCGACACGACAGCGGCCGAACGGGCGCCGGGCGTCGCCTGCGTGCTGACGCATGAGGACCTGCCCGGCCAGAAGGTGTGGACGCCGCTCGCCCCGGCCGGCGTCGGGCCCGATGACGAACCGGTGCTGGCCTTCGACAAGGTCCGCTGGAAGGGCGAGCCGATCGCCGCCGTGATCGCCGAAACGCCGGACGAGGCGAGGCGCGCCGCCGCCCTGGTCAAGGTCACCTATAAGGAACTGCCTGCGGTGATGGATGTCGAGGAAGCGCTCAAATCCGGCGCCCCCAACGTCACCGCGCATTGGCCGGGCAACCATTATATCTTTCCCGACGACCATGCCGCGGCGCAGATCCGCTACGGCGACGTTGACAAGGCGTTCGGCGAGGCCGACCACATCGTCGAGGGCATGTATCAAACCCCGCCGATCGAACAGGCGCCGCTCGAGACCACCGGCTGCATCGCCGAGCCCGATGGCAACGGGCGCTACACCATCCACTCGAACTCGCAGATGCTCTACTTCACCCTCGACACCACGGCGGCGATCCTCGATATCCCGGCGCACAATCTGCGTTTTGTCGGCGGCACGGTGGGCGGCGGTTTCGGTGGCAAGGTCGATATGCAGACCGAGCCGATCGCCACACTCGCGGCAATCAAGACCGGGCGTCCGGTCAAATATAAATATACCCGCGAAGAAGAGATGAAAGTCTCTTCAACCCGGGCGGCGTGGCGTCTCTACGTCAAGGACGGGGTGATGAATGACGGCCGCGTGATCGCCCGCAAGGTCACCAGCTTCAAGGACTCGGGTGCTTATCTGCGTTTCAGCTCTTACGGCGCGATGAAGCAATCGGCCCATCTGCCCGGCCCTTATACGGTCCCCAATGTGTGGGCCAATATCCAGGTCGTGTTCACCAACCGCACGCCGTCGAGCGCGATGCGCGGATATGCCGTCATGCCGGCCTCGTTCGCGATCGAAATGCAGATGACCAAGGCGGCCAAGCTGATCGGCATGGACCCGTGGCGCTTTCGCCTGCTCAATGCCTATCGCCACGGCGACGAGCGGGCGCACCGGAGGCCGGTCAAGGACGCGGCGCTGGTCGAGACGATCCAGGCGGCGGCGCGGATTTCAGGCAATGAACTGGCGGATGACTGCAAGGCAATGACATCGTGGGACCGGGAGGCAGGTTGACATGGCAAAACTACGTGGCAGTGGTATCGCGGCGGTGAGTTATCCGACTGGCGTGCATTTGGGCGGCGATCCAACGCAGGCCTTGGTTCACGTCACCACCTCGGGCGGTTTCGTCGTCACCATGGCGAGCGTCGATCTCGGCCAGGGGCTGAAGACGGTGTTGGCGCAGATCGCGGCGGAAACTCTCGGCGTGCCGCTCGAAACCGTGATCGTCGACACCGGCGACACCGACACCGGCCCGCATTGCGGCGGCTCGGGCGCGAGCCGCGCTACCCACCGCGCCGGCAATGCGGTGATCATGGCGGCCGAGGAAGCGCGCCAGGCGCTGCTCGATGTGGCCAGCGAAAAGCTCGAAGTGAACGCCGAGGATTTGGACACCGACGGTCAAGGCAATATCCACGTCAAGGGCGTCGAGGGAAAGTCGATCACGGTCGCCGAAGCGGCGGGGGCGGCGCAATTCGAGCTCGGCAAGACGATCGCCGGGCGCGGCATCTTTCTCGTCCCGCCAAGTTCCCAGGACCCCGAGACCGGCGAAGGCGACCCCTTCGACACCCAGGCCCATGCCTGTACCGTGGCCGAAGTCGAAATCGATACCGAGACCGGCGCGGTCGAGGTGCTGAGCCTCAAAATCGCCAGCGAAGTCGGGCGCCAGATCAATCCGGCGCTGGTGCAGGGCCAGATCATGGGCGGTGCCTGGATGGGCCTCAGCCACGCGCTGTACGAGACGGTGGCGCCCTACTATCCGGCGCGGGATCATGCGCCGGACGATTTTACCAAATACCTCATGCCGGGCGCCGCCGAGATGCCGGAGATGACCTTGGAGGTTCTCGAACACCCCTCCGAATCCGGCCCCTATGGCGTCAAGGGCATCGGCGAAATGGTCGTCAACAGCCCGATTCCGGCGATCGTCAGCGCCATCAATGATGCGCTTGACGTCGAGATCACAGAGATCCCCGTGACGCCGGAGGTCATTCTGCGCGCGCTCGACGAAAAGGCGGCCGGCGGCGGCATGGCGTGAACCCGCTTGCGAAGCGGCCCCGACAAGGGAGAACAAAGCGATGAAGACAATCAAGGGACCGGCCATATTCCTGGCCCAGTTCGTTGCCGATGAGAAGCCGTTCGACAATCTGGCCAACATTTGCGAATGGGCCGCGTCGCTCGGCTATGAGGGCGTTCAACTGCCATCCTGGGACGGCCGCCTGATCGATCTCGAAAAGGCTGCCGAGAGCAAGGATTATTGCGACGAGGTCAATGGCATTGCCGCTGCCAAGGGCATCGCGATCTCGGAGCTGTCGAGCCACCTGCAAGGCCAGCTGGTCGCCGTTCATCCTGTCTATGACGAGCCGTTCGATGTGTTTGCCCCGCCAGAAGTGCGCGGCAACCCGAAGTCGCGCCAGGAATGGGCGGTGCGGCAATTGCACCTGGCGGCCAAGGCGTCGGGTAATTTGGGGCTCCCTGACCATGCCAGTTTCCCGGGCGCCCTGGCCTGGCCTTATCTCTATCCGTGGCCGCAACGCCCGCCGGGGCTGGTCGAGGACGCATTCGACGAGCTGGCCAAGCGTTGGCGGCCAGTTCTCGACAGCTTCAAGGATGCCGGGGTAAATCTGTGCTTCGAAATCCATCCGTCAGAGGATTTGCACGATGGCGTGACCTTCGAGATGTTCCTTGAGCGCGTCGACAATCACCCCAACTGCTGCATTCTCTACGATCCGAGCCACCTGTTGCTGCAACAGCTCGACTATCTCGCCTTCATCGATATCTACCACGAGCGCATCAAGGCGTTTCACGTCAAGGATGCCGAGTTCAATCCAAGTGGCCGGCAGGGTGTTTATGGCGGCTTTCAGGCGTGGGTCGATCGGGCGGGGCGGTTTCGTTCTCTCGAGGACGGTCAGGTCGATTTCGGCGCCATCTTCTCCAAGCTGGCGGCATATGATTTTGCCGGTTGGGCGGTGCTCGAATGGGAGTGCTGCCTGAAACACCCGGAAGACGGCGCGCGCGAAGGCGCAGAGGTCATCCGGCGCAACATCATCCGTGTCACCGACAAGGCGTTTGACGATTTCATCGCCGCCGACGGTGACCAGGCCGGCAACCACAGATTACTCGGCATTAGCTGAGGCAGGCGGCGCCGGCTGGCCGTTGAACAAACGCCCGCAGAAATCTGCAACGGCTGAAACGATCAGCGGACATTCATCACTGGATCGACTCATGTTCGCGGGTTCAACCTTGTTGACCGGTTTTCGCGAGCGTTCTCACGCGTTGTGGTCAGCGCGCATCCTCCAAAATCATATGGGCGCACTTTTCTCCAATCATGATGGCGGGCGCATTGGTGTTGCCGGAGACAACGCTGGGCATAACCGAGCAATCGGCGACGCGCAGCCCCTCGACGCCATGCACTCGGAGGCGGGAATCAACCACGGCCCGGTTGTCGCCGCCCATTCGGCAGGTTGAGGTCGGATGGAAAATCGTACTGCCTTTTTCCCTGGCATAGGCGAGCAGCGTCTCATCGGCGGCATTCTCCGCACCGGGTTCGCGCTCCATGGCGACGTGCCTGGCGAAGGCCGGGGCATGGGCAATGCGGCGGACCATCTTCAGACCTTCAACCATTATCCGGCGGTCATACTCGGTAGAGAGATAATTGGGCGTAATCTTCGGATGCTTGAGCGGATCTGAAGACGCAATCATGACCTCGCCCCGGCTTTCAGGGCGCAGTTGGCAGACCGACGCGGTCACCCCGGAATAAGGGTGGAGATCACCGCCGGATTTCGTCGCGCTGAAGGGAATGAAATGAACCTGCGCGTCAGGCGTCGCGGACTGAGGCAGGACTTTGGTAAAGACCCCGACATGGCCGGCGCTGAACGTCATCGGTCCGCGCCGGAACAAGGCGTAGCGCAGGCCTGTCAAGGCAAGGCGGAGCGGATTTTTGACATCGTCGTTGACGGAAAGTGGCCGGTTTAATTCCATAACGATGCGCGCCTGGTAGTGATCCTGGAGGTCGCGGCCGACGCCCGGACTGTCATGGAGCACGTCAATGCCATGCGCGCGCAAATGCTCGGCGGGTCCAATGCCGGATAGTTGCAGCACTTGCGGCGAATTGATGGCGCCACCGGCCACAACGATCTCGCCGCCGACAGAGACTGTTTTTTCTTGCCCATGCTGGCGAAAGCGAATGCCGCTGGCGCGCTTTCCGTCAAACAGAATATTGAGCACCATGGCATCGGTTTCGATACGCAGGTTTGCTCTGTTCCTGATCGGTTTCAGATAGCCGGTGGCGGCCGAGCATCGCACGCCATTGCGCGAGGTCGTCTGGAAATTCCCGACCCCCTCCTGGCCCACACCATTGAAGTCGTTGTTCTTCGCAATACCGGCTTGCTGCGCGGCCGCCATAAACGCATCGCAAATTTCGCGCCTGTCGCGGATATCGGAAACCGTCAAGGGCCCGCCGCTGCCATGGTAGTTATCGCCGCCTCTTTCCTGATTTTCCGCCTTTTTAAAGAACGGCAAAATGTCGTCATAACCCCAACCTTCATTGCCGAGTTGGCGCCAGTGATCATAATCCTGCTTCTGCCCGCGGATATAAACCAGGCCATTGATCGCGCTCGACCCACCCAGCACCTTGCCGCGTGGCCAGATAACACGGCGCCCGGCGATCCCGTCGTCAGGCTCGGTCTCAAAGCCCCACGAAAGGGGGGACATCATGGTACGATAGTAACCGATCGGAATATGAATCCAGATGTTGCGGTCCTTCGGCCCCGCCTCCAACAGCAGCACACGGTTTTTCGGGTCTTCGGACAATCGATTGGCAAGCGGGCATCCGGCGGAGCCCGCGCCGATGACGATATAGTCGTATGTCTCAGTCATTTTTTTGCCGGCCTATTTTTTTTTAGGTATTCCACTCTATCAAAACCCATCCCGCGTTCTGGTTCGATAGCCTTTTTTCTGTAATCCAGGTTTGGGAAAAATGTCTGCGCTTTCAGGTCGCGCTTGCCAGCGCGGCGCGGCGGCGGTTTGTTGTGATGTATAGAGCGCCAACCAAAATCAGGTTGATAATTCCGGCAATGGCGGCGTTGGCATAAGTCAGGGTGTAAGTTCCGGTCAAATCGAAAAAGAATCCGCCCTGATAGCCGCCGATGCCATGGCCCATAAAGGCAAACAACAGGACAATGCCAAGCACGGAAGCGCGCTTTGAGAGCGGGGTCAGGACCCGCACGCAAACCAGAATGCTGGTCATGACGCCAGCATAACCAAAGCCGTAAATGACAGCGAAAATGTAGTATCCCTGGAGCGTGTCGATCTCCAGGAAGAAGAAAACCAGCACCGTCTGATAGAAGGAGGCAATCCAATAGGTTCGGATCGCGCCGATCATGTCGGCCAGTTTGCCAAAGGCGACACGGCCCGCAATGGCGACAATCAACATGACAAAAAGCACGCTGCCCGCATCTTCCAGTGAAATGCCGCGGTCCTGCATCAATGGCACCAGATGCATCAACGGAACCGCCATGCAGGTGCAACACAAAATTGCCGCGGCACTCATCCACAACGCGACGGTATTGGGTGCAAGCAAAAGAGTGTCGCCGGCCTCGGCCGGCTGATCGGTCAATGGATCGTCCGCTCTGCCGGTATCTGAAGAGATTGTGTTCTTGGGCGGCTGTTTGATCAACATGGCGAGCGATATCAGCAACACAAGCATGGTCAAACCAACGCTCATTAGTGCGTCGCGCCAGCCCAAAGCACCGATCAAGAGCGCCAGCACATAAGGCATGCCACCCTGGCCCAAAGCCTGACCTGCCGCGGCAATGCCCAGCGCAAATCCGGCGCCCGTTGTAAACCAGTTTCCCACATTGGCGATCAAGGGCGCGAAAAGGGCGCCGGCCCCCAAGAATCCAGCGATAAAAAAGAGCACATAAAACTGCCACAAGGCACTTGCCTGTGACGCGCCTAACATGGAGAGGCCAATAACCACCGCACCAACCAGGATGATCCGGCGGATCGGCATTTTGTCGGCAAGCCGGCCCATAAAAATGCCGCCAATCGCCAGACCGGCCAAGCCTGAGGTATTTATCAGCGAGACGGCGCCGCGCTGCCAGCCGAACTCTTCAAAAAGCGGTATGAAAAAGACAGAGGTCCCATTGACCATCATGCCCATGCTAAGTGCGAGCATGAGTGCCGATGCGCCAACAATCAGCCAACGATATAGAGGCTCCGGCGCTGTCTCAGAAATCGAGTTCATCCTACCGCCAATCGTCTAAAAAATTACGGGTCGTGAATAGAGGCGCGGATTATTTTGAATAGCAAATCGGCGGGCCGTCAATCCACGCAATCGCAAAGATCGGTGAAACGGCCGCATATGGTCTCCTCAGGATCAACAACGGCTGTACCCAGAGTGAATAATCCAGGCCCGCTTTCTCCCC
>CAYSDJ010000094.1:0-10679 GCA_964429775.1 uncultured Rhizobiaceae bacterium
ATATTCTTAGAATATCGAAAAATCCGTGGAACAGTTATAGGGGGGCAGGTCAGTTCGTCGATGGCGAGGCGACCGATGTGACCAATCGCGCGCTCGAGTTTTGCCAAGCCTTTCAGGCCCAGCATGAATATACCCGCCAGTTCGCCGAAGCCGTATCCGAACATGGCCTGCTCAGCCCGCGCGCGGCGGAAGTCACGCTGAAATCAGGCGAAAAGCTCGCCCTTGGCGGATTCCGGATTATTGACGAAGGTAAATTCAATGCCTTGCCCGGTGAGGTGTTTCTTGAGTGGCGTCAGCGCGGCTGGCTACATTTAGTTTATTCCCATCTCATGTCGCTCAGCAATTGGGCGGGTCTTGTCGACAGAACAGCAGCGAGAGAAAGCTAATGCAAATCAATATGACAAAATTATTCATTGCCGCGGCATTCGCGGTGCTTGTGGTATTTGCCGCGCCCCCCGCCGAGGCGGCGTCCGACGACGGCGACACGAAGGCTGCCGCCTCCGTCGAGGGTTTTCGGACCGCGCATTTTGGCATGTCTGAAGATGAGGTGTCGAAAGCGGTGCGCAAGGAATTCGATCTTAAGAAAGACGACATTGCGCACGAGGAAAACGGTCTTGAAAAGACGACAAGCTTAATCGTCTCGGCCAACAATTTGATTCCGGATAGCGGCCCATCGCGGGTGGCCTATATCTTCGGCTATGGTTCGAAGAATCTCATTCAGGTCAATATTGTCTGGGGGCACCCGGTCGATCAGAACACGACGGCACAGAAGCTTGTCGCCACGGCGAACATATTGCGCAACTATTTTAGCGCCAGCGGTTATAAGGACGTGATTGTCAATCAGCCGGTTGAGGTTGGCGCGACGGTCGTCTTCCGTGGCTCGGATGATAAAGGACGCATGGTGCTTTTGGTTTTGAACGCAACGCGCGCTTCCGATGCGCAAGGCGAGGATGGCGCCGAGGCGCCACAGCGCGTGTCGCTGCGTTTGTCCTACATGGAAAATCCGGGCAATCCGGATATCTACCGGGTCCAGGAAGGACAGTTCTAAAGCTATAAGATTGGCGCGCCACCAGCCGGCGCAGATAAGCCTACTCACGGCGCGGAGCGGTTTTAAGATAGCCCTCCGCGCCGTTTCTACTTATAGAGAATAGCAATTGGGAAATTTGCCACGCGACGGCGCGCGGTGCTCTCTGGGGGAGGCGGATATGAATATTGCAGCGCTGCTGGCCAAGGCGGCCTTGAGCTTTCCGGAGCGGCCGGCCATTGCTTCAGGGGTGGAGCCATGGTCGGACTATGCGGGTTTTCACCATAGCTCCGGCGCGATCGCGCATGCACTCAAGGGCCGCTATGGCCTTGAGTGCGGTGAGCGGGTGGCGATTGCAATGTCCAACCGGCCGGAGTTTTTGGAATGCTTGTTTGGCATATGGTATGCTGGATTGGTCGCGGTGCCGGTAAACGCCAAACTACATCCAGCCGAATTCGCCTATATATTCGAAAATTCGGGCTCGCGGGCCTGCTTTACCAGCTCCGAACTGGCGCCGGCGATCGAGGAATTGAGCGCAGATGTTGCTCCTCTGGAATTCGTCATTTCAGCCGATAGCGGTACCTACCGCACGCTCAAAAGCGGCGACACCATGGCTTATGCCAAATGCGCCCCCGAAGACCCCGCCTGGTTGTTTTATACCAGCGGCACCACCGGGCGGCCCAAGGGTGCGACCCTCAGCCATCGCAATCTGCTGATTATGACGCTTAGCTATTTTGCCGACATGGACCCCATCAGCAGCCAGGACAGTGTTATACATGCGGCACCGCTGTCGCATGGCTCGGGGCTCTACGCCCTGCCGCATATCGCCAAGGCGGCTAATAATATTATCCCCGAGAGTGGTGGTTTCGATGCGGCGGAAGTGCTTGGCCTGATCCCGCATTATTCGGGTGTCACCCTCTTTGGTGCTCCCACCATGATTGTCCGGATGATGAACAGCCCCGCCATGGCGGACGCCGACACGACGAACCTGAAGCTGCTCTACTATGGCGGTGCGCCGATGTATGTCGCCGATGTCGAGCAGGCGCTACGTCTTTTCGGCTCCAAATTGGTGCAGATCTATGGCCAGGGTGAAGCGCCGATGAACATCAGCTATCTGTCGCGCGAATTTTATGCGGATCGTGAACATCCGCGCTATGCCGAGCGCATTGCCTCGACCGGAATAGCGCGCACCGATCTCGAATTTCGCGTCGTCGACGAGAATGACAAGGTGCTGCCGACCGGTGAAGCTGGCGAGGTGGTGGTGCGCGGCGATATCGTCATGACAGGTTATTGGCAGGACCCGGAGGCGACGGCGGCGGCGCTGCGCGGCGGCTGGCTGCATACCGGTGATGTCGGCAGCGTCGATGAGGACGGTTTCCTCACCCTGATGGACCGCTCCAAGGACATGATTATTTCGGGCGGCACGAATATCTATCCGCGTGAGATCGAGGAAGTGCTGCTACGTCATGACGAGGTGCGCGAGGCCTCGGTCGTCGGCCGGCCTCACCCGGAGTGGGGTGAGGAGGTTGTCGCGTTTGTGGTGCGGCGCGAAGGCGCCAGCGTGGCAGCCGAGGCGCTGGACGCGCTCTGCCTGGATAACATCGCGCGCTTCAAACGGCCCAAGCAATATTATTTCGAGACCAACTTGCCGAAAAATAATTATGGCAAGGTGATGAAGCGCGATCTGCGCGACCGTCTCATTGCCGCGAGCGAGGGAGCAGAAACAAAATAGGCGGCTGTCTCAAATACCCAAATATTCGTCGACGATCTCCCGATCGTTAAGTTGCTCGGGTTTGATGGTGGTGACAATCCGCCCCTTTTGCATAATCAGAACGCGCTTGGCCAACTGGGCAATGAACTGCAAGTCTTGTTCGACCAGGAGAATGGTAAGGTCAAGGGCGGCGCTTAAGGTATCGAGCTTTTCCATGATCTGGTCGACGATCGAAGGTTGAATGCCTTCCGTCGGCTCGTCGAGAAGAATGAGCCTGGGCCTCCCGACGAGACAGCGGGCGAGGGCCAGAATTTGCTGTTCGCCGCCGGAAAGCGCGCGGCCCGGCCGGTTGAGGAGATCCTTGAGCAGCGGAAAATATTCGAGCATCTCCGGGATCGCGCTCTCGCCGCCGCGCATGACCTCGCCCATTTTCAGATTTTCCATGACGCTGAGCTGGGGGTAGATGTCACGCCCCTGCGGCACATACCCCATGCCGAGGCGGGAGCGGCGGAACATGCCGAGGCGCGTTATGTCCGCGCCATCGAAACGGATGGTGCCCTGGTTGGCTTTCAGCTCGCCGATCAAGGTGCGCAGGAGGGTCGTCTTGCCCATGCCGTTGTGGCCCAAAACGCCGACCACCTCGCCCGCCTGAAGCGATAGCGAGACGCCCTCCAGGATGGGGATGCGGCCATAGCCCGAATGCAGGGATTCGACCTCAAGCACGCCCCGACACCCCTAGATAAACATCGCGCACGGTCTGATTGTTCTGAATATTTTCCATTGTGTCTTCAGCCAAGATACTTCCCTGGTGAAATACCGTGACCTGCTTGGCAATATTGCGGATGAACTGCATGTCGTGTTCGACGACGATGATCGTCGTTGTGCGGTTGATCTCGCGGATCAGATCAGCGGTGCGGTTGGTCTCCTCGACACTCATGCCGGCTGTCGGTTCGTCCAGCAGGACGATGCGCGGTTCAAGCACCATGATCATGCCGAACTCGACCCATTGGCGCTGACCGTGCGCCAGTTCGCCGACCAGTTCGTTCGATATGGCGCCGAGCTCAAGACTTTCCAGCGCTGCCGCGACCGCTTGGCGGGATTTATCGGTGTTGTGACGGAAGCGCGCGGCGAGCCACAAATTTTCGTGCACGCTGAGACCGTCATAAACGTCCGGCACCTGGTTTTTGATGCCGATGCCGAGGCGGCTGATTTTGTGTGACGGTGCGTGGGTAATGTCGGTGCCATCGAAGAAAATACGCCCGGCGGAAGGCTTTATTTGGGCGGTCAGCATCTTAAAGAAGGTGCTTTTGCCGGCGCCGTTGGGGCCGATCAGGCAGCGCAGTTCGCCGCGCGCCAGTTTGAAATCGACGCCGGCGATGGCGCGCACGCCGCCAAAGCGTTTTTCCAGCCCGCTGGTTTCGAGAATAATATCCTCGGCGCTCATTTTCGCCTCTCCGCCCAGCGCGCGGATAAATTATTCCGCACGTAGGCCAGCACCAGACCGGTGCTCGGCAAAACGCCCTGCTGGAACAACAGGACAAACAGCATCAACACCAGGCCGAGCACGAAGGGAACCTGGCCGACGCCCTGGGTGCCGAGCCAGACTTTCAGGTATTCGATCCCGACGGCCCCGGCGATCGGACCGATCAGGGTGGCCTTGCCGCCGACCAATACCCAGATGATCACATCGGCGGCGCGCCCGAGACCAAACATCTGCGGGTGGGCGAGCGGTCCCCAAATGGCAAACATGGCGCCCGAGAGTCCGGCGATGCCGCCGGCGAGGACAAAGGCGCTGAGCTTATATTTGCGCGCGTCATAGCCGAGCAGTTCGGTGCGCCGCTCATTTTCCCGGATGCTGACCAGAACGCGGCCATATTTTGTCAGCAGCAGCATGCGCAAGCCGACATAGGTGAGCAGCATGAGGACCACGGCGAGCTGGAAAAAACCTTCGAAACTGAACTCCATGGCCGTATTCCACGGTACCTTCAGAGCCGGCACGGTGGGAATGCCGTTTTGCCCGTTGAGGCGCACGCTGCCGATGACATACTGATCGCCCGAGGTCGCACGCACGCCCTTTTCCAGAATCAGGGTGACGACCAGGGTGATGACGCTCAGGTAAATGTCGCTGATGCGGCCATAGATCATGAAGTAGCCGACGATGGCGGAGAATATCATCGGTAGCGCGATGGCGAAGAAGATCGAGCCCGTGGTCTCGCCGGTATTGAGCGCCAAGACGGTATAGCCATAGCCGCCGAGGCCGAAAAAGGCGGTTTGGCCGAAACTGAGGACGCCGCAATAGCCCCAGAGAAAGCTCATGCTGAGGGCGAGGAGGGCGAAGATGAAATAGCTCGTCAGGTCGATGATGACATAGAGCTCGAGATATTCCGGCATCAAGAGCAAAGCGGCTGTCATCGCACCGACAAACAGCCACCACCACCATTTTGGCGGTGTGCTCGGCGGATCGAGGGCGAATATTTTTAGCGCCATAGCTAGACGCCGCGCTTGAATTTGCCGGTGATGCCGAGCGGCAGCAAGCGGAGGAGGATGATGGCAACGAACAGCACCGTCATCTCGCCGATCACCGAGCTGCTGATATAGGCGACGATGCCGTCGATGGTACCGAACAGCCCGGCGGCAGAGATTGTGCCGAGGAGCGCCATCTGGCCGCCGGAGATGACGGTGATGAAGGCCTTGGCGATATAGGCGACGCCGAGCGTCGGATAGGCGCCGATCACCGGCACCAGCACCGCGCCGGCGATGCCGGTCAGCATCGAGCCGAAGCCGAAGGTGAGCATATAAATTAGGCTGGTATTGACGCCGAGGCCGGCGGAAATGTTGGGGTTCTGCATGGTGCCGCGGACGATCAGGCCGAAGCGCGTATAGCGCCACAGGCAGTAGGTGGCGATCAAAAGGGCGACGGCGAAGGCGATCATGACCAAGCTATATTGCGAAACGCTATAATCGCCGACCGGGATATTGCCGAGCGGCGAGGCGATGCTTTCGGTTTGCGGCCCGAAGACCCAGGTAATGCCGCCGACGAGAAAAAGGCTAAGGCCCCAAGTGGCGAGCAGTGTGTCGACAATGCGGCCATAGAGAAACTGAATGATGGCGCGCTCGACCAGTATGCCAAACAGGCCGACCGCAAGGCCGGAGAGAAAAATGGCGATCCAGAGGCTAATCCCGGCTTGCGTGATGATGGTGCAAAAATAGGCGCCGAGCATGAGGAATTCGCCCTGCGCGAGATTGATCACGCGCATCATGCCGAAGATCACGGCGAGCCCCAGGCTGACCAGAATAAAGAGGCCAAAGGAAAAGCCGATTTGATAGGCGTATATCGCGACCTGATCCAAGGGACGCCCCGGGCGGTTTAGCTATTAGGCAATTGCGGAGACGGCGCGCGCACGGCCATCCGCAGCAAAGCGGATGGCCGCGTTTAACGTTGTTTCGACTACTGGACCTCGACCTCGTATTGCGTCGTATCGTTCGGGTTGGCGTGAAGGTCGCACACCAGTTGCGTATCCTTCGGCGGCCGCTGCGAGAACGAATTGATGACGTCGAAGCCCTGGTTGCGGTTGCCGCGTACGATATGGATATCCATCGTCGTGTGGTTGGTTTTGCCGTCGACCGAATAGGTGCCGCCGGCACCGCTAACGGAAACCCCACCCTTGGCAAGCGCATCCATGACCGCATCCGGCTCCGGGCTGCCGGCCTGGCGCACCGCTTCGGCCCAGACCTTAATGCCGCGTTCGCCATATTCGCCATATTCGCCGACATAACCATTGTCGCCCGTATAGGCCTGGAAGCGGCTGACAAAGTCCTTGGCGGCGGCGGTGTTGAGATCATCGACGAAAGAGGTGCCGAGGATGATGCCGTCGCCCTCATCGGCGCTGAGCTGGGTTTGCTCAAGGCCGACGCCATAGGTGCTCGACGCCAACATCATATTCTTCTTGCCGATGGTGGATTCAAACTGACGGTAGAAGGCAATATGGGCGCCGCCGACCAGAGCCGACCAGACGACGTCTGGTTTGGCCGCCTGGATGCGCGAGATCGCCGGGGCGAAATTGCTGACATCGAGCGGGAAGAATTCCACCGCCAGATCCTCGCCGCCATTGTCGCGGATCAGCTTCTGCATCCATTTGCTGGTGATGTGACCGTAATTATAATCGGCGGCCAGGATATAGCCTTTCTTGGCGCCTTGATCCTTGACCACATAATCGACCAACGGCTCCAATTGCTGTGCCGGCACCATGCCTGTCGAGACGTGGCGGCGGTCGCACACGCCGCCCTCATAGAGTGAATTATAGAACAACAGGCCCTTGAACTTGCGCACGGCCGGGCGCATGACCTCGCGCGACGAACTGGTGATGCCGCCATGGATGACATGCACTTTGTCCTTGAGAAGCGCTTGCGTCGCGTATTTGGTGTTGAACTGGCCGTCCGATTGCGAATCGTAGAACAGCAGTTCGACCGGCCGGCCAAGCAGGCCGCCCGCCGCGTTGATTTCGTCGACCGCCATGGCGGCGGCGGAAATCTGCTTCAGGCTGTAAATATTGAGAATGCCCGACTTGTCGAGAATATTGCCGACACGAATGGGCTCTTCCGCGGCGATGCCTGAGCGCCGCAACACATGCGGCAGGCTGGCAAAGGCGACGGCGCCGGATGCGGCCGTAAAAAATTGTCTGCGATTGAGTTTCATAGCCTCCATCTCCCTAATTTTTATGGGATCACCCCATGCGGGTGTCCATGCGCCATTATCGCTGGAACGGAGTTCCGTTCAAGGGTCGCTATGGTAGCGGGAAGTGGGGCGGGGAGATCAGCCGGCGCGCGCGAGCAGGCGCTGGCGTTTCTTTTCGGCTTGCGCGGCGCGCCGCGCCTGGTGCGCCGCCTTGCTCGCCAGGCGGCGGTCTTCATAGGCAACCCGGCGCGCCGCCGTCCACGCGTCCTTGACCTTGTTGTGGTAGATACGCGCCAGTTTTGGCGTCCAGGAGTGATAGCGCGCGATGGCCGTGCTCCACGAGCGCGCATTGCGATAGAGGCTTTTCAACAGAAGTGCCGCATAGGCCACATTGTGCGCCGGGTCGAGTGCCTCTTCCAGGCTATCGAAGGCTTTGCCATGGTAATGAAGATTTACCTGCATGCAGCCGACATCAATGTTGCGCACGCCCCTATCGAGCAATTGGCGGACCTCGGCCAGGGCGCTGTCCTTGTCGTCGAAGCGCCGCCCGCGCTTTTCCGCATAGATTGTCCACGGCCGGGGCGTGCTGCGCGCCCGCGCCGCGTCCCAGACACCCGATTCGACGACGCTGATGGCGAGCAGAAGCTCGCTTGGAATATCAAGCGTCTTTTCCGCCTCGGTGATGTGGCGCTCGCAAATATTGCCGCCCGCCGGCGCGCTTTTTTGCTCCGCCCAGACCTGCAATGGCGAAAGGGTCAAGACAGCCAAAGCAACTGCCGCGCCGGCAGCGATGCGAATCAAGGTTAAATTAATCATGCTGCTTGAAATAAAAGCAATTAGCGTGCCAATGGGCAGCCTACACCGGAACGATTTCACGGGCGGGTTAACCATTAACCTTAACAAATGTGCGTCTTATTGTCGCAGTTAGTTGAAATTAAACGATATTTCTCGGATTGCGATTGCTAATGCCGGTACTGAGGCAGAGAATTCCGGCTCGGTCCGAAATAATTTTAATAATTTAGGATCGTATGCCCTCTCTGGGCGTTACCCCCCAATACTTCGGGCCGCGCCATTTAGGCGCGGCCTTTCTTCTCCGCCGGGTCGGCCTGCGTCGGTGCGCAAGGTCTATGCCAGCGCGCGCCAGTCGATTGCGGCCATGGCGCGGACGAATTTCCCCATACGCGCGGTAAACGCGGCATGCTTGCGTGAGCGCGAATATTGCGCTTCCACCATATAAAGCGCGCGGTTGATCTCGATCTGCACGGCGTGAACGCCGTCGCCCGGGCGGCCGTAATGGGAGGTTGTGTGCGCGCCGGCATAGGGGTCGTTACGGGCGACGCGGAAGCCAAGCTCACGCAGGGTCGCCTCGGCATGGTCGGTAACTTTTGCCGCGCACGCGGTGCCGAAACGGTCACCGAGCACAATATCGGCACGCGGGCGCCCGGCATCGCGGTCGTTCGGCCCACCGATCGACGGCATGGAATGGCAATCGAACAATATCGCGAAGCCGAATTGCGCATGGGTTTCGTCGACCAGGCGGCGCAATGTGGCGTGATAGGGCTCGTAATAGGCCTGGACGCGCGCTTCGGCATCGGAAAAATGCATTTTGTCGCGGTAGATCTCTGCGCCATTGGCGACCACCCGGGCAATCGTGCCAAAGCCGGCACGCACCCGGTCGGAGCGCGTCTTCACATGCGCCGGCAGGGCATCGTGAAACATCTCCGGGTCGAGCTCATAGGGCTCCCGGTTGGGATCGATATAGGCGCGCGGAAAGAGCGCATGGAGGAGCGGCGCGCCGTGATAGGGGGCAAACTCAAACAGCTCGTTGACATAGCTGTCCTCGGAGCGGCGCAAATCAAACGCATCGAGGCGCGAGGCAGCGATAAATTCCTGCTTATAGTTGCTGCCGCTATGGGGCGAGGAAAAGATCAGCGGCGCGGTCTGCTGCTCAGGCAGCACCAGCGCCACGGCGTCGCCGACGCGGCGGCGGACGATTTTGCCATTTGCATGCGAATTGAGCACGGCGTCCTTCCCCTTCATGATCGCGGGTGTAGACTATATTACAAGGTCTGTCACGACGCTTGCATGAGTGCTTGCAGGGGCGCCCGGGCAGGCGCATAGATATGCTTAGGTTATGGCATTAATTTGCCCTGTGAAGGGCTGGCTTTTAACATCATATTAAGAGCTATGGCGCACCGTATAGGACGCACGGCGCAGCCAGAAAAATGGAGCTAAGGTGGCAAAGATCCTTCTCGCGGAAGATGACGAATCCATGCGCGCATTTTTGACCAAGGCGCTGAGCCGGGTTGGTCATGAGGTGTGCTCGGTCAGTGACGGCTTTGAGGCCTTGCCGCATATCGAAAAGAGCGAATTCGACCTGTTGGTGACCGATATTGTCATGCCCGGCATGGATGGCTTGGAACTAGCGCGCCGCATCAGCGTCGAAACACCCGATACGAAAGTTATATTCATCACCGGATTTGCCGCTGTATCGCTTAATAACCACGCCTCGCAGCAGGCCGACGCGAAGGTTCTCTCCAAGCCGTTTCACCTGCGCACCCTGGTCGATGAGATCGACCGTGTCCTTGCCGTCGCCTAGAGGGACTTGCTTCCGACACCCTTCCAGTGCTAATCGAAAGCTAACGGGCGCATAGCTCAGCGGGAGAGCACTACGTTGACATCGTAGGGGTCGCTGGTTCAATCCCAGCTGCGCCCACCATCACTCCAAATTCTTGTCATAGCGCTTGTGCAGCGCGATTTTCCGCTTAGCGCTTGATTTCGCAGTTGATGCTCCAGCGCACGGCGCCGGCGGCGTTTAGCTTGTCGTAATTGATGCGCCGGCGTTTGGTTTGGCGGCGGACTTCATCGTTGAGGGCGGTGCGTAAATCTTCGGGCAGATCGTTGATGTCGAGTTCGAGCGAGAGCGGTGCCTTGAATTTGGCGCGCTTGTTGTTGCGTGTTTTGCCGCCCGCTTTTTTCTTGGCCCCGTTGGTGGTTTTCTTCTTCTCCTTGCCGAAAATATCGTCCCAGCCCTTGCGGTAGGCCGGCGTGCGGACGCTGGAGAAATAGCCGTAATGTACGTCGCTCGAGGACATCGTCTCTTTTTGCGACTTACCGCCGCCGGACTCACCGGATTTCTCGGTGGATTTTTCCGTGCCGGATTTCTCGGCGGCGGATTCACTGCTTTTGGCCGATTTATTTTCTGAAGCGGCCGGCTTGGCATCGGAGGATGCTTTCGCATCGGAGGATGCCTTCGCATCGGAGGATGC
>CAYSDJ010000095.1:0-10648 GCA_964429775.1 uncultured Rhizobiaceae bacterium
GAAAATAGGAATCACGTTCTCATAATTCGTTCAAGAGTTTTGCAACAGAATTCGCCTGATAACGGACGTTTATATCGTTGAATTGGAATTTGCGCTTTCGATGTCCGCTTCACCCTCAGTTTCAGACATTTATCGGTCTGCCGATTTGAGTCTCAGATTAGCCAAGAAGAGACATTCCTCCAATTTTCGAATCAACAATACCTCTGGCTAATACTGCAAAATATCGTGGACCTTCCGCGTCAAAAATTGACCTCTCGTCGCCGTAGTGGCCATATTTTCAATGAGGTTTGGTGGATCCATTCTATTGGGCGCAGATCGGCGGCACCTTGTTGAACCATGGTTGCGCTTGCTCCAATTGCGCAGCGAGGCGGAACAGCAGGCCGTCATTAGCGTGTTTGGTGAGGAACTGCACGCCGCAAGGCAGGCCATCCGCCGACCAATGCAGCGGCAGCGAGATGCCCGGCAGGCCGCTGATATTGTGCGGGATGGTGAACACCACTTCCGGCACGAGAATTTCATAGTTGAGCTTCTCGAATGGCAGCGACATGTCGAAATAGCCGACCTCGCGCGGCGGCTGCGGCAAGGTTGGCGTCAGCACCACATCCCAGGGGTCACAATCCGCTGCCACCGCCCAGCCGATCTGGTGCATGGCTTCAACATCCTGGTAATGCTCGGCCGCGCTCTGTTTTTGCCCGAGCTCAAGCATATCCTGAATGGTGCGGGTGAAATCGCCCTGGCGCGGCGGCCGCCCGACATGCGGCTCGGCGCCCAAAATACCGGCCGCGGTGGCGGCGCAGGCGACGCGCGAAAAGATCTGCGTGAGCTGCTCGAAATCGAAGGTATATTCAGTCTCCTCGACATGGTGGCCGAGCGATTCGCAAAGTTTTGCCGCATTCTCGACGGCGGCGACACATTCCGGATGCACCGGCTGGCCGTCCGCCGCGGTTTTGATCATGCCGATACGAAGCTTGCCCGGATCCTTGCCGACCTCCTCGAGATAGGGTGTCTCGGGGCGCGGCACGGCATAGACTTCGCCCGGAATGCCATATTGGGTGAGGTCGTGATAGGCGGCTTGGTCGCGCACGGTTAAGGAGACCGCACCTTCAACCACGCAGCCATACCAGAGATCTGCATAGTAGGGCGCCATGGTCGTGCGCCCGCGCGATGCCTTGAGGCCGACCAGCCCGGCGTTGGAAGAGGGGATGCGGATCGAGCCGCCGCCATCGCTCGCCGTGGCGATAGGCACGATGCGCGCGGCCACGGCGGCACTTGAGCCGCCGCTTGAGCCGCCCGGCGTATGTGCCGGATTCCAAGGATTGCGCGCCGGTGGAAAATTATCCGGCTCCGAGGCAATGCAGTAGCCGAATTCCGGCGTCACCGTCTTGGCCAGGCGGATAAAGCCGCCCTCATTGATGCGCGTCGCGATGGCGCTGTCGACGGGGGCGACGAAATCGTTGTAATAATTGCTGCCATTGGTCGTCCGCACGCCCTCATAGCCGGTCAGTAAATCCTTGAGCAGGAGGGGAACGCCGGAGAACGGGCCGTCCGGCACATCGCCCTCAGCCTGGGCGCGGGCATTGTCGTAATTCTCAATATTTACGCAGCCCAACAGGTCATTGACGCTTTCGATGCGTTGGATGGCGGTCTCGACCAGTTCGATCGGTTTGACGTCTTTGTTCTTGACCAACTCGGCCAGGCCCATTGCGTCATATTTTGCGAATTCATCCATGATCAATCTCCCTTAGGTCGGCATCGATTGAATTGTTACTCGGTGAGAAAACACGCGACCCGATGGCCCGGTTTCACTTCGCGCAGTTCCGGCGCTTGTTTGGCGCACTTTTCCATACGCATCGGACAGCGGGTGTGAAAGCGGCAGCCGGACGGCGGATCAATCGGGCTCGGAATATCGCCTTCCAGCCCGGCCCGTTCGGTCACTGGCGGAGTGTCCAGGTCAGACGCCGGGATCGCTTCGATCAGCGCCTGGGTATAGGGATGCAGCGGTTCGCGGTAGAGCAGCTCGCTATCGGCGATCTCGACGATCTTGCCGAGATAAAGCACGCAGGTGCGGTCGCAAAAATGTTTCACCACGCTGAGATCGTGCGAGATAAACATATAGGTCAGGTGAAACCGGTTCTGCAGATCGCGCAACAGGTTGAGAATCTGCGCCCGGATGGAAACGTCGAGGGCCGAGACCGGCTCATCCAGAACCACCAGTTTGGGCTGCAAAATCAGGGCGCGCGCGATGGCGACACGCTGATTCTGTCCGCCACTAAATTCATGCGGCAGGCGATCAAAATAATCGGCGCTGAGACCCACCACCTCTAAATATTCGCGCGCCTTCTGAAAGCGCTCGATCTGCGTGCCGATGCCATGAAAGCGCAGCGGTTCGGCAATCGAGACGCCGACCGACATGCGCGGATTGAGCGATGCCAGCGGGTCCTGGAAGACCAGCTGCATTTCACGGCGCAACTCGCGCAATTCCGCCCTGGAGCATTTGACGATGTCCTTGCCGTCGAACATCACGCTACCGCTGGTCGCCTCCAGCAGGCGCAGCACAAGGCGCGCCGTGGTCGATTTACCGCAGCCGCTCTCGCCGACCAGACCCAAGGTCTCGCCGCGTTCAAGAACAAAATCAACGCCGTCGACGGCGCGCAGCAATGGCCCTTTCTCGAACAATCCCTTGGCTTCAAGCCGGAAATGCTTGGTCAAGCCCTCGACCGTGAGCAGTTCGTTGCTCATGACGCACCGCCCTGGTTCATCAGATGACAGGAAACAAGATGCCCGCCATCGACCGAATTGGCGCTCGGCCGCGCAGTCTCGCAGGTGTCGAGCGCCGCGCCGCAACGCGGGCGGAAAGAGCAGCCCGGCGGCGGATTGATCGGGACCAGCGGCGTGCCCGGAATGGAGCGCAGCTCGTCATCGCGCTGATCGTCAAGCCGGATGACGGAATTCATCAAGCCGATGGTATAGGGATGTTTGGGGTCTTCGAAGACGGTTTTGACATCGCCATATTCGACCATCTCTCCGGCATACATGACCAGCACCTTGTCGGCCATCGAGGCCACCACGCCGAGATCATGGGTAATCAGGATCAAGGCGCTGTTGAGGCGTTTTTGCACATCGGCGAGCAGCTTTAAAATTTGCGCCTGAATGGTGACGTCGAGCGCCGTCGTCGGCTCGTCGGCGATCAGGATATCGGGCTCGCAGGCAATCGCGGCGGCGATCAGGACGCGCTGGCGCATACCGCCGGAGAAATGATGCGGATAATCCTTGTAGCGTTCTTCCGGGTGTGGGATGCCGACCGAGCGCAACAGCTCAACAGCCCGGCTCTCGGCTTCGTTCTTCTTCAAATTGAGGTGCTCGCGTAGACCCTCGGATATTTGCTCGCCAATGGTGAACACCGGATTGAGCGAGGTCATCGGGTCCTGGAATATCATGCCAATGCGGTCGCCGCGGATTTTCTCCATGTCGCGTTCCGAAAGGGCGAGCAGGTCTTTGTCGCGGTAGCGGATATGCCCTTCGACAATTTGGCCCGGCGGGTCGATCAGACGCAGGATCGATTGCGCAGTAACGCTTTTGCCTGAGCCGGATTCACCAACGATGCAAAGCACTTCGTCCGGCGCCAGAGAAAAGGAAATTCCATCAACTGCCTTGAGCATGCCCTCGCGCAGCTTAAAGTGGGTCTTGAGACCTTCGACTTTGAGAATCGGTTCGACCATGGGTGTATCCGGCCTTTAGCGCGAGCGGCGGCGCGGATCGAGCGCATCGCGCAAGCCGTCACCGATAAAGTTGAAGGAAAGCGCCACCAGGACGATTACGACGCCGGGGAAAATCGTGACATGGGGCGCCTTCCTGAGCACGCCACGGCCTTCCGCCACCATGATACCCCAATCGGCTTCGGGCGGCTGAATGCCGAGGCCGAGAAAACTGAGACCCGAGCCGACCACCATCATCAGGCCGATCAAGGTGGTGGCGAAGACCAGCACCGGCGGCAGCATATTGGGCAAAATATAGCGCAGGATTATGGCCGCATCGCGGGCGCCGCCAGAGCGCGCCGCCTCGACATAGGGCTGCTGTTTGACATTCAGCGTGGTGGTGCGGACAAGGCGCGCGATATAGGGCGTCAGTGCGATACTGATGGCGAGAATCACCGTCCACACGCCGGGGTCGAGCACACCGGCGATAACGATCGCCAGCAACACCAAGGGAAAGGCGAATACCACATCGATGATGCGCATCATAATTTGGTCGAACCAGCCGCCGAAATAGCCGGCAGCGAGGCCGATGAATAGACTGATCAGGGTTGCCACAACGGTCGGCCCGATGCCGACCAGAAGCGCGATCCGCCCGCCCCAGAAGAGGCGCGACAGAATATCGCGTCCGTCCACATCGCTGCCGAGGATGAGGCCTTCCGTACCGGGTGCCGCAGCAATCGATCCTGCCGCCTCGGCTGGGTCATATGGGCTGATGACCGGTGCCAGCAGTGATATCAGGATAATGACCGCCAGGAATATGAGTGCGCCCAAAGCCGCATTATCCTTGGCATAGGCATACCAGGCGAGCCTGAGGGTACGCAGATGAAAGCGCATCCGGTCACGCCGGATTTGCCAGGCTGAATCCGCTTGGCCGGAATCGATTGGCTGGCGTTCCGTCATGTTGCCCCGGCTTTCTCCGACGCGCGGATTTTTGGATCGAGATAGGCGTTGATAACGTCAACCGCAAGATTGACGACAACGAAAGCGAGCGCGATGACCAATGTGGCGCCCTGAATGGTTGGTATGTCGCGCGCCTGAATCGCCTGCCACAACTGATTTCCGATGCCGGGCCAGGCAAAGATTACCTCAACAAAAAGAACGCCGCCCAGGAGATAGCCGAGTTGCAGGCCGCAAATGGTGATGATCGGCGGCAGCGCATTGCGGAGCGCATGGCGGTGCAAAATAGTTCGCCGGCGAATACCCTTGGCGCGTGCCACGCGGACATAATTCTGGCTCAGCACTTCGAGCATGCTGGCGCGGACGATGCGCGCGACAATACAAGCGGGCGCCGCCGCCGTGGTCAGCATTGGTTGAATGAGGTGGAGGAACACATCCCAGGCGCCGCCATCTCCCATGATATTGGTCATGCCGGTAGCCGGCAGCAGACGCCAGCTCAACGACAGCAGCAACACGATCAGGAGGCCGAGCCAATAGGGCGGCGCGTTGCCGAGCATCAGCGTCACACCCATGACGACCCGGTCGGAAAATGTATAGGGCCGTGCGGCGGCGAAAATGCCGGCAAAAAAGCCGATAATATAAGCCAGAGCGGCACTGGAGAGCGCGAGGATCGCGGTGTTGACAAATTTCGGAAAAACCAGATCGGCGACGTCGCGGCGGTTGGCAATGGAGGTGCCGAAATCGCCCTGAAGAATATGCCCGAGCCACTTGAAATATTGCACCGGCAAGGACTGATCGAGGCCGAAGGAAATTCGTAGCTTCTCCTTCACTACTTCGGTCGCAAACGGCCCGGCCAATATTGTAGTGACGTCGCCCGGCGCGAGATGCGCCAACAGAAAAACGATGATCGACACGCCGAACAGCACGGGAATGGTCAGCACCACGCGGCCGGTGATGAAACGCAGCATTGCTAGCCTGCCCTCGGCGCCCGAGGACGGCGGGACGGCGCGCCGAATTTCAGGCCATCTCTCGTCATGTCTTGACCCATTAAAAATGTTGGGGGCGGGTCATGCGTTACACTGCATAACCCACCCCCAACGCGTCAGTTGGATTGGACGGCTACTCCAGTTCGATGATGGAGAAATCGTACCAATTGGCCGGCGGATTGACAAAGTGCTTCACCGAGGGGCTCAGCACCAAGGGGTTCTGGTAAGTGAACTTCACCGCATAACCGAAATCCTGGCCGATGATGATATCGTTGGCCTGCTGGTAGAGGGCCGCAGCTTTCGCTTTGTCCTTCTGCTTGACCGCTTCGTCGAACAGCTTGTCGACTTCCGGGTTGCAGTACCAGCCGACATTGAAGCCGTTCGGCGGATGGTAGTCGCAACGCGTCATCACCTGGGTCCAGAACGGAATTGTCCAGCCCCAGCCGATCTCGTTCATCTGCAGTCCATCTGGCATGCCCTGCAGCCATTTGCCCATATAGGTGATCCACTCGATCTTGTTGAGCTTGGCGTTGATGCCGACCTTTTTGAGATCGCGCTGGATGGATTTTTCCCAGACTTCGTTATAGCCATACTCATAGATATCGAATTCGAGATCCAATCCGTTTGGATATCCGGCTTCGGCAAGTAGCGCCTTGGCGCCTTCCGGGTCGTGTTTGATCGGCGCATAGCCGGGCTTATAGGCGTAGGTGCCGGGGCTAAGCATGCCCATTTCGGCGCGTCCCGTGCCTTTCAGAATACCATCGGCAATGGCGCCTCGGTCGATCGACATATTGATCGCCTTGCGCACCCGGACATCTTGCATGATCGGATCTTTGTGATTGAAGAAGAGCAACCAGATCGACGGGATGTTTTCGTTGGTGGTGACGGTGAAGCCCTCGTTTTTCAAATTCTCGAGTTCTTCCCAGGGCGCTTCCATGATCATCGACACTTCGCCGGCGCGGATCGCGTTGAGGCGGGTGGCCTGGTCGGGAAGCGGCTGGAAGATCAAGCGCTCGATCTTTGCATTGTCGCCCCAATAATCATCGTTGCGCTCCATCACCAGTTTGATGTTCTGCTCGCGCTCGACGAACTTGAACGGGCCGGTACCGACCGGGGTCAGAGCAAACTGTTCATTGCCCATTTCCTGAATGGCGGTCGGGCTTGCGATCATCGGCATGCCGCAGGCAACCACACCCATCTGCAGCCACTCATAGTTGGTCTCATTCAGGGTGATCTTGACCGTCATCGGGCCGGTGACCTCGACCGATTTGATCCAGCGCGTGTAATAGCCGAGATAGGCCTGCGCCTGATCGAACGCATGCTCGGCGCCGGTATTCATGAAACGGTCATAGTTCCATTTGACCACATCGGCATCGACCGAGGTGCCGTCATGGAATCGGACATTTTCGCGGATTGCGAAGGTATAGACCGTGCCATCGTCATTGACCGTCCAGGATTCGGCAATCGCTGGTTTGAGCTTGGCATTCTTAGCGTTGGGTTCGCTCAGATCGAGCATCACCAAGCCTTCGAAGATCGAGTGAATAGCGTTGGTCGTCAGCCAGCCACAGGCGACATGCGGATCGAGGATCGACATCTCGCTCGAAATGCCCCAGACAAAGGTGCCACCCTCCGCCTTCGCTTCCGTTGCCGCACCACTGGCGAAAGCGAGCGAGCCCGCTATCGCCGCAGCGCCCAATAGGCGTCTTAGACTAAATTTTCTCATCGGATTCTCCCTTTTGTGGTTTGCTTCTTTGCTTCGCGCCTTATGTTTTTTGCTTTCAGTCACTCGGAGTAGAATACCGGTGGCCTTTTGTCTTTCCATGGTTTGGCTTCTTCCAACTGCGCAGCCAGTCGAATGAGTGTCGCCTCATCGTTCAAATTCGCGGCAAAATGCATGCCGATCGGCAGGCCGTCCGGCGACCAGTGCAGTGGCAAGGATATGGCCGGCTGGCCTGTCGAATTGAACAGTGGGGTGAATGGCACCCAGTCGAACACCCGGCGCGTCCATTCACGCGCATCGACGCCGATTTCGTTTTGATTGAGTGTGCCCAATGTCAGTGGCGGTTGGGCGATGGTCGGCGTCAGGAATAAGTCATGCTTGGCGAGAAACGCGCCTGATGCCCGTGTGACAGTATTGATATTGGCAATGGCGTTGTGCATGTCCATCGCGGTGAGCGTTTTGCCATGTTCATAGAGTTCAACAGTGACGCGCTCCATATTATCGTAGGATGGCGTGCGCTTCATCGCGTTGGCGACAGAGTCTATCGCCCAGGTAAGGTATGCCGTCCACAGGGTGACGAGCGCTTCGAAGAAATGCGACCAATCGATCTCGATTTGATCCTCGACCATTTCATGGCCGAGAGATTCCATCAACTTGACGGTTTCATGCAGCCCTGCGACCACATCCGGATGAATCTGTACGCCCGAGAGTGCTTTGTCAGACCAGGCGATGCGGAGCTTGCCGGGGGACTGCGTGAGCTCCTCCATATAGGGTCGCTCGGGCGGTGTAATTATAGCGGGCGGGCCGATATCAGCGCCCTCGACGGCGTCAAGAATGGCCGCCGTATCACGTACAGTGCGACTGACCACAAGCTCGCCGGCTAGGCCGTTTAACCAATCACCGTATCCAGGTCCGGTGGGGACGCGGTCGCGTGTCGGCTTCAAACCGACAAGGCCGCAGCAGGAGGCGGGAATGCGTATTGAGCCGCCGCCATCATTGGCATGCGCCATGGGAACAGCGCCGCCAGCAACCATCGATGCCGAGCCACCACTGGAGCCGCCCGGGCTACGCGTCACATCCCACGGATTATGTGTCGGTTCATAAAAAACCGATTCTGTGCTCGGGTTAAAGCCGAATTCCGGCGTTGCCGTCATCGCCGCGGTGACCAGACCGGCGGCGCGGAAACGGGTCGCCAGTTCGGTATCTTCCACGGCAACCAGGTCTTCCGTGAGCTTGCTGCCGCAGCGCGACGGCGCTCCCTTTACTTGCATGCCGAGTTCTTTGACCAGGAAGGGCACACCGGTGAACGGACCATCCGGTAGGCCAGCGGCGATTTCCGCCTCCGCCAGGTCTGGAATGCGCGCGACGACGCCATTCAATTCAGGATTTATGGCGTCAATCGCGGCGTAGGCGTCTTCCAGCAGCTCTTTCGGCGTGACGTCGCCGTTCCGCACCAACTCGGCCAGACCGAGGCCGTCATAGCTCGCATAATTGCTGACATTCGGCATCGTTATCTCCCGTTATTAATCGTTCAGGCGCAATTAGGCCTTCCCTGCAACAGGCTAACTTTGCGGCGCCCCCAATATGCACACAAGCTCCCCTAAAGGGGGGGAACGAGCTTCCTACAGCAAGCCCAACTTCGCGGCTTGCGAAATTGCTTGGCCGCGATTTTGCGCGCCCAGTTTGTTGTAGGCGTTTTTAACGTGATATTTGACCGTCTCCGGGGATCGCTTCAGGATCGCCGCGATTTCCGGCACCGTTTTTCCATATGCCACCCATCTTATGATTTCGGACTCGCGCGCTGTTAGCGGACTGCTGCGTTTTTCGGCATGCTCCGACTTATAAAGGCCGTAATATCTACTCTGAAAACGGTGTGCGGTGACGAATACCAGTTCAGATGTCTGCCGGAACAGGATGGGCCAGTCGCTTTCCGAGATCGAGCAAATCGCACTGATCGCTGTAAATCCGCCGCCATGATGATGAATGGGAACCGTGATGCCCTGACTGATGCCGATATCCTCCAGATAACGGCACGATTCATGTTGAATGGCGCAAAGCTTGTTATCCGCCCTAACCTTTTGCCAGTCGACAACGTAATTGGTATTCATCGAAGCGTGATAATAAGGGTCCATCCGACTGTAACGGTGCCATAGCCGGTCCCAGTTCTTGGGGAAATTGCGCAAAGTGAGCGGTAGCGGATTGAATGTGCCGTCTGGTCGCCGGGGAATATCGATGTGGGTATAGAGAGCATAGGGAAAGCCGAGAGAGCCTAATTTTTCCGCAAGCGAATCCATCGCTTCATCGAAACGTTGAATGCCGTCAGCCGAAAACTCACTGCTATATGTGGCGCCCACCATGGTCGGAGCCCAAATGCTGTTTCCGCGTCCCTTATGTTCAGGCCATTCTCCGGACCTATAACAGGATTTATTTCACCAGCGTGGACAAATCTTGTCAACGCACCGCTCGGATGGCGGGCCATCTGCGGGTTGCACGGTCAATCCATTGCGTCGATCGTTGGCGGCACCGGTATCTACCCAATTCTGATCAGTGCGATAATCGGCGCGCCCGCTTATCTCAATGGCTATGCCGCACCGGCAATCGTGTCGGGATTGATGGACCACGGCATGACACCGGGAGCGGCCATGACGTTTATGATTGCCGGCGGCGTGACGTCGATCCCCGCCATGGTGGCGGTCTTTGCGTTGGTCAAGCGCAATGTCTTCGCCACCTATGTCGGCCTCGGCATCATCGGGGCAATGTTGTCAGGATTTGTTTTCAATGCCTATCTGTCCTTGGCGCCGTAGAGAACGACAGAACCATCAGCGCGCAAGACTGCGGGCAATGTGGCACACTTAGTTTGAGATTTACCTGGGGTGATGTTGCCACAAATCCGCTTCGTGCGAGAATCTCCTTCTGGCTATTAACTGAAGTTCAGGGCGCCGCCATTCGGGTTTTGCGCCGAGTGCCCAGGTCCGCGGCCGCAGAGACGGCCGGAATCGTGCTGTTATGCCAATCGTGCTACCATTATCCGCAGATTTTGGGAGCCATCCAGCAAAACTCGGATTAAGGTTACGGATGGGAAGGCTGCGCAATTGTTTCTGAGGTTACGCGGATTGATCCGTTGAGGGATTTTCGCCCCGCTGCGGACGACCGCCGATCGCGTTACAGCGAACCCGAAGGCAACTCGCATAAAGACAACAAACGAGGAGTGTACATAGCGGCAATTGGGTCATCGCTGTCAACGGCGGTGTAAAAACCGGCCACGGGGCGGCGTAAAAGTGTACCAGCTT
>CAYSDJ010000096.1:0-10419 GCA_964429775.1 uncultured Rhizobiaceae bacterium
CGTAGGGCAGCGAGAGCTCGTAGAGCATCAGATATTGCGCCGCCAGTTCGCGGTTTTCCGGCAGGCGGTAGAATGCCGGATCGTCGCCGTTCAGATTTCGGTTCAGCCGCTTGATGATGTCGGTGTAGGAAAAGACGTGCCGCACATCGGGCCGCGCGCGCAGCCAGACGGCGAAATCTTCCAGGTCGCGAAGATAACCGGGCTCGCTCACCGCACCTTCGCCGCCGGCCGGCACGGAATACTCCACCACATAAAGCCCGGTCAGGTGATCGAGCGCGAATTCGGTATCCGGACGGATCTCGATCCGGTGATCGAAATATTCGACCCACTGATCGTTGAGATCAACCAGGGGAATCGCGGCGGCAAGGCCGACCAGCACAATCCCGGAAGCAGCCAGGGTAAGCCGGGTCCGGGCGATGACGAAGTTGGCAATGCGATTGACGGTGCCCTGCAACAGGCCAGCCTGACCCGCCTCCGATTGTTTGACCGTCAGTGGCAGCAAGGATAGCAGTGCCGGGAAGAAGGTGAGCGAGAGCAACCAGGCCGCCGCAATGCCGGCCGCCGAAATATTGCCCAGCGCATTGAACGGTGGCGCATCGGAAAAATTGAGCGCCAGAAAACCGATGATGGTCGTCAGGCTGGTGATCGAGACGGCGAGGAAATTGACCCGGAGGCTTTCCCTCAACGCCGTGTTCTTGTCGTCGCCGGCGCGCATGCGTTGCACCAGGGTGATCAGAATATGGATCGAATCGGCGATCGCGAGGGTCAGGATGACCACTGGTGCGGCACCGGAAAAGGGTGAAATTGTGATCCCAACCCAGGCCGCGAGGCCCATCGCCGCAAGCGTCGCCAACGTGATCACGAATACCGTTGCCACAGTGCCGGAAACCGAACGTACGATCAGCCATGTGATGAAGACGAGCACGAGGAACATCGGCCCGAACAGGGTCATGGCATCATTGACCGTTGCTTCGGCAAAGGCCGCGTTCACCGCCGAGACACCGGTGATGGCGATTTCCACATCCGGGTACGCCGCCTCAAACTCGGCCACGAGATCGCGTGCGAAGTCCATGGCTTCCGGCACTTCCGCCAGGCTCTCTTCTGGATATTGCAGCGTGACGTTGATGCCGGTCGCGCCGCGGTCTCCGGCAACGAGACGCCCGTTCAGCAGCGGTTCGGCGAGCGCAATGTCGACGCGCGAGCGGACCTCGTCTTCGGACATCACCGCCGCATTGATAATCAAGTCTTCGACAATCAGATCATCATCGATTGCGTAGGTGTGCTGAAAATTGGTCAGGCTGTCGACGCGGATGGCGTAGGGCGTTGACCAAGCGCGTTTGGTGAAGTCTTCGATCACGCCCAAGAAGCGCGGATCGTCGATCGTCCCCGTCTCGGGTTTGAAGGCGAAGAGGAAATTGTCGTTCTTGGTATAGGTTTTCTCGAAGGTATTGAAGGCGACGAGATCCGGGTTCTCATCGGAAAAGAACACCCGGTAATTGTTTGACACATCGAGGCGCGCCAATCCCGCCGCCAGCGCCATGACAATCAACACCGAAACAAAAATCGTCAGCCGGCGATGACCGAGCACCCAATCGGCCCAGCTGCGTGCAAAGCGATCTACGTTACTGTCTCTTCCTGTGTCTCTGCTCATCGCTACCTCCTCCAATATAAGATCATTTGATCTTAATTAAGCCAAAAAAATTACTCGATCTGTTTGAGCGCGGATTTTGCCGCCTGTTCGATCAGGGTTGGCGTCGCGCCGGCCCGGGCGATGGCGGACATGCCATAGAAAGTCGTCGCGAGACCGGCGCCGACCTTCTTTTCGTCCACATGTGTACCTATTTCGCCGCGCCGTTTCGCACCTCTCAGCGCGTTGCGGAACGCCGCTACCTGGCGGCGCAGATTGCCGCGCACCATTTCGCCGACCGGGCCCGGGTCCGAGCCGAATGCCACTGCCGTATTGGCGACAAAACAACCGTGTTCAAAGCCGCCCTTCTTCACTATCGCGATCACGGTGTTGAAAAAGGCTTCAATCTCAGCCCGCCCGGCATGCTCGGCCTCCAGCGGCTCATACATGGCCCGCTGCTGTTCAACGGCATATTTGCGTACCGCAGCCTCAAACAAATGATCTTTATCGCCGAACGCCTTGTAGAGCCCGGCATGGGCGACACCGGTATGGGCAACAAGATCGCGCACCGACGTATCCGCATAACCCTTCCGCCAGAACAGGTGCATGGCCTTCTCGAGAGCTTCGTCTTCGTCGAATTCACGCCTGCGCGGCATGGGTTTTCTCCTCTTTCAGCCGCGCGTCCATTGCGGCCTCATAGGCTATTTAAGAACGAATGATCTATTATTCAAGAGAAAACTTGAATTCCCGCTGATATCCTATGCCAGCGCCTCAATCGCCGTGCTGGTGGAGATCACCGGCGCGTAGCAGTCATTGATTTGCGCCAAGGTTTGATCGTGCAGCGGCTGGGTGGAGCCGCAGGCATCTCCGATCACCACCGGCATATAGCCCCTATCGCGCGCGCTCCTGACCGCCATCTCGACGCACCAGTCGGTGTGATAGCCAGAGATGATCAGCGTGCGCGCGCTCCATTGGGCAAGCCAGCGGTCGACCGGTGTGCCGGTGAAGATGCTCCAGGCGGGATAGACCAGGGTGATGTCATCAGCCTGCATGATCTCCCTCACCTCCGGCACCAGATCGGCTTCCCAGACTTTGCGCGCTTCGTCACCGTCATATTCCGCGTTCCAAAACGCATATTGCGCTGCGTCCATTTCCGTTACCGGCTGGCGCTCGCCGATGAAGCGGTCATAGCGCAGCCACAGAAACGGCATGTTGCGCCCGCGGCAAGCGGCGGCGAGGCGGAGGATATTATACAGCGAGCCACCCTGCTCGCGCGCGCCCTGCCAAATATTCTCATGTTTGAGCACGCCGTCCGGATCGAGGATGCTGTTTTGCGCGTCCGTATTGATGAAGACCGCACCGCCAGCGAACAGTTTGGCAAAATCCAAACCCTGCCACTGCGGATGTAGTTCAGGCAGCATGTTGTCCTCCTCAACTCGTGACCGAATGTGACCGCAGCTTAGTGCATACTGCCGGTCATGACACGACAACGAAAATTGGGCCTCGGCCAACGCCTGGCGCTGCTGGCGGCGCTTGTCTTCGCCCTCTTGCCGCTGTTCTGGCTGGTGTCGACCAGCTTCAAGCCGCTGTTCGAATTCTTTCTCCAACCCATCCAGTGGCTGCCGGTGTGGCCGACGTTGGAGAATTACCGCAATGTCTTCTATCCCTATATCGACCCGGCGGGATGGCCCCAGAGCTCATCCTGGCGCGCCATCTTTGTGTCGGGCGTGATCGCGGCTTCGGCGACCTGCCTCTCGGTCGGCGCCAGCCTGATGGCCGCTTTCGCCATTTCGCGTCATCGTTTCGGCAGTGGGCGGACATTGATGTTTATCCTTTCCTTTCGCGCCGCGCCGCCGATGGTCATTGCCATCCCGATTGCCGCCGTCATCACCAGCGCCGGCCTCAACGACCCCTATTCCGGCCTTATCCTGGTCTATGCCGCCTACACCGCGCCGATTGCCACCTTGATGCTGAAGAGCTTTATCGACCAGGTGCCAGCCGAGATCGAAGAAGCCGCGATGATGGATGGCATGTCGCGTTGGCAGAGCCACCTATTCGTCACCACACCGTTGATCAGAAGCGGTCTCGCGGCGACTTTCCTTTTCGTTTTTATTCTCTGTTGGGGCGAAGGCGCGCTGGCATTGGCCTTGAGTTCCGGGCGATGGGTCACCATCCCGGTCCAGCTGGTCAACAAGATCCACAGCCCGCATGTGCAAAGCGCGCTGGCTGTCCTGGCTTTACCGCCACTGCTTATCCTGGGCTATTTCCTGCAGCCCCATCTCAGTCGGGGCTTCACCTTCGGCGCGGTTAAAAATTAGAGGGTGCGCTCGCTCTCGTCGATCTCAATGTCATTGGCCGAAATATCCTGCACCGACATCAGCCCATCGGCGGCGAACTGCCAATGCTCGTTGCCGAAAGTGCGGTACCACTGACCCGTATCACGATGCCGCCACTCGCTGATAAAACGCACCGAGATGCGGTTGTCGCCAAAGGCCCAGAGTTCCTTCTTGAGACGGTATTCCTGCTGTATCGGCCAACGCTCGCTGAGGAAAGGCACGATATTCTCCCGCCCCTCAAGGAAGGCGTCCTTATAACGCCATTTGGTGTCGAGCGTGTAGTCGCCGGGAATATCCTCGGCGACGCGCCGGTTCCAGGCATCCTCGGCGTTCTGCACCATTTGGCGCGCGCTTGCTTCGGTAAATGGTGGCTTGATTCGGTCTTCCATCGCGGTGGCTCCCCGGCCTAGCCGTCCAGCTTTTTCTTCAATGCTTCGTTTGCCATTTGCGGATTGGCCTTGCCCTGGCTGGCCTTCATCACCTGGCCGACGAACCAGCCAATCAGCTTGTCCTTGCCGCCTTTATATTCGGCCACCTTATCGGGATTGTCGGCGATGATCTGATCGACCACGGCATCGATGGCGCCCGAATCGCTGACCTGCTTAAGCCCGCGCTCTTCGATGATGGCGTCGGCATCCTGGCCGCTTTCGAACATGATCTCGAACACTTCCTTGGCGATACGGCGTGACAGGGTTTTGTCCGCCACACGGTCGACCAGACTGCCCAATTTCCCGGCGGATACCGGTGAGGCGGAAATATCCAGACCCGCCGTATTGAGGGCGCCGAACAGCTCGCCCGTCACCCAATTGGCGGCAAGTTTGGCATCCCGGTCCGCCGCCACCTGCTCGAAATATTCGGCGATTTCCTTTTCGCTGATGAGCACGCCGGCATCGTCGGCGCCAAGGCCGAAATCCTCCATGAAGCGATGTTTTTTGGCGTCCGGCAACTCGGGCAGCTCGGCGCGTAACTGCTCGACCCAATCCGCATCCAGCTTCAGCGGCAGCAGATCGGGATCCGGGAAATAGCGGTAATCATGTGCCTCTTCCTTCGAGCGCATCGAGCGTGTGACACCCTGATTGGCATCGAAGAGACGGGTTTCCTGATCGATCTCGCCGCCATCCTCGAGAATTTCGACTTGGCGCTCGGCCTCATACTCGAGCGCTTTCATAACGAAGCGCACCGAATTGACGTTCTTGATCTCGCAGCGCGTGCCGAACGGCTCGCCGGGCTTGCGCACCGAGACATTGACGTCGCAACGCAGACTCCCCTCTTCCATATTGCCGTCGCAACTGCCGATATAGCGCACGATCGAGCGGATCTTGCGGATATAGGCGCCGGCTTCCTCGGGCGAGCGGATGTCCGGTTCCGAGACGATCTCCATCAGCGCCACGCCGGAGCGGTTGAGATCGACAAAGGTGGCGTCGGGACGCATATCGTGGATGCTCTTGCCCGCGTCCATCTCGAGATGGAGGCGGGTGACACCGATCTCCGTCGTCTCGCCATTTTCCAAATCAATCTCGACCTTGCCCTCGCCGACGATCGGCTGGCTGAACTGCGAGATCTGATAGCCGGGCGGCAAATCGGGGTAGAAGTAATTCTTGCGGTCGAAGACGGAATAGAGATTGATCTCGGCGCCGAGCGCGAGGCCGGTGCGTACTGCTTGCCTCACGCACTCGCCATTAATCACCGGCAGCATGCCGGGCATGGCGGCATCCACGAGCGAGACCTGGGTGTTGGCTTCGGCGCCAAATGCCGTCGGCGCTGCGGAAAACAGCTTGGCGTTGGAGATCACCTGGGCATGGATTTCAAGGCCGATCACCACTTCCCAATCGCCGCTTTCTCCTTCGATGCGGTAATTGCTCATGCCGCACCTCCGCCAGGCTGAGCGGTGAAATTCGCCGCGATCTCCATAAAGCGCGCCGCATTCAACATGCGTGCCTCGTCGAACGGCTGGCCGATCAATTGCAGGCCGAGCGGCAGGCCCTCGGAACTGAGGCCGGCAGGCACCGAAATGCCGGGTAATCCAGCCATGCTCGCCGGCACGGTGAAGACGTCATTGAGATACATGGCGATCGGATCGTCCATCTTCTCGCCGATGGCAAAGGCGGCCGAGGGTGCGGTCGGGGTCAGCACCACATCTACTTTCTCCCACGCCTGCTGAAAATCGCGCGCGATCAGTGTGCGCAGCTTCTGCGCTTTCAGATAATAAGCATCGTAATAGCCGGCGGAGAGCACATAGGTGCCGATCATAATGCGGCGCTGCACTTCGGCACCGAAACCCTTGGCCCGGGTGCGTTCATACATTTGCGTGAGATCGCCATCCTCTTCGCGCAGGCCGTAGCGCACGCCATCATAGCGCGCCAGGTTGGACGAGCACTCCGCCGGGGCAACGATATAATAAGTCGGCAGCGAATATTTCGTATGCGGCAGCGTGATATCGACAATCTCGGCGCCGGCATCCTTGTACCAATCGATGCCGCGCCGCCACAGCTCTTCGATTTCCTCCGGCATGCCGTCGAGACGGTATTCCGCAGGCACGCCGACGCGGAGACCCTTTACCTCGCCACTCAGCGCCGCGCTGTAATCCGGCACCGGCACGTCAACAGACGTCGAATCCTTGGCGTCATAGCTCGCCATCACCTGCAGCATCAGCGCCGCATCCTCGACGCTGCGGGTGAGCGGCCCGGCCTGATCGAGCGAAGAGGCAAAGGCGATGATGCCCCAGCGTGAGCAGCGGCCATAGGTCGGCTTCAGGCCAACGAGACCACAAAAGGCCGCCGGCTGGCGGATCGAGCCGCCGGTATCGGTGCCCGTCGCGGCCAGCGCGATGCGCGCCGCCACCGCAGCCGCCGAGCCGCCGGACGATCCGCCCGGCACCAGTGGCTTGTTGTCGCCCTGGCGCTGCCACGGGTTGGTGACATTGCCGTAATAGCTCGTCACATTGGCCGAGCCCATGGCGAACTCGTCCATATTGGCCTTGCCGAGCATGACCGCGCCCTCGCGCCAGAGATTGGCCGTGACGGTCGATTCGTAGGGCGGCTTGAAGCCATCCAGAATGTGCGAACAGGCGGCCGAGTGGACACCCTTGGTGCAATAGAGATCCTTGATCGCGAGCGGCATGCCCTCAAGCAAGCCAGCTTCGCCCGCCGCCAGGCGTTTGTCCGACGCGTCGGCCTGGTTCATTGCGAGATCGAACGTCTCGGCGACGAACGCATTCAGATGCCGCGCCCCTTCGGCTGCCGCGATATGCGCCTCGGCCAGCTCGCGGGCGGAACATTCGCGCTTCTCGAGCGCGGCGCGCGCGCCGGCGATTGTGAGATCGGTGAGCGTGCTCATTCCACCACCTTCGGCACGACAAAAAAGCCGTCTTCCGACTCAGGTGCATTGACCAGCAAATCATCGCGCGGCGCCACCGCGTCCACCGTGTCGCTCCGGAGCGGCGGGGTGACGTCGACGACGCTGGTCATCGGCTCGACGCCCTCGGTATCGACCTCGGAAAGCTGCTCGACCCAGGTCATGATCGCGTTCAATTCATCGGCGAGGCCGTCGGTGGCTTCGTCAGCAACTTCGATGCGCGCCAGCTTGGCGACGCGCAGCACGGTGGCCTTATCAATTGCCATGTGTCAGGTTATCCAACGCTGTAAATTTGTAATAAAAAATGCCGCCGCATCGCCCTTTACGTCAAGCGTTTCAAGCCCTTGGGCGCGCGAAAGGCGGCGAACGTAACACCGGGCCGGACGAACCGCAATATGACGCTTCTAACCCTCGACGCGTTCCATGACGTGCTGCCGCCGATGCGCCGCCTGGTCGGTATCGACCCCGGCTCGAAGACCGTCGGCATCGCCCTCTCCGATGTCATGCGCATGGTGGCAAGCCCGGCGGAGGGCATCAAACGCAGCAAATTCGTCGATTTCGCGACCCGCCTTGAGGCTTTCATCAAGGCGCAGGAAGTCTGCGGCATCGTCGTCGGCCTGCCGCTCAACATGGATGGTTCGATCGGCCCGAGCGCCCAATCGGCGCGCCAATTCGCCGAGAATTTGGCCGAGAGGCTGGAAGTGCCGGTGGCGCTTTGGGACGAGCGCCTCTCCACCGCCGCCGTCGAGCGCACCCTGATTGAGGCCGATCTCTCGCGCAAACGCCGCGCCGAAGTGGTCGACAAGCTCGCCGCCACCTACATATTGCAGGGCGCGCTCGATTACTTCGCCGCCAAAAACTAACGCGTCCCGCCCTCAACAATCACGCCGCGCTGTATGACGACGGTTGCGAACAACACGATGACAATGCCGGGCAGCGTCATCGCGCTTGGCAGGCCGCGGCCCATCAGCCAGTCGAGCACCAGAACGAAGGCCGGGATCAGATAGGAATAGGATTGCACGCGGGTCGCGCCGATGGTGAGCGAGGTCGTTTGAATGAGGAAAAAAGTAAGCACGGTCGGGCCGGCGGCGAGCCAGATCACCGCGCCCCAAACTCCGGTCGTAACCTCGTCCCAGGCGACCTCGGCCATGTCGGTATTGGCAACGGCGAGAAACATGCCAGCGACCATCACGGTGATCCAAAAGCTCATCACCGGTACCGGCTCGCCGCGGTGCAGCTTGGGAATGAGGGCGGCATAGAGGCCCATCGAGATACAGCCGGCGAAAAAGAGGGCATCGCCCTTGCTCAGCTCAAGCGCCAGCAAACGCTCCGGATCGCCGCGAAACACCACCCAGAGAGTTCCCGCCATGCCCAAGAGAAGCGCCGCCAGGCGGTAGCGCCCAAGGCGCTCGCGCATCAGAATTGCGGCGTAGAGGGCGGTAAACCCGGGGATCGTCGTCGAGATCGCGCTGGTATTGAGCGAATCGGTATATTTCAGACCCTCGAACATCGACCAGAAAAAGACGGTCGAGAGAACGGACAAAATGACGTAACGCCAGAGGCCCTTAACCGCCAGACCCCGTGCGCCGTAGCGCCAAAACGCATAGGGCGCGAACATCAAGGCGGCGAAGCCGAAGCGCAGCGCCATCAGCACGCTGGCCGGCAAGCTGTTGGCGATCTCATCGCCGACGCTGAAGATCGTCGAGATCGTCAGCATCGCCAAGATGGCAAGCGCGTGCGACAGCCCGACGCCCGGGCGCGACAGATTCACTTGGTCGGGCCGATATCAATAGCGCCGCGCTGAATTACCAGGCTGGCAATGAGCACAATGGCAATACCGGGCAGCGTCATCAGCGGCGGCAGGCCGCGCCCGATGGCCCAATCGACCAGCAGCACAAATGCCGGAATGAAATAGGTATAGGCCAGCACCCGCGTCGGCCCGATGCGCGGCGTGGCATACTGAAAAAAGAAAAAGGAAATAACCGTGCTGACCACGGCGAGATAGGCGATCCCACCATAAACCACCAGCCCGCTCTCGGCCCATGGCGTGACCGCCAAATCCTTGGCCGCAATGGCGACATAAAAAATCGCGCTGAACAGCAGAATCCAGAAGGTCATGACGGCGGTCGGCTCGCCGCGGTGAAAGCTCTTGATCATCACGCCGTAAAAGCCGAAGGCAAAGCAACCGGCGAGGAAGATCAAATCGCCTTTGTTGACGTCGAGCGCCAGCAAGCGCTCGGGATCACCGCGAAAAATGACCCACAGCGCACCCACCAGGCCAAGCGCCAACGCGGCGAAGCGATAGCGGCCAAGGCGCTCACCGGCGAAGAAAAATGCCAGGATGGCGGAGAGAACCGGTACCGTCGTAAAGAGGGCGCTGGTGTTGAGCGCGCTGGTATAGCGTAGCGCCTCGAACATGCACCAAAAGAAGATCACCACGGTCAGGGCAACCAGGGCATAGCGGGCGAGCGCGCGCGTGCCGGGCCACGCCAGGCCATGACGGAAATAAACGAATACGCCCATGATCAAAGCCGCCAGGGCAAAACGCAGCAGCATCAGCACGCCCGGCTCCATGGCGTGCGCGATCTCCTTGCCGACCGGAAAGGAGGTCGATACCATCAGATTGGCGAGCACGGTAATGGCGTGCACGGCCATCACGGCGCTCGCGGAGAGGCCTAAGGGATTGCTTCGATCATTCATGGCGCGCGCAAACATCGGTTATCGCAGCCGCCCCGTCCAGTGCCGAGTAGTCGCACCTCCGATTCGCACCCCATAAGCGCGCCCGCAGCCCGATGGAAAATCCGGGCCGCGCCAAATTCCCCTATTATAAGAGACCCTTGGCCGCTGCCTTGAGGCGCGCCTTGCCGCCCGGCCCGGCGCGCCTTATGAATCGCTTTTGATGCAGTCCCAATCGCGGCCCAATACGCTTGCCCAGCGTGACCTACTCGGGATCGACGGTCTCTCTCCCGACGACATAACGGCGATTCTTGACCTTTCGGAATCCTATGTCGCGCTCAATCGCAATCCGCAGAAGAAATCCGATGTGTTGCGCGGGCGCACGCTGATCCTGCTGTTTTTCGAAACCTCGACCCGCACCCGCAC
>CAYSDJ010000097.1:0-10289 GCA_964429775.1 uncultured Rhizobiaceae bacterium
CGGCAGGATTATCCCGCCGCCTCAGTGGCACACTTTCTCACCGCCGCTTACACCCTCTATCGCCGATCCGTTCCTGCCCAACAAGATCGCGGCGGGCGATCTCGACGATATCCGCGAATGCATCGGCTGCAATGTGTGCTACTCCGGCGACGGCCAGAGCGTGCCGATCCGCTGCACCCAGAATCCGACCATGAACGAGGAATGGCGGCGCGGCTGGCATCCGGAAAAGATCGCCGCCAAGGGCTCGGACGCCAAGGTGCTGATCGTCGGCGCCGGGCCGGCCGGCCTCGAATGCGCGCGTGCCCTCGGCCAGCGCGGCTATGACGTGATGCTGGCCGAAGCGACGCGCGAACTTGGCGGGCGGGTCAGCGCCGAAAGCCAACTGCCCGGCCTCAGCGAATGGGCGCGCGTGCGCGATCACCGCCTGCAGCAAATTCAGAACATGACCAATGTCGAAATATTCCGCGAAAGCGAGCTCGACGCCGACGACGTGCTCGCGGTCGGCGCCGATCATGTTGTCATCGCCACAGGCGCCGCATGGCGGCGCGACGGCTTCGGCCGCTCGCACCCCACCGGCATGAGCGACGCCGGGCCAGAAGCGCACATATTCACCCCCGACGATATCATGGCCGGGCGCCTGCCGGCGGGCCGCGTGGTGGTGTTCGACGATGATCATTATTATATGGCGTCCGTGATTGCCGAGCGGCTCCGCGCCGAGATATCGTCGGTGACCCTGGTGACACCGGAGAACATGGTCGGCGCCTGGAGCAACCAGACGGTCGAGCAGACCCGCGCCCAGCGGCGGCTGTTGCAATTGGACGTCGAGATTGTCACCGCCCATCGTCTCGCCGCATTCAACGGCGGCGAAGCGCTGCTCGCGTGCGGCTTTACCGGGCGCGAGCGCCACATCGCGGCGGATTCAGTGGTCATGGTGACGGCACGCCGGCCCAATGACGAACTCTACCGCGCTCTATCCGAGCGTTTGGACGCCGGGGTTGAAGGCGCGCCAAAAAGCCTGGCCCGCATTGGCGATTGCGAGGCGCCGGCGATTATTGCCGCCGCGGTCTATTCCGGCCACCGTTACGCGCGCGAACTCGATATGCCGGACGGCGACCATGCCCAGGTTCCGCACGACCGGGTGTTTGACGAGACAGTGACGGCAACGCCTAGCCTTTGACTTTGCTAAAACCGGCGGGCGCGAGGCCGGCAATGGTGCGTGTGACAAACCCCGGCCTCAGGCCCTGATCATCAAGCGCCTCCATGCGCCGTTTGGCGGCCAACACCAGTCGGCCACCGAAATAGCGCATCGGTTCGGGCGGAAAGTGGCCGCCATGATCGCGCACCAGGCCGCATTCAGACCATTGATCGCGCACCTCGAGCACGAGCGAGGCGAGGATCTTGCCGCCCACCATGGTCGGCCCAACGCCGTTGCCGGAAAACCCCAGGCCATAAAGAATATCGCCGCGCCCGGCAAGGCAACCGAAAAACGGAAGGCCGGAAAGCGAGCGGTCGATCGGACCTGTCCAGTGCGACGCCATGGCGACATCCCGGAAGGCAGGATAGGTCTGCTGGAAATAGCCGGCGACTTCGGCGGCGCGCGGCGTCGCGCCGTCAAACTTTGAGTCAACGCGATTGCCGTAGGAGAGAAAACCACCGCCGGCACCGAAGACGACGCGGCCATCGGGCGTGGTGCGGTAATAATTCACCAGGGTGCGCGAATCCGAGATCGCCATGCCGTCGGTCCAGCCGGAAGATTTAAGCCGCTCCGGGAAGGCTTCGCTGGCAACGACGTCGCTGCTGATAACAAGAATGCTGCGGCGCAGTTCAGGCAGGGCTGTGGCCCAGGCGTTCATGGCGATCACCACCTTGTCGGCGGTGACCGTACCGCCGGCAGTGACGACGCCTGGCGGCTTGGTGCGTTTAAGACGGCGCATCGGGCTGTTTTCAAATATGCGGATACCTTTGGCCAAGGCCGCCCGGCGCAGACCGCGCGCCAGCAGTGCCGGTTGCACGGTCGCGGCACTGGGTTCGAAGACGCCGGATATATGCCTGTCGGAGCCGGTGCGCGCCGCCACTTGGTCGCGCGTCCATTGCTCAAAGGGATGAACTTGTTGGTGCGCCAATGTTTCGATGGCGGCATCCCAGGCGCCGTCTTGCGCCTGGTTGGTCGCCGCCCACAACCAGCCGTCGTGGCGGAAATCGCAGTCGATGGAATGATCCCGGCAAAAGCCCGCCATTTCCGTGACGCACTCGGCCGAAGCTGCGGCAAGGTGAAACGCCTCTTCCGTCGAGCAGAAATTCTTGAGCCCGGCGATGCTGCGCCACCAGCTCAGCACGAAGCCGCCATTGCGCCCGCTGGCGCCATCGCCGCAGCAATTCTTTTCGACGATCACGATGTTGAGCGAAGGCTCACGCTGTTTCAGCGCGAGGGCGGTCCAAAGACCCAAATAACCGCCGCCGACAATGCAGACATCGGCGCGGATATCGCCCTTCAATTCCGGCGCTTCATCCTGCGGCGCGAGGGGCGCTTCCTCCAGCCATTGACTCAGCATCGACTGCGCCAACCTCTTTACGCGCGCAAACGTGCATTCGTGGGGTCGTAGACGGGTGCGTCGAGCACGGTTGCCTTGATTGCTTCACCCAATATCTCCACCTGAAATTCGTTACCCGGCTCGGAAAATTCGGGCGCCACATAGGCAAAGGCCAGACTCTTGCCGATGGCGTGGCCCCAGCCGCCCGATGTGGTGATGCCAATCACCTTGTCCTCGCTAAGAACCGCCTCGCCGCCATGGGCGTCATGCTCGCGCGCCGCCAGTTCACAATAGACCAGGCGCATGGCAACGCCATCCTGCTTGCGTTGCAGGGTGGCAGCCTTGCCGGTGAAATCGTCTTTATCGTATTTCACGAAGCGCTCCATATCGGTTTCGATCATGGTGATTTCATTGGTCAATTCCGCACCCCAACCCTTATATGCTTTTTCAAGGCGAAGAGAATTAACCGCATAGGTGCCGACATCGGCGATGGCGAATTCCTCGCCGGCGGCCCACACCGCATCGTAGAGCGCCGCCATATCGGCCATCGGCACATGCAGTTCCCAGCCCAGCTCGCCGACATAATTGACGCGCAGCGCGCGCAATTCGATGCCGGCCATTTCGATCAGCCGGGCCGTGAGCCAGCGGAAATTATCGTTGCCGAGATCAGTATCGGTGATTTTCGCCAGCGTTTCGCGCGAGCTTGGTCCGGCCACCACCAGCACGCCCCAATCATCGCTGATGTCCGCGACTTGGACATCCTCATCCGGGCCGATCGGCAGGCGCAAATGATCGAGATCGCGGTGTTGGGCGGTGGCACCGCTCAGCACATAATAATGATCGCCGGCGAGGCGGCTGATCGTTGCCTCGCCATGGATGCGGCCATTGTCGCCGAGGAAATGGGTGAGAGTGATACCGCCCTCGCGCGTTGCCAGGCGGTTGGCGGTGATGCGGTTGAGATAGGCCTCCGCGTCCGAACCGGTGACATCGAACTTGGCGAAGCTTGAAAGGTCGGTAACACCGACGCGATTGCGCACCGCCTCGCATTCCGCCCCCACCACGTCATGAATATTGCTGCGGCCGAAGCCGGTTTCCTCAACCCGGCCATCGAGCGAGAACCATTTCGGCCGCTCCCAGCCGGCCGCCTCGGTATAGGCCGCGCCCTTATCCATCAATTTCTCGTAGAGAGATGATGTTCTGAGGCCGCGCCCGGCGGCGCGTTCCTCGCCCGGCAGGTGCAGCTTATACATGTGGGTGTAATCCTGGAACGATTTGGCCCGTACCCAATCATCGTCATTGATGCCGCAGTAACGCCGGGGGTCGAGGCCCGCCATGTTGATTTCCGCGTCGCCATGGATCATCCACTGGGCCAAATATTTGCCGCAACCGGCGCCTTGCGCGATGCCGATAGAGGAGCCGCAGCAATGCCAGAAATTCTTCACCCCCATGGCCGGGCCGAGCAGCGGATTGGCGTCGGGCGTATGTGGGATGGCGCCATTGACGATGCGGCGGATGCCGGCATCGGCCCAGATCGGCATACGCTCGAGAACTTTCTCGACATAAGGCGAGATGCGGTCCATGTCGGGCTCGAACAATTCGCTTTCCGATTCCCACTCGGGCCAGCCGCCGCGATGCGACCAGGCTTCGACGCCATCATGGGTTTCATAGATGCCGATCAGGGCGGATTTCTGCTCCTGGCGGTAATAGGCCGAGGCATAAGGATCGCGCATCACCGGCATTTCGATATCGCTGTCGACGAATTCCTTGATCGGATCGGTGACAATATAATGATGCTCGCGGTTGCTGATCGGCACATCCGTGCCGACCATTTGCGCAACCTGGCGGGCATAACAGCCGGCGGCATTGACGACATGTTCGGCCCGCACCGTGCCCTTGTCGGTGATCACATCCCACTCGCCGCTTTCGGTTGCCTGGATGTCAATCACCCGGGTAAAGCGCTCGATCTTGGCGCCGAACTTGCGCGCGCCGGCGGCCAGCGCATTGCAGCAGCCGGCCGGATCGACATGGCCGTCGCCGATGGTGAGCGCGCCGGCAACGACGCCCGAAGTATCGACATGCGGGTTGTGCTGCTTGATTTCGTGCGGCCCCAAAATATGCATCTCGAAGCCGATCAGCTTGGACACCCCTTCGACATGCTTGAACCACTCAAGCTCCTCGTCGTTGAGGGCAAAGCGAATGCCGCCGCAGCCATGCCACGAGACATACTGCCCGGTCAGTTCCTCAAGCTTGGGATAGAGCGTGTTGCCGTAATGATGAATCTTGGCCATCGAATAATCGGCGATAAAACTCGGGCACTGCCCGGCTGCGTGCCAGGTCGAGCCGGAGGTCAGCTCGCCTTTTTCAATCAGCAGGCTGTCGCTCCAGCCCTCTTCCGCCAGATGATAGAGCAGGCCGGCGCCCATGATGCCGCCGCCGACAATGACGACACGTGCGTGGCTTTGCATGATCGGATCCTTTTCTTATTGCGGCCGCGCCGCGCTCACATCCCCGTGGTGGTCTTCTTGAAGAATATCGAAAATAACTCCTGCTGCGAAGATATCTGCAGCTTGGCGTAAATATTACTGCGATGAATGCGCACGGTGCCAACGATTATGCCGAGATCCTTGGCGATCGAATCAGAGGAATGGCCTTCGAGAACCTGCGCAACACCCTTCGGCAATTAGAAAGTGTAGCAGATTTCTTCCGCCAGGCCGGTCTCGCCATTGCGGAAATGCCGCGTCGCTGATGGCATCGATGCTTTTGCCAACCATGGTGAGCCAAGCCGAATTGCCCGCCGTGACATTCTAGCTGCGCTTGGGCCGGGCATTCACCGGCAGAGACCTCCGCTGGCTTATTATCTCGCCCTTAAGGTGAATCCCCGGTGGAAGCTTCTGTTGCTGGTCCTGGTGATTGTGCCGTTCTGGATCAGTCTCCTTATTCGCACCTATGCCTGGATTTTAATCTTGGGCGGGCGTGGTATCCCGGCGGTACTGTCGTTTTTCGGCATTGATGACGTGCGCCTGACCCATACGCCTTTCGCCGTCGTCATCGGCATCATTTATGGCTATCTGCCGCTCATGGTTTTCCCATATTCGTGTCGCTGGAAAATCTCGACAAGCGCTTGTTGGAAGCCTCGAACGATCTCGGCAACACGCCGTTCCGCTCTTTCCTGCAAGTCACCCTGTCGCTTTCATGACAATGAGATAATCACGCATGCGCGCCACCGGCTTGCCGGCAATAACCGGCGCCTTCAGCCGAAGACAGCGAGTAGCGCCACGCCGCCGACCACCAGGGCGACGCCGCCCCATTGCAGGGCCGAGACCTGTTCGCGCAGGATGGCGCGGGCGAGCAGCACGGTCACCACCGTATAACCGATGCTGGTGACGATGGCATTTTCGCCGTTCTCAAACCCGAGGCCGACAAAGAGAAAGAGATGCCCGGCGGTATCGAGAGCACCGAAGCTGATCAATATCGGCCAAGCCTTGAGCGGAAACCGCGCCTTCTCTTTCATCGACAGCACGGCGAAGCCGACGATCACCGCGCCGATGATACGCATCACCAGCACGGTTTGCAGCGGGCCGTAAATCTCGACTGCCTGATCGGCGGCAGTTGCGATTGCGGAGGCATAGATGGCGGCGGCAGAGAAGGAGTAGAGTGCGGTGCGCTTGATCACCGCCGGGCTATATTCGGCCGCGGTGTCGCCGACGCCATTGGATTTTGCCGTGCGCGCCACAAGCCAGACGCCGCCAAGCGTGACGGCCATGGCGGCCCACGAGATGACATCGGGCCGGGCGCCGAGAATCGCCGATATGGGAAGCGCAATGGCCGGATAGCTCGCCACCACGGGGGCTGCAACCGTCACCGGCCCATGCGTCACCGCATGATAAAACAGGATGGCGCCGAGCGCGGTCGCGCTGCCGATGCCGAACAGATAATGCAGGCCGTCGCTGCGGAGAATAAGATCGGCGCCGGTAATGCCCATCGCCGCGGCAACCAGCACGCCGCCGACCATCATCAGGGCAAAAGTCGCCGCCATGGCACCGACCGAGCGCCCGGCAAAGCGCGCGATAAAGTCCGAGATCCCCCAGACCATGGCAGTACCCGCGCCCCAAAAGGCGGCGTTTTCTAGCATGACAGGAAAATCACAGTGTCATGTCTCAAACGCCGGGGCGGGGTCGCCTGAGATGTGCGCGGCTTTGCGGCTGGCGTCATCGCTGCCAAGGCGTCCCTCGACCGCACGGCGGAGCTGCGCCATCAGATCCTCGGCGGTCCAGGTGCCGAAGACGGTGACCGGCAAGCCGCTTTGTTCCAGCCCTTTCGCCGTCCAGCTATTGCAGGTGTTGAACAGGTGAAACTTGCCCGTTGCCGGATAGAATTGACTGAAGCCATAGAGGCCCGGCGTAACCGCCCGCGCGCGCGCCTTACCACCCCGGGCAAAGCTGGCGTCGAGATAGGCGGTTAGCTTGCGAAACCCTTCGGCCGAGATTTTCATTTCGATCACTTCGTCACCCGGAAAAATATCGCTTGGATGGGCCGGCAGGCCGGCCAGGTGGACGACCGCGGGTGTCGGCAAAAGCGCCGCGCTCAGTGTCATGCCAAGGTCTTTCTCAGGCGCCGGATAATATTCCGCATCGCCCCAACCGAAACTAAGGTAACGCGCGGCGGGAAAATCGGCGGCTTCCGGAATGGCACCGGCGGGCAGATGTGCCCGGGCGAAGGCGATCTCCGAATGCCAGCCATTGCTGGTGACGTAGATCGATATTGTGCGCGCGTCCGCGCGCTTGCCGTCCGCAGCGGAATTTCGCATCAGCTCATTTTCACCCGGAAGCGCATCGACCCGGGAGGGTTGGCATGCGCCCGCCGACAGGCCGGCGCAAAACACCAGCAGCCAAGCGATCGCGATTGTCCTTCCTCGGCGCATGGCAAAGCCCCGTCGGAGGTCCCCATATTGCGGATCGATTTCCGCCCTGCCACGCCGGGCATTTAATCCGTGCGGCTGGTGACCTCAAGCAGATGATAGCCGAACTGGGTCTTGACCGGGCCCTGGACTTCATTGACCGGCGCGCTGAACACCACGGTATCGAATTCCTGCACCATTTGGCCGGGCCCGAAAGTGCCGAGGTCGCCGCCGCTTTTGCCCGACGGGCAGGACGAATGCGCCTTGGCGAGCTCGGCGAAATCCTCGCCGCCGGCGATTTTCGTCTTCAGTTCTTCGCAAAACGCCTCGTCATCGACCAAAATGTGGCGTGCGCTGGCTTCAGCCATGTGAAATCTCCTTAATTCCTGATGTGATGTGTTGTAATGGGCGGGTTGTGGGATCGGTGGCCGCCCGGGTGAAGCTTGATCTTGGGCCCATACATATACCCATGCGCGGGTTGTAAACAATGTCTTTGCTAGGCGCTCTATTGTGAGACCGCTACAGCGACGGATACAGCGAAACCGGCTCGAGATTGGTCGCGCCGGCTGGCTGCGCAGCGGATTGAGCGTGGTGGTCGGGGTGATCTATGCCCTGCCGGTGCTGTGGATCGTCCTCACCGCCTTCAAACTGCCGCGCGATGCGCTCACGCTTGAGCTGTTCTTCTCGCCGACGCTGGTCAATTTCGAGCTCATCTTCCGCCGTGCCTTTCACACCGGCGGCGAGGTGATGAATACCGGCTTCGAACATTTCTTCTTCAACAGCATCTTTGTCGCCGGCACCAGCGTCGGCCTGGCGCTTGTTCTGGGCACGGCGGCGGCCTACGGCTTTTCGCGCTGGCCGCTCAGGGGCAACGACACCTATATGTTCATTATCCTCACCACGCGCATGCTGCCGCCGATCATTATTATCATCCCGATCTTCGTCATGTTTCGCCTGACCGGCCTGACCGGCAGCTATCTCGGCATTATTCTGCTCTACACCGCCTTCAATCTGCCTTTCACCATTTGGATGATGAAGAGCTTCTTCGACGAATTGCCGCGCGATGTCGAGGATGCCGCGCGCACCGATGGCTCATCGGAATGGCGCGTCTTCTTCCGCATCTGCCTGCCCCAAGTCAAAGCCGGCATCGCCGCCACCATCACCTTCGGCCTGATCCTGACCTGGAACGAATTCATCATGGCGCTGCTCTTAACCGGCTCCGAGACACGCACCGTGCCGGTCGCCATGGGTGCCAGCCTCGGCGGCGGTGTCAATGTGCAGTGGGGCCAGTTGGCGGCAATCGAGACGCTCTATCTCCTGCCCGTCGTGTTGGTGACATTTCTCCTCCAGCACCAGCTCCTGCGCGGCGTCACCTTCGGCACCATCCGCCAGCGCCCGCAGGCGCTATCGAGTAGGAAGTAATCTGAAAGGAATTACAATCTAAAGGTTAATTTGTGCAAGTTAACAAGCTATGGTAGAATTTAACTAATTATCTTAAGATTGATGAACGAATAAACATCAACGGAATTGGGGGGTTCCAAGATGTGCCGGATCTCTAACCGAATCATTGTCTCCGTTTCGCCAGCCACTTCGGCGCGAGGGTGAAGCTAGCCATGGCGATATTCCGTCCGGCTGGAATTGCCCGCGACTGGTTGCAGGATGGCTGGGCCTATGTGCGGACAGTGGCCCGGGTTTTACGCCCGGCACGCTTCAGCGTCATCGTTTTCGCCCTCGGTTCAGTGGCGCTGTTCGTCGACCAGGGCCAGGAAGTGCTGTTGGCGATCGGCGACCCGGCGGGCGGCGGCTTCTGGTCCAAGGTTTTGTTTTTTGTCGCCGTAACCATTTGGGCGCTGAATTGCTGGTATGGCGCGCGCGTGATGCTGCACATTGATTTCACCCCTCGGGGCAAAAGAAGCGATCCCTACGCAATTGACCGGAATGATAAACATATCAAACGGCTGTTGAAGCACGCGCCGCGCATCATTGGCGCCGGCTGTTATGCCGCTGTGGCGGCCACGCTCGGATTGGCTCAGGGTGATTTCACCTATCTCGTCTTTGCCAGCCTGGTACTGGGTGTCCTGTTCCTTCTGTTCGCCATATTTCGGCGCACCGTTCTCGGACGCTGGATGAAGGACACGTCCGGTGAGGTGCGCCAGGCCGATGCGTTGATCGGTAATTTTATGGACTTGCCAGTGGCGACGCTGGCGGCGGTCTGCATAACCTTCGCGCTGGCGCTGATAACATTCCTGGTTTCGATATTTTTGCCGGCCTGGCCGATGGACCTTGGCATCGATCCCGCGGTGATCTTGCTGTTCGCCATCGCCACATGGGTGCCGGCGGGAAGTTACCTGGTTTATACCGCGCGGAAGAACCAGCTGCCGGTCTTGACGATCGTCTTCGCCTTCGCCGTGTTATTCAGTTTCTGGAACGACAATCACACGATACGGACATGCGGCGAAAACGCGGAGGAGTGCGTCGAGGATGGCAGCGTTGCCGCGTCGGTGAAGCTGCGCCCGCCGGTCGCCGAAGCATATAAAGCCTGGAATAGCCGCCTGCCCGAACAGGCTGGCAATCCAGCCGGCACGCGGCCATTGGTTGTGATCGCCACGGCCGGCGGCGGCTCACGCGCCGCTTATTGGACCGCCACCGTGCTCGGCGAGATTCACAAACAGCGGCCGAATTTCGCCGATCATGTGTTTGCCATCAGCGGGGTTTCGGGCGGATCGCTCGGCGCCGTCGTTTATCGCGCGCTCCTCAATCCAGGCACGCCCGATGCGGATATCGGCGCCAAGGCGCAAACCATCCTCGGCTGTAAAGCCCCCGTCTTATGTACCACTTCCAGATAGAGTTTCGGGCACCGG
>CAYSDJ010000098.1:0-9405 GCA_964429775.1 uncultured Rhizobiaceae bacterium
CCGGTGCCCGAAACTCTATCTGGAAGTGGTACATAAGACGGGGGCTTTACAGCCGGATACGAAAACCAAATCGCCGGCGCGCCGCGTTAAAGAAATCGGTACCGGGAGGTCTTCAGGGCTGTTGCCGCCGGGGCCGGAGCCAGACATGGACATCTCCAATTTCTAAGGAATGGTCAAATTCAAATTGCCGAGATCGCCTTGCAACGGCCGCTTGGCAATCACATCGGCCAACACTTGGGCCGAGCCGCAGGCCATGGTCCAGCCGAGATGGCCGTGCCCGGCATTGACGAAGAGATTGTCATATTTGCTGCGCCCGAGGCAGGGCGTGCCGCTCGGCGTGACCGGCCGCAGCCCGGCCCAAAATTGCGCTGTTTCGGGATCGTAGCAATCGGCGAATTTTGGGAAGGTGCGAATCACATTGTCGATGATCGCCTGACAGCGGGTCTCTGACGGTTCGGTATCATAGCCGGTGATTTCGGCCGAGCCGGAAACGCGCAGGCGATCACCGAGTGGCACCAGGCCGAACAGTCTCGAATCGTCGATGATCGGCATCTTGATCCGCTCCGGCCAGGCGGCGGCGGAAACCGTAACGGTGACGCCCTTGACCGGATAGATCGGAACCGGGATGCCGAGCGGGCGCAGCAGCAGCGGCGTATAGCTGCCCAGCGCGACGACGATGGTGTCGGCCTGGAACTCGCCCCGGTCGGTGTGCACGGATTCGATTCTGCCGCCCTTGCGCCTCAGCGAATGGATATTTGTGCCCCACTCGAATGTGACGCCGATGCTGGCGCAGTGGGCGGCCAGGCCGGCGGTGAATTTGTGGCAATCACCGGTCTCATCAGGAGCAAAATAGAGTGCCCCCACCAGGCTTTCGGCAATCGGCGCCAGGGCCGGCTCGCGCGCCACGCAGCCGGCCACATCGAGCGCTTCATATTGCAAGCCGTGTGGCTCCAACTGGCGACAATCCGCCTCTTCCGCCGCCATCGATTCGCGGTTGCTGTAGATTTTCATCGAGCCCGTTTCGAGATGCTCGTAGTCGAAGCCGACCTCTTAGCGAATTTGTTGCACGAGATCGAGGCTCAATATCGAGAGCGCCATGTTTTCGCGCGTGTGGCGCAGGAAGCTGTCTCGATTGCTGTTGCGCGCGAATTGCAGGCCCCAGCGCCACATCTTCGGAATGGCGCGGTAGCGCACGAGCAGCGGCGCATCCTCTTTGCCGAGCCATTTCAGGATATTGCGCGTCATTCCCGGGCGCGACCATGGCCCGCATTCGCTGGTGTGGAGAACGCCGCCATTGCCGAAGCTCGTTTCCATGGCGGCGCCGGGCTGGCGCTCGAGGACGGTGACCTCGTGCCCGTCCTTGGCGAGAAAATAGGCCGTGCTCGTTCCGATCACGCCAGCGCCAAGCACCAGACACTTCATGTCTTTTCTCCCTTTCGCATCCCGGTCTCCATTAACGCGACGGCGAAACATGTCAAGTATTCGGCTTGGATGTGCTAAGTTCCGTCACAGCAACTGAATGTCGCGCAACGCAAGATGTTGTGCCAGGGCCGGATTACAAAACAATACCATTTTGGGTCTAAAGAGCTAGTCGTTTAGACCTATTATAAGTGGCGCGCCCTCCAGGATTCGAACCTGGGACCTACGGCTTAGAAGGCCGTTGCTCTATCCAACTGAGCTAAGGGCGCCCGGTTTCTATATTGCACCCCTCGCTGAAGGGAGCAAGAGGCTGGTAAGACGGCGGAAATGTGACGGGAATCGCTTTATATTAACGCCAGCGGCGTTAATCTATGCCGGCATTAGCGCGGGGAGCGAATAATGCGGATGATTAAGCATCTGAATTTCCGAAATATTGCAGCGGCTCTGACTGTCGCAGCGGGCTTTGTGACAGGCACTGCATATGCCTCCGTGTCCGAGGACTTGGCCGCCTTTGAAGGGCGCTGGAACGGCAGGGTCGATCTCGCCTGCATCGCCATAAGCGCACCAATGGAGATCGTTATTCGCGACGGCGACATGAGCGGCAAGGCCACGATACGCGGTGCCGGAGAAGGCAGCGGCACTTACAGAATTTCCGGTTATGTAGACCGCAAAGGCCGCGTTTCCGACGCGCAGATGCAGGGCCCGTTCGGTCTCAGCATGCGGGGCAATTTGTCAAATGGCGAAGGCAAGGGCCAATTTTTTGGCCCGGAGTGCAGCGGCAACTGGAAAATTTCCCTCGAGCAAGCGGCCTCGCCAACACCGCCGCAAGAAATCACCGCATCTCCAGAAAAGGAAAAGCGCGTGGCCAAAGTGGTGCCGGCGGCGGATGACGTGCCGCCAGTGATCGAAGCGCCGGGCGAGATGCAGACGCAGCGCTCTGTAATCGAGTTGAGCGGGCGGGTGCGGGACAGCTCGGCGATTATTGAGTTCACCGTTAATGGCGCCGCCACCCAGATCCAAGAAGATGGTAGCTTCCAGCTCAAACGCGGTGTCGCGGTCGGCGAGAGCGAGATCGTCATTGCCGCCCTGGATGAATGGGGCAACGAGTCGCGGCGAAGTGTTCGCGTCTTGCGCGCAGCGCCCGCAGAAGAGCCGCAAATCGCCACCCGCGGCCAGCAGAGCGACGATAAACAGGCGCCGCGAATCACCCTGCCGCCCAAGCTGGTCACCGATAAAGACCATGCCGAAATTGCCGGGCGCATTTGGGATGATTCGGCGATCACCGATGTGTTCATCAATGAGCGCCGCCTGGCGCTTCGCGCCGACGGCAGATTCCGTACCCGCCAGGACCTCAAGGTGGGCGTCAACAAGTTCGCCTTTACCGCCATCGACGAATGGGGCAACCGGGCGGTCAAGCGCATCGATGTGGTGCGCAAAAAGCTCGATTTGGCGCTCGGCAATTATCATGCGCTGGTGATCGGCAACAATGACTATGGCGACATGCCGAATTTGAAAACCGCTGTCGCCGATGCCGAAGCGATCTCGGGCGTGCTCGAAAGCCGCTACGGCTTCAACGTCACCAAGCTGATCAACGCCACGCGCTATGACGTGATCGGCGCCATGAGCGAGCTGCGCGCATCGCTCTCCTACGACACCAATCTGCTGATTTATTATGCCGGCCACGGCATCGTCGATCCGGTGACCGAGCGCGGCTATTGGCTGCCGGTCGATGCCGATCAGAGCAACCCGGCCAACTGGGTCTCGAACGACGATATCACCGATATGCTGAAGGCGATTCCGGCACGTCATATTCTGGTGATCGCCGATTCCTGCTATTCCGGCACCCTCACCCGCTCGGCGCCGATCAATGTCGAGACCTGGGAAGACCGCCGCGCCTGGCTGGAGCGCATGGCCGGGAAGCGCTCGCGTACGGCGCTGGCCTCGGGCGGGCTCGAGCCGGTCGCCGATGCCGGCAGTGGCGGCCATTCGGTGTTTGCCGCCGCACTCTTGAGCGTGCTGCGGGAAAACAGCGAAATCATCGAGGCCCAGGCATTGTTCGCGCCGGTCAGAAAATCGGTTGTGTTGAACGCCAATCAGACACCGGTCTATTCGGATATCCGCATGGCCGGCCATGACGGCGGCGATTTCATTTTTGCCCCCGAATAACCCGCTTCGCACCGATTAATCATATCTTTATACCGCAGCGTAAAGATGGGAAATGGTGCCCGAAACAGAGACAAAAGACCCAAGCGAAGAATGGACAAAGCTGGATCAGGCTGAGGCCATGCGCGTGCTCGCCCGCCATGAAGCCTTTCTCGAGCGGCGCTCGGGCGGCCAGCGGGCGCTCCTCACCTTCCACGACCTCTCCGGCCTCGACCTCTCGAACGCCAATCTGCGCGAAGCCGAAATGACCGGCGTCAAAATGCGCGGCACCAACCTCGCCGGCGCCCAATTGCAGGAGGCAGACATGTTCGGCGCCGACCTCGGCGGCGCCAATCTGCGCGGCGTCGATCTCACCCGCGCCGATCTGCGCGGCGCCTTTCTCAAGGGCGCCGACTTGACCGAGGCCAAGCTGATCCGCACCGACCTGCGCGAGGGCACGCTGGCGCGCTATAACGCGGAGCGCAATCCGGCGCCGGTCGCGGTTGACGAGGCGGGCAGCGATCTCGGCGAGGTGACGGCGCGGCGCGCCGATTTCTCGCAATCCAAACTGGCCAATGCCTTTGTCGTGCAGACCGATTTCACCGACGCCATTCTGCACGATGCGAGCTTCCAAAGTGCGGATTTACGCCACAGCGTGTTCGAGCGCGCGATGATGCAGGGCGTCGATCTGAGCCAGAGCAATCTGGGTGGCGCATCGTTCAAGCAGGCCAACCTCACAAACGCCAATTTCTTTGGCGCCGATACGGACGACGCCAATTTCGAGGGCGCCCTGTTAGACCCGGATGCGCTGTCGAAAAGCCAATCGCGCGACGCCGTCAATGCGCCGCATGGCGATGTAAAATTGGCCGACCGCATGCCAGCAATTATCGCGCAGCACGATATCTGGGCCGGAAGCTCCGGCAAGAAAGGCGAGCGCGCGCGGCTGAACGGCGCCGATTTGGATCATGTCGATCTGACCGGTGCCAAATTGCCGGCCGCCATCCTAAAAGAAGCGCAATTGAACCGCGCCTGTCTGGCCAAGGCGCAATTGGCGGCCGCCGACCTTTCCGAAATTTCCGCCGTGCAGGCGGATTTCCGTCTTGCCGGTTTGCGCGGCGCCAATCTGGCCGGCGCCAACCTCAACAAGGCGAATTTGGCCGGCGCCGACCTCACCCCGCTCAGAAATCTGCGCGGTACCGACCGTACCATTCCAGCAAATTTGGGTGCGGCCAACCTCGCCGGGGCAAATTTGTCCGGCGCCAAACTCGGCCATTGCAATTTGGCCAAGGCGAACCTGCGCGACGCCGACCTGACCGATTGTGACCTGACGGGTGCTGAACTGCGCGGCGTGGATTTGCAAGGCGCCAATCTCAGCGGCGCACGGCTGGACGGCACGCTGTTGGAAAAATAGCGCTTGCGCCGTGCGAATTTCCCGGCCCGCATGATTGGGTTCGACAGCACCCCTCCCTGAATGCCAAATTAGCCCGAGATGACTTCCAATCAATCCTTGGACGCGGCTTCTCCCGCCCACGCCTCCCTCGGTCTGTCGCTGCTGCTCCTGCTTTCGCTCGGCGCGATGTGGGGCGGCATTACGGCGCTGGCCAAATTTGTCGCCATGGCCGAAGTGCCGGCGCTCGGCTACGCTTTCTGGCAGACCTTCGGCGCCGGCATTATCTTGGTGCTATTCTCTCTGGCGCGCGGCAAGCCGCCGCCGCTCGGGCGCGCGCACCTGCGCCACTATCTAATCATCGGCGCCATCGGCAGCGCCATCCCGACGACAAATTTGTTTTATGCGTTGTCCAATCTGTCGACCGGCGTTGTCGCCCTGGTAATCACCACGGTGCCGCTCTTTACCTATCTGTTGTCGCTTGCCGCCCGCGTTGAGGGCTATGATTGGCGGCGTGCGGCCGGTATCGGCCTGGGCCTGGCCGGCGCGCTTCTGATCCTGTTGCCGAAAGGCAGCCTGCCGAGCCCGGATCTCATCCCCTTTGTTATCCTTGCTTTCCTCTCGCCGTTTTTTTATTCGCTCAATTCGGTCTATGCGATCAAGTTTCATCCTCCACAAATGGATTCCATGCATGCCGCCGCGGGCATGATGTTTGCATCGAGCCTGATGTTGCTGCCGGCGTCACTGGCGACCGGTACCTTTCATCCGCTGTGGGATGATTTTGCCCTGGTCGACGGCCTGATCCTGGCGCATATGGTTTTGGCGGCGCTGACCTTTCATATGTATTTCGTTCTGCTGCGCCGCGCCGGGCCGGTTTATTTCAGCCAGGTTGCCTTTATCGTCACCATAAATGCCGTGATGTGGGGCGTGATCCTGTTTGACGAGCAGCACAGCCTGTGGATTTGGCTCGCTCTGGCGCTGGTTTTCGGTGGTGTCGCCCTGGTCAATTGGCGCCATAAAAAGCAAGCCGCATTGTCCTAGAGGCTTAACAAGCCTTTTCATCCGGCCGGAAAACGCCGAGCATTGTCTCCGCGTGCAGCGATTCGCGCTTGCGGCCGGAGGCCACCTTGAACGGAATATTCTTCGCCATCGTTTTGATCTCTTTCGCCGTCGCGGCGGTGCGCCATCTGCCGTGGCTGGCCGGCGCGGAGAGCGATGTGGTGCCGATGGACGTGCTCGGCCAGGCGATGATCTCCTCGGCGACCGACGCGGTAACGCTGGCGATCGGCCTGGTCGGCGTCATGGCGCTCTTCCTCGGCCTGATGAAGGTTGCCGAGCGCGGCGGCCTGCTGGTGATCATCGCCCGCCTGGTACGGCCGATGATGGTACGTCTCTTTCCCGAAGTACCGCCCGAGCACCCGGCCATGGGAGCGATGATCCTCAATATGTCGGCCAATGCGCTCGGCCTCGGCAATGCGGCGACGCCATTCGGCATCCGCGCCATGCAGCAATTGGACAAGCTCAACCCGATCAAGGGCACGGCGAGCAACGCGATGATCCTCTTTCTCGCCATCAACACCTCGAGTGTGACCCTGCTGGCGACCGGGGTGATTGCGCTGCGCGCCGCGTCGGGTTCGGAAAATCCGGCCGGCATCGTACCGACCACGCTGGTCGCCACGATCTGCTCGACCGCCACCGCGATTGTCGTCGCCAAGCTCTGCATGCGCTGGTTTCCGCCGGCCACGGCATTGCCGCCGCAAGTCACCGAAACACAGGATGAGAGCAACGAAATAGATGACGGCATCCCGGTGGATGACGATGAAGAAAAGAGTCCGGACGGTCAGTTGGAACAGCAGGCGGCGCGTCCCTACCCGGCTTATGTTTCCTACCTGGTGCTCGCCGGCATCGCCGGATTTATTCCGCTCACGGTATTTTACGGCCGAGAGATCGCGCCCTGGATCATTCCCTGTCTGATGCTCGGGCTGCTCGGCTTCGGCGTCGCGCGCCGGGTGCGCATTTATGAGGTTTTCGTCGAGGGCGCGCGCGACGGCTTCCAAGTGGCGTTGCGCATCATTCCTTATCTGGTGGCGATTCTGGTCGCGGTCGGCATGTTCCGCGCCTCGGGCGCGCTGGAATGGATCATCACGCCGATCGGCAGCGTGACCCAGCATATCGGCATGCCGGCGGAAGCGCTGCCCATGGCGATATTGCGACCGCTGTCGGGCTCCGGCGCCTATGGCATCCTGGCCTCGATCATTAACGATCCGGCAATCGGCCCGGACAGCTATACCGGCTATCTCGTCTCTACCCTGCAAGGCTCGACGGAAACCACTTTCTATGTGCTCGCAGTCTATTTCGGCGCGGTGCAGATCCGCCGCATCCGCTACGCGCTGATCCCTGCCCTCTCGGCCGATTTGGCCGGCATCATCGCGGCAGTCGCAATCGTCTGGCTGATGTACGGATAATTAAGGCAGCGTGTTGCGCAATTCGCGGCGGCGTTCCAACAAACGGCGGATGCGTATGGGAAGAGCGCCCTCGTCGAGAATATCGCGATCCGCCAGAACCCGGATCAAATCCTCGATAACACGCACCAATTCCAGGTCCGTCGCCGCCAATTCCTTGAGCGCCACGCCAGTTTCGTCGGACTCCGCATTACTCATCTTGTTCGCCTCCGGCTTTGCTTTTGCCAGCTATTCTAGCCTCATTTAAGGGTGCGGTGAAGTTCGCTGAGTTCATGCAACTCAAATTTTAGGCTGCGCCGTTCCTCCTTGCTGCTTTGGGCGACGCGCAATTCCTGCTTCATGCGCTGCATGACGCGCTCCAATGCCGTCCTGATCTCGCCCCGGCGTTTGTCGCTGGTGATTTCCAACACCACCTCCTGATTCATCATCAGATCCGAATAGGCGGCATGGTCGTCATGCCCGAGACGGGTTAGTTCGCCGTCGAGTTCCTGCCACGCCGCCTTCCAATCGTCATAAACAAGCGGGCGCGTGCGGCGCTCTTCAAGCGACACCATGATGCGGACGAATTGCCAGACGGTTATTCTCAGCTCGCGTTTATTGGCCATAATTCTTTCTATATGTCAGATGGTTTAGCGGCAGGATATCCCGGTTTCACCTGCACCGTATAAGCTATAATGTGCCCTCCGCGCCATGCCAATCGGTGCCCCTATTGCCGCGGAGGAAAAACATGAACTTAGACAGCATATTCGCCGACCTCGCACTTGAGCCGGCCTGCCGCCAAGGCGGCGACCGGGCCGTCTATACTCCCATCGATGGCAGCGAAATCGCCCGCGTGCAGAGCGATGATAGCGCCTCGACAGCGGAAAAGATCGCCCGCGCCCAGGCCGCCTTTGCCGCCTGGCGCATGACTCCGGCGCCGAGGCGCGGCGAACTGATTCGCCTCCTCGGCGAGGAACTGCGCGCCCACAAGGAAGCGCTCGGGCGGCTGGTGTCGCTGGAAAGCGGCAAGATCCTCCAGGAGGGCATGGGCGAAGTTCAGGAGATGATCGATATTTGCGATTTTGCCGTTGGTCTCTCGCGCCAGCTTTACGGCCTGACCATCGCCTCCGAGCGGCCCGGCCACCGCATGATGGAAACCTGGCACCCGCTCGGCGTCTGCGGCGTGATCAGCGCTTTTAATTTCCCCGTTGCCGTATGGTCATGGAATTTCGCCCTGGCCATCGTCTGCGGCGACCCGGTGGTGTGGAAGCCATCGGAGAAAACACCGCTGACCGCGCTCGCCTGCCAGCGCCTGTTTGAACGCGCCACCGCGCGCTTCGACGGTGAGCTGCCGCAAAACCTGTTGCAAATATTGATCGGCGGCAAAGAGGTCGGCGAGGCGCTGGTCGATGACGAGCGGGTGGCTCTGCTGAGCGCCACGGGAAGCTGCCGCATGGGCCGCGAAGTCGCCCCCCGCGTCGCCGCGCGCTTCGGCCGCTCGCTGCTCGAACTTGGTGGCAACAACGCCATGATCGTCGCACCCAGCGCCGACCTCGCCCTGGCCGAGCGCGCCGTGACCTTTAGCGCTGTCGGCACGGCGGGCCAGCGCTGCACATCGCTGCGCCGGGTGATCGTTCATCGCGACATTCGCGATGACCTGGTGGCACGCCTGAAGAAAGCCTATGCCGGTGTACCCATCGGCTCGCCGCTCGACGACGGCGTGCTGCTCGGCCCGCTCATGGACGAACGCGCCTTCGGCACGATGCAGGCGGCATTGACGCAAGCACGCGACGAGGGCGGAACAATCACCGGCGGCGAGCGCGTCCTCGCCGATAAATATCCGGGCGCCTACTATGTGACGCCGGCAATCGCCGAAATGCCGGGCCAATCGAAAATAGTTGCAGAAGAAACTTTCGCACCAATTCTTTACGTCATGGATTTTGGCGATGCGGATGAGGCCATCGCCATGCACAATGCCGTGCCGCAGGGTCTCTCCTCCTGCATCTTCACCAACGA
>CAYSDJ010000099.1:0-8624 GCA_964429775.1 uncultured Rhizobiaceae bacterium
GGCGTACCGCCCCTATTTGGTCTTGCTCCCGGAGGGGTTTACCTTGCCGCCGCCGTTACCGCCGGCGCGGTGCGCTCTTACCGCACCCTTTCACCCTTACCTGCCATTGCCGCGCGAGCGCGGCATCGGAACAGGCGGTTTGCTTTCTGTGGCACTTTCCCTGGGGTCGCCCCCGCCGGGCGTTACCCGGCCCCGTATTCCCGTGGAGCCCGGACTTTCCTCCAGCACTTTCTTAACAACGAAAATGCCGGCGGCCATCCGGCCGTCTGGCGAGGATTAGATTATGCGCCTTGTGCCACCAGTCAAGCCGCGCCGGCGGTTTGCTTGAGCAGATGTTCGAGAATCGCCCGAGTTGCGCCGTCGGCGATACCGTCCACCCGGGCCTGGCGGAAATGGCGCTGAAAGGCGCGCACGATGGCTTCGCTCTCCTCGCCATAGTGACCGTCGACATAAAGGCCGTAGCCGAAATCGAACAGGTTTTTCTGAAACGCGCGCACGCCGTCGCCGCGCGCACCTTTCTTCAGGGCCGGTGCGCGACCGTTGGGCTCGCCGGGGCCATGCGGCCACACGCCAATTCCCTCGCGGGCGAGGCGCGCCCAATCGAACAGTTCGCCGGGATCCTGTTTGCGGTGAGGGGCGATATCGGAATGGCCGACCACATTGGCCGGTGGAATATCATAGCGTGCGAGAATTTCTTTTGAGAGCGCGATAAGGGTGTTCATTTGAGCGCCGGGAAACGGGCGGTAACCGAATTCATGGCCCGGATTGACCAACTCGATACCGATCGAGACATCGTTGACCAGATGGCGCTGACGCCAATAGCTGAGTCCGGCATGCCAGGCGCGCAGCTCTTCCGGCACCAGGCGATAGAGCTGCCCATCTTCGTCGATGCACCAGTGGGCGCTGACCTTGAAAACCGGATCGCGCATCCGTTCGAGCGCCTCACCGGCCGAAGTCATGCCGGTATAATGCAGCACCAGCACGTTGATTTCGTCGGCCGGCTCGGGGCGTTCATCCTGGTTGGGTGTGGGCCAGTCAATATAGGGCAAAGTCATATTGGGCAGTCTAGACCATGATTCGCTGCCGCGCCTGCCTACATTTATTAACCGGGCTGATCAGCGACCTCGGGGCGCTTGGCGAATATAATCAAAGATACGCCGGCCAACGTGATGGCGCCGCCGAGCGCGGTTGGCCAGGTCATCGGTTCACCGAGCGCGAAGATTCCCGAAAGCACGCCAAAAAACGGCACCAGAAGCATAAAGCCGGTGATCTGCGAAACCGGATAACGGCGCAATAGAAAATACCAGATCCAATAGGCCATCACCGTTGAGGCGATGACCTGATAGGCAAGCGAGCCATGCAGGCGCCAATCCGGCACCCAATAGCGCGCCAATTGTTCGTTCTCGAGGACAAGCGAGCAAGCCAGCAGCATGATGGCGGAGAAAACCGACATCCAGGCATTGAGCGCGAGTGGTTCCACATTGGTCAGTTTTTTCGCCTGAATATTGGCTACGGCCCACGCCACGCAGGACGCCAGGGCCAGCCCGATGGCAAACAGATTGCCGAAATGGCGGGGCTCGCCGACCAGAACGAAAACGCCGCCAAAGGCGACAACGATGCCAAGAATGCCGGTCCAACTCGGCCGGTCGTTCAACAGGAGGGCGGCCAAGAGCACCGTCATGGGCACCTGGGTTTGCCAAATGATTGCCGCCGTCGAGGCTTCGACGCCCATATCGAGGGCGATATAAAACAGGCCGAAATGCCCGGCCCCCATGCTGCAGGCAAACAGCATTACCGGCAACAACTGACCGCGCGGCACGCGCACGAACCACACCAGGAGCAACGAGACGGCGATAAATCGCAGGGCCAGGAAAAACAGTGGCGGCATGTGGCCGGCGGCGTATTTGCTGGTGACAAAGCCGAAGCCCCACAGCATCGCCATGGCGATGGCGAGCAGAATGTGCCAGGGCTTCATGCCGGCGGGAGGGCTATTTCATGCCGCGCATTTTGCTGATGCGGTCATAGGCGTCATTGATATGCGCGACCTTCTCGTTTGCCACATCGATCATCTCCTGCGGCAGGCCCTCTGCCATCAGGCGGTCGGGGTGGTTTTCGCGCATCAGATCGCGGTAGGCGCTTTTAATTTCGTCATCGGTGGCGTCCTTGTCGACGCCCAATATCTGATAGGGGTCGGCATCGTCCGAGCCGAGGTGACTGGAGAAGATGCGGTCGAAATCGCGCTCGTCGAACTGAAAGATTCGGGCGACGGATTTGAGGAAGGCGAGTTCGCCCTCATGGATAATGCCGTCGGCCTGAGCAATATGGAACAGTGCGGCGAGCAATTCCTCGCGTACATGGCGGTTATGGGGAAATATCTCCATGACCTGCTCGGCATAAGGCTCGAAGCCGGTTGATTCACGCCGCGCCTCATTAAAGATTTGCCCGACCTGCTCCATTTCCCGTTCGGGCACGCGGAAAATTCGTTTAAAGGCGTCAATTTCATCGCGCGTGACCTGGCCGTCCGCCTTGGCCATTTTGGCGCACAGCACAATCAGGGCAACGGCGAAGGCCTGGCGCTTGGTTTCCAGGCCGGGCGCGGCAGAGCGCCCCGTGAGCCCGCCGCGCGCGCTCGCCCGGTCGACGAAATGCCCGGCCGCGACGCCGACCAGCGCGCCGATCGGTCCGCCGAGCGCAAAGCCCGCCGCACCACCGACTATTTTCCCCCAAATGCTCATCAACCTCTCCTCTGGACCGAGGAGAGCAAGATAATCTGCCGTCCGCCATCGCGCCAGTGCCGAGGCGAAACGACAAAATTTGAACTGGTGTTTGCGAGTTCCGGCAATCTCTGCTGCAATTAGAAAAACCCGCCGCAGCTACCCAATACTCAGGCGGACGAAAGCAGAACACGAGCCAAGGCGACCGCAAGAACCGGGCGCTGAAAGAGGGAGAAAAAATGAGCGATATAGCCGGTAAACCGCGCAGCGTGGCTCTTGTGGGCCCCTATACAAGCGGTAAAACGACACTTCTTGAGAGCATGCTATCGGTTTCCGGCGCGATTACGCGCAGAGGCAGCGTGCGCGAAGGCAACAGCGTGGGCGATGCGTCCCCGGAGGCGCGTGCGCGCCAGTCCGGTGTCGAGGTCAATACTGCGACATTTGAGCACAGCGGCTCTCAGCTTACGGTGCTGGATTGTCCGGGCTCAGTAGAATTTTCCCAAGACACTTTCAACGCCCTGATGGGCGTCGATTTTGCCATTATTGTCTGCGAGCCCGATATCGAGCGCATTTGGACGATGGGCCGGCTGTTCAAGTTCCTCGAGCAAAATAATATTCCGCATGCGGTTTTTGCCAACAAGATCGATGAAACGACGGTGCGGGTGGCTGAGCTGATCGATGCGCTCAGCAATATTTCCGAATCTCCCCTGGTGCCTTGTCAGGTCGCGATCCGTGACGGCGACGCGGTCAACGGCTATGTCGACCTGATCACCGGAAATGCCTATCAATATGCCGACCACCAGGCCTCGGGCCAGGTTGGTGCGCCGGAAAGTGTTAGCTCGCGGCAAGAGGAAGCGCGCAGACAATTGCTTGAAAGCCTGGCGGATTTCGATGATTCGCTGCTCGAAAATTTGCTCGAAGATAAAATTCCGAGCGAGGAAGAGGTCTCGAATTTCCTCCGCACCACCTTGGCGCAGGCCAATGTCGTCCCGGTCTTCATGGGCGCGGCGGAGAAAGACTGGGGCGTGCGGCGGCTGTTGCAGGCGATTGTGGCGATCGGGCCGGACAGTGAAACGGCGGCGCGCTTGAAGGGAATTGACGCCGACAACGCGGCGCCGCTCGGCCAGATTATCAAGACCTATATCTCGCCGCATGGCGGAAAAATTTCGCTGGCGCGTATTTGGCGCGGCGAAATTACCGACGGCATGGTGCTACAGGGTGGCGAACGCATCGCCGGCATGTTTTCGCTGATGGGGCACCAGCAGAACAAGCTCGGCAAAGCTGGCGCCGGCGAAATCGTCGGCCTTGGGCGGCTCAACGAATTGGCCACCGGCGCGACGATCACGCCGCAGGATTCTCCCGCCCCCGAGACCTTGGCAAGCGCGCCGGAATTGCCGCCGGTCTATTCCTTCGCGGTGCATGCCAGCAAGCGCGAAGATGAGGTCAAACTCTCCGGCGCCATCGCCAAGTTGCGCCAGGAGGATCCCTCCGTGGTTTTCTCTCTGGTCAAGGACACCAATGATTCCGTTCTCTGGGGGCAGGGCGAAATGCATTTGCGTGTCGCCCTCGATCGCCTAAAGGACAAATATGGCGTGGCGCTTGAAACCGAGCTGCCGAAAGTGGCTTACAAGGAAGCCATCCGCAAACCGGTATCGCAGCATTCGCGCTTCAAGAAGCAATCGGGCGGGCACGGCCAGTTCGGCGATGTTCATATCGACATCAAACCGTTGCCGCGCGGCGAAGGCTTTCAATTTGAAAACACTGTCGTCGGCGGCTCGGTGCCAAAGCAATATATTCCGGCCGTGCAAACCGGCGTGAAGGAATATCTCGACAAGGGGCCGCTTGGCTTCCAGGTGGTTGATGTCTCCGTCACCCTAACCGATGGCAAACACCATGCTGTGGATAGCTCGGAGCAGGCGTTTAAAACGGCTGGGCGTTTGGCCATGACGGAAGGTATGCCGAAATGCAATCCCGTGTTGTTGGAGCCCATCTACCAGGTGAAAATTTCCGCGCCGGGCGATTACACGCCGAATGTTCAGCGCTTGATCACTGGGCGCAGGGGCCAGGTGCTCGGGTTTTCAGCCAAAGAGGATTGGTCCGGCTGGGATGAAACGGTTTGTCAGATGCCGCAGGCCGAAATGCATGATCTGATCATCGAACTGCGCTCGCTTAGTCTCGGCGTCGGCAGTTTCGAGTTTGATTTCGATCATCTGCAGGAACTTACCGGACGGCTGGCGGACGATGTGTTGGCGTCGGTTGCCGGGGCCGAGAATTAGTAACGGGCAGCGCTTTTAATTTTGTCGCCGTAATGACGGATTCAGCAGTTCGTCGATATGGCGGCCCTGAAAATTATGCGCCCCGACTTGATGTCCGAATTTCATCGCGCGCGCTGTGCCGCAGTGGCAAAGAATGACCTTTTCCGAGCCTAATTGGCTCACGGCTTTATTCAGTCGCTGAAGGTCGCTTAGCGAAAGTTCGACTTCCAGTGCTTCGTCCCAGCCAAGTTTTACGTAATGGAAGCCGACATCGTGACGTGCAAATTCGGGAAAACTGAATATGTCGGTGCCGTCGAGTGCCAATTCGAAGCCAATATTACTGAGATAGGCGTGCGCAAATTGAAAGGCGCCGGGGTCGGAAATGAGGTCGACGCAATGAATTTCGATGATGATTTTTTCCCGTTGCGATGGCGAGAGCAGGCGCACCAATTGCGTAAATTCGTGAGACATGACGCTTTTGATGTTCATGTTCAGGGAAATCGGCGTGCGTAAATTGGATTGGATGTTCTCGAGAATGGTGGCCAGGACGCGCTGATCCAGCTGCGCCGTCAGGTGACGGAACAACCAGCGATTCGCCATCAGGTCGACGTCAGGCAAAATCGTGTCGCGCAAATCATTGACGCGCACATATATCTCGTTTGCCAAATGTTTCGGATGGGTGTCCATGCCGGGCAGTATTTTGCATATCGGCTGGCGGCGGATGAAGCTACTCACATCAATTGTCGCTAGGCCCCTTTCGAGTCGTGCGAGCATGTCTGCGTCAATGGGCTCAATGTTTTTTTGGCTGGTCGATGGCGGCGCAGCGTGGGCCGCTATCGTTCCGTTATTTTCAGTCAGCGGCCGGCAGACTTCCTCAAATTGATCGCCCTGGTCCATCAAATCATACCAGTTGCAGAGCGAATCGGCCTTGTTGCCCGGGAGAAGCGTGATCACCCCGGTGAACAGGCTGCGCAAACGGTGGGTGATATTTTCCATGGTTGCCGCTCCGGTGTCTGAGCACAACACAACCATATCTGAGTTCTCGAATAAAAAGAGCTTTGCACCGATGCCCTGGCACAAGGTCTCTATCGCGTATTGGACCGTACTGAGATGATAGTCTTGGAGATTTTTCTGATCCAATGACGAAAGGCTGAGATAAAGGGCATATTTCTCGCCTGATGGTGTCGTTCGATCTTTCAGGGCCTGCGTCAGGTGGAAACCCGAATCGCGGCCATTATAGAGCTGGGGACGGTTTACAGAGCTTTGCATGGGCATCTTTTTTCTCAGCAGCCTTGCCGTACCGGGCGTCGATTCGCGGTTGGTACGGCCGAAACAAGACTGTACGCGCCTATGGTTAAAAGCTGGTTGACGGCTTTTTAACGCGTGCTCAACGGAGTGGGCGGGGACGTTGCCGGAACCGCGAATCGAGCGAAATGCCTTCCGGGCACAATTTTGCATTGATGAATTTATTGTGTATTTACAATATGTTGTTCATAAATTTTGTAAAATATTAGCCGGCTCGGCAGGAGTTAACCAAAATAATTGATACGGCATTAACCGAACCTGTAACATAATTGCTACATACGCATGCGTTCATCGGCGTGTGGATGTGTTTCGCTCTTTGCGGCGCTGGTTTCTTGATTTGAGATATGCTAATCATCTGGCGGGTTTACGGACTAAATAGGGGATTCGCGGCGGCCTGGGAGAAGGCGAAGTGATTAGAGCATTTTTGGCGTTTTCATGACTTCCGACTGTTGCGAAAATCACGGGTTTGGTACGAATCAAACATTTGAAAGAGTTTGGCGTTACCCTATTGTCAGTAGGTTCGACGTGAAGTGGGGTAAGAAGGCCATTGGTTCGGATAGCTTGGGTTTGTCCAGAACGAATTTGTGGCCGAGTGAAATTTTGAGGACGGGCATTTGACGTTTCGCGTGGCATCCAGAAAATTGAGGCGCTGGACGCAAGTACTGGCCATGTTGCTGGTGGTTGGCGTGGTTTCCGGTTGCGCGTCTTCAAACTCGCCCGAAAATCTTGATGAAGACGAATATTCGGTGAACGACCCGTTTGAGGACATCAACCGGATTACCTTTGAAGTTAATCGAACCCTGGACGGTGTGTTGCTCGGGCCTTTGGCCGAGATGTATGTCGGCGTGGTGCCGAGATGGGGCCGTGAGCGCGTTACCAACGTGCTGAATAATTTGGGCGAACCGGTTAATTTTGCCAACGGCCTGTTGCAATGGGATTTGGAGCGCGCCGTCACCTCGATGCTCCGATTCGCGTTTAATTCGACGATCGGTTTGGGCGGAATATTTGATGTCGCCGATGGCATTGGATTGCCTCGGGCGGCTGAAGATTTTGGCCAGACGCTCGCCATATGGGGCGTCGATGAAGGGCCCTATCTTGTATTGCCGTTGTTTGGTCCCTCCAATCCGCGTGATGCTGTCGGCATGGGCGTGGATTGGCTGATGGATCCGTTTACCCGCGCCCTCAGGAGCCACGAAAAATATCAACGCATGATTGCCCGCGGAATTGATGTGCGTTCCAGGTTCATAGACGAGTTGGATACGCTTGAGGAAACCTCGATCGATTTTTATGCCGCCATGCGCGAGCTCTATCGCCAGCATCGGGCAGGCGAAATTCGCAATGGCGAATTACCGCCGACCCTGCCGATCCCCAGCATCACGTTGGAAGATTATACGGACGAAGAATTCGACCAGGCCACAGCTTCCGATGAGATTGAGTAAATAAAGAATGAGATCATTATCTGTTTTGACGCTTAGCGCCGCCACGGCTGGGCGACGCCAGGGCATTGCTTTGCTCGCTCTATTGGTATTCTCCTTTTCCTCTGCCGGCGTTTCGGCGCGAGCCGCCGACAGTGAGGCAAGTGAGTTTATCCGTGACCTGGGCGTTCGCGCCGTCGATGTGTTGCGCGACAAAGAAGGTAGCACCTTTGCCGAACGCGAAACCGCCTTCCGCCATATCCTGGTCGAGGCCTTCCACATCCGGACCATTAGCCGTTTTGTTTTGGGACGCTATTGGAAATCCGCGACGAAGGCGCAGCGTCGAGCTTACAATGATGTGTTTGTTGACTTCATTGTCCGCGTCTATGCCAGCCGTTTTGATTCCTATAACGGCGAAACCTTCGAGATAATGGATACCCTAGAATCGGACAAGCAAGGCGATGTGATCGTGCGGACGCGAATCCTCCGGCCTACGGGGGATCCGCCGATCGGAGTGGATTACCGTGTGCGGGTGATTGAAGGCGAGTACCGGGTTGTCGATATCAATGTCGAAGGTATCAGCATGCTGTATACCCACCGGATCGAATTTGCCTCGGTGATCAATCGCAAGGGCATGGACGGCTTTCTTGAAGAGTTACGCGCCCAAGTCGAAGCGCGAAAATAAGCCGGAACGCGGGAATAAAACGCCGCCAACCGCGCTCAACCCACCGCTCACATTACTTGAAACACCTCATAGACGGGCCCTGAGGCCAACCGGTGTCCGGTGCCGACCGTCACGATTCGGTTGAGCCAATCATATTTTTCCGCCCCGGTTTCGAAAAAAGGCGCAACGCGGAAATAATATTCGCTTGTATCCACGGCCTCGCCCTTGTTGAGCCGCGCCATGACCTCTGCCGGGCCATGCCGGAAGCCGC
>CAYSDJ010000100.1:0-8116 GCA_964429775.1 uncultured Rhizobiaceae bacterium
ACCGACAGGACGTCATAAGGAAAAAACAGCGCGCGTTTTGAAACAGCCTGGGTCGATCTCAGACTCGCTGCTTTTGACCGGCTCAACCGCCGCGACGATTGTTTCTTCCGGTACTTCCTCCGGCGCCTCCTCGGGCACTGTCTCTGCCGCTGCCTCGACCACGATAGTCTCTTCCACCGCCGGCGTATCGCCCGCCCCATCCTCGGCATCCAGGCGTGACGCCAATTTCGGCATGACGGCGCCGAAATCGCGGCCCTGGGCGGTGAACAGCTCGGCCACATTGTTAAAGAGGACGGCGCTGGTCAGCGGGTGGACGCGCTCGATCTCGGCCAGGATACCGAGGGCGCGGCGATAGAGCGGCTCAGCCTCGGCAAACCTCGCTTCGAGATAATAAAGTTGCGCCAAATCGTTCAAACTAACCGCCACCGCCATGTGATTGGGGCCGAATTCCTGTTCCTTGATCTTAATCGTCCTGAGATAGAGCGTTTCGGCCTCATCATAGCGGCCCTGCCAGCGATAGAGTTTGGCCAGCTTTCCGACCAGTACGGCGGTGGTACGGTGGCCCATGCCCATGGATCGCTCCGCCGACTGCACAGCCTCGACCAACAGCGGCTCGGCCTCCCCGAGATGGCCCATCTCGATATGCAATTCAGCAACATTGGCATAGAGCACGGCCGCCGTCGGGTGACCCACACCAAACTCGCTTTCATGCAGTTCGATCAGCTTGATCGCATGCGGCAGCGCCTCTGCAAAACGATCCTGGGCATAATGCGTGGCATAGAGATTGTAGGTATCGAGAAGCGCGTCCGATTGCGCCCAGCCCGTGGCCGGGGCCAGCGTAAACGCGGCAACCGCCGCTATCGCCCACCTCCTGGCTTTCATAAACCCGACTCCCGTTTCATGCCCCAATACAAAACCCCAGAGCCGCCCGCGTCAACAATTAGGCGCATGAGTGTGGCGCGCCAGCACATCACCAACCAAATAGAGCGAGCCGCAAACGAGGATGCGGCCCGGACCGTCCTGACGAGAAATATGCGCGATTGCCGCCTCAACATTATCGGCTGATAGATTTAACAAACCCAGATCCGCCGCGGCATCGCAAATGGCCTGCGGCGCCAGACTTGCAGCCTCACCCGGCACGGCAACGCCGGTCACGCTGGCCGTTATGGGCGCAAGCGGGCGGAGGAAATCCTCCGGCGCCTTGCTGTTGATCATGCCGACAATCAAATGGAGCGGCTTGTCCGTCCAATCCCGCGCTGCCGCCAGGGCCGCGCCCGCCGCCGCATTGTGGCCGCCATCGAGCCACACTTCCCAGCCCGGCACCATGGAGGGCAAGGAAATCTGCTGCAAACGGCCGGGCCAGCGGGCGCTGGCGAGGCCTTCGGCAATCGCCGCATGCGGCAACGGGCCCGCCGTCAGCGCCGCGACACAGGCAATGGCCATCCCGGCATTGCCGATCTGATGCGCACCGGCGAGAGCGGGCAGGGAAAAGTGCGATTTTCGCGATGATGTTTCGTAGCAAAAGCCCTCGCCGTCGGGGTGAACATCCCACTCAACGCCCTGGCGCAGAAGCGGTGTTCCGAGAGTGGCGGCGCGCTCCTCGATTGCGGCCAGCGCCGCCGGCATCTGGGCGCCGATCACCGCCGGCACCCCGGCCTTCAATATTCCCGCCTTCTCAGCCGCGATACCGGCCAGCGTATCGCCCAAATATTGCGTGTGATCGATCGACACCGGCGTGATTGCCGAAAGCGCCGGGCGGGGCACGACATTGGTCGCATCGAGCCGCCCGCCGAGGCCGACCTCAAGCAAAAGAATATCGGCGGCGCTGCGTTCGAAGGCAAGCAGGGCGGCGGCGGTGGTGATTTCAAAAAAAGTGATCGGCGCACCTTCGTTGGCGGCCTCGCATTCCGCCAACAAGGCGGCGAGCTGCGCCTCGTCGATCTCCCTGCCCGCAAGCCGGATGCGCTCATTGAAATGCACCAGATGGGGCGACACATAGCTATCCACGCGCTGGCCGCCGGCGCTGAGGATGGCGTCCACATAGGCCAGGGTGCTGCCTTTGCCGTTGGTGCCGGCGATGTGAATAACCGGCGGCAGGCGGATTTCGGGATTGCCCAAATTTTTCAGCAGCCGTTCCATACGGCCGAGCGAGAGATCGATCAGCTTGGGGTGGAGCTCATGCAGGCGAGCGAGAATACGGCCGCTCGGCTCTGCCCGTGTGCACGTCATAGCCAGGCTTGAGTCAGGTCGCGGGTGTCTCGGCGCGCGGAAGCTCGACCACTTGAGCCGGCGCACCCGTGTTGCGCAACAGGGATATGGTTCGCGCCAAGGTGTCGCGTAAATCATGGCGCCGGACCACCATGTCGATCATGCCATGCTCCAAGAGATGCTCTGAGCGTTGAAAGCCTTCCGGCAATTTTTCACGGATCGTATCCTCGATCACCCGCGCGCCGGCAAAGCCGATCACCGCACCCGGTTCAGCAATGGCGATATCGCCCAGCATGGCAAACGACGCCGTTACGCCGCCGGTGGTCGGGTGGGTGAGGACAACGATATAGGGCAGATGCGCCTCTTTCAGCTCATCCACCGCGATGGTGGTACGCGCCATTTGCATCAGCGACAATGTGCCTTCCTGCATGCGCGCCCCGCCCGACGCCGGAACGACGATAAAAGACGAATCCTGCAACACCGCGAGGCGCGCGCCGGCGAGCAACGCCTCGCCGACCGCCACCCCCATCGAGCCGCCGAGGAAGGAGAAATCAAACGCCGCGACGACAACCGGATTTCCGCCGATCGACCCGTGAGCAACAATGACGGCATCCTGTTGAGCGTCACTGCGCGCATCCTTCAAGCGGTCGGCATAGCGCTTGCGGTCACGAAAACGCAACGGGTCGTTCGTTACCTCGGGCAGTTCGATGGTTTGAAATTCGCCATCATCAAACAGATAGGAGAGGCGCTTTCCCGCATCGAGACGAAGATGGTGATCGCAGTGCGGACAAACACGCTGATTGTTTTCAAGCTCGCGGTGAAAAATCATCTGCTCGCAATTGGGGCATTTTTCCCACAGATCGTGCGGAATATCGTCCTTGCGAAAGAGGCCCCGCACCTTGGGGCGGGCGAAGCGATCGAGCCAACTCATGTTGCAGCTTCCCTTTTGCTTTGGCGCACGCCGGCGCTCAAATCGCGCACCAGCGACAGCGCCGCATCAACCGTTTGCGGCGATCCGGCGCCGTCATCGTCCAACGTTTTTTCGATGGCGGAAATGATGGCCGAGCCGACCACCGCCGCATCAGCCACCCGCGCCACATCGCCGGCCTGCTCCGGCGTTTTAATGCCGAAACCGACAGCAACCGGCAGGTCCGTATGACGGCGCAGACGCGCCACCGATTCGTCGATCGAACCGGCGCTTGCCGCACCAGCGCCGGTGATGCCGGTGATCGAAATATAATACACGAAACCCGAGCTGTTCTCGAGCACGCGCGGCAGGCGGGCATCATCCGTTGTCGGCGCGGTCAGGCGAATAAAGGCGAGGCCGGCCTCCATGGCCGGCAGGCAAAGCTCCGAATCTTCCTCCGGCGGCAAATCGACGATGATCAACCCATCGAGCCCGGCGTCCAGCGCATCGCGCAGGAAGCGCTCGACGCCATAGATATAGATCGGATTGTAATAGCCCATGAGTATGAGCGGCGTCTCGCCATCCTCTTCGCGGAAGCGCCGCACCAGGTCAAGGGTTTTCTCGAGCGTGATACCGCCCTTGAGCGCGCGCTGGCCGGCGACCTGAATAACCGGCCCATCAGCCATGGGATCGGTGAAGGGCGAGCCGATTTCGATGATGTCAGCGCCGGCGGCGGGCAGGCCGCGCAAAATCTCAAAAGATGTTTCGATATCCGGATCGCCCATCATGGTGAACGTCACCAGGCCGCTGCGGCCCTCGTTTTTAAGCGCCTGGAAGCGCCGTTCGATGCGCCAGCTCATAATTCCGTCTCAAGCGCTTCGGCCACCGTGAAGATATCCTTGTCACCGCGGCCGCACATATTCATCACGATGATATGGTCCGTCGGCAAAGTGGGCGCAATCTTGGCAACATGGGCCAGGGCGTGGGCCGGCTCCAGCGCCGGGATAATGCCTTCGAGACGCGAGCAAAGCTGAAAGGCTTCGAGCGCTTCCGTATCGTCGATCGGCTCATAGTCGATCCGTCCCATATCCTTGAGCCAGGAATGCTCCGGCCCGATGCCGGGATAATCGAGCCCGGCGGAAATGGAATGGGCCTCGTTAATCTGGCCGTCCTCATCCTGCAGCAGATAGGTGCGGTTGCCGTGCAACACGCCCGGACTGCCGGCGCTGAGCGAGGCCGCATGCTTGCCGGTCTCGATACCGTGCCCGGCCGCCTCGACACCGACAATGGCGACGCCATCATCGTCGAGGAAGGGGTAAAATAGGCCGATCGCGTTCGAGCCGCCGCCGACGCTGGCCACCAGCGTATCGGGCAAACGGCTTTCGGCTTCGAGCATTTGCTCGCGTACTTCCTCGCCGATGATCGATTGGAAATCGCGCACCATCTCAGGATAAGGATGCGGGCCGGCAACCGTGCCGATCAGATAATAGGTCGTTGCCACATTGGTGACCCAATCGCGCAACGCCTCGTTCATGGCGTCTTTCAGCGTCATCGAGCCGGAGGTCACCGGTACCACTTCGGCGCCGAGCAATTTCATGCGGAAAACATTGGGCTTTTGCCGCTCGATATCGACCTCGCCCATATAGACCGTGCACGGCAGATCAAAGAGCGCGCATACCGTTGCCGTGGCGACGCCATGCTGACCGGCGCCGGTCTCGGCGATAATGCGCGTCTTGCCCATGCGCTGGGCGAGGAGAATTTGGCCGATGCAATTATTGATCTTGTGCGCGCCGGTATGGTTGAGCTCGTCGCGCTTGAAATAGACCTTGGCGCCGCCCCAATGCTCGCTCAGGCGCTCGGCATAATAGAGTGGGCTCGGCCGGCCGACATAATGCTTGAGCCAATAATCCATATCGGCGGCAAAGGCGGCATCATTCTTGGCCGTCTCCCAGGCGGTTTCGAGATCGAGAATCAGCGGCATCAGGGTTTCGGCGACATAGCGCCCGCCATAGATGCCGAAATGGCCGTCTTTGTCCGGCCCGACGCGAAATGAGTTGGCTGTGTTCATCTTCTATCCGAGTTAAATTTCGCCCACATTACAGCTCTGCGCCAAAGCAAGAAACCGGCGCACAAGCTCGGGGTCTTTTTTCCCCGGCGCCGATTCGACACCGGAAGAAACGTCTACCGCCCGGGCGCCCGATATCCTAACCGCTTTGGCCAGATTGTCGATATCAAGCCCGCCGGAAAGCAGCCATGGCAGGCCCGCCGCCGGTTGCGGCGCGTTCGCAAGCATCGTCCAATCAAAAGCCAACGCATTGCCGCCGGGCAAGGCGCCACGCAGACTTTTCGGCGCCTTGGCATCGAACAGAATCCAATCGGCAACGGTGTGATAGGGCATGGCCGCATCGCTGTCGCCGGGCGCCGCGAGCTTGATCGCCTTGATGATGCCGGCGCCGGTGCGGGATTTGATCTCGGCTGCGCGCTCGACGCTCTCACTGCCGTGCAGTTGGATAAAATCCAGATCCAGCTCGGCCATGACGCTATCCAGCAAATCATCGCCTGGATCGACAAACACGCCAACCCGCGAGATCTCGTCCGGCACGGGCAGCGCAAGCGCACCCGCCTGCTCAGGCGCAACGCAACGCGGCGATGGCGGATAAAACACGAAGCCGACAAAGCGCGCGCCGCCGGCCACCGCTGCCGCAACGGCAATGGCATCGCTCAGGCCGCATATTTTCACGCTCAAGGTCATGTCAAAATCCGCTCAGTAATGCATGCGAATGCGTGGCTGCGCGCTTATTCGACGAATCGAGGGGCCACGTCAAGAACTTCGCTCGCTACGCAGCATCTCCGGGCGGTGCGATGCGATTCTGCCCGGGCTCCACTTTGCCCGCCTGGGCTTGTGCCTTCGCCGCTTCATCAAGGCGCTGGCGCAATGTCGATATTTCACGCTCCAAAGCGCGCACATGGCGCCTGCCCTGGCGCGCTTCGGCGCGCCAGCGATGGTCGAACAGCCAACGGATGACGGCGCCAAGGATAAAGCCGAAGGCAAGCGCGCCGATCACGGCAGCCCAGAGCGGGATATCCAATTCATAGGGCAGGGGATCGAAATGAACGCCCACCGCCGTCCGGTTGGCGATGGCAAAGGCGATGACGATAAAAGCCACCGGAATCGCAATTATCCAGCCGATAAATCTCACGCCGTTTCCTTCAGCGCCTTCATTTCAAGCCGGGCGCGCCATCACGAAAACCCGCTGGGCTTATCCTTGATTGATGCGCTCGCGCAATTCCTTGCCGGTCTTGAAAAACGGCAAATGCTTCTTCGCCACATTGACCGATTCGCCGGTGCGCGGGTTGCGCCCGACGCGCTCGCCGCGCGCGCGCACCGAAAAGGCGCCAAAGCCGCGCAGCTCGACCCGGTCACCACGCGCCAAGGCGGCACTGATCTCATCGAACACCTTGTTTACCACGCGTTCGAAATCACGGTGATAAAGGCGAGGATCGGGATACATTTCCGCCAGCCGCTGAATGAGCTCAGATTTGGTCATGCCATCGCTTTCCTTCTCGCCGTCCCAATTACGCTGCTCTAATTGCGCCGCCCCATTTGCGCATATCACGAGCAAACTATCGTTTTATTTGAGTTTTTTCACTCGCGACCGAGCCCAGGGTGCCAAACGGCGAGGAGGCCGTCAAGCGTGAGACGCTTCGGCAAAACCGCACCGCCGACCGAAGAGACGAGGCGCTCGACCATATCTTCGCGTTCATCGGTCTCCAAATCATAGAGCGGCAGGCTTGGCGAGACGCCGCGCTGGCTGTCGAGCCAGGCTATAGCCTCCGGTTCACCGCCAATTTCGTCGACCAGGCCATTGGCCACCGCCTGGCGGCCGGTAAACACGCGCCCATCCGCCAAAGCCTCAGCCACCGGGCGCTCCAGGCCACGCCGCTCGGCCAGGAGGTCGATGAAAAGATCATACATATCGTCGACCACCGCCTGCGCCGCCGCCCGGCCGCTTTCATTGAGCGTCTCAAAGGGCGAGGGCACGCCCTTTAAGGGGGCGCTTTTGATCGCTTCGGTCTCTATGCCGAGATCGCTCAGCATGCGGCTTACTTCAGCGGTTTGCAGAATAACCCCGATTGAACCGGTGACGGTGGAATTGCGCGCCAAAATATGCTCGGCGGCGAGCGCCGTCATATATCCGCCCGAAGCCGCCGTACCGCCCATGACGGTGATCACCGGCTTCGCCGCCGCCACTTTGCGCAAGCCCAGATAAAGCGCTTCACTGCCCGCCATGGTGCCACCCGGTGAATCGATCCTGACGATAAGCGCGCGGACATCGCTATCCTCGGCAATCTCCGCCAGCATTTCCTCGCGCAGCGGATCGTCGATGATCAGGCCGGTGACCCAAAGACGGGCGATATAATCGCCGCCGGCCGGGCCATCGAGGGCAAAGCGACCAATCGCGACAACGATTAGCGCGATCACGGCGACGACCGCGAGCGCGCGCCACACGGCGACGCCACGCTTGAGACGCCGGCGATCGAGTAACCTATCCGGGTCGAGCATCATTTCCGCCGCCCACTCCCCGCGTTGCCGTGTGAGAAACCGGATATATCAGCGCCGACAAGCGCCCCGGTTCAGGCGCTTGTTTCGTCTTTGCCGTCCTCTTCACCGCCCTCAGCCGCTTCAGCTTCCGCCTCGGCAGCGTCATCGGCACTATCTTCAGCCGGTGCTGCATCGGCAGCTTCCGCTTCTGGCGCGGCTTCAACTTCCTCTGCCGCTTCGGCTTCTGCCTCAGGAGCCTCAGGAACCTCAGGAACCTCAGGAGCCTCGGCGGCCTCAGCAGCCTCAGCAGCCTCAGCAGCCGGAGCCTCTTCGGCCGGTGCATCCTGGGCCGCTGCCGCTTCCTGCTTGCGGCTGATCGCAGCACCCAGAATATCGCCGAGGCTGGCGCCGGAATCGGTCGAGCCATATTCCTCAACCGCCTGCTTCTCTTCCTCGAC
>CAYSDJ010000101.1:0-7864 GCA_964429775.1 uncultured Rhizobiaceae bacterium
ATTCAAGGCCGCGAAGCTCTCGAAGCGGGGGATGGGCACCAGAAAATTCCGCCGCCGCGCGCGGTGAGCTTCATCAATGATTGCCTCGACCTTCTCAAAGAGCGGCCCGACTTTGAACCGCCCGAGCGCGAGATGCGGGTCATTCTCGAAGACGGGGAGCAGACAGTCATTTGGGAGGAGACAGACGCCACCCGGGCGTGGAAGAAGCAATACCCGGACGTGACAGATGTCATGTCACTCCCCGTGGCCGCACACATCATCGTCATTCATCACCAGACAAAGACGGGCATCGGCTTCGCAGGCCACGGTGCGATTGCGGCCAATACGCACGGGCTCTATCGCGTGCATCGCTTCGGTAAGATCACCGACACAGAGCGGCCCTTCGCGGGCCAGATTACCCCGATCCGCGTCAAGGGTATTCCGCGCCCGGCACCGATCCGCTTCGACGTTGATGTGGTGCGAGTTGAGGGTACGAAACAAACTGCGGCGATTCTCAAGAATAAGGCAACGGCGATCCCGAAAGAGATAAGGCCGATCATCGACGCGTTTCGTGAGCTGGATAATCCTGAGGAAATCACGCCCGCCGAACTAAACGAATGTATCGACGTGGTTGCCGCCAGTGGCGCGAAGGATGGCTCGGCCAAGCGTAAGGCTCGCCAGCGCAACCGTGAAAAGCTCGAAGCGGCGGGCGTGATCGAGGCGGTGGAGGACGACAACGGCAAGTTGGCGTTTTATCGCTTCCATGACACAGCGGCGATGTGACGCATACGCGCTATTTGAAGCAACGCCCCACATTCACCGATCGACCGATGGCTTCAAACGCCACGGCCAGAAATTCGGAATTGCTGAAAATATCCGCGTTTTACCTCGTTTAATGATTTCAGAAACGCTAAGTTTTCGGGCTTCCCAGATGCTGCTCAGGGGATATTATATGTGGTTTTTGTGTGTGGTAACACGCCGAGAGGAATTATATTTATTGTTATTAATCAAAAAGATAATCAGCATATAAGAAACTGGCGGAGGGAGAGGGATTCGAACCCTCGATAGAGCTTTACACCCTATAACGGTTTAGCAAACCGTCGCCTTCGACCACTCGGCCACCCCTCCTTGGATTGCCTGTTGAACGGCGAAGCACCTTATCTAATTGTGCGCTGGCAGCGTGTCAACGCGAAGGCTGTGCCGGGGCCGGCAACGCCTTATCCGGCTTTGCCGATATCGTCGCTTGGGGTGCCGCCGGTCAAGCGCGCGAGTTCATCCACGGTGGTGGCGAAAACGCAGTAGGGATGGCCGGCGGCGGCATAGACCGTTTCGAAACGCGCCAGGCTGGCATCGATCGCGATCGGCAATTTTTGATCATGCGCAACGGGCGCGACGCCGCCGATGGCGAAGCCGGTGGCGCCCCGCACCAGATCGGCGTCGGCCCGCTTGGCCTTGCCTTCGAGGCCAAGCGCCGCCGGCAGCGCCTTTGTATCGCACTGCCGGTCACCGGCGACCAACGCCATCACTGGCTTGCCGGCGACGGCAAAGACCAGCGATTTGACGATACTGCCAAGCTCGGTGCCGATGCTGTCGGCGGCGTCCTGGGCGCTGCGCGCGGTCTCGGCAAGCTCGATCACCGTCGCGTCCGAGCCGGCCGCGGCCAGGGCGGCGCGCACGCGTTTGACCGATGGGTGTTCAAGATTGCTCATATGCGTTCTACTTTTCGTTGTCGTCGGGAAAGGCGCCGGATCAGATCGCGCCGATGCGCGGCACGGCGCGGCCGCGCTTGACCGCCGGGCGGGCCCAGATGGCGTCGAACCAGCGCTTGAGGTGGGGATAGTCCGGCCACTCGATCTCGTGCCATTCAAAGCGCGAGACCCAGGGCCAGGTGGCGATATCGGCGATGCTGTAATCGGGACCGGCCAAATATTCGCTTTCGCTGAGGCGGCTATTCATCACCCCATAGAGACGGTGCGTCTCACGCAAATATCGGTTGCGCGCATAGGCGATTTCAGGCTCGAGCTTGGTCCTGAAATGATGCGTCTGGCCGAACATCGGCCCGACATTGGCCATCTGAAACATGACCCACTGAATCTCCTCCATGTGGCGCCTGGGATCAGCGGAAATAAACCGCCCGGCCTTGTTGGCGAGATAAATCAGAATGGCGCCCGATTCGAACATCGATATCGGCTCGCCGTCCGGCCCGTCGGAATCGGTGAGTGCCGGAATCTTGTTGTTCGGGCAAAGCCTCAGGAAGGCCGGGTCGAACTGCTCGTCCTGGCCGATATTGATCTCGTGCACATTGTAGTCCCAGCCGAGTTCCTCAAGCAGGATTGAGAGCTTGAAGCCGTTCGGCGTCTGCCAGGTGTAGAGATCGATCACGCGCGGCTCTCTTTGGGCATATAGTCAGCCGGATCGCCGCAGCCTTCGAGCGCATGCATGCGCGCCTGCCAAGCCGTGATGGCGAACCATTGGCCGATATCGATTTTGGCATCGGCCGCATGGGCAATGACGGTAAAGCACGCCACATCGGCGATCGTCGGCCGCTCGCCGATGATGAAATCTCCGTCCTCCAAATGCGCATTGAGCACCCCCAGCGCATCGCGCGAGCCGTTTTGCAGCTGTTCGACAACCGCCGGCGCGCCGTTCTGGAACATAACTTGGCTGCGCGCCCGGGTGATGTTCCACAGGCGATCCGCCTGCCAGCAAAGCCACTCGCGCACTCGCAAGCGTTCCTCCTCGGTGGCGCCGTCGAGTTTGCCGAACTGCTCGGCGAGATAGGCCAGGATCACATCCGACTGGCAGATCGCCTTGTTGGCATGGACGATTACCGGCACCTGGGCAAAGCGATTGAGCGCCTGAAACGAAAGCTCCTTCTGCGCGCCCGACATGAGGTCAATATGATGGTAGGCGTGCGGGATGCCAGCCATGCTCAGCATCAGCCCAACCTTGCAGGATGGCACGGAAAGATAGTGCCCGTAGAAATTCAATGCCTTGTCGTTCATTCCCCGTTCCCCTTATTTAACCGCTAAATAGTCTTCGTTGACGCAATTGATCAGGCTGCCATCGCGCAGGTAAGCCGCCGCCGTCGCCGCCGCGCCGTGGCGGATCTCCTTAAAGGTCGCTTCGGAATAGAACGAGCAATGCGGCGTCATGCAAAGCCGCCCGCGCAGCCATTCATCCTCATTGAGCCAGGCCGTCATCAAAGGATGAGAGGCCGGCGGTTCCTCGGGGAAAACATCGAGCGCAGCGGCAACAATCGGGCCGTCTCTGAGACCCCATTCGAGGCCATCCATATCGACCAGGCCGCCGCGCGCGCAATTGACGAAGATGGTGCCGGGCTTCATCAGCGCGATCGTCTCGCGGTTGATCATGTTGCGCGTCTCGTCATTGAGCGGCGTGTGAATGCTGACCACATCGGCCCAGGCGAGCAGCTCTTTCAGACTATGAAAGCGCTCAACGCCAAGCGAGTTATTGTGCCCGGTCGGCAGGTAGGGATCGTAATAGCCCGGCGTCATGCCGAAACCCTGGGCCCTCAGCAACACGCCGGTGCCGATCCGCCCGCAGCCGATGACGGCGAAATTCTGCTCGCGCACGCGGCGCATCTCGGGCGCGACGCCCCATTTCCACCCCTTCGCCAAATCGGGCCGGAGAAAACGATCATAAGTGAAAAGGCCGCGCATCAGCGCCAGCGACATGGCGAGCGTCGAGCTCATCACATCGGTGAAATCATAGGTCGGCACATTGCACACCGGAATGCCGCGCGCGCCGGTGGCTTGTAAATTCATACGGTCATAGCCGATACCGCAGCGGACGATGATCTTGCAGTTATCGAGCTTGGCGGTGAGCGCCGGATCAACGGCGATATCCTGCCACACCAGAATGGCATCGCACGCCGCCCACGAGGCATCGGCAATTTCATCCGCCTGCACGCCCCGGTAGAGCTCTAATTCGGCGCCGGCGCCAAGCGCTGCCTGCTCGACATCGGGCGGGCCCGAGAATTGCGCATCGGGCATGAGAATTTTCATGTCTCGCTCCTTTTTATTGATTCATCCACCCCTTCGCCAAACATCACGGCGCGTGCCTTGGCGTCAAATTCCGACGGCGCCTTGCGCGTCTCGGCCAACACGGCGAGACCACGTTCAACCGCTGGACGGGCGAGCATTCGAGCAAACCAGCCGGCGACATTGCCATAGGGCGCGAGGATTTCCGCCTCCTTGGCGTAATCGCGCGTCCAGCCGAAGAGCGCCATATCGGCAATCGAATAACCACCGGCAATCCAATCCTGACCTTCGAGCTGCTTGTCCATAACGCCGAGCAGGCGCGCCGCTTCGGCGTCATAGCGCTCAATCGCATACGGCACCTGTTCGGGGGCATAGCGGTTGAAGTGGTTTGCCTGGCCGAAAAACGGCCCAACGCCACCCATCTGAAACATCAGCCATTGCAGCACGTCATATTTTCCGCGCGTCGTATCGGCAAAGAACCGCCCCGTCTTTTCGGCCAGATAAAGCATGATGGCACCGGATTCGAACAGCGTGACGGGCTTGCCATCAGCGCCATCCGAATCTACCAATACGGGAATTTTACTGTTTGGGTTGAGAGCGATAAATTCCGGCTTGTATTGATCGCCCTTAAGGATATCGACCACAATCACATTGTAATCGAGACCCAATTCCTCGAGCAGGATTGTGATTTTCCAGCCGTTCGGGGTCGGCCAGTAATAGAGGTCGATCATCGTGCGGAAAACTGCTTATCGCCGAACATGATCGAGCGCTGCTCTTCGGTGAATTCCGTCTTTTTGGCGCGCTCGTCCTTCATCACCTCTATGCCGCGCACCACCGCCGGGCGCGCATACATGCGGTCGAGCCACTTTTTGAGAGCGGGAAACTCAGCCATATCCTGGCCCTGGTGGCGCCCCAACCGCATCCACGGGAAAATCGCCATATCGGCAATCGAATAATCGCCGGCGACAAATTCGCGGTCTTCAAGGCGCTTGTTGACCACCCGGTAAAGACGCGTGGTCTCGTTGGTGTAGCGCGCGACGGCATAGTCGAGCTTTTCCACCGCGTAGTTGCGGAAATGGTGGCACTGGCCGAGCATCGGCCCGACATTGCCCATCTGGAACATCAGCCATTGCAGCACCTCGGCGCGCCCGCGTTCGTCCGATGGAATGAACTTTTGATGCTTCTCGGCATAGTGCAGCAGGATGGCGCCTGATTCGAAGATCGACAGCGGTTTGCTATCGGCGCCATCCGGATCGACCACCGCCGGCATGCGGTTGTTTGGCGCGATTTTGAGAAATTCGGGCGCGAACTGATCGCCTTCGCGGATGTTGACCGGGACGATGTTGTAATCCAGCCCCAGTTCCTCGAAAAGAATGGTGATTTTCCAGCCGTTTGGCGTCGGCCAATAATAAAGATCGATCATATCTCCCTCCTGCTCCCCGCGGCGGCAGAATGGCGCGCAAGCGCCGGGTTGGCAAGCTACCCGATCCATGGGAGCATTGCCGCTTGAGAGGGGGGGATCAGACATGACGGTGGAACAGCTAAACGCCGATTTTTCCGCGCGCGCCATATGCGACACCAACGCCATGGAATGGCAGCAAAGCCCGGCGCCGGGCATATGGCGTAAGCGGCTGGAGCTTTCCGGCCCGGCCGAATCGGGGCGCGTCACCTCGCTGGTGCGTTTTGATGCCGGCGCGGAGTTTCCCGAGCATGGCCACCCGGAGGGCGAGGAAATCCTCGTTCTCGACGGCACCTTCAGCGACGAACATGGCGACTTCCCCAGGGGAACCTTTGTGCTCAATCCGGACGGCACGCGCCACGCGCCCCATTCAAAGGATGGCTGCCTGCTGCTGGTCAAGCTCAGGCAATATCCCGGCACGGAGCGCAAGCATGTGTGCATCGATACGCTGAGCGCGCCGTGGCAGGACGGCGACTATCCCGGCAGTTCGCAATTGATGCTCTATGAAGATGATGAGTTCCCCGAAGCCATTTGCTTGTTCCGCATGGCACCCGGCTGCGAAGTCGCGGAACACACCCACCCCGGCGGCGAGGAATTGTTCGTGCTCGAAGGCGGGTTGGAAGACCAATATGGCCGCTACGAAGAAGGCTGCTGGGGACGCAACCCAGCCGGCAGCCACCACTGGGCCAAATCCGAAACCGGCTGCCTCGTCTACGCCAAGCTCGGCCACCTGAAATAGGCGGCCGAGCTAAGCTGGGCGTCCGAAACCGGCTTCGAGTTACCGGGCGCGAGAAAGTACGTTCTTGACGAAGTTCTTATCTTTCAGACCGATGCCGAACGTGTAATCGCCGAAAATGAGATCGGTGCTCTTGCCGGTCTGATGGTTGTCCATGCGGAAAGTCTGGGCGCGCCAATATTCGCCGTTGTACAGCCGATAGTCTTCGAAGGTCTGGGTCTTTAGCAGCGCGTCCTTGCGGTCGTAATATTCGAGTTTGCGCGGCTGGCGGTGGGTCTGATCGACCCAGACGATCTGACGCGTATAACCTGAATTCTCGTAGCGCGGCCGGCGCTCGATGACATCGCAGACAAACGCGCCGCACGCCTCCTCACGCAGCCAGACATAATTGTATTTATCGAGCTCCTGGCCGGTGATGTCCTCGAAGGCGAATTCCGAGCCGACGAATGGGCCGGATTTGTTGCGCGACGAGATTCGCTTCACCCTTTTCAGCGCCGGCAGGTAGAGCCATTGATTGTCGGGTTCGAGAATTTTGGCGTGGGACAAAAGTGCCGTACCCTTGATATCGCGCGGGATCGAAAAAACGATCAGGCCCTTGTCGCCGACCGATTCGTCGGGCACTTCCAGCGTCGAAATCTTGAGCTTGCGCTTGCTTTCCGACCCACCAGCATTGCGCAGGATCATTTCAAGCTCGACCCGACTGTCGCGGAATCCGCGATCCGAGCGGTCGGCGAGGGCGGCGATCTGATGGCCTTTCACCGCCGGATCAGAAGAAAAGGCGATTGCCTCGACCTCCGCCACCGTCTCCACGGCCGCGACAACCACCCCCGTCTCGCGTTGAAGATTATCGGCAACGGCGGCCGTCGCACCAACGCCCAGGAGAGCCGCGCCGGCCAGAATCGATAACAAACGTCCATTTGTCCGTGCGTATTGCATGATAGTTTTTCCTTTCGTTTGGGGTTGAGCGCCCAGCAACAGGAGCGCGGGGAGGAGAAAAAGATCGACCAGAAGGGCGATGACGATGGCGAGCGCCGTTAAGAGGCCCATCTCGGCGGTAATCTTGAAAGAGGAGTAGGCGAGCACCGAAAATCCGAGCGCCAGAATCAGCGCGTTGGCAGCGACGGCAGCACCCACCGTATCAAAGGCGTAGCGCACCGCCCCTTCCACATTGAGACCGCTTTCACGCCGCGCGCGGCGATATTTGGTCAGGATGTGGACCGTGTTGTCGACGATGATGCCGAGCGAAGTGGCCGACACCGTCGCTGCCGCCATACCGACCTCGCCGACAAGGAGCGCCCAGATGCCGAACGTCATCACCAACGGTGCGAGATTGGGCAGCAGGCTCAAAATGCCGAACCCGATACTCCGGAGCGCAACCATCATGATCGCCGCAATGATCAGGACGGCAATGATATTGCCGCCAATCATGTCGCGGATGTTGCGCTCGGAGATAAACGAGAAGAGGTAGGTCGCGCCGGTGGCGTATTCCTCCTTCGCCGCATCGCGCGTGTCCCACCAGGCCTCGACATCGGCGAGAAAATCACGCGTATCCCGCGTTGTGACGTCGCCGAGCGTCACCGTGACCCGGCTCGAGGATTTGTTGATGTCGATGCGGTCATTCATGTCGAGGCCGTAGGGCAGCGAGAGCTCGTAGAGCATCAGATATTGCGCCGCCAGTTCGCGGTT
>CAYSDJ010000102.1:0-7287 GCA_964429775.1 uncultured Rhizobiaceae bacterium
GTCGCAGATGGCGCGCACCCGGGCGAAATAATCGTCCGGCGGCACCTGTACGCCGTCGCCCTGCATGACCGGCTCGGCGATGAAGGCGGCGACATATTCCGGCCCCTCATGCAGAATTTGCTGCTCGAGATAGTTGGCACAGAATTCGCTCACTTCGGAAGCATCCATGCCGAACGGCGTGCGATAGAGGAAGGGTGCGGGGATATGGCTATAGCCCGGCACGCCAGGCTCGGTGATATGGCGCGTGCCGAGATAGTCGGTCGCGGCGAGCGCCCCCATGGTGGCGCCGTGATAGGCGTTCCAGCGCGCGATGATCTTGTGCGCGCGCGGCTTTTCGCCCTTCAGCAGATGATATTGCTTGGCTGCCTTGAACGACATCTCGTTGGCTTCGGAGCCCGAGCCGGCAAACACGCTGGCGGTCAGCGTGCCGGGTGCGAGCTCGGCGATTTTGGCCGAGAGGTTGACCGTGACATCGACCAGATTGGCGAAAGTGCCGCCATAATGGAGGCCGACGAGCTGATCGTAGATCGCCTTGGCGATGCGGTCCTGGCCGTAGCCGAGCGAGCTGGCGCGGGTCTGAGTGCTCATCATGTCGAGATAGGTCTTGCCCGCCGCGTCGGTGATTTCGAGGCCGTCGGCGGCGACGAAGATGTTGGCGCCGTCAGTGCGCATATCGTCCTTGCGCGCGAGCGGAAAGAGATAGTGATCGAGCGCGTTCTGGGTGAGCGTATCGATATTGGGTAGTGTCATTTTCCGGCCTCCCCTGTTATTTGAACCAATCTTGAGGCTTAGAAGAAGCGCGCGCAAGCAAGGAAGGAAAGGCCATGACCAATTTACGCTGGGGTATCCTGAGCAGTTCGGGCTTTGCCGTCGAACATATCATTCCCGCCTTGTTGCAATGCAAGGGCCTCGAACTCCAGGCGGTCTCCAGCCGCAGCGCCGAAACAGCCCGGCAATTGGCCAGCAAGTTCGGTATCGCGCGCGCGCATGGCTCTTATCAGGAGCTGATCGACGACCCCGAGCTTGATGTGGTCTACAACCCGTTGCCCAACCATCTGCATGTACCGTGGTCGATCAAGGCGATGCAGGCCGGCAAGCATGTGTTGTACGAAAAGCCGCTGGCGATGCATGCGGGCGAGGCCGAGGCGATGATCGCGGCGCGCGACGCAACCGGCATGTTGGCGGCGGAGGCCTTCGTCATCCGCCATCACCCGCAATGGCGGCGGGTGCGCGAACTGGTGCGTGAGGGGCGTATCGGCACCCTCAAGGGCGCGCAGGGCTGGCTCTCCTACCGGATGGAAGATCCGGAAAATTTCCGCAACAAGCCGGAGATGGGCGGCGGCGGCCTCTTGGATATCGGTGTCTACCCGATGGTGACATCGCGCTACGTCTTCGAGGATGATCCCAAGCGCGTCTTTGCCGCCATCCGGCGCGACCCGGAGACCGGCGTCGACTGCCTGGCCAGCGCCATTCTGGAATATGACGCCGGGCTGGCCAGCTTCACCTGCTCGACCGAGCTCGCGGTGCAGCAGCATATGGCGTTTTTCGGCAGCCATGGGCGGATCGAGCTTGCCGATCCCTTCGCCCAGGCGCCCGACCGCGAGGCGCAAATTCTGATCGGCGGTGACCGCGGTATCTGGGATCCGGCGCTCGAGAGCTTTGAGACCTTCGAGCCGCTTAATATGTATATCAACCAGGCCGAGGAATTCTGCCAGGCGGTGGCCAACGGAAAATTGGAATTCCCGCTTGAAGACGCGCTCATGAACATGCGTATCCTCGACGCCCTGTTCCGCTCCGGCAAAAGCGGCGCCTGGGAGAGCGTGGCGTAGAAGGCCAACATCATGGCCGGAAAAAAGCGCTCCGATCCGTTCGACAAGGCGCTGAAACTTGCCGACGGCATTCCGGAATGGGAAGAATTATCGGCGCTGCAGCGCGGTGCGGAGGCGGCGCTTTCAAAGCGCCTGTTCTTTATCTCAGGCGCGCTCAAATCGGGCACCACGTGGCTGCAATTGATGTTGGATGGACATCCCGAAATCGCGTGCCGCGGCGAGGGCCATCTGCTGAATTTCCTGCTGCCCGGATTGGGCAAGGCGCTGCAAAAATACAACAACCGGATACAATTCAAAAACAATGCCATATTTGGCGAAATTGAAGGGTTCCCGCATTTTCAGCAGGCGCATCACTACGCCCTTTTAAGATCGGCGATCGGTTTGCTGTTTGCCCAATATGACCGGGAACAGGTCCAACTTATTGGCGAGAAAACACCCGATAACATTCTTTATCTGCCGATGTTGGCCCGTCTTTTACCGCAGGCACGCTTTATTCACATTATTCGGGATGGGCGCGATGCCGCCGTCTCCGGATGGTTTCATAATTTACGGGTCTCGGAAGAATGGGCAAATAAGGAATTTGGCAGTTTCGCTGCGTTCGCCGAACATTACGCCCAGGTGTGGGCGGTAAATATTCGGGCCGGACGCAGATTCGGCGCCCTTAATCCGGAGCGTTATTATGAAGTCCGATATGAAGACATGTTGGCTGACAGCAACCACGTGCTTGACGCTGTACTGAAATATCTCGACGCTTCATGTGAGGCGGCGGAAATCGAAAAATGTGTGCAGGCCGCGAGCTTCAAACATCTAGCAAAAGGCCGGACAGCCGGTACGGAAAATCGTCAATCCCATTTTCGTAAAGGTGTTCAGGGTGAATGGCGCCAGCATTTCGATGAACATATTCATGCCAGTTTTGAGCGCCACAGCGGCGGCTTGCTCAGTGAGCTCGGCTATGACGTACCGTCCGGGGACCACAAAGAGGTTTGAAAATAAAGGCGCGTTAATCGCCTGAATAGTTAATTCTTACATCGTCAGACCGGAGGCTGAAAACCCCGGAAATAAATTTCCTAAAACCTGAAATCCACATAGGCGGCGGATGCATGCCACCATTACTTTAATGGATGGCGGTAAATTGCGCATCCCGGGAGGGCGCCTCGCTCACCCGCATCGCATTTTTCTAATATTCCAAAATATTAAAATTTTTATTTGTTATTTCATGCGCTACAGTATAAGTGACGCATTATATATCTTTCTCCTCCAATTAGAGAGTGAACATGGCCAAGAAGTCCAACCAGAAATTTAGTGAAAACAACCTCAACAAAGGTCAAATGCGTAAGTTGACCGCTTTGCGCAAATCGCTTGGCGAGGACATCGCCAACAAGGCCTTTGGCGAGTGGCTTGAGAAGCAGGCGAAACAGCCGGACAGCGCGCCGGTCGACAGCAATGCCGAAATTATCGCCAGCACGCTTGAGCCCCTGACCAAACAGGGCAAATTGCGCATCCCGCGAGGCGGCTATTTAGTGCGCCGCGGCCGCGGCCGCGTGATTGTCGAGCGGGTCCGGCCCTAAAGCAAAAGCGGATTGATTGGCATCGCCGCAAATCTTTAAGCGGCGATGCGATCAGCCCCGGTACGGGCTCTATTCGAGCCGGTTGAGGCCGTCAAATGCGGCGGTTTTATAGCATTCCGCCAGGGTCGGATAATTAAATACGGAATCGATGAAATATTCGATGGTTCCGCCGAAATTGATCACCGCCTGCCCGACATGGATCAATTCACTGGCCCCTTCGCCGAGAATTCCAACACCGAGCAATTTGTGCGATTCGATATCGAACAATAATTTCAGCAGGCCGGTCGAATCGCCCATGATTTGGCCGCGCGCGATTTCCCGGTAAGTTGCCTTACCGACCTCATAGGGCGTGCCGGCCTCGGTCAGCTCAATTTCATTCTTGCCGACGACGGAGATCTCCGGAATCGTATAGATGCCGTAGGGCACATGCTCGGGGAAATCATTGACCGCGACGCCAAAGGCATGCGCCGCCGCATGACGGCCCTGCTCCATGCCGGTCGATGCCAGGCTGGGAAAGCCGGCGACATCGCCGACCGCGTAGATATGCTCGACATCGGTCTGAAAATCGTCATTGGTATCCAGCATCAGGCGCTTATCGGCGGTCAGGCCGGCCGCGGCCAGATTAAGCCGCTCGGTATTGCCCATCCGCCCGGCGGCATAAAGTGCCTTTTCCGAATTGATGCGCTTGCCGCTCTTGAGATTGATCCTCACCCGCTCGCCGGAATGATGCTTATAGGTTTCCACACTTGCCACCTCTTCGCCGAGGCGGAGCGTCAAACGATCTTGGCGCAGATGGTGAACCAGATTATCGACCAATTCGTAATCGATGAAGGGCAGCAGACGGTCGCGCATGTCGATCAGGGTGACGCGTACGCCGAGCATGGCGAAAATCGAGGCATATTCGCAGCCAATCACGCCGGCGCCGACGATGGCAATCGAGCGCGGCAGTTTTTCCAGCCCGAGAATATCATCGCTGTTGAAAATGCGTTGGCCGTCAAATTCCACTTTATCGCTCCACGGCGTTTGCGTGCCGACGGAAATGATAATTTTTTCGGCGCTCACTTCGCGCCGCCCGCGATTGCCGCTGAGCTCCAGATTGACGTTGTGCGGCCCGGCAAATGAGGCGCGCGCATTATACATTTCGACATTGTTGCGCTGCAGCTGATGCTGGGTCACGTCGACTTCATTGCGGATCACGGTCTCTGCGCGGTACAGCAAATCGCCCATGGTGATGCCGTGTTTAACCGAATAAGCGGCGCCATAAATGCTACGCTCGCGATAGCCTGAAAGATGCAGCGCCGCTTCGCGCAGGGTTTTGCTCGGGATCGTTCCGGTGTTGATACAGGTTCCGCCCAAAACCGATTTCATTTCCGCCATGGCGACGCGCTTGCCAAGCTTGGCCGCCTGAATGGCGGCGCGCTGGCCGGAAGGGCCGGAGCCGATGACAAAAAGGTCGTAATCGAATTCCTGCGTCACGGCGGTCTGCACCGCAACGGAATTGCTTTCGCTGGTCGCGGTTTCAAATGTCCCGGTATCCAATGACTGCATGATGACACCAATCAATAAATGAATATCGCCGGCCGCTCGGTGAGTGGCGGCAAACTGCTTGAAAATTAAGATAAATTGGTAAATTAAACCTTTATATGAATTTCCCGCCGGCCAATTCCCGCCGGCGCTTGGGCCTGAAAGCATGCCCAATTTCGACCATTTGATGCTAATCTGGCGGCGATTCCCGTTCCCGCGCAACAAAGCCGGGACGGGCGCAAATCAACCTGCTCATGGCTGAAGGGAGCCTCATCATCGCCGATCCGGACCTTACATTGGCCAATGCGGTCGCCCGGGCGATGGATAAATCGGCCGAACTGTTACGCAATGCTGCAAATGACGGCGACAACGAGGCACGTTTTGCGCTCGGCCTGTTGTATTTGCTCGGCCGTGGGGTCGAGAAAAATGCCGGCGAGGCCTTCAAACTGTTCAGCCAGGCGCTTGATGGCGGCGACGCCGAGGCGGCCCATTTCCGCGATATGGCGGCCGAAAATTTGGCCCGCGAGCAGATCAAGGAACGCGATACGGAAGACGCCACCCGCGCCGCGATGAAAGAAGCGCAGCGCCGCCAACGCTTTCCCAAGCCGAGACTGGTCGAGCCCGATTGAAGGCGGAAATGACCAGTTAACGCTTTCTCATACAAATTAGTATTTATCATTGCGTGAGGTTTCGTTGAGGCCCCGCGTGATTCGCATGCGGGTCAAGAAGCAATAATGGAAGTGCGAAGACGGTGAAATCTGAGCGGCACAGCGAAGCACCCGGCGATTCCAGTGAGCCGGGTGCGCTCAAAGAGCGGCTGCTCGAGCGCGTCAACCAGGCGCTCTGGGCAACCGAAACCGCTATTTGGGAATGGGACATCGAGCGCAAGCAGCTCTGGAGCTCGGCCGGGCGGCAAATTTTGTTTGGCGAGGGCGAGGAAGAATCGACCCAGCATTTCGATATCGAGGACGATCAGGATCCCTGGGTGTTGCACCTCCATCCGGAAGACCGGGCGCGCGTGGTGCGCGACATCCGCGCGCAATTAACCGAGGGCAGCCCGCTCGACGTCGAATATCGCTACCGCCGGCCCGACGGCACCTATAGCTGGGTTCGCAGTCTTGGCCGGATCGTCAACACGCGCGATGGCAAACCAACGCGCCTGGCCGGCTCGAACACCGACATCAGCAAACAGAAACACGCCGAAATCGAGACACAGCGCTTGCGCGATGCCGTCGACAATGCCTCGGAAGGCTTCGCGCTTTACGATGCGGACGAGCGCTTCGTCTATGCCAATAAACGCTACAGCGAAATGTTCCCCGAGATCGCGTCCCATCTTGTGCCGGGAGCGCCGCGCGAGGATATTCGCCAAATCTATTATTCGAGCGGCGCCCTGCCCGCCGCGATCGGCCGTGTCGACGAATTTATTGACGAGGTGCGGCAGCAGCAATTGGCCGGCGAAACAGACGAAGTGCTGTTGGAGAACGGCACCTGGGTTCGGCGCAGCGATCACATCCTGCCGCATGGCGGCATTGTCAGCATCCGTACCGACATCACCGATGTGAAGCAGCGCGAAGAAGCGCTACAGGCCAATGAAAAGCGCTATCGCAGCCTGATTGAGGATCAGCCGGATTTTGTCCTGCGCTACAAGCCGGACGGTCGTTTGCTGTTCTCAAATTCGGCCTATGCCCGGAAGTTCGGATTTTCCCAGGACGAGGCGAAGCGGATCAATGCCTTCGATCTTGTACCGCAAGAGGAACGCGACGATGTTCGCCGCCATATCGCCAGTCTTGGGCCGGACAAGCCGTTCGGAAAGATCGAGCATCGGTCAATTTTGCCGAACGGCTCTGTTCGTTGGCACGAGTGGACCGACCGAGCGTTTTTCGATGAAAGCGGGCGCACCGTGGAGCTTCAGGCCTTCGGCAGAGATATCACGGAACGGAAAACCGCCGAGGAAAAGCTTCGCCTGAGCGAGGCCCAGCTTGCGTATGCGCAGCAGCTCTCGCATATCGGCAGTTGGAGCTGGGAGCCCGAAACGGGCGCCTTACAATGGTCCGACGAACATTACCACGTCTTCGGCATTGAGCCGGTCGGGCGTGAAATTATGATTGAAGAAGCCGCCGGCCTGGCACACCCGGATGACCGGGAATTGGTGGCCCAGTCGCTGGCTAAGCTCCGGGACCACAATACGCCATACGATATCGAATTCCGCTTGCAGACGCCAAGCGGTGAGGCGCGCATTATTCACAGCCGTGGCGGCAGATTGCCCGAAGGCGTGAACGAGGATGACCGCATCCATGGCACGGCGCAGGACATCTTCATGACGCGTTTGAGATTGTAGGCCAGCACATGCAGCGCCATTTCGGTGC
>CAYSDJ010000103.1:0-7089 GCA_964429775.1 uncultured Rhizobiaceae bacterium
GGCAATCCGGGCATGAAAATGCCGATGATGGGCATGCATATGGGTATGCCCAACATGATGGGCATGATTCCGGGCGTCGACGGCATGGCCACCGGCATGATGAAAAATCTGATCAAGAAAAAAGGCGTGGCGTCGATTGAGGATCTGCGCGAGGCGGCGGTCGAATCCGATGTCAGCATGATCGCCTGCCAGATGACGATGGACCTGTTCGAATATGAGATGGATGATCTGATCGAGGGACCGGAATTGGGCGGTGCCGCAACCTATATCGAAACCGCTACCAAATCCGACATCAACTTGTTCATTTGAGCGCGCGGGCCTCAAACCACCAAAGCGGAGACACACTTTAAAATGGCTACCCAGACTCTCGATACCAAAGGGCTGAACTGCCCGCTTCCCATTCTCAAGGCCAAAAAGGCGCTGGGCGGCTTATCGACCGGCGACACGCTTGAAGTTCTCTCGACCGACCCCGGCGCGGTAAAGGATTTCGAAGCGTTTTGCCGCCAGACCGGCAATGAATTACTCGAATCGAACGAGGATAGCGGCGTATACTCCTTCCTGATCAAGCACACTGCGTAAGCGCGCGCCGCCCTTGCCGGCGTAACATCAGGTGGGACGGTTGGGCTGGTACCAACAAATTACAAGCATTGAGCCGTTTGACGACGCGCCGCTTGATGCCGATCTCGTCGCGGCGTTTGAACGTGATGCCGCCGCGCACGAGCCACGTCGAATCGTGCGCTTCTATACGCCGACCTTCAAATCCTACGAAACAAGCGAGATCAAGGGCTGCGGCAAGAACAGCTTTCCCGCCTTTTCCATCACCGGTGGCGCGTGTGCGCTCGACTGCGACCATTGCCGCGCCAAAATTCTGCAGCCGATGATCCCGGCGACCGACCCGGAGATGCTCGATACCCGCGTGCGCGACCTGATCATGCTGCAGGACCTGAAAGGCTTTCTCCTCTCCGGCGGCTCGAACCGGCTGAATGAAGTGCCCTATGAGCGCTACCTGCCGACCGTCGAAAAACTCAAACACGACTACCCGTATCTCCGCATCGCAGCGCACTCGGCATTGCTCGATGAAGCACGCGCAAAAGGCTTGGAAGCGGCAGGGGTGGACGTCGCCATGACCGATGTGATCGGTGCGCAAGAGACGATCCGCAAGGTCTATCACCTTGAACGCTCAGTCGATGATTTCGAGGCAACGCTTGCGGCACTCAGAACAACGCGCATGGAAATCGTTCCGCACATCGTTATCGGCCTGCATTACGGCGCGCTCAAAGGCGAGTTCAACGCGCTCGACATGATCTCGCGCCACGCCGTCGATGCGCTGGTGCTGGTTATCGTCATGCCGTTCTACGCCGCGCCGGAAACGCCGTTCGACACGATAGCGCCGGGCGAAATTGCGCAAGTGTTTCGCCAAGCGCGTCAGCGCCTCCCTGCTCTCCCCCTCCTGCTTGGCTGCGCCCGCCCGCCCGGCTTGCACAAGCTCGCGGTCGACAGCTACGCCCTGATGGCTGGTCTTGACGGCATCGCCTTCCCGGCAGAAGGCATCAAGGGTGTCGCCGATATTCTCGGCCGCCCGGTATCGCAGGAACATGCCTGCTGCTCGATGGCCATCGACGGCGCGCTACAAGCCGGGCGCGCGGCATGACGATGTCCGCCCTCCCCGATGTGCTGGTGATCGGCCTCGGCCCGGCCGGCAGCATGGCGGCGGCAGCGGCGGCGCGCGCCGGGCTCGATGTGCTGGCGATCGAGCGCAAGCAGCAGGGCGGCCAGCCGGTGCAATGCGCCGAGTTCATCCCCAACATGGTGGCGCGCGATTTCGGCGACCTCGATGCGGTCGCGGCCCAGCCGGTGGCGCGCATGCTGTCCTATGTCGAGCAAAACCCAGCCGACATCAAAGAAAATTTCCCCGGCGCCATGATCGACCGCGCGCTGTTCGATGCGACGCTGGCCGAGCGCGCACAAAATGCCGGCGCCGATTGCCGCTTCGCCAGCGCCGTACGCAGCATCGCCGAAGATGGTAGCGTTGAGCTGGCCGACGGCACGCGCATCCGCCCGCATGTATTGATCGGCGCCGACGGCCCGCACTCACGCCCGGGCCAGGCGATCGGCGCGGCCAATACCGAGTTTGTCGAGACGCGTCAGATCACGGCGCAACTGATCGAGGCGCATGACGGCACGGATATTTTCCTCAGCGCCGAAATCGAAGGCGGCTATGGCTGGCTCTTCCCGCGCGCACGTCTTGCCAATATCGGTCTCGGCCTACGCCCCGAGGCGCGCCAGCGCCTGAAGCCGCTCTTAAAAAGCCTGCATAACAAACTGGTGGATGAGGGCAGAGTTGGGCGTGAGATATTTTACACCACCGGTGGCCCGATCCCTGTCGGCGGGCCGGTTCAGCCATTCGGCCTGCTCGGCGAAACGGCGGTGCTGCTGGCCGGCGATGCGGCCGGGCTGACCAACCCGGTGACGGGTGCGGGCATCTCGAGCGCCGTTCAGTCGGGCGCGCTCGCCGGCGCCGCCGCCGCTGACTGGCTCGGCGGTGACGAAGCGGCGCTCACGGATTATGCGGACGAGTTGGAAGATTTATTCGGCGCCTCGCTGCGCCGCGCCCTTAAACGGCGGCGCGGTGTGCTGGCGGCGTATCAAGGCGGCGGCAAACCGGGACCGGCGGAGTTGCGTCACGGCTGGGTCGGCTATCCAGAATATTGGGCGGCCTGAGCCATGAGCTGTAGCGATATGCCAAAATCACCGGTGCCGAACTTCATCGACGCGGCGGACAAGATGCAGCCACGCGTGCCCGAGAGCGTGCCGGCGGAAAGCCGCAATGGCGGCCGCGTGCGCGGCAATGACAAGGCACCCGTTGGGCTTTACGCACCCAACCGCAATATCCTGACGCCGAATATGCGCTCGCCGGAATATGTCCAGCTCTCGACCGCCGCCGCCATTACGCTCGGCATCATGCGCGGCAAGATGCACCGCACCTCGTGCACGCGCTGCCTCAACCTGCTGCTGACTTACCCTGAGGGCTGCCGCGCCAACTGCGCCTATTGCGGCCTGGCGCGCCACCGCGAAGCCGAACGCGATTATGCCGACCGCAATTTCATCCGCGTCGACTGGCCCGCCGTGCCCTATGGCGAAGTGCTCGAGATCGTCGCCTCGGGGCGTGACGGCGGACGCTTCCACCGCATGTGCATCTCGATGATCACCCACCCCAATTCGGAGCGCGACACGCCGGACATACTCGGCCAGTGGACCGCGCGCATTCCCGATATTCCGGTGTCGATCCTTTCCAACCCGACGACCATGAGCAGCGCCGATGTGCAGGCGCTGCACGATCTCGGCGCCGACATCTTCACCGTGGCTCTTGATGCATGTGCGCCGGATCTGTTCGAGCGCACGCGCGGGCGCGGTGTGCAGTCGCCGCATAGCTGGGACAAATATTGGCAAATCCTCGAGGCGGCGGCGGAGATTTTCGGGCCGGAAAAATTCGGTGCCCATCTGATCGTCGGCATGGGCGAGAGCGAGCATGATGTGCTGAGCCAAGTGCAGCGCCTGCGCGACATGGGCGGGCACAGCCATATGTTTGCCTTCTTCCCCGAAAAGGGCTCGCTGATGGACCACCTGCCGCCGGTGCCGCGGCCGCAATGGCGGCGCGTGCAACTGGCGCGCTACCTGATCGATTACCGCGGCGCGCGGTTGGGCCAGATGGAGTTCGATGGAGACGGCCGCCTCACCGGCTACGGCATTGCTGAGAAAAAGTTGCAAGAGATCGTCGAGAGCGGCCTGCCGTTCCGCACCTCGGGCTGCCCGGGCAAGGAGGCGGCGGACGTTTCGGCCTGCGACCGGCCTTACGGCGATTCGCCGGTGAGCGATATCGCCAGCTACCCCTTCGCCCTCAACAAAAGCGACATCCGCAAAGTGAAGCGGCAGCTTCTTCGTGACTCCTAGCCGGCCCTTTAGGGTCATCGATACCGGCATCCGTGACGGACGCAGCAACATCGCCTTCGACCGGGCGCTGATCGAGGCGCGCAAGGTTGACGCCATTCCCGACACCATCCGCTTCCTGCGCTTCCGCCCCGCAGCGCTGGTCGGCGTGCATCAAATTCTCAGCCACGAGGTGCGCCTCGATTATTGCCGCGAGAAAAATATTCAGGTCGGGCGGCGCATCACCGGCGGCGGCGGGCTGTATCTCGATGAGGGCCAGATCGGCTGGGAGCTGGTGTTCAAGCGCGCCAGCCTCGGCATCAGCGATCTCAGCACCCTCACCCGGCGCATCTGCGAGGCAGCGGCCGACGGCATCACCCGCATGGGCTTGGACGGCCTCGGCCTGAAAGCGGGGTACCGCCCGCGCAACGACATCGAAGTGGAGGGCCGCAAGATCAGCGGCACCGGCGGCATCTTCGACGGCGACGTGCTGTTTTATCAAGGCACGCTCCTCATCGATTTCGACCCAGCGGATATGATCGCCGCGCTCAAGGTGCCGGTCGAAAAACTCGCCAAGCGCGATCTCGATTCCGCCCGCCATCGGGTCGTCACCCTGCGCGACCTTTTGGGCGATGCCCTGCCGCCGCTCGAGGAAATATACAGCCACCTCCTCGCCGGCCTCGCCGACGGCCTCGCCATCACCCCCGAATGGGGCGACATCACCCCCGCCGAAGAGGCGCGGTCGCGCCACGCACACCAAGAAGAGATTGGCACGGACGAATTCGTCACTTCCATCGACGCCCCGGAAACAGACGACGGTGTGCAGAGCGCCAGCCTGACCACCAAGGGCGGCACGCTGCGCGCCGATATCCGCCTCGAAGGTGCGAACCAGAATATCATCCGCGAGGCGCTCATTACCGGCGATCTGTTCGTCACCCCAACCCGCACCGTGCTCGATCTCGAAGCGGCGCTCAGGGGCAAGCCGGCCGACAAGGCGGGCGCGGCGGTGGAAGATTTTTTCGCCGCCGGCGGCCCCGGCGCGGATGCCGATCTCCTCGCCCTCAAGCCGGGTGATTTCCGCGCCGCGGTCGAAGCGGCGCTGCGCCAACTCACCTTCCAAATCGGAGGCGGACGCCTGCTTCGCGGCCACTTGATCGGCCCCGCCCTAAATCCCAAGAAGCCGACGCTCGTGTTCCTGCATGACGGCCTCGGCTGCGCCCGCCTGTGGCGCGACATCCCGCACCGCCTGTCCGCCGCCACCGGCCTCGGCGCGCTCTTATATGACCGGCAGGGCTGCGGCGATTCTAGCCCTGTGGCCGACACTCCGCCTGACAGAAATTATCTGCGCGAGGAGGCCCTGAACACCGTGCCGGAAATCCTCAAAGGCGCCGGCATCCGAGATGCCATCCTGATCGGCCACAGCGACGGCGGCGCCATCGCGCTCGCTTTCGCCGGCGCCTATCCGGAGCTGGTGCGCGGCGTCATCGCCGAATCCGCGCATCTCTTCCGCGAGGATAAAACGCTGACGGAAATCCGCGCCCAGGTGGCGGATTTCGAGACGGGCGATCTGCGTGCCCGGCTCGAGCGCTACCACGGCCAAAAGGCCGGCCCGACCTTCAACCGCCTGGCCGAAATCTGGCTCGGCGATGGCCCGCGCGACTGGATGATCAACGACCTCGTCGGCAAAATAAGCTGTCCGGTGCTGGCGCTCCGGGGCGCCGAGGATGAATATTTTTCCGGCGCGCAAAACGCCGCCATTGCCGCGGCCATCCCCGGCCCGGTCGCATGCGTCGAGCTGGCGGACTGCGCCCATGTTCCGCACCATCAGGCACGCAAAAAAACGCTCGCCGCCATGGCGGAGTTTATTGGGCGGGTTGTGGAAGTAAAATAATAACTACACCAATGGATTAGTGCCTTAGACCCAAAATGGTATTGTTTTGTAATCAGCGTGAATTGGCGGGAAACGGGGCTTTTCTAAATAACACCCTGGCACAACATACCATATGTGGTGGGGCGACCAATATTTAACGATGCGCGAAGCAGCATGGCCACTGTCGAAACATATGAGCCGACCGGCACGCTGAAGCCCGTCGCTGAGAATGTGTGGATCGTCGACGGCCCGTTGATCCGCTTCGGCTATCTCGGCCTCAAATTCCCCTTCCCGACCCGCATGACGGTGATCCGCCTGAAAGACGGCAGCCTCTGGCTCCATTCGCCGACCGACCTCACGCCTTCGCTCAAAAACGAGATCGATGCGCTCGGCCCGGTGCGCCACCTGATTGCGCCCAACCGCATCCACTATTGGTGGCTCGGCGACTGGGCCGCCGCCTATCCAAACGCTCAAACCTACGCCGCGCCCGGCGTCAAAAAACAGGCGCGCCAACACGGCCGCTTCGCTGGCTACCAACACGACCTCACGACCGAAACCGCCATGACCATGGCGCCGGACGAGATCGACATGCTCGTCGTCCCGGGCGGCTATCTCAGCGAGGCGGTATTCTTCCACCGCGCCAGCCGCACCCTGATCCTCACCGACCTGATGCAAAACTACGAGCGCAGCAAAATCGCCAGCCCGTTCTTCCGCTTCCTGTCCCGCCTTTCCGGCGCCGCAGACCCGGACGGCAAAATGCCGTTCGACCTGCGCCTGACCTTTTTCGGCTATCGCCGGCAGTTGGCCGAGGCGGTGCGAACCATGATCGCCTGGGCGCCGGAGCGTATCATCATTGCGCATGGGCGGTGGTACGCGGCGGATGGCGCGGCGCAATTGCGCCGTGCCTTCCGCTGGCTTGCGGGAGTGTGACGCTGCGGATTCCGGCTGCGTCCTTTCCAAATTGCCGCAGATCGAAAGTTTAGCTAGCCTGAGGACATGCCCGCATATTGCGCAGCGCACGCGCCTTGAGGAGAACCACCATGCCCCGCATCCGCTATATCGAAGAGCACGAGAAAACCGACGAGGTGCGCGAGATTATCGCCTCGGCCGAGCAGACCGGCGCGCCGGACCCGCGCGTCGTCTCGATCATGACCCGCCACCCGAGCGCCGGCATCGCCTGGGTAAAATACTGGCACGCTCTGCTCTATGACGGCCTGCTGCCGCACACGCTGAAGGAGTGACCTGCCCCCCTATAACTGTTCCACGGATTTTTCGATATTCTAAGAATATGT
>CAYSDJ010000104.1:0-6857 GCA_964429775.1 uncultured Rhizobiaceae bacterium
GAAGGCTTCGTGTGGGAGAATTTCCTGCCCGACAATGTGCCGTTCGGTGGGCGCTATGAAGGCATTGAGGGCATGAAAACCTATTTCGCAGAGCTTGGCGCGAATTGGCAGATCGGTGGGCTGGATTTTTCCGAGGTCATCGTTAGTGCGGATGGTAGGCGCTGTGCCGCGATCGGTGTCGAGCGCGACGGCAAGGCGCTCTCGACCGGTAGAAGCTGCGACATGGCGTTTGTCTGGATTTTCAAGACCAACGATGCCGGCCAGTTCACTTACGTTCGCGAATATAACGACACGCACGTTATTGGGCAGACGTTCGATTGACCGGCGCGCCGTGGCCTCTATCGGTTTGATCGGCTATTCTCGCTCATACAGCTGGGAATATCGGTTGAGGAGAGTGTCATGGCAGAGAGCGTTTACAAGGTAATCGAGCTCGTCGGCTCGAGCACCGAATCTTGGGAGAAGGCGGCGGCCGCCGCTGTCGAGCGGGCCGGTTCGTCGTTGCGCGATTTGCGCATCGCCACGGTCGTTGAGCAGGATCTTCAGATCGAGGATGGCAAGGTCGCGGCCTATCGCGTGCGGCTTAAATTGTCGTTCAAGTTTGAGGACGCCGCCTGAACGACGCCGAACATCCGCTTGGCGCGCGGAAGGCGGTGGAGTTCACAAATAGTCTACCGAGGTTGCTTCAGCGATCTTTACCAAATGCTGATAGCCTCGGGCGATTAATGACGCGATAAAACTTGCAACGAGGATTCGACGTGAGTTTTACCAACATTGCCGTTCTTGGCCTTGGAAATGTCGGCCGTCTGGTCGCCCGGCTGTTGCATGAATCCGGCTTCAGCGTGACCGCCTTCGATTCTTTGCCGGGTGAAGCGAATCAGCCATTTGAGCGCCGTATTTTGGATGTCTCAAACAAAGACGATTTGGCCGAAGCGCTGGCGGCATGCGAGGCGGTCATTTCCTGCCTGCCCTATCATCTGAATGCTGCGGTTGCCGCCGCCGCGCACGCGCACGATCTGAATTATTTCGACCTCACCGAAGATGTGACGGTGACCAAGACGGTGCGTGAACTGGCCAAGACCTCGAAGGGCGTCATGGCGCCGCAATGCGGCCTGGCACCGGGTTATATCGGCATCATCGGCGCCCATCTGGCCGAGCGCTTCGAGACGTTGCGCGCCATCAAGCTGCGCGTCGGCGCCTTGCCGCAGCACCCGACGCTTTCAAATCCCCTGCCGGTCAGGAGGGCGCGCACTTTTTCGCCCAGTTCCCACTGTTCGGCGCATACCCTGTCGAAACCATGGGCCTCGGTTTCCTTCATCGCGTCGCGGAACTTGACCAGCGCATCGGTCGGCATGGTGGCGTGATAGGCAAAGCCGCCTTTCTCGTATGCTTCCATGATCGCTAGCCCGTCCGGATCGACGTGCGAAATCGGGTTGCTCATGCTCTCCTCCAGCGCATGATGGTTCCTTATCGGGTACCGTCCCCGCACTCGGATAAGGATTAGCTAGAAAGTAAGCAGGCGAGCGCCATGAGTCTAGGAAATGGTGAAGCCCATGCGCATGAATTGCCGGCTAACAGTCGATCGGCCCGCTACTACTGTTGCCGGGCACGGCTGAAATATCGGCATAGGCGTTTTTCATCGCCATTTGATGATACGCCACTTTCTCCTCGGCTTCCGCCAACAGGGCGCCGACGACGTCGACAGTGCTGATGACACCGACTAATTTGTCATTATCGACCACCGGCAAATGGCGGATTTTGTTCGCACTCATCAATTTCATGGCGTATTCGATACCGCTATTGGCCGAGCAGGTAATGACCGAACGCTTCATCGAAAGCGAGAGCGGCATGCGAAGCGATTTGTCACCCACCTCAACCAGCTCGCGGATGATATCGCGCTCGGAAATAATGCCGGAGACATTGCTGTACGCGTCGGTCACCACCAACACGCCGATGGCGTTACCACCTCGCGCGCTGCGACGAGCTCGGCGTGGACCGGGCCGAAATCGTGGCGGCGGCGAAAGTCGGACTGATGGTGAACCGGGGCGCCGAGAAGGCGATACGCAACAAAGTCGGCGAGCTGCTCGGCGAGGCCTTTACCTCGGGCGCGTAGGCCGGCACCTCGCTTCTGCCGGCAGATTGAACAGTACTCTTAGTGCAGAACTGAATGGTGTGCCAGAGATCAGCCTCTGTCGGCTTTATCCGCGCCTATTCGACCCTTACCTTGTCGCCCTGCTTGATATTCCCGCCCTGCTCAACAAAGCCATAGACGCCAACGCACGGCAAAATCTTGTCGTCGAGCAGCGGCACCGGCAGCACGTTGAGATCGACAATTGCCGGCAGGACCTTGGGGTCTGCGGCAATGCCGCCATGCTGTTCGAGCATTGGGATGAAGCAGCGCGGCGTTGGGTCCGAGATGCGCAGGCGGACGTCATTGCCGATGCAGACGGTTTTGCCGACCCAGTCGTTTTCGACGAAACCGGTCCGGCCTTCTTCCGCTTCGATGATCAAATTCGGGCGGAAGCGGCCGGCTTCGAATTTAATGTCGGGGCGGAGTTCCTCAAGGCGGGCGAGGGAGGCGGTGGTCAGCATGTGGATGGCGGCGTAATCGGAGAAGCGGCCCTCCATCATGATATGTCCGATATCGAGAATCACTTCCTCCTCGACCATCGGATCGAGGCGTTCGAGGTGGATTTCCTCGGGCTTGATCGACGATAACGTCGCCTCGCGCCCGACGGTCGCCGACAGGCGCGCATCGACATCGTCGGCATCGCTGGTGGTGCTGGAGCCATCCGGCCAGTTGATTTGCACCGGCGGCAGCGGCTGGCCGGCGACGGGCGGCGCGGTGAAGGCGGCGTTGAGGGCCAACAGGCCGCCCCATTTTGTCGGCATTTTGGCGCTGCCGATATTGCCGTTTTCCTTGTCGATCAGGGCATAGCCACGGTCGCCGAGGAGACCTTGCCCGGTGACGACGGATTCGGCCAATTGCTCCGGGCCCATGGATTTGACGGCATAGCGCAAAATGGTCTGGATCGATCCGGCGGTGTCCGCTTGCTCTGGCATGGTCTGCTCCATTTTTTTATATTTCGCGTGTTCGCAACGATAGGGCCGTAGCCGTGCCGCTACCTTGCCCTAAATCAATAATCGCATTCACCCAACCGGCGCGATCATGCCGGCTCCGTTCCAGGAAAACATAAACGGAAATCTCTCATACATCCCGTTGACGAACCGACCAGACGAAACCGTCATACCAGAAGTGCATGATGGCGACACACATCGCGGCGGCAAGGAACCACTGATTATAGATCGCCAATGAATCGACGACAAAGCCGTATGTGAATACGGAAACCAGAAAGATTGTCAGCGCGGCGGGTTTTGCCAGGCGCCTTGCCGATGGCAGTCGAAACACACGCACCATTGTCGCCTGTTCGCGCCACCAGACGATGGCGAAATATTGCAGCGCGTGAAATACATTCATAATGAAAAACGCCTCGCCGAACGGATTGAATCCCCACGCCCAGATCGAGCACAGTATTGTTGAGGCGTAGAGGGCGACCTTTTGCCAACTGACCCGCCATCCCGCTCTGGCAGCCCGCCCATACCACCAAAGATAAACCGCGACGAATGGCACCCTGAATGGCTGCGTCACCTGCAAATCGGCGCGGCTCGATCCTGATCATGTGACGGAGGATGAAGCCGCGCACGGTGTTGATGCTCCCGCCGGCGACGCCTTCTCGCCGCGCGAGCGCGCCGCCCTGGCGCTGGCCGAGCAGATGGCGCTCGACCACCATTCCTTCGGTGACGAAACCATGCGCGATCTGAGAGCCCAATTCAGCGAGGCCGAACTGCTCGAACTGATGATGATGACCGGCCAATATATCGGCTTCGGCCGCATGCTCGCCATGCTCCAGCTGGAGGAAACAAGCTGCCCGATTTGACAGAATGTAGAGCCTGCATGGCGGCCGGCGTCGGGCGAATTCATGACCGTGCCGGCATCCGGATTGCGCCGGGGCTCCGGCCATGGCAATTAAAGAGACGGAAATGACGCGGCTCGCGAGGCTCGCGGCCCATTTCCTGCCGGCCCTCAGGGAGCCACGCCAGGTGATCAGCGGTGGGCCGGCGGCGGGGTTGGCGGTCGGGCGTGCGCCCGCGAATGGCGGATATATCGTCGCGCCTTGGTACGACAATGTATTTTTTATATTTTCGCCGCTGATTGTTCTGGTGCTGAGTGTCGCGCTGTCGTTCACCGTGCTGGGCCGAGCTGAGTTCGAATTTCAGGGAGAGAAAAACGATCTCATGGCCTGGTTTCTTGGGCCCTTCATCATGGCGCACCTGGTTGCCGTTGCCTATCGCAGCCACTTGAACGGCGCTGTCTTTCGCCGATTTCCGCTGCGCTTCACTATGGTGCCGCTGGCCCTGTTCCTGGCCATGGGCTTCTCGACGACAGCCCTTGTTACCGTCTCGGTCGCGGCCACGTTTTGGGATGTCTATCACTCCGGCATGCAAACGTTCGGCCTCGGCCGGATTTACGATGCCCGTGCCGGCAATAATCCGCATTTGGGCCGGCGCCTGGATGCGGCGTTCAACCTGCTTATCTATGCCGGGCCGATCGCCGCCGGCGCGACGTTGATGGATCACGTCGGGGATTTCAACGAGTTCGAGCAAATCGGTGCGTTCTTTTTCACGCGTATTCCGGTCCAGGCGGAAGGCGCGTCAGGGGCGCTGATGTGGGCAGTGATTGCCTTCGGCGTGGCAATACGCAAACGCACCAGCTCCTTCAAGCGTGGCTCGATTACGCCGCAATCGACATTCGAGTGGAGCGGATAGTAGAAGGTGAGATATTTCTCAAGCAGCTCGGGGTGCGACGCGAAGGCGCGCGCGCAGTGCCGCGCCGGCCAGTCTTGCGCGTCGGCACCGTCATGCATCTCTTTCAGGAACGGCGGCAGGTCGTCGGCGTCGGCAAGCGGGATACGTGACATATGACTGCTTCCTCAATTGGAGTTTCAGCCTGCGCCCTGGACATTCTCAGTGTCGAGCGCGGACCAATCATCGTTTCGGCCGTAGAAATAAGGCACGAATTTGTCCGCCGGCAGGCGGGCGAGCGGGCGGCAAGTGCTGAGGAGATCGCCCTCCATATAGCCGGCGCTGCGAATCTCTCGGATATCGAGATCGCCGAGCGGGTCATGCACGGTCGAGCGTAGCTGAAGCGCGCCGGTGCCTTCGCGCCGCACGCTGAGGCGGATGTCGAACTCGGCCAGGGTGAGCAGCGGATCGTCCTCGAGGCCGGTGCCATGGCAGGATGGTGTCGCCTTGATGTTGAAATTAGCGCCTTTGGTCTCCAGCGGGCCAAGATCGGCGCCGAGCACCGCCTTGATTTCGATCAGGCGCACGCCGTGGCGTTCGACAGTGCCGTGCATGAAATCGCCGCGCCGATGGAGATAGGCGGCGGCCTGCTTCTTCGGCTCGCCGAACAGGTCGCGGCCAAAGATGATAGCGTGGTCGGTGTCCATGAACATCGCCAGCACGTAAGGCGCCTCGATTTCGCCGTGGCGCGCCATGACATAGATCGCGCCGCCGGTAAAATCGGCGACACAGTTCGAGCGCCAGCGCCCAACCATCGCCGTGACCAGGGGCTCGGCCGTAGGTTCGAGGCCGGGCGGCAGCAGGTTGGCGACGGTTTCCGGCGAGGTTACAAAATTGACGGTCAGCATCTCGGCGCCGACGAAGCGCGGGCGCTTTAGCACCTTTTCGATGCGCGCCACTTCTTCAGGCGATTTCACGAATCCCACGGCTCCCTCCCGATCGCCAGTCATAAATCGCCCGGATTGTAAGCGCGGCCGGCCGCCGCGCCAAACCCCGGCTCAACCCACACCCTTCTTATTCGGCCGCCTGCGACTGATCCAGTGCGCCTACCGGGTGATGGACGATCTCGGTGCCGAGCACGGTCATGAATTCGCGCATGAAGGCGGCGAGCGCGGTCCAGCCCTCGGCCGTTACCAAGAGGCCGTCGCGGAGCGCGGCCTTCGGGCCGATCGGTACGTATGTGGCGTCGGTAAGCGCGACTTCGGGCGCGACCGTAAACAGACCGGCGACGCGTTTTCCCGCAATCACTTCCGGTACGGCGACCAGCACCTGCAGGCCATGGCATATCGAGGCGATGGGCTTTTCGTCACGGTGGAATTCGCGCAGGATTTCCTGGATGCGCGGATAGGTGCGGATATATTCCGGGCCGCGCCCGCCGGCGACATAGACCGCGTCGTAATCCGCCGTATCGACGGCATCGAAATCCTTGCTGATCTCGACGGCGTGGCCGCGATGCTCGCTCCAGGTCATCAGGTCGGGGCCGAAATCATGCACGCTGGTGGTGAGGCGGTAGCCGGCTTTGGTTTCCGGGCAGACGATATCGACGCTGTGGCCGAGCGCCTCGAAGGTCTGCTGAAAGACGAATATTTCATATTCTTCGCTGAACTCGCCGACCAGCATCAGAATGTTTTTTGTCGACATGATGATATCCCCCCTGAAAAATCGAATTGTACTCCTGTTGCAGCTATCATTCTCCCAATCCGGTGATCAATCAACTCCGCCCGTGCCGTCCGGGCGTCCGCCGATCCAGCGCCAGTAATAGGGTTTGATGCGGATCGCGCCTTTGTAGAAGGCGGCGACGCGCTCGGCGGAGAGGCGGGCGCGGTGGTAGGCTTCGGCCAGTTCGTCAATGGCGTTTGGGTGGGCGTCGACGCGGAGATTGTGCCACATTTCGGGCTCGGGTGAGGCGACCATCACCGCCGCCGACATGACGCCGCCGAAAACCTCGGCGGTCGGCAGGGTCGTGACGGCACCGGTCGTATCGTCGGTCACGTCCA
>CAYSDJ010000105.1:0-6475 GCA_964429775.1 uncultured Rhizobiaceae bacterium
CGACAAATGCTGGGCCGACGCCGCCCATTACCGCAAGCATCAGCGCGCCAAAGACAGCGAACATAAATCCACCTGAACCGACGCTTTGCCTGCTTCCTTTCCGGCACTATGCTGATTTTATTCATAATTAGCGCGGAGCCAGCATGAGACTTTACGCCCGGCTATCGGTGGCGCTGCTCGTCCTCTGCGCCTCGGTGTGGTTCGGCGCTCCGCTGCAGGCGCAGCAGGAATTGCCGCTTGAGCCGCTGGCGATAGAGACGGCGGCGGGCAAGCGCCTGTTTCAGGTTGAAGTGGCGCGCACCAAGCGCCAACAGGCGGTTGGCCTGATGTGGCGCACGCACATGGCGGCGGATCATGGCATGTTGTTCGACATGGGCGAGCCGCGCCACATCACCATGTGGATGAAGAATACGCCGCTTTCGCTCGATATGCTGTTCATCGCGCGCGATGGCACGGTGCTTTCCATCGCCAGCCATACAAAGCCATTTTCCACCGACCGCATTAGTTCGGGCGGAAAGGCGAGCGCGGTTTTGGAGCTGTTGGCCGGCAGCGCCGAGCGCTTGGGTATTGCGCCGGGCGACCTGGTGCGGCATTCCTTACTTGGAAGCCCGCCCTGATGCGGTCTTATTCCTGTTAGACTGTAACCTTCAGCTAAACCAGCCGAGCGATGCACGCCATGAAGATGTCCAAAGCCGCCGCCTTTTTTTTCGCCGCCAGCCTGATCGCGCTGTTTGGCGCAATGCTTGCCCCGCTACCGGCGGCGGCTGATGACGCTGAAGACGCCGCCATCGAGGCGGAGCGGCTCGCCACCGAGCTGAGCTATTTTCTCACCACCGGGCGCTGCGTGAAATGCGACCTGTCAAAAGCGGATATGAGCGGGCGCAAGCTGAGCGGCGCACGGCTGACGAGCGCAAAATTGGAAGGCACCAATTTTTCCGGTACAGATTTGAGCCGGGCGGAACTTGGCAACGCCAAAATGGAAGGCGCAAATCTTTCCGGCGCCAATTTGCTCGGCGCCAATCTGAAGGGCGCGGACCTTAAGAACGCCAACCTCTCGAACGCGAATTTCCGCGAAGCGGATTTAACCGGTGCCAATCTCAGCGCTGCCAATCTTGAAGGCGCCGATTTCTGGGGAGCGGAAATCCGCCGCGCCGACCTGACCAAGCTCAAGGTCGAAAAAACTCACGGCATGACCAAGGAAGAAGTCGGCAGCTCGGGCAAGATTTCCATCTTCGACCGCTGAGGCGCGGCACGGTGGCAACAAGCGGCCGGCGGCGCCTGATTTTCCGAATTTGATATTCGCACCGGCGCATGCCCTTTGCGCGCCGATTGTGTCGCCGCTTGCGAGCCAGGTGCGACATATTCTCCCCATGCATTGATGGCGCAAAATGTTGATGCCGATCAAGGTTTTTGCAACGTTTGCGGGGTATGTGTTGGTCTCTGTTCCGTTGATTCTATTGAGGTGATTTCCCACCCTCAAATTCCTACACTTCCAAGAGATCCCGATGAGTATTTCCGGAATCGTCATTTACGTCCAACCGGATTCGGTGGACGCCATGAGCAAACAAATAGCAGCCCTCGGTGGCGTGGATATCCATGCCGCCACCGATGACGGCCGTCTGGTGGCGACGGTCGATCAGCCTGACGACAACAAGGCTGCGGATATTTTTGCTGAACTGCAAAACATGGACGGGGTTCTGAACACGGCCCTCGTCTACAACTATTTCGAGCCAGACCCTGCCGATAAGGAGCACGCACAATGAGCATGACGAGGCGCGATTTCATCAAGACCCAAGCGGCGCTGGCAGCCGCGACGGCGGCAGGTACGACGCTCGGCGGCGTTGGTGCGGCGCAGGCCGCAACAGCGGGCGATATCCGCTGGGACAAGGGCGCCTGCCGTTTTTGCGGCACTGGCTGCGGCGTTCTGATCGGCACCAAGAATGGCCGTGTGGTCGCGACGCAAGGCGATCCGGACGCGCCGGTGAACCGGGGGCTGAACTGCATCAAAGGCTATTTCCTGTCCAAGATCATGTATGGCGAGGATCGCCTGACCAAGCCGCTCCTGCGCAAGTCCGGCGGCCAATATGATAAGAATGGCGAGTTCACCGAAGTGTCGTGGGACGAGGCCTTCGACGTCATGGCGGACAAGTTCAAAGCCGCCCTCAAGGCGAAAGGGCCGACCAGCGTCGGCATGTTCGGCTCCGGCCAGTGGACCATCTGGGAAGGCTATGCGGCGGCAAAGTTTTTCAAGGCGGGTCTGCGCTCGAACAATATCGACCCCAATGCGCGCCACTGCATGGCATCGGCCGTCGGCGCCTTCATGCGCGGCTTCGGCATCGACGAGCCAATGGGTTGCTATGACGATTTGGAGCACGCCGATGCGTTTGTCCTCTGGGGCTCCAACATGGCCGAGATGCATCCGGTTCTATGGTCGCGCCTGACCGACACGCGCCTGACCAAGCCCGGCTCGGAAGTTCATGTGCTCTCGACGTTCGAGCACCGCTCGTTCGAGCTCGCCGACAATGGCATGGTGTTCACGCCGCAAACCGACCTGGCGATTCTCAACTACATCGCCAACTACATCATCGAGAACAAGGCCTACAACGAGGACTTCCTCTCCAAGCACGTCAATATCACCAAGACCGTGACCGACATCGGCTATGGCCTGCGTCCGGACCATGCGCTGGAAAAGGCAAAAACCGGCAAGGGCGGCAAGCTGAGCAAAATCAGCTTCGACGAATATGCCAAATCGGTGTCCGCATACACGCTGGAATACACATCGAAACTGTCTGGCGTGCCGGAGGACAAATTGCTGCGTCTGGCCAAGCTCTATGCCGACCCGGACAGGAAAGTGACGTCCTTCTGGACCATGGGTTTCAATCAGCACACGCGCGGCGTCTGGGTCAACGGGCTGCTCTATAACGTGCATCTGCTGATGGGCAAGATTTCCGAACCGGGCAACAGCCCGTTTTCGCTGACCGGCCAGCCCTCGGCCTGCGGCACCGCGCGCGAGGTCGGCACCTTCGCCCACCGCTTGCCCGCCGACCTGGTGGTCAAGAACGAAAAGCACCGCGACTTCGCCGAGAAAGTCTGGAAGCTGCCCAAGGGAACCATCCCCGGCAAGCCGGGCTACCACGCGGTGTTGCAGAACCGCATGCTCAAGGACGGCAAGCTCAATGCCTACTGGGTGCAGTGCAATAACAATATGCAGGCCGCGCCGAACATAAACGAGGAGGGATTCCCGGGCTACCGCAACCCCGAGAATTTCATCGTCGTCTCCGACCCTTACCCGACCGTGACCGCACTCGCCGCCGACCTGATCTTGCCGACCGCCATGTGGGTGGAAAAGGAAGGCGCTTATGGCAACGCCGAGCGGCGCACCCAATTCTGGCGCCAGCAGGTCAAGCCGCCGGGCGAGGCGAAATCCGATATTTGGCAAGTGATGGAATTTTCCAAGCGCTTTAAGGTCGAGGAAGTATGGCCGGCGGAATTGATCGATCAGACCCCGGAATATAGGGGAAAGACCTTGTTCGACGTGCTGTTCGCCAACGGCCAGGTCGACCAGTTCGCTGCCGAGCAAATCCGTGATGGGGCCGGCAACACATACGACAATGACGAATCCGAACATTTCGGCTTCTACGTCCAGAAGGGCATCTTCGAGGAATACCGGATGTTCAATTCGGCCCCCGGTATCATCAAGAAGGGCCATGAAATGGCGACCTTCGACACCTATCACCATGTCCCCGGATTGCGCTGGCCGGTGATCGGCGGCAAGGAGACGCTGTGGCGTTTCCGCGAAGGTTACGATCCGCATGTCGAAGCCGGCGCGGATGTGCAGTTCTACGGCAAGCCCGACGGCAGGGCGAACATCATCTTCGCGCCCTATGAGCCGGCGGCGGAAAGCCCGGATGCGGAATTCGATCTTTGGCTGTCAACCGGCCGGGTGCTCGAGCATTGGCACTCCGGCAGCATGACTCAGCGCGTGCCGGAACTGCACCGCGCCTATCCGCACGCCAAAATCTACATGCACCCGGAGGATGCCAAGGCGCGCGGCCTGAAGCGCGGTGTCAAGGTCAAGGTCGCGACCCGGCGCGGCGAAGTGCTGACCCGCATCGAGACGCGCGGGCGCAACCGGCCGCCGAAGGGGCTGGTGTTCTTCCCGTGGTTCGACGCCGGCCAATTGGTCAACAAACTCACCCTGGACGCCACCGATCCGCTGTCCAAGGAAACGGACTTCAAGAAGTGCGCGTGCAAGGTCGTGAAGGCGTAAGGCACGGATCTATTTCAAAAGGAGACTGGTCATGAAAATAGCGATGCCAAGCGTGTTGGTGGCTTTGGCCCTGGGGTTTTCGATCGCCGTTCTGAGCGCCCAAGCAAACGCGCAGGAAAGCGGCCCGGTGCAGTCATTGCGTGGCGTGATCGAGATTGACGAGATTAACGAGGCGCCGCCGGTGGCCGCGCTGAAAGCCGGGCGCCGCTTCGACAAGGCGTACCGCCAGCAACCGCCGATGATCCCGCATAAGATCGACAAGTACCAGATCAACGTCAAGGTGAACCAATGCCTGCGCTGCCATGACTGGCCCTACAATGTGCAGGAAGGCGCGCCGAAGATCAGCGAAACCCACTATACCGACCGCAACGGCGTGGCGCTTGACAAGGTGACGCGCTCGCGCTGGTTCTGCACCCAATGCCATGTCAACCAGAGAGATGTGCCGATGCTGGTTGGCAATGATTTCATCAACGCCGTCAACGCCCGCTGATACGCCTGAAAAAAGGATAGCGCCATGAGTGAACAACAGCCGGATGCGGAAAAGGTGGAACAGAAAACCGTGCGCGGTCTCGTGCGCCGTATTTGGCGCGCGCTGTGGCGGCCGTCGCCCTATGCCCTCGGCACGATCTTGATTTCGGCATTCATCGCCGGCATCGTCTTTTGGGGCGGGTTCAACTGGTCGATGGAACTGACCAACAGCGAGGCCTTTTGCATCAGCTGCCACGAGATGGAATCCAACGTCTATCTCGAATACAAACAGACGGTTCACTACAGCAACCGGACCGGCGTGCGCGCGACCTGCCCCGACTGCCATGTTCCCAAGGGCTGGATTCATAAGGTCGCGCGCAAGGTCGAGGCGACCAACGAGCTCTATCATCACTGGGTCGGCAGCATCGATAGCCGCGAAAAATTCGAGGAGAAGCGTCTGAAATTGGCGACCAAAGTGTGGGGAGAGATGAAGGAAAACGATTCGCGCGAATGCCGCAACTGCCACAATTTCGATTACATGGACTTCACCGTGCAGGAAAAGCGCTCGCGCGTCCGCCACGATGAAGCGATTTCCGGCGGGCAGACCTGCATAGACTGCCACAAGGGCATCGCCCATGAACTTCCCGCCGGCGCCTTCGAGGCGGAAAGAGAGCTGAACGGCAGCTAATCGACCACTAAACGACCGCTAAACGACCACTAGCCCCTGTGGCGATCTCTTATTGCGGGATAGAGCGGGGGCTAGTAATACTTTCCCCGCCCTGGGGTGCGGCTTAGCGGGCTTTGCAATGTGTTACCCCAGGTGTTACCCCGGAGATTAATCGGCGGGGTAACGCGGCGTTAAGTTCGCGAACGCATTGTCATCCAATATTCGGGGCGTGGCGCAGTCTGGTAGCGCACCTGCTTTGGGAGCAGGGGGTCGGAGGTTCAAATCCTCTCGCCCCGACCATTAATCGCCGGGTCAGGCGCATGTCTGGCCCTGTACCCAGCCCTGCCGCACGCGCATCTTAAATAATTTAGCCTATATCTTTAGACCCAAAATGGTATTGTTTTGTAATCGGGCCGTTTGCACAACATGTTGTGGTGCGCGGCAAGCGATTGGCGCGGGGGAGCATAGCATGGCTTGGGCTGATTGCGGAATTGTTACATGTCGCACAGGCTCAACGCGTTGATAAAAAGGCAAAAACCGGAGGGGACGCCGCCTCTGTGAATGGGTTTCAGATCAATCGGGACTGATCCCATCGATCGGGCCTATCAATGCCATTTTGATGTCTGAAATTCCCCAACACCGGACGTAAATTATACTCCAGTCTGATAGCCGTTTTTAGCCAACAGCGGAATTCATGTTGCCTACACTATATTGTGTCGTTCGACCAATCGATGATGCCCAACCAACCAAGTTTCGAGTTGGCGTCATCGCTCGTTGGTACTATTGCTATGCGGTAATGAACAAGGCCTCGCTCAAAGCGAAATGACCCTTCATCCATTTTGAGACTCATGCCAAATACAATATCCCAACTAAGTTCGATGAGCTTGCCGTAAAGCGTTGCTGCTAACCTATCGCTCAACTGTTGAGCATCTTTTTCTTTGTAATTGTATTGGTTTAGTAATCTGCTAATGCCGCACACTGCTTGGTTTTTTGGGGTGCTATCTTGGGGACTCCACATGCAGTATTCTTTTGCGTTGTCGGGCAGGGCATGCATGATTTGATTTCTGGTT
>CAYSDJ010000106.1:0-6055 GCA_964429775.1 uncultured Rhizobiaceae bacterium
CTCGATTCTACTTCTGGAAGAAGTACGGGAAACAGCAGTGGCGACAGTATGCGATGGTACTGACCGTCGGCTTCGGAGTGGGCATGTCGCTGGTGGGAATGTTCTGCGCCGCCTTTGCCATGGTTAGCAAGGCGGTGTCCTCGCTTCAGTACTGAGGCGGTCGCAAGTGCAGTGCGCTAAGCCGCGTTTCGGCGCGATTGATAGCGCTGCAGCAAGAGCGCGGGAACTCCGATGGTCAAGTATGTGATGTTCCCCAACGCATGGACAACCGTAGCACAGGCCAGGGCTGCGGCAGCGTCGACGCTGTAGAGCGTTTCGAGGGTGTTGGCGAAGAGGAAGTGATAGGCGCCGATGCCTCCTTGTACGGGAATGACGATGCCGATCGAGGAAATCGCCATCACGACAAGGGCCGCCGCAGCGCCCAGGCTGTGGCTCTGGTGGAGACCGAACGCATAGAATGACTCGTATATGATGAGTACATACCCTGCATTGAGAATGGCGGAACTGACGAAGATTCGCACATAGGCGCCTTTTCCGGACACACTCGTCAGCCCGACAACAAACTTGCGCAGGATCTCGGTGGCGGGACCAGCGATCCGCGCCGAAATACGAGACAGTTGGACTTCGACGATTTCGATCCCGCTCTCGCCCGTGGCGCATGCATACGCCAACAACGCGACAAGCAGGGCACATCCGCCGAGCATGAGGAGCGAACCACTGACCAGCAGTGGGTACTCTGTCTCGAGACGACTGGGAATCACGGATAGTGACAGACCCACGAAGAAGATCAACCATACCATGTCCAGAATGCGCTCGACGACGACCGTTCCAAGAGTAGCACTCACGCTTACATCACGTTGCCATTTGAGGCTCAGTGCCCGAGCCGCTTCGCCGGCCCGTGGGGCGACGATGTTCGCACTGTAACAGATCGCCAAAGCGAGAGTTGCATCTGTCACCGTCACAACTCGCGTGACGCCTTTCAGAAGAACCACCCAACGCCAAGCCCGGATCGCCACGGTGCATAGCGTGGTGAGCACGATCATCGCCAACCACCCCGTCGATGACTGCCGTGCCGCCTGCCATATTGTGGTCAGGTCGATCCCCTCGAACGCCCAGCAGATGAATATCGCCGCCAGGGTCAGGCTGAAGGCGTAGCTCAGAAATGCCTTCAAGGCGCGACTATTTGTAGACGGTGTCGGGGTCGAAGACACGCTCGTCGATGGTCTCCCACGACGCGGTGTCATCATCCCATCGACGATAGTAGCAGGCGAAGAATCCGGCGTGGCACGCCGCCACCTCCTGGTCCACGCGGATCTCAACCGAATTCATTTCGCAGTTGACGCGGATCTCCCGCACCCTCTGCACGTGGCCAGAGTCAACGCCCTTTTTCTGAACCAGCCCCTTCGAGCGGCGATAGAGATGCACGAGGCCTTCACGAGCGGTGGCTTGCAGGGCCTCGCGGTTAACAAAGCACAAGACCAATAGTCGCCCTGTCTTGTGTTCGGTGATCGCTGCGGGCAGGAGGCCATCTGCCCCAAAACTCAGGTCGTCGACGAGTGATTCCTTCAAGGTGAACCTTTACTTCGCAAGATTGATTTTGCCATGCTGCTCCAGCAGACAGATGACCTGTCGGGCGGCTTCGTCAATGGTGACGGTGTCGGTTTTCAGTTCCAGTTCCGGTGCCTGGGGTTCTTCATACGGATCGGAGATGCCGGTAAAGTTTGGAATCTCACCAGCGCGAGCCCTTTTGTACAACCCCTTCGGATCACGCTGCTCACAGATCTCCAGTGGAGTATTCACATAAATCTCGAAAAACTGATCCTCTGCCAGCAGGGCACGCACCTGATCTCGATCGGCACGATAGGGGCTGACCAAACTGCTGAGGGTAATCAATCCCGCATCGACGAACAGCTTACCCACCTCGCCGATGCGACGGATGTTCTCTGCCCGATCATCGGCGGAGAAACCGAGATTGCTGTTCAGTCCGTGTCGCACATTGTCGCCGTCAAGGACGTAGGCGACGCAGCCCCGTTCGATCAGCGCGTGCTCGACGCGAAAGGCGACGGTGCTCTTGCCAGATCCAGACAGCCCCGTGAGCCAGAGCAGGGCGCCCCGCTGGTCGAGTAGCTTCTCACGATGCGCACGGGTGACCTGGCTGGCATGCCATGTAATGTCAGTCACTTCGTGGGAGATCTGTGAATCCGACGATGAACTCACGCCGACTCACCATCCTCTAGTTCGTCCTCGTCCACGTGGCCCACAAGAGTGCCCACGTCCTCTCCGTCACAGATCCGCAGGATCGTACCCTTCTCATCAAAGTCGAACACATGGATCGGCAGATCGTTGTCGCGTGCCAGGATGACGGAGGGCAAGTCGACGACTTTCAGATTCTGTCGCAGAATCGTGTTGTAGTCCATTCGGCGATACAGCCGCGCTTGGGGGTCGGCCTGAGGATCGGCAGTGAAAATGCCTCGAGCCTGGTTCTTTGCATAGAGGAGCGCTTCAGAGCGCGTCTCCAGGGCCCGCTGAGCGGCGGTGTAGTCGGTGGTGACATAAGGCTGACCTGTGCCGCCGGCGAAGATGACCACGTAGCCCTTTTCAAGATGATGGGCCGCACGCAGCCGGATATACGGCTCGGCCACGCTGTTGACGGGGACGGCCGTCATGACCCGTACCTCGACGTTACCTTCCGAGCGGCCCGTGATGACGCCCCGCAACATGAGGCTGTTCACGATGGTTCCCATCATGCCGATGTTGTCAGCCTCGGCTCGTTCGATGCCCCATAGTGATCCGAGATTACCGCGAAAGATGTTGCCGCCACCGATCACCACCGAAACCTGTACACCCCGACTGTGCAGGCCGATGACCTCGTCTGCAATGTGTTCAAGTGCTTCGTGATCGAACCCGAATTCCTCGTCGCCAGATACCGCCTGACCGCTGAGCTTGAGGGTCACCCGTTCATAACGCATGGATCTTTGGGTCCTGGAAAAGGGGGATGGATCTGGTTGGTTGGTCGGAACGTCGTGCCAGACTGGCCGACGTCATAGGAGTCGGCCCTTGGTGATCTTGGCTGCTTCTGGAAAACGGCGACACAACTCATCGACCTCGACCGCAAAGGTATCGACCTGACCTCCAGCCATCCCGACAAAGGCTTCGGAGTGTTCGAGGATCGTGCGGATATCGGTGGCCTGCAGGGGGAGGCGATCGTCTGCCCCTAACCGTTCAACGAGATCGTTCTCGCCGCCGCCTTGCTGACGCAGAGCCAGGGCAGCTGCGACGGCGTGCTCCTTGATCGCTTCGTGTGCCTGTTCCCGCCCTGCCCCTTTTCGCACGGCTTCCATCAACAGGGTTGTGGTCGCGAGAAAGGGAAGGAATCGCTCGAGTTCTCTGGCGATGACCGCCTCGTAGACACCCATTTCGTCCACCACATGCAGGGCGGTCTCCAACATGCCGTCGAAAGCGAAAAAGGCATCGGGCAGAGCAACACGTCGAACAACGGAGCAGGAGACGTCGCCCTCGAACCATTGATCTCCTGCGAGCCCACTGACCATGTGGACATGTCCGCCGATGATCAGTTGCAGACCGTTGATGCGTTCCGTGCTGCGCGTGTTCATCTTGTGCGGCATCGCCGACGAGCCGACCTGACCGGGTACGAATCCCTCGGTGGCGGTTTCGGCCCCGGCCATGAGGCGCACGGTGCGAGCCAGGTTTGAGATGCCCGCACCCAGTTGATACAGGCACGAGACCACGTCGAAATCCAGGGACCGGGGATAGATCTGACCCACGGCGCCCAACTGACGGCCGAAACCCAGATGCTCCTGAACCCGCGACTGCAATTCGGTGACACGCTCAGTGTCGCCCTCGAACAGGGTCAGTTGGTCGAGGCTCGTACCGACGGCTCCCTTGAGGCCCCGAAGCGGGTATCGAGCGATCAGATCGTCAAGGCGAGCAAAGGCTTCGACCATTTCCTGCCCGAACATGGCCAATCGCTTGCCCACCGTCGTGGGTTGAGCCGCTGCGTGGTGTGTCCTGCCGACGATGGCCAGATCACGCCAGACGGTGGCACGATCACGTAGCGCATCGAGAAGGCGGACATACTTGAGGCGCAATAACCTCAGGGACTCGAGGATCTGATACTGCTCAACATTGTCCGTGAGATCGCGGCTGGTGAGCCCTTTGTGGACGTGCTCGAAACCGGCAAGTTCGCAGAATTCCTCGATGCGAGCCTTCACGTCATGACGCGTTCGCTCTTCTCGGTGACGAATCGATTCGAGATCGACCTGATCGAGGACTGATTCGTAGGCTTGGATGGCCTCACCGGGAATGGGGATGCCCAGATCCGCTTGAGCTCGCAGAACCGCAATCCAGAAGCGTCGTTCGAGACGTACACGCCCAGCCTCTGACCACAATCCGATCAGGGCATCGCTAGCATAGCGACTGGCGAGGACGTTGGCGACGGCGACGGGGTCGGACACCGGCTGCGGCGAGGCTTCTTCAGGAGGTGAAGATGGACATTGATGTGATCACGAGTGACGTCGAGACCAGCCATTTAAGCATAAGGCAAGAGGCGAATCATGCCAACGTTTTGAGAAAGTACCCACTGATTCTCTGGGGGGTGGTGGTTGGCTACTCTCAAACCAATCCGGTTATACGCCAGTATAAGACATTCAGCGGGCAGAGAAGAAACAGGGAGAGGGAGGAGAGAAGGAACATGGCTCCCACCATCTGTCGGAGCGGTACCTGCCGATAGCTCAAGGCTACCATGAATGGTGCTGCCTGATAAGGCAGAAAGACGAGGCTGGTCGCCATGGCGACACTCATGGCAGAGGCGATCGGGGTAAGGCCGTATTGAGAGCCCACCTCCAGCAGAGAGGGGGTTACGACGGCACCCACCGCGGCGATGTCCATGAGGAAGTCGAGGGGGACGGCTGCCGCCGTAAGTGCCAAGCAGGCACTGAGCCAGTGCCCGCCAGCGTCAGGCAGCAGATGCAGCACGCTGCCGATCACTCGCCCGTTGACCCCCGATAGATCCAGTGCGGCCCCCATGCCAAAGAGTGCGGCAATGTAGAAATAGAGGGGGAAGTTGATCTCCCTGAGTCTCCCAAGACTCAGAGGCCCCCATCCAGGGAGAATGGCCATCAGCACCAGAAAGAGACCCACATACACTGGCGGCAGACCGTGAATCGGATCTGTCGCCCACAATCCCACACCGGTCAGCAACAGGAACAGGGCTCGTCGTTGATCACGATTTAGAGGGCGCTGATCGGTCGTTTCGGATTGTGACGCAGGTTCAGATAGACCTCGACCCGCCACCAGCCATACCACCGCCAGGCACAGGGCGGTGCGGGCTGCCCCGATCACAGGAAACATCCAACGAAGCCACTCCCCCCATAAGACGACGCGTCCTGTCGCCATCTCCAGTTGCCCCGTCACGACGAGATTGGGAACCGATCCTGTCAGGACCCCGCACCCGCCGAAATACGTGCCGCAGACAAGAGACAGAGCGATCGCGCCTCCCCAGCGTCGGGCGTCGTCGCCCCCTGAAGGTGCGATGGCTTGGGTCAGAGAGATGCCGATCGGCATCAGTAGCAAAACTCGAACCACCCCCGACGGCACGAGGAAGGCCGTCACCAAGCCGAGGATGTGGAGTCCGATGAGAACTCTCCAGCGCCCACCGCCGGTGATGATCGGTTGAACCCGCAACGCGAGCCGGTCGCCGAGTCCAGTTGCCGACAGCAGAAGGCTTAGGACCATTCCAGCGAACACGAGCCAGATGGTTGGCTGCGAGAAGGGAGCAAAGGTGGCGGAGAAATCGAGCAATTTGGAGGCAGGTAACAGCAACAGAACTGCGAGGGAGGAGATCTCGATGGGGATCGGCTGGGCACTCCAACTGACCAGGGCGAAGGCTGCGACCCCCAGGGCTCGCTGCTGCATCGCGGTCATGAAGGGGAACGGTGCCCACCAACCTATCAAGAGGGCTGCCACGGCAAGCCAAAACCACCCCTGAAGCAGAGGGTGTGTTTCAACTTCCGACGGGTCTCCCACGGGCAATCTA
>CAYSDJ010000107.1:0-5974 GCA_964429775.1 uncultured Rhizobiaceae bacterium
ACCGACAGGACGTCATAAGGAAAAAACAGCGCGCGTTTTGAAACAGCCTGGGTCGTAGCCCGGCGCCTGCTTGTAGCCGGGAAAACCACGCACGCCGGAATGCCAAAGCTGGATCGCCAGCTTGCAGCCATGCTTGTGCACCGCATCGGCGATCTTGGAGAGCGGCTCGATCTGGCGGTCGTCGAACAATTGCGGCATCAGGAGCGGCGCCATGATCGAGCTCGGATGGACATGCGTGCCGCCAATGATGATCAGGCCGACGCCACCCTTGGCACGCTCTTCGTAATAGTCGGTCGCCATGTCAATGAAGAGGCCGTTCCATGGGTCCGATACCCAGGTCGGGCAGGTCGGTGGGAAGACCACACGGTTTTTGATTGTGCAGTTGCGGATCGACCATTCGGAAAAAAGCTTGGGATAGTGCGCCATATTTTTCTCCTTTCGCCGTGCGGGCGATGGTTCAGCTCAAATGCACATATTCAAAATCGAGCGGCTGGCCGTTGATGCCGCGCCGGGGCGGCGCGATCCAGCCGGCGAACTTGCCGGGCTCGACAACGCGATGCATGAGCGAAATGACATGCGCCCGCTCGGCCGCGCTCGGCAGCCATTCGTCTTGCCGTGCCGTCCATTCCTCGGCGCTGATTTTCTTGCCTTCGGGGGTAAAGTGCGCGTCGCGAAACTGGCCGATAGCGCGCTGGAAGGCGCGGTGCGGCAGACGCAAGGTAAAGTCGATACCTTGTTCAATAAGGGTGCGGTTCCAGCGCGCCATGCCTTTTTCGCAATCCTCGACATAATCGTCGCGCAGGCGCTCGTTGATGACGGTAAGCGCCGCCTCGTCGCTCTCGACAATGGCGTCGCCCTCAAGCTTGGCCACGCCGTAGGACGATTCCGACAGCACATGGTCGTCTTCGATCTTTTCTTCGCGGTAACGTCCCTTCAGGCCGGTGGTGAAATAATTGGCGGCATTGGTGGAAAATTCCGAGCCGAACAGATCGATGGAAACGGCGAAGTGAAAATTGAGATAGCGCTGGATGGTGGCGAGATTGACGCCGCCATGGGGCGCGACATCATCCGTGTCATGCTCTTTCATCAATTCGCAGCTGCGCTGAACAACGCGCTGGATGCCGGTATCGCCGACAAACATATGGTGCGCTTCTTCGGTCAGCATAAAACGGCAGGTGCGGGCGAGCGGGTCGAAGGCCGATTCGGCGAGCGAGGCGAGCTGGTATTTGCCGTCGCGGTCGGTAAAGAAGGTGAACATGAAAAACGACAGCCAATCCGGCGTCTCTTCGTTGAAGGCGCCGAGAATGCGCGGCTTGTCGACATCGCCCGAACGCCGCCCCAAAAGCGCCTCGGCTTCTTCGCGTCCGTCGCGGCCAAAATGGGCGTGCAGCAGATAGGCCATGGCCCAAAGATGGCGGCCTTCCTCGATATTAACCTGAAAGAGATTGCGTAAGTCGTAGAGTGATGGGCAGGTCAGGCCGAGGAGCCTTTGCTGCTCGACGCTCGCCGGCTCGGTATCGCCTTGGGTGACGATCAGGCGCCTGAGCGTTGCGCGGTGTTCGCCCGGCACGTCCTGCCACGCCGCTTCGCCCTTATGCGCGCCAAAGGCAATGCGCCGGTCGGTTTCAGGCTCGGCGAGGAATATGCCCCAACGATAGTCCGGCATTTTGACGTGGCCGAAATGCGCCCAGCCATCCTTGTCGACCGAGATCGCGGTGCGGAGATAAACATCGGCCTCGGCGAAATCCGAAGGCCCCATTTCGGCCCACCAATCGAGATAGCCGGGCTGCCATTTTTCAAGCGCGCGCTGCAGCCGCCGGTTATCGGCCAAATCCACATTGTTGGGAATGCGTTCATTGTAATCGATTGCCATGATCAGACCCGTTCCTTGTCGAAGCGCGGGCGTTTGCCGCTGCCGTATAGTTTAAGCGTGCCGTCTTCTCCCACCGCATTGGGGCGCTGGAAAATCCAATTTTGCCAAGCTGTCAGCCGGCTGAAGATTTTACTTTCCATGGTCTCCGGGCCGGCGAAGCGGAGCGACGCCTCCATGCCGGTAAGTGCATCGGGCGAGAAGGCGGCGCGCTCCTCAATGGCGATACGCGTTTCATCCTCCCAGTCTATATCGTCAGGCGCGAAGGTGACGAGGCCGAGTTCCTCAGCCTCAAGCGCATCGAGCTGCCGGCCGATTTCATCCACAGCATTCGCCAAGCCCTCGGCATCGCCCATAAAACGGCTTTGCAGGCGGCTCAGGCCGTTGGCCATGGGATAGGGGCCGTTATTGGCGGCCGTCATGCAGATGGTCGCCGCTTCCTGGTTGCCGCCTTCGAAAGTGCCGTCCAGCATATAAGAGCGGTCGGCGGCGAGGGCCAGTTCCAGGAGAGTGCCAGTGAAACAGGAGCCAGGCTCGATGAAAGCAAAGATCGAGCGCGCCGAGAGGTCGAGGCGCTTCAGGGTGCGTTTCAAATAAAGGCTGATCTCGCGCACCAGCCAATCGTCGGCATGTGCGGCAAGGGCTGCATCTGCTGCGCCAACATGCTCTGCCACGCCTTCGGTGCGTATCACCCAGGTGCCGATCTCATATTCATTGAAGCGCAGATGGAATATCAAATCCTCCAACTCGCGCGCCATGGCGAGCGGCCAATAGGCCGCCCCTTCCTCGTGTATCGCGGCCAGGTCCGATGGTGGCGCTTCGGCCGGTGCGCGGACGGTGATATTGGCAAGGCGCAATTCCCGGTCAAGCGCGCAGCTCACATGCGCATATTCGATTCGCCCGCCTTGCATGCTGCGTTCAAGCGGCGTGAGGGCGATGCCTTTGGCATCGGCCGGGCGGTCTGATCCGGCGGCGAGTTCGGCGGCGCGCGACGCGACGTCCGCCTGCCATTTGGAGCGCGGTACCACCGCGTCGACCAAGTGCCAGTCGAGCGCACGCTTGCCGCGCACGCCTTCCTCGACGGTACAGAAGAAATCGGCGCGGTCGCGCCGGACATGGCGCTTGTCGACCAGGCGGGTCAGGCCGCCGGTACCGGGCAACACGGCGAGGAGGGGAATTTCCGGCAGGGACACGGCGGAGGCGCCGTCGTCGAGAAGGACCAGCTGATCGGCGGCAAGCGCCAACTCATAACCGCCGCCGGCGCACGGGCCATTGATGGCGCAAAGATATTTCTGCCCCGAATGGTCGCTGGCATCTTCCAGGGCGAGGCGGGTTTCATTGGTGAATTTGCAGAAATTGACCTTATGCGCGTGGCTGGCAGTGCTCAGCATGCCGATATTGGCGCCGGCGCAAAATACCCGCTCCTTGGCCGAAGTGATGATCACCGCATGCACCTCCGGATGCTCAAAACGCAGGCGCTGGATGACGTCGTTAAGCTCGATATCGACGCCGAGATCGTAGGAATTGAGTTTCAGCTCATAGCCCGGCGCGAGACCGCCTTCGGCATCCACGTCGAGGGCCAGGGTCGCAACCGGCCCCTCGATGGCAAGCTGCCAATGGCGGTAGCGCTCGGGCGCCGTACGAAAATCAATTGCAGTCACTGTGGGCCTCCCGTTTCCATCATGACCAGTTGGGCAGGCGCTTTTCATTATAGGCCGTCATGGCTTCGCGGAAATCATCCGAACTCGTGGCGCGGTACTGGCGCTCCTTGTAGAGCGAAAAGAATGTCTCGAAATCGAGGTCGTAGCAGCTGTTCAGCATTTCCTTGGAGAGCCGGCAGCCTTTTGAGTTTACCGCCGCAACGCGGGTGACAATTTCCTCGAATTCGGCTTCGGCGCTGTCCTCGGCAACGAGATAGTCGATCATGCCGATGCGCTCTCCCTCGGCGGCATCGATCATTTCGCCGGTGATGATCAGCCGCTTGGCCCGGCCGAGGCCGATATAGCGCGCGAGACGCAGCGTGCCGAGGCCCGGTATCAGGCCTTCCTTGATCGCCGGCAGGCCGAGCTTGGCCGACGGCGTGGAGACGCGAATGTCGGATGCGAGCGCGAGCTGCAAGCCGCCGCCGAGCGCATAGCCGTGAATGAGGCAAAGCACCAGCTTGTCCATGGTCTCGAAGCGCCTGAGGGCCCGGTCCCAAAGGTCGAAATAGCTGTTGTCGATTAATCCGGCGGCGAGATCCTTGAGGTCGATGCCGGTGGAAAAGGCGCGTCCCGTGCCGTTGATGGTGACGATGCGGATCTCGTCATCTTCGGCAATCTCGGCCGCCAGCGCATCAACCTCGTGCGCGCCGGTCATGGCGACGGCATTCAATATGTCCGGTCGGTTGAAGGTGATGCGCGCGCGTGCACCCTGTTTTTGGTATATAATGGTCTCATAATCACCGGCCATGGCCTGCGCTCCCGATTTCGTTTTCTTTCCGTGCGACATCACTCTATGGTGTCGCCCCGTTCCGAGACAATGACAAGCGCAAAAGCGGTGCAACTATTAATGCGGCCGCAAACGCAAAAGCGACATAGATGCTGCACAAACCCTTTCGCTGGCCCCACTTTTTGGCTCTTGTGGCCGGCCTTCTTTTCGCTCTTTTTCCGATTTTCTGGATGATTTCGACATCCTTCAAGCCGACCCTTGAATGGGCGGCGCCGACGCCGGTGTGGATTTCGGAAAATGCAACATGGGCGAATTACGCCCCGCTGGTGGTCGAATTCAAGGGTACCTATATGACGGGCAACGGCGCGTCCTGGATCGCCATGTTCAATTCGCTCGTCGTCTCAAGCATCGCTACATTGATTTCGCTCATTATCGGTGGCATGGCGGCGATCGGGTTTTCGCGCTACCGCGCCGGCGGCCATACGATGGCGCTTGCCATTCTTTCGGTGCGCGGCATTCCGACCGTGGTGATTGCCATTCCGTTCCTGATCCTGTTCGGCCTGCTTGGCATGCGCGACACCTATATCGGGCTGATACTCGCTTATGTTGTGTTTACCGCGCCTTTCGCCTTTTGGATGCTGAAGAGCTTCGTCGATGAGATTCCGGCGGAGATTGAGGAAGCGGCGATGATGGATGGGATGTCGCGTTGGGCGGCGCATATCCGCGTTACCCTGCCGTTGATGAAAGGAGGGGTAATCGCCACGGGGCTGTTTATCTTTATTCTTAATTGGAGTGAATTTCTGCTCGCCATGGTGCTTTCCGAAAAGACGGTAATCACCGTGCCGGTTAATATTAATTTCTATAACGGGGCGTTCGGAATCCAGGCGGCGCTGGCGACGGTCGCGGCTATACCGATCGTTATTGCCGGCTTGCTGATTCACAAACATCTGGCACGCGGTTTCACGCTCGGAGCCATAAAGCGGTAAAACAATAGGGTTATCTGAAAAAAAATGATTTCTGAGCGGCCTGTCCGACCCGGAAATCAGGAATATTAATGATTTAGGTACATTTCTGGCTTTACAGGCGCAAAGGTGCGCCGCTATGGTCCTCCCGCGTCTGGAAGAATTCGGTCGCCGCGAAATTGCCTCAATTGTGTGTTGGCAATGGAGCGGCGGGATCAATTGGATATTGCCGGTGGCCCGGACGCAGGGAAGCGGCGCGGGCCGCCTGAGCTAAAGGGAGTAATGAATATGTCACTCGATGATAAAAAACAAAGAACCCTGAAGGAGCTTTATCGCCTTTGGGGCATGCACATGTCGCGCGATTACAAGGTATCGCGCCGTGATTTGATGAAAGGCATGGCGGGCCTTGGCTTGAGCGCCACCGCCATTTCCATGATTATGAAGAAAGCCCCGCTCAGCGTGAAGCGCGCTTGGGCGGCGGAAGGCGCGACGCCGGAAGATCGTGCCGTGAATGCGGCCAAGGCGATGTATGCCGGCGCCAAGAAGAAAACCATCTCGATCATGCATCCGTCGGGCTCCGGCGGTAACATGTCGCCGTTTTCGGCCGAGTGGAAGGCTTTGACCGGCTTCGACGTGGAGCTGATTGAGGTGCCGGTTACGCAGACCCATCAAAAGGGTATGCAGGAAGCGGTTGCGCAGACCGGTCGTTACG
>CAYSDJ010000108.1:0-5715 GCA_964429775.1 uncultured Rhizobiaceae bacterium
CCCCAGGCGCCGAGCGTCGGGCTTTCCCAGTCATCCTCGACGAAGCGGATATCGTGCGCCCGCGCATCGATGCCGAGACGCGCGAGGGATTCGAGATAAAGTTCCTGCACGTCCAAGGGCGATGGCTTCAGGATGACCTGGAATTGGTAGTAATGCTGGAGGCGGTTGGGATTTTCGCCGTAACGGCCATCGGTCGGCCGGCGCGAGGGCTGGACATAGGCGGCACGCCACGGCTTTTTCCCAAGACTCCGGAGCGTCGTTGCCGGATGGAAGGTGCCGGCGCCGACTTCGAGATCATAGGGCTGTAAAATGACGCAGCCTTGCTCGGCCCAAAAGCGCTGCAGCTCAAGGATCAAGGATTGGAAAGAAGTGCGGGATTGCCGGTCTGCGTCCATCAGAATCAAACCATTAGCGACCGCGCGGGCGGCGGTCAACGGTCAAGCGTTACGGGGCCACTAAGTTCGGCCTAACTGTCGCAGGTGTGGGTGTCGAGCGAGGCGCAGTAGGCGTTGCATTTGGGGCACTGCACCATGTCTTTGGCGGTGATTTTGGAAGTTTCCTTCCCTGCCGCCTGGTCTGACTCTTTTTGGCGATTTCGATTGATCCGGCCCATTGTTTTGAAGCCGTACCAGACGATCGCGATGACCGCGATCAGGATAAGGAGTTTCGGGAGACTGAAACCCATCGTTGGTTAGTTGCGACCCTCGATATTGTCCTGATCGTTGTTTTCGTCGAGCTTCGCCGCCGCTTTGGCTTTCATCCGGCCCATCGCCTTAAAGCCGTACCACACGACGGCGATCACAGCGATCAGGATGATGAGCTTCATTGGACTAAACATGCATTCCTCCTTTACCGGCGGAGCAAGAAAATGCAGAAAATGGCCCAACCAATTGATGGTTAACGCCAAATCCGATCATCCCCCGACCGAGTTCAAATAGTAATTTGAGGCTTGCCGGGCTCCGGGTCAAGCCTTGTTGATAGGATTTAGAGGCCGAATCGGCTCCACCAGGCGCGTGCTTCCACTGCTGCGACGACATTATCAAGCAGTCCGCCGCCGCTTTCGGGCAAAAACGGCGCGCCAAATTCCGCTCCGCCGCCAAAGCCGAAGCGCCGGCGCAGCCAGCCTGGGCGCCGCCCGATGGTGCGCATGCGCACCTTTTTGCCATAGCGTTCGCGCAAGATCGTGCGCATATCGCCGATGCCATCAGCCAGCCCGATCTCGACCGCGCGCTTGCCGAGCCAGAAATCACCGCTAAACAGCTCTTCTTCGTCGAGGCTGAGGCGCTGGCCGCGCCGGGTGCGCACCAATTCCTTGAAATTGTCGTGAATCTGGCGCTGCACATCCTCCAGCCGCGCGACATCCTCTTGCCGTTCCGGCTTGAACGGGTCCAACAGGGACTTTTTGCTGCCCTGGGTATGGAGGCGGCGCTCGATGCCGAGTTTTTCGATTGCATCGGTAAAGCCGAAGCCGGCCGAGATCACGCCGATGCTGCCGAGGATCGAATTGTCATTGACGAAGATTTCATCCGCCGCGCAGGCCAACCAATAGCCGCCCGAGGCCGCGACATCCTCGACGAAGGCCATCACCGGCACTTCCTTTTCCATCGCCAGATCGCGGATACGGTGCTGGATCAGCGCCGATTGGGCCGGCGAGCCGCCCGGCGAGTTGATCGAAAGGGCGATTGCCTCCAAGCCGGGCAGGCGGAAGGCACGCTCGAGCGAGGGCGCGATGGTTTCGAGATTAAGACCGCCGCGCAACAGCCCACCCTGGCCGATAACGCCGCTCAAACGAATGACACCGACCACCGGCGGCGGGCGGCGGAAGGTCAGGCGGGCGATCAGGCGCGAAGTCATGCGGTACTGCTCTCTATAATTTCTACAATATTAGTGCGCTGCCGTGGCGCAGGATGGCGTCGGCGGCCGGCGTATTATCGCCATTGTCCTTGTGCAGCACCAGCCCGGCCGACATGCGCAGCGGCCCCTTGCTGCCGGCCAACGCCTGGACGATCACCCGCTTGGCGGTGATCGGCGCCTGATCTCCCGCGTCCTCTTCCAGGTCGAACGGATTGCGCGGCCACAGGGGAAAAATCACCACATCGCCGGCCTTGTCTCCCAGCAGCGCCAGGAGTTCGGCCAGGCGGTCGGTGCGGTGGATCATGCTGACGGTGCCGCCGGGCCGGACCATCGAGAGGCAATAATCGACCCAGGCGCCGAGCCCGCCGGCGCCTTCGATATTGGCCGTCGCTTTTTCGTCCTTGCCCGACGCGCGCACCCGCCCGGCCTCGAAATAGGGCGGGTTGGCCATGACATGGTCGAAACTGCGCGGCACCAGGCGCGGCGGTGGGCGCTGCAAATCGCCGACCATGGCCTCGATGCGCTCACCGAGGCCGTTCTCGGCGATATTTTCGACCGCGAGATGAACCAGATCGCGCTGCACTTCGACACCGGTGATCTTGGCGCCCTCGACGCGCCTTGCCAAACACAGCATCGCCGCGCCGACGCCGGTGCCGACATCGAGCACGGTATCGCTCTCGCCCGCCGGCACGCTTGCGGCGAGCAATACCGGGTCGATGGCGACGCGGTAGCCTGCGGCATGTTGGCGCAAGGTGATCTGGCCGCCCAAGAGGGCGTCTTCGGTGACATTGTCAGAGAGGGCCATCGAGTTCCTCCGCCTGGCGCAATATAAAGCGCGCCCGCTCGGCATCGTCATCGGCCACCATGAGACGGCGCGGAATGGCCGAGGCGCTGCCTTCGAGCACGCTCATATGCAGATCAAGCACGTAACTTTCAATGCCGCCATCGCGCAACAAGGCCTCCAAAAAAGACAGCTTGACCGGATCGTTTAGTCGCAAAAGTTCCACCACGGTACTTCCGTCAAACACCGGGGTCAGGTCGCACACCTGCAAATAAGGGGTGCAAAGCCGTTCCCAAGCGTTATTAATATGTTGCATCGGCTCGAAAAAACCATGCTTGCCGCTCACGCGCGCGGCGTCAAGAAGAGGAAATCTTGGGAAAAGTCATTCATCTCGATCAGGAGACGCCGGCGGCGCCCAAGGAAGAGGCGACGCTGGACAATTTACAGTCTCTCGTTGCCGAGGATTTGCGCGAGGTCAACCGCGTCATTCTCGAGCATATGAACAGCGATGTGACGCTGATCCCGACACTCGCCGGCCATATCATTGCCTCGGGCGGCAAACGTCTGCGCCCCATGCTGACCCTCGCTTCGGCGCGAATGTGCGGCTATTCGGGAAGGCGCCAGATCAGCCTTGCCGCCTGCATCGAATTTATTCACACCGCCACGCTTCTGCATGACGATGTCGTCGATGAGAGCGATCTCAGACGCGGCAGTGCGACGGCGAATGCGGTGTGGGGCAACAAGCCGAGCGTATTGGTCGGCGATTTTCTCTTCTCGCGCGCTTTCCAGCTCTCCGTCGCCGATGGTTCGCTCAAGGTGCTCGGTATCCTTGCCAATACCTCTGCCGTGCTGGCCGAGGGCGAGGTGATGCAGCTTATGACGTCGAACGATACCGAGACCTCCGAGGCGGCCTATCTCGATGTCATTACCTCCAAGACCGCAACCCTCTTTGCCGCCGCCTGCCAGTTCGGCGCTGTCGTAGCCGAGCGCCCGGCGGTTGAGGAGGAGGGGCTGGTAAATTACGGCCTCAATCTCGGCATCGCCTATCAGCTCGTCGATGACGCGCTCGATTATTCGGCCCGCGAGGCGACGCTTGGCAAAGCCATCGGCGATGATTTCCGCGAGGGCAAGATTACGCTCCCGGTGGTGCTGTCGTTCCGCCGCGGCGAGGAGGAAGAACGCAATTTCTGGCGCCGCACGATGGAAGAGGGCGAGCAATCAGAAGGTGATTTCGAGCATGCCGTGGCATTGATGGAACGTCACGGAGCTATTGGGGATACATTGGAGCGGGCCCGGCATTACGGCGCCATGGCGCGCGATTCGCTCGCCATATTCCCCGACGGCGCGGCCAAGAAATCCCTGCGCGACGTGGTCGATTTCTGCATCCGCCGCGCCCACTGAGCGGACCCCCTCTATGAGCGACGGCAAAATTCTCGTCACGGGTGCTGCCGGCCTGATCGGCTTCACCCTGGCGGCGCGCCTGCAGGCCGGCGGACGTGCCGTGATCGGCATGGATCAGCTGGCGCCGGCCGAGGCACATGATTTTCCCTTCATCGCCGCCGATCTCGGCGATGTGCATAAGCTCTATCAGGCGCTCGACCAAGGTGTTGAGGGCATTATCCATTGCGGCGCCGTTTCGGGGCCGATGCTGCTGTTGGACAATCCGCGCGCGATCGTTCAGTCCAATATCATGGGCAGCGCCAATATATTCGAGGCGGCGCGCCAGCGGGGTCTGCGCCGCGTTGTCTATTGCTCCTCGACCTCGGCTTATGGCGACCATCCCAAGGGCCTGAAAATTTGTACAGAGGAGACGGCCTTGAATGCCGTCGATATCTACGGCGCGACCAAGGCCGCCGGCGATATCATGGCGCGCGCCTATGCTGCCCAGCACGGCCTCGGCACGGTGGCGCTGCGCTTCTCGTGGGTCTATGGCCCGCGCCGGCGCACCGATTGCCTGATCCGCGAGCTCATTCGCGATGCGCTTGAGGGCCGCCCGAGCCGGCACGCCTTCGGCCCTGATTTTGCCCGTCAATATGTCTATATCGAGGATGTCGTCGATGCCTGCATCGCTGGCTATGACAGCGCGGAGCTCAGCGCGCGCGCCTTTAACATCACCGGCGGCGGCCGTTCGAGCTTCGAAGATATCATCGCCGCCGTGCAAGCGGCGTTGCCGGCCGCCGATATCGTCAATCAGGGCAGCGAGGGCGCCGATCTGCACCACGCGCCGATGGATATCAGTGCGGCGCGCGATATTCTCGCCTGGCAGCCCAAATGGCCGCTCGAAGCCGGCGTAGAGGCCTATGCGGATTGGCTGCGCGGCCACGAATTCTGAGCTGCGCGGCGCCTCCGCGACGCCCGCTTGCCGCGCGCCCGCGATAGCGCTATAAAGCCGCCGCCCGCAAATATTTTGATTTCAGTATCGGAGTGTAGCTCAGCCTGGTAGAGCACTGTCTTCGGGAGGCAGGGGCCGGAGGTTCAAATCCTCTCACTCCGACCAATTATTTCAATAGGTTAGACAACTTATCACTGATTTGAATTTAGTGATGCACACTGTATGCACACGACAACGTCGGTAATTAGGTGAGGAAACCCAGGTCTTCCCGCTGCTCTTTTTCGTTATGAATAATCTCTTCAACGTCGCCAGCGATTCTCAATGACGTCCGGGTCAAGGGCCGCGCAGAGCCACGCGCAACGTAGTGAGCATGGCGAGCACGGGCGAAGCGAACCCTTTACGCGGCGGCGGCTCCGAAACACTGAAAAGCCCTGCGTGCCTTACTTCAAGGCGTGCAGGGCTGCCGAGCGGCGAGCGATCTTCTTCTTTCGGCAAGCGATCCAACGGAAGGTTGGCCAGGGGGTTCGTTAAGGGGGAGGGACTCACCCTTGATGCACACCCGTAGGGTGTTGTTGCTCTGAAATTGCACTCCCCCCGTCATTAAAAACATGGGGTAAACAGATATGGCCCAGAGGCCTATGTAAGATCAGCCATCCCCCTATATGATTTCGGCCTATCAATGTCTGCTTTCCGCTCAATTCTGTTGCAAAACTCGATTTCAGGCGGCTTTGCGATGTCGGCTTATAGT
>CAYSDJ010000109.1:0-5645 GCA_964429775.1 uncultured Rhizobiaceae bacterium
CCACACCGACAGGACGTCATAAGGAAAAAACAGCGCGCGTTTTGAAACAGCCTGGATCAAAAGCAGCTGTCAGAGTCAGCCAGAATTTGAGTCCGTTTTGCCGCTGACAACGGTCGTTGAGTATCGGTTAACTGGATTAGCCGATACCCAACACCTGGCGCGCGAATTTGGGATAGACCTCGGCAATATCGGCGCCGACAACGCCGCGGATCAGCGCCAATGTCTCGGCCGACGGCGGCGGCGTTTCCGGCACCTTGGCCGGGCAATCGAACTCGAAGCCGGTATTCCCAATCACGCTCTCGACCGTATCCCCTGCGTGGACGCTCTCCAAGCGAAAGCACGCCGCCGCGTGGTCGAACGAGAATACGCAGCGCTCGGTCACCAGCGCATGGGGGCCGCCGGGGCGGTAGAGGCCGGGCGGGCTGGTGCCGGGCGCGGAGATGAAATCGACCTTCGGCACCAGCACGCGGCGGCTATGTTCCTGGCGGAAGAGGATCACGCGCGGAATAAGGAAGTAGAGATAGGCGGAGCCATAAGTGCCGGGGAAGCGCAGGTCAAGATCGGGATACGGCCCGAGGCCGACCAAATTGACGTTGGCCTGGCCGTCGATCTGGCCGCCGCCGAGGAAAAAGGCATCGATGCGGCCTTGCGCGGCGCAATCGAACAGCTCGCGCGCGCCGTCGGTAAAATCATTGTGGCGCTGGCTCGAAAGCACGCTGACACGATAGAGATCTTTCGCCCGCGCGCGGGCCAGCAAGGCAGCCGCGCCCGGGATCGGCGATGACGCACCCACCGCCACATGGCCGAGACCATCCAGCATGCGGGCGATGACGGCGATGAGGAGTTCGGTCTTGCTGTGCTCAGTCTCGGTCTCGGACGCGCTCATGCGCCATGCTCGGCGAGATAGCCCTGAAAGCCATCTGTGCTGCGCGCCTCTTTGGCGTAAAGCGCGAGATGGGCGCTGTCCGGCGCATAGGCGCCCGCCAGGCCAAGCGGCCAGGCGCCGTTCGGCGCCTCGGCAATAGCGGATACATAGAGCGCCGGGATCGAGCCGCCGGCCAAGGGCTCGTCTTCCATTAGGTTAATGTCGCGGATTTCCTCAACCGTCACCATCGTGTGGCGCGCCGCATGGGCCATGGTGACAAGCTCGCGCCGCCGGCCGACCCAGACATTGCCGTTGCGGTCGGCGAACGGCGCGTGAAAAAGCGCGACATCCGGCTGGATTGCCGGCAGAACGACGATTTGATCGCCCTGCTCGAACGGATTTTGGCTCACTTTCCAATCCTCGCGCACCTTCAGGAGATCGCTGCCGATCAGGCCTCGAAGCGGCATAAAAGGCAGGCCCTTCTCGCTCGCCTGCAGGCCGGCATGAATGGCCGGGCAGGTCGAATCGCGAATGGCGAGATCACCGGATTTAAGCGCCGCAATGAAACGTGGCGCCGAGCCGAGTTCGCCCAGGCTGACCGCCGCCGTCTCGACCACGGAAACGCAGCCGGCACCGATCAGCATATCGGCCTGGATGCCGCTTTGCGGTACCGCCAGCAGATGCAGATCGCGCGCGCCGCGCTTTATCAGGGCGCGCGTCGCGGCCATGGCAACGAAGGAATAATCCGGCGGCACAGCCACCATGGCGCCATCGGCCACGCGCGCCGCCAACGCTTCCACCGTCACAACCGGAATGCCGTTTACCGCCATGGCGCCTCTCCGAGAACAACAATGCGCATATCAAACCCTGGTACAATCCTAGGCGGCACCGAGACCAGCCTCAATGACGATCTTAAATACGGCTCTCAATCGATAGCGGTCAACTCATGCTCGGTGAGTGAATTTACGCGCATTACGCGCCTATATATCCTCCTATTTCTATTTCCCTGACGAAACTGTGAACATAAATTAATAAAACATCGTTGAATGGCGCAAAAATCAGCGATATAGTTTTTAATAATTCTAATTACTAACTACACCCAGGCGCCTCTAAAGGCACCGCAACCTGATCGACACATAAATTATGGCCAGCTACGACAGCCGATATTACAGCCACAGCGCCGAGCGGCGATTCTTCAGGGATTCGATCAACGCGCCGCTGTTGACGCGCGAATATGAGCTTGAATTGGCAACGCGGTGGCGCGACGAGAAAGACGAGACGGCGCTGCACGAGATCATCACCGCCTATACCCGCCTGGTGATCAGCACGGCGACACGTTTCCGCAATTACGGCCTGCCGATCGCCGATCTCATTCAGGAGGGCAGTGTTGGCCTGTTGCAGGCGGCGGCGCGCTTCGAGCCCGAGCGCGGCGTTCGCTTCTCGACCTATGCGAGCTGGTGGATTCGCTCGGCCATGCAGGATTTCGTGTTGCGCAACTGGTCGATCGTGCGCACCGGCACCACGGCGTCGCAGAAATCGCTGTTTTTCAATTTTCGCCGCCTGCGCGCGAAAATCGGCGCCGCCGACGGGCCGCTGGCGCGCGAAGGCCGCGAACATATTGCCCAAGAGCTGAAAGTCCGCCTCTCCGATGTTGAGATGATGGAAGGCCGCCTCGCGGCAAGCGATCAATCTCTCAACGCACCGGTCGGCGAAAATGGCGAGCATGAGTGGCAGGACTTTATCGCCGATACGCGGCCCCTGCCGGAAGATATCGTTTTTCAACACCAAGACAGTCGCAGCCGCTCGGCCTGGCTTTACGAAGCGCTGCACGAACTTTCGGAACGCGAGCGCATCATCATCGGCAAGCGCCGCCTCAGCGACGACGGCATCACCCTGGCCGAGCTCGGCCGCGATTTCGGCATCAGCAAGGAGCGGGTGCGCCAGATCGAGCATAAGGCGCTGGAAAAACTGCGCGCGCTGATGGCCAGTCAAGTCGAACGCCCGGGCGATTTGATACTCGAATAGATAGAGAGAATTACTCGCTCACGATCTTGACCCGCTCGCCCGGCACCAATCCTTGCCCCGGCTTGAGGCCGTTGAGGACGCGGAAGCGCTCGAGCTGAAAATCATCGAACGCCATGCGCCCGGCCATGGTCTCCGTCGTATCCCCGGCACGCACGGTGACAACGCGCAGGCGGCGCGGTTTCAACGCCCCCGCCTCTCCGTCGCTCAGGCGGCGGAAGCTGAAGGTGGTGCGGCGGAAATCCTCATCGAAGCGCGCGGTTTGATTGGTCGGTGTGATGAACAGGAAGCGGAAAATCTGATCGCGGGCGAAGCGGATGGCGACGAGGCGCACATCGCGCCGGCCATTGTCGGTCGAGATCGTGCTGCTGCCGGTCGCCGCCTCCATGCCGTTGATGGTGATGCTCTCGACGCCGGCAAACCTCAGACTGGCCGCCCATTCGCGCGTGAGATAAAACTTCATGCTCCGCGACGCATCGTCCGCCTGATCGCCGTCAAAGCGCAGCAGCGCGCCGCCGGAATGCTCGCCGAACACCGCCGCCGCGCTATTCTGCAGGTGAAAACCGGGCGGCGCGGTGAAGCGGAATTTGAGCCCGCCATGATCGAATTCGCGCCCGCGGATAAAGCCCTGCTCGGGCGAATCGCCATAGATCATGCCGTCGATCTGATTGAGATAGATATCGCGGTCGCGCGCCAGGCTGGTGCCGGCCCCGGCCCGGGCACTGGCCGCCGCCTTCTCGACCCTGGCGGCGGTGCGCGGATGGCTCGAGAACAGGCCGCCGGCGGCATCGCGCCCTTCCTCGCCGGCGATCTTCAGGGCGAGCTGATGCTCCGCCCCCATATCGCCGAGGAAGGTCGCCATCGCCTGCGGATCGAAACCGGCGCGGGCGAGATAGCGCACGCCGAGCTGATCGGCCTCGAATTCCTGATCGCGCGAATAGCCCTGGATATAGGCCCCGGCGGCGAGGCGCGCGGCATTGCTCACCACGGGCTGGCCGACCACAGCGCCAAGCAGCGCCGCACCGATATTGGCGAGCATGCCGCGGCTGACGCGCTCGGCCGTGTGGCGCGCCGTGACATGGCCGATCTCATGCGCCACCACGCCGGCAAGCTCGGCCTCGTCATTGGCGAGCGCCATCAGCCCGCGGGTGATATAGACATAGCCGCCCGGCACGGCGAAGGCGTTGATCACCGGACTGTCGAGGAGGGTGAAGGTAAAAGGCGGCGTGGGCTGCTCGGAAGTGCTTTGCAAAAGCGCGCCGAGGCTTTTCAGATAATTCGCCAGCGCCGCATCCTTGTATTCGCCGCCGAACGCCTTGACCAGCTTGGGATGCTCCTTGGCGCCGACGGCGCGCTCCTCGGAGGGCGACATGAAGGCGGTGAAGCTCTGCTCGCCGGTCGCCGGGTTTGTCGTGCAGCCCGAGAGCGTGGCACCACCGAGCGCCAGTGCGGCGAGCAGCGTGAGAGAAAGTAGAAAGCGCCTGTTCACTCGAACACCTCGATCTGCTCCGGATGGGTGGCCTCTATCATCGCCCCATTATAGGATTTTATCCAGCCGCGCACGCGCACGATGCGGCCTTTGTAGGCCAGAATATCTTCGCCGCCTTCGCCGAACTGCTTGCGATCCCGAGGGCTAATGGCGATGGTGAAATCGCTCTTCCAGTCCGGCCCGAAGTTAATATAGCCGCGCCGCTTGACGATCGCCGCATCGACCACCCGCCCCTCGACGAGCTGAAAACTGCCGACATGATCTTCCGCCTCCTCCGGCGTGCGCACGCCATAATAGGGATGGGCCCAGATACCGCGCGCGGCCAGGCGGGCGCGACGCTCGCGCGCCAGCATGTCGCCGATCAGGCTGCGATTGTCGCGGAAGCTGTAGACCCGTGCCATGCCGCCTTCGAGCAGCGCGCCTTGAATCCAGAGGCCGTCATCCCGCACCAGATGGGCCAGCATGCGGCCATAACGGTCTTTCTTGCGGCCGCCATAATAAAGTGTCAGCTCGCGCCCGAACGTCATCGCTTCGAGCGCTTGCTTGGCCTCTTCGGCCAGTGGCCAGGCCTCGAAGCCGCGCCGGCCCAAGGGCAGCTTCGGCGCCTGGATACCGACCAGGCGAATTTCCGTGCCGCTTTCCAAGAGCAACGTATCGCCATCGACCACCTCCACCGCCAGCCCGCTTTCGCCTCTGGCCAATGGTGAGAAATCGGGCCCGGGCGCTTCGGCCCGGAGCAGCGCCGGCGGCATTAACAGCAGGACAAGGAGAAGGGCGAACAGGCGTGGCATGGCGCGCGATTATAGCAGCTTCCATGGCATGAATATGGCGGGCGGGAAATTATTGGCCCCGGCCGCGCCAACCCGTACACTGCGCGAAAAGGTGGGAGTTGGACGTTGTGAAAAAATCATTGAAGGCCGGTCTGGCCGTGGCATTGGGGCTTGCCATCGGCGTGTCTCTTTGGGGCGGCACGCCAGCGCATGCCGATGAGCCCGATTTCTTCGCCTTCAGCGCCGGCGGCTATGACGTCAATGACGATCAGACGGCGGCCGAATTCCGCGTCGAGTACCGTTCCGACATGCGCTTCTGGAAAATCCTGCCCTTCATCGGCCTGGCCGGCACCACCGACGAGGCGATCTACGGCTATGCCGGGCTCGGCATGGATATCTATCTCGGCCGCCGCGTGGTGATCCAGCCCAACGCCGCCTTCGTCGGCTATCACGAGGGCAACGGCAAGGATCTCGGCGGCGAGTTCCAGTTCCGCACCGG
>CAYSDJ010000110.1:0-5634 GCA_964429775.1 uncultured Rhizobiaceae bacterium
GCGCTTGGCTACCTCGTATTAACTCGGGCGGGCAGTCGCCCTTGCCGGAATGCTGTTTGCATTCCGGTGGGAGTTCCGCTTTCCTGATTCCGAAACTACATATTTTTCCAGTTACTGCACTTCTCAACCGCATCGGCGACCTGCAACACGGTCAGGTCATCGAAATGCTTGCCGACGATTTGCAGACCGACCGGCAGGCCGTCGCTCATGCCGCACGGCACGCTGATTGCCGGGTGGCCGGTTAGGTTTATGCAGGCGGTATTCTGGATCATGCTGAGTGCCGTACCGACACGCTCTTCGGTCGGCGCGTCATTGTCGGGGATTTTCGTCGCCCGCATCGGCGTCGAGGGCATGATCAGCACATCGTATTTCGCCAGCAATTCGTCATAGGAGCGGGTGATCTGGCCGCGGATATTCTGCGCCTTGGCATGGTAGCGGCCGTAATAATCATTCTGCATATATTCGCCCGCCAACAGCACCAGTTTGGCCACCACCGAGAGATCGTTGATGCGTGACTTGGCCGATTTGGCGACATTGTCGAGCAGTTGGCTGTTGTAGAAACCGGCCCAGTTGCTGCCGATGCCATTGCCTTTCAACATAAAGGCGGTCGAGCCCTCGAGAATGATGACGTTCCAGAGATGAAAGGCGTCTTCATGGCGCGGATTGGAGACCTTGGTGACGCTGGCGCCTTTCTTTTTCAGACGCTGGATAGCATTGCGCACTTTTTGATCGACCACCTTCTCACTGCCCGGCATGCCGGTTTCGCCCCACGGATCGGGCAGGCCGAAACCTTCTTGGAGCACGCCGATCTTGATTCCCTTGCAGCCCTTGCCGATGGCGGCGGTGTAATCCTTGACGTAATTTTTCGGAATGACGCCGCGTTGGCGCGGATCGAGCGGATCGGGCCCGGCCATGGCGCTCAAGAGGCGGGCGCAATTCTCCACATTATCGGCCATCGGTCCGACATGATCCATCGTCATTTCGATCATCATCGCGCCGGTATAGGGCACCAGACCATAGGTCGGCTTATGCCCGACGACGCCGTTCCATGAAGCGGGAATGCGGATCGAGCCGCCCTGGTCGCCGCCGGTGGTAAGCTCGCAATCGCCGGCGACAATTGCCGCACCGCTGCCGCCCGACGAGCCCCCGGCCGAATGGGTCGGCTTGTGCGGATTGCGCACCGGGCCGAGCGCGCAAGTGTGGCTGCCGCCGGAGAAGGACATGTCCTCGCAATTGGTCTTGCCGAGAATGGTGCCGCCGGCATCAAGGATACGCGTGACGATGGTCGCATCGACATCGGGCACATAGCCCTCGAACACGCGGCTGCCATTCATCATCGGCAGGCCGGCGACGCAGACCGCATCTTTGATGCCAACCTTGAGGCCCTTCAGGATGCCCTTGTCCGAGCCCTTGATTTCCGAGCGCCAATACCAGGCGTTATAGGGATTGTCCTCCGGCATCGGGCGGGCGCCGGTGGTGCGCGGATATTTCACTTCCGGCTTGTCCTCGGTCATGGCGTCGACACGGCGCGAGGAATTGATAACCCCTTGCATGAAGCCGCGATAAAGCGCCCCATCCTCGACATTCATATCGATGCCGAATGAATCGGCCATTTCCAGAACCCGGGCAACGCTCGGTAAATTGGCTCCTACCGGCATTTTCTTTCCTCCCCCAATTGCTAAGAACTATTCGGCTGCGGCGGCTCCTGCACGCCACCCGCCGGCGACGGCAAGCGCTTCGATTTCATCCAGCACCTTGGCGGTGCGGGCAAACATATCGTCTATCTCGGATTCGCTGATAATAAAGGGCGGGGCGAAGATAATGGATTCGCCGATGGGGCGCAGGATCAGACCATTCTTCTGCGCCAGGCGCACCACCTGTTCGCCAATCAACTGTTCTTCGGCGAATGGCGTTTTCGTTGCCTTGTCGGCGACGATCTCCAGAGCGCCGATCAGGCCGACGCCGCGCGCCTCGCCAACCAAGGGGTGATCGGCGAATTTCTGCAGGCCGGCCTGAAAGTGCGGCGCGACCTTGCACAGATTGTCGAACATGCCGCCGGGCTCGGCTATGAGTTCGAGGGTTTTCAGCGCAACCGCGGCGCCGACCGGGTGGCCGGCGGTGGTGAAGCCGTGCGGGAATTCGCCGAGCGCCTCAGCGGCCTGCATCAATTGCGCGTCGATCTCGGGCGACATCAGCACCGCGCCCATGGGGAAATAGCCCGCTGTCAGGCATTTCGAGGTGCAGATGATATCGGGACGGAAATTATAAGTCTCGCAGCCCCACATGCTGCCGGTGCGGCCAAAGCCGCACACCACTTCGTCTGAGATGATGGCGATGCCGTGACGGCGCAGCACCGCTTCCATCTTTTCGAAATAGCCCTTGGGCGGCGGCAATGCACCGCCGGCGCCCATGACCGGCTCGGCAATGAAGCCGGCAATCGTATCGGCGCCTTCGGCCTGAATTAAGGTTTCGAGATTGTCCGCCATGCGCTGGGAGAATTCCTCTTCGCTTTCGCCCTCTAATCCATCGCGCCAATAGTGCGGGCAATCGGCATAGAGGATTTCGTCGAGCGGCAGGCCAAAGCAATTGATATAGGGTTTACCGTTGAGGCTGCACGAGGCGACCGTGGTGCCGTGATAGGCATTCTTGCGCGAAATGATCTTGCGCTTCGCGGGCTTGCCGCCGCCCTTATTCATCATCCACAGCATTTTGATCGCCGTGTCATTGGCTTCGGAGCCGGAATTGACGAAATACACCCGTTTCATGGCGACCGGCGCCAGCTCGATCAAACGCTCGGCAAGATCGATCACCGGCGAGGCGGTGCGGCCGAAAAATGTGTGGTAGGCGGGCAGCTTCTTCATTTGCTCGAACGCCGCCTCGGCAATGCGCTGCTCGCCGAAGCCGACAACGATATTCCACAGGCCCGAGATGCCCTCGATATAGCGTTTGCCGTGATTATCGGTGACGTAAATGCCCTCGCCGCCTTCGAGCACCAGCGGTCCGTCTTCGGCCAGGCTCTCGAGATGGGTAAAGGAATGGAGGTGATAGGCGAGGTCGCGCGCTTCGGCGGAATTGGAATGCTCAGACATGGTATTTGCCTCTTTTGATGGATGTCATTGCCCGCATCGCTGCATTTCGTTACAGAATGACTGAGCGAACCCCGTCCAGACAATCGAAAAAGCACCGATATGCCCAAGGTCATCATCCACGACGCCGTCGATCCGGCCGCACTCGACCTCCTCAACAGCCGCGCCGGCATGCAAATTGTCACCCTTGAGCGCGAAGAACGGGCGCGCTTGAGAGAAGAATTGGCCGATGCGGATTCGATCATTCTGCGCTATCTGCCGCTCGACGGCGACGATATCCGCGCCGCGCGCAATATGAAGGTGATTTCGCGCCACGGCGTCGGCTATGACAATGTCGATATCGCGGCGGCGAACGAATGCCGCATTCCGGTTGCCACCATCGGCAATGCCAATTCAATCACCGTGGCCGAGCTTGCGCTTTACCTGATGCTGGCTGCCGCCAAGCAGGGCCTCGGCTATGACAAGTCGGTGCGCGCCGGCGATTGGTGGCAGGCGCGCGAAGAGGCGCGCACGATAGAATTATATGAGAAAACTTTGCTGGTCGTCGGCTTCGGCCGCATCGGCAAACTGGTGGCGCCGCGCTGCCACGCTTTCGGCATGAACGTCACCGTGTGCGATCCCTATATTCCGCAAAACCTGATCACCGATGCCGGTTTTACGCCCGCGCCCGATTTCAATAAAGCGCTTGGCCAAGCCGACATCATCACCTTGCACACGCCCTTGAACGACGAAACCCGTCACATGATCGACGCCGCGGCGCTTCAGCGCATGAAACAGGGCGCCCTTCTGGTCAACACCTCGCGCGGCCCGGTGGTCGACGGCCAGGCGCTCAGCGATGCCCTTAGCGCGGGTCATATTTACGCCGCCGGCGTCGACGTTTTCGAAGCAGAACCGCCGCCAACCTCAAACCCGCTCTTTGCCCATGACAACACCATCCTCACCCCGCATATCGGCGGCCTCACCCGCGAATGCTTCCACCGCTCCGCCATCCGCTGCGCGCAAAACACATTGGATGCCATTGATGGCAAGCTCGACCCCGCTTTCGTCGTCAATCCGGAAACAATGTGATCGGATCCAATAGAAATTATTTCAAGCGGCACCACCAACCGGAATGTGACCAGCATTCCGGCAAGGGCGACCGCCCGCCGGAGTTAATACGAGGTGGCCAAGGGGGCGGACGCCCCCGCCCGGCGCCTGAGGGACAATAAAAAAATGACTCAAGAAAAAAGCTCCCACTGGCCCACCATCCTGATCGCCGTTGGCGCAGGTGTGATCACCGCCATGCAGGTCGGCAAAGTGCCGCCGGCGCTGCCTGTCATTGCCGAGGATCTCGAGCTGTCGCGCGTTACGGCGGGACTTGTCGCCTCGATGTTTTTTGTCTTTGGCGCGGTTTTCGGCGTTGCGGTTGGTGGCCTGGCCGACCGGTTCGGAGAGCGCCGCCTGCTCTTCGCCGGCCTCGCGTTTCTTATCCTCGGCACCTTGATCGGCGGATTGATTATCGATAGCGGCGTGTTGCTGGCGACGCGGGTGCTGGAGGGCGTCGGCTATATCGCGGTGACCGTCTCGGCACCAAAAATTATCTTTGGTGCGGCCAAGCCGGCCGATGTGCCGGTGGCAATCGCCATCTGGTCGACCTTCATGCCGCTCGGCATGGCGATCATCATGGTCATTTCGCCGTGGCTGTTGGACGGTATCGGCTGGCAGGGCGTTTGGCTGGTCAATGCCGGCGTGCTCGCTGTCTTTATCGCCATTGCCGCGCTAGGTCTCGCCAATCGCAAACCGGACAAACGGGGGCAGGGGGCCGAGGCGCCGCCGGCGTTCGATTGGCCCGGCACCAAAGCGCTGATGGCGCGCCCCGGGCCATGGCTGCTCGGCCTTATCTTCACGCTTTATTCGCTGCAATGGTTCGCCGTCATGACTTGGCTGCCGACCTTTTTGATCGAGACGCAGGAACGCTCGCTCACCAACGCCTCGCTGTTCGCCGCCCTGGTGGTGTTCGTCAATGTCGCCGGCAATCTCGCCGCCGGCTGGCTGATGGTACGCGGCGGCCTGCCGCGCTGGCTGCTGATCGCGCTTAGCTTTGCCATCATGGCGGCAACCGTGCCCTTGATCTTCTCTGCCGGCGTTGGCGCCGATGCCAAAATCCCGCTCGCCATTGCGTTCAGCGCCATGACCGGCCTATTGCCCGCCGCCTGCCTCGCCGGCGCCCCGGTGCACGCGCCAAGCCCGGCCCAATTCGCCATGTCGAACGGCTTCATCATCCAGGGCGCCACGATTGGCAGCCTCTTGGGCCCGCCAATCATGGGCGCGCTGACCAGCGCCTTCGGCAGTTGGGAAAATTTCTGGTGGGTGATGCTGATCGGCCCGGCGATCGGGCTTGTGCTGGTGGCATGGTTGCGCGGCGCCGAGCATCGTTTGGCGAGGGCAACATAAATACCTTACCAAGCGGCACCACCAACCGGAATGCTTATTGCATTCCGGCAAGCGTGACCACGCGCCCGAGTTAATACGAGGTAGCCAAGGGGGCGGATGCCCCCGCCCGGCGTTT
>CAYSDJ010000111.1:0-5621 GCA_964429775.1 uncultured Rhizobiaceae bacterium
AATCGCCACCCGGATGGTCCGGGACCGGGCGGCGTTCCTGTTCGGCGCCAGCGGCAGCGCGAGGGGCGTTGTCATATCCATCACAGCACCTGGATTTCTGCCTGCAGCGCGCCGGCGGCCTTGATCGCCTGGAGGATCGACATCATGTCGCGCGGACCGACACCCAGAGAATTGAGGCCGCCGACCAGATCTTTCAGGCTGATGCCGTTGGGCACCATGGTCAGTTGGCTGGGTCCGGCGGCAAGCGAGAGCGCCAAATAACCCGCCGCCAGCGTGAGGGCCAACAGGGAGAATATGCGATTTCGAAGCTGTTTCATTTAATTTCTCTGGTCCATTCATCCGCGCTTAGGCGCTACTTTTGCTTAGCTATGCGAATGCCGTGCCAATTTGGAAAATTGGGTAAGTATTTGAAAAGTATAAATAACCGAAGTGGGGTTTCGCGCCGGCCGAGGCCTTGCGGCAAAGCGTGCCGCGTGGCGGAAAATACTGCCCAGGTGCAGGATATTTTCACGGCCTGTTAACCCTGTTTGGGTCAAACTGTCGCTGACAGAACAGCGCTCAGGTGTCTAGACATGCGAATTCCCTCTGTCGGACCCGCCCGCGCCGCTTCGGCGAAACGCCGTAAGGGCGCGGCGTCATCGACTGAACAAACATTCTCTCCGACCATTGCGTCCGAATCGGCGGCGGCGCCTGCCGTCAGCGGCAGTGCGCCATCGGTTCCGATCAATGCGGTGCTGGCTTTGCAGGAGGTGTCGAACTCCGGCGGACGCGGTTCTTCCGAATTGGCGCGTGGCTCAAAAATTCTTGAGCATTTGGATAAGATTCGCCTCGGTTTGTTGGCCGGTGGGATACCGCGTCAGACCTTGCGCCGCTTGACCGCTGAGCTCAGCGCGACCCGCGCCGAGACCGCCGATCCCAGGCTGCGCGCCATTTTGGATGAGATTGAGTTGCGTGCGCGCGTTGAAATCGCCAAATATGATAATGGCGTCTAGCTTGACCCCCCAATTAACGCGCTGAAATCAAACGATTAATTATCCACTAGAAGAAGATTCGCGGAATTGATAACCGTGCCTTGTCGAGCGGCCTTCTGATTCCTATACTCCGCGCCCGTTGGGAAGATTCAAATTGGGAAAAGTGGGTAGCCGTGGCACGCAAGAAAACCGTAAAAATTCCGAAGAATTACAAGCCGACGAAAAGCGAGCCCTTCATGAATCCGGTGATGCGCAAGTATTTTCACCGGAAGCTGTTGGACTGGAAGGCGGAAATTCTCGATGACACCGGGATAACTCTGGAAAAATTGAAAACCGAAACCGTTCAGGAAGCGGATTTGGCGGATCGCGCGGCCTCCGAAGCGGAACGCACCGTCGAATTGCGCACCCGCGAGCGGGCGCGCAAATTAATTTCCAAAATCGATGCGGCGATCCTCAGGATTGAAAGCGATAATTATGGCTATTGCGAGGAAACCCACGAGCCGATCAGTATCAAGCGCCTTGAGGCGCGCCCGATCGCGACCTTGAGCATCGAAGCGCAGGAGCTTCACGAGCGCCACGAGAAGACGCACAGAGACGATTAAGCTGACGACTAAGCTGGAACACTGCTCAAACGAAAACCGGCCCGCCATTACTGGTGGGCCGGTTTTGCTTGTTTTGAAAGAGCGCCGATATTCTAGAACGGGTAGATGATATCGAACAGCTGGACGCCATAGCGCGGTTGCTGCATATCGGTCAGCACACCACGGCCGCCATAGACAACCCGGGCCTCAGCCATCTTGTTGTAATCGACGGTGTTGGTGGAGGTGATATCCTCCGGCCGGACGACACCGGTGATGGCCAGTTCACGCACCTCGTAATTAACCCGGACTTCCTGCCGGCCGCGGACGACAAAATTTCCATTGGGCAGGATCTGGGTGACGATCGCGGCCACGGTTAATGGCGTTGTCGGTGTCATCGAGAATGGGGTCACCCGACTGGGTGACCAGTTGCCGATCCTCGTCCAGAGTGAGATGGCCTCTGCGGGTATAGAGCTCGCCCCCGTCTTCGGTTTCAACCACGAACCAGGCTGAGAATCGTGAGGAGCGCGACCATGCGCAGCAGCGAGCCGGTCATTGACCCGCCCTCGCCGAGATTGAAATTCAGTTCCTGCGCCAGACCGGTATTTGGAAATACCAGCGTGGTCACGGCGAAGGCGCTGGCCATGCCGATCGCCAAGCCGCCCCATAGGGCGAGCTTGCGCAGCCGGGGTATTCTCAACGCCATGCGCTTTTCGTAAGGGCTACGAGGCGGGTGACGGAATCGTCTTCAACTGCGGCGGCGTCCGCGTCTTCGTCCTCCCACGCTTCTGTTTCCGGGTGCGGTGTCGGACTTGGTTTTTTGGTCTTCCGGGTGCGCGATTTGGCCCGCCCCCCGGCGCTCGCCAATTCCTCAACGCCACGCTCGATAACCACGCCGGAGCCGGCGCCGGTAAGAAGGATGAGGTGCTCGGTATCGTCGCGGCGCACCAATACCAGGCGGCGCTTGCCGTCCACCGTGCATGATTCGATCACCGAGAGACGGCGATTTCCACTGCCGATGTTGGAGCCCGGCGCAATGCGGTTGAGCAGGCCGAGGCGGCGGACCAGCCAGGCGATGAAGGCGATCATGCCGATCACCAACACCAGCATCATGATAAATCTTAGATAGGTGTCGAATCCCACGCCGCTACCAAGGTCTAGGGTTTGTTTGGATTGGTGTTGTAGGCGGACGTGGCGAAGCGCTGGGATGACATGTTCTTAAGCTGCTCGCCGGTCTCCCGGTGCAGCCGCGAAACGGCCTCTTCGAGCTGGCCCATCTCATCGAACAGCACTAGGAGGGCGGTACGCTGCGCGAGCGCTGCGTCGGCCGGCATTTTTGTCAACTGTTCGGTGATTTGCGCAACCACGGTCTCGAGGCCGCTTAAATTGACCGGCTGCTTAAGGTCGATGCATTGCCGCCCGGCGGTTACGTGCGCGTGGGCGTTGCCAATCAGGCGTTCGATCTCTGCTGCCGCGCTCAAGTCTCGCTCTCCGCCGGCAGAGATACGCCGTCCTTGTCATAAAGATAGGTCAGGATTTCGGCCACACTGGTAAGCGCCTCAACCGGAATGAAATTATTGTTTTCCAGGTTGGACAGCATTTCGGCGAGGTCATCGCTGCGCCGGGTTTCCAGGTGGCGCTCATCCGAGCCCTCAGCCGGCAATTCGGCCGGGCGGTTTTGTTCGCTTTTAGATGAAGTTGCCACGGTTCAATCCTGAATGGGTCCGCGGCCCGTTTGGCCGCCCCTTGTGCAACAGGATTATCGCTGCGTTAACCTTAAGAATCGCTTAATTTGGCGCGTTTCAGCGTATAATTCGGCGCTTTTCAGCCGTCCGGTTTGGCCGCGCCGTCGCCCAGTTTTGATGCGTCAAACTCGACATTGTCGAGCGCATCGCCGGCCCCGGCGGCCTCGATATTTTCACGCAGAATTTTTTCGTGGATTTCCTTGCGCAGAACCGTGGCATCTTCCGGGAAGGTAAATCCCAGCTTTACCGAGCGTCCCCGAACCTCGACAACGGTGACTTCGATCTTGTCGTTGATCACCACTGCGTCGCCAATTTTGCGCGTCAAATAAAGCATTTTACCCCACCAAACCGAATCGCGCCCTCGACACTAGCGCGAAAAGTGAATTGGTGTAAGCCCTTATGGATTTTCGAGATATTGTTCCATGCGCGCGCGTATCTCGGGCGGAATCGCCTCCGCCCGAATGGCGCCGCCATCGCGCCGCGCCCAGGCGCTCGCCTGTTCGCTCACCAGGCGGGTTTCGCCGCCGCAATGAGCCGAAATATTGAGGTTGAAGGATTTTGTTCCGAGCCGGCTGACGGCAAGGGAAAAATCGAGCATATCGCCGAGCCGGCTGGGTGCCGAGAATTTGGCCTCAACCCGCAGCAGCGGCACGGCGCGCACGCCCTCTTCGAAAATCTTGCGGTAAGGCAGGTTGAGACCGTCGGCGAACCATTCCTCGACCAGATCATTGGTCATGACGAAATAGCGCGGAAAATAGACGATTCCCGCCGGGTCCGTATCGGCGAAGCGAACCTGCCGCGACATTTTGAAAACCGCCACTAGCTTGCCGCCTGCCGAAGGTTAAAGATGATTGGCACGGTACCAATCGTTGATTTCGCCGCCGGTCGGCAGCCACACATCGTCGCGCCCGGCAATATATTCGAGCGCCGCCAAAATATGCTTCCAGCGGAACGGCTGCCCGGCGATAAAGGTGTGCAGGCAAATCGGCAGGATGCGGGCATTGTCCGCCCCCTCGGCGTAAAGCACGTCGAAACTGTCCTTGATCATTTGCCCCATTTCCTCGCCCGAGGCGCCGAAATGCAGCAGCAGCGGCAAATCATTGACCTCCACCGAATAGGGCATGGAAAGCAGGCTGCCCGATCTGACGTTCATTTCAAACGGCTGGTCGTCGCAGCAAAAATCGCAGAGATATTCGATGCCTGCCTCGGCTAAGAGGTCGGGCGTGTTGTAGGTCTCCGACACATAGGGTCCGAGCCAACCCCGGGGGCGGCTGCCGCTGCCGCTCTCGATCGCATCCAACACACCCTTGATCAGACTGCGCTCGGCATCCTCATCGAGGCCGGGCAGCAATTGCGAATTATTGAGGCCGTGCCCCATCCATTCCCAGCCGCGCTTGTTGCCTTCTTCGATAATCGCCGGATATTCGCGGCAAACTTCGCCATTGAGGCACACGGTGGAGCGCATGCCGCATTTGTCGAGGCCATCCATCATGCGCCAGATGCCGACCCGGTTGCCGTAATCGCGCCAGCCATAATTGAGCACGTCGGGCTCAAAGCCGGTGGTGTGCGGCGAGGTCGCCGTTCCCGGCAAATTTTCCGGGAAATGTTCGATATTGATGTAAGGCACCACCGCGACCCGCTTGCCGCCGGGAAATGTCATTTTTTCGCGCCGGGCGATGGGGCTGTAGGCGTAGCGTTGGGTCTGGGTGAGCATGTTCCACTTCCTCGGAGAAGTTAGCGTGTCAGGCGTAACCGGTGCGGGCCAGGAATTTGAAATATCGGTCCTGCTGGCTGCGCAATTCCGCCATCTCGTCGTCGGAGAACCAACGGCTGAAATCCATTTCCTCGACCGGATAAACGGCTCGTTGGAACTGGTCTTTCTGGTCGAGCGGCACGGTGGCATCGATGCCGAGACCGCCATCGGCAACCGAAATCTGCCCGGTCTTTAGCTCAGACGGCTGAAACGCCTGGCCGCGGCCATATTCGTTGTAAACGGTAATGTCGCGGCGCGGGCTGACGCGCGATTCGATTGCCCACAGCACATCCTCCGGCTCCCAGATATCGATATCCTCATCGACCACGACACAGAGGCGCAAACCCCGATGCACGGTCATGATCGCGCCCATGATGTTGCGCTGCATGCCTTCGTCGCTGCGCCGCTGTTTTTTTACCTGAACCACAATGCCGCCCCAGGTGGTGAGGCCGGTGAAGCCGGCGACATCTTGCACGAAGCCCGGCGCCATGCGCTCGCACATCTCATAGATCGAGGCGCAGACGAAGGGGATGGTGTACCAGATGGCGCCGAAATGCGGCGTGTAATAGAGCGG
>CAYSDJ010000112.1:0-5522 GCA_964429775.1 uncultured Rhizobiaceae bacterium
CACCGGTGCCCGAAACTCTATCTGGAAGTGGTACATAAGACGGGGGCTTTACAGCTTTTGGCAGGGCGTTCTGTCAGGCTAGCCGGCAAGAGAGCAGCGGTGGACGGCGGCAGCCTTTAGGCGGCGCAGCCGGCGAAATCATCGGCCGCCATTTTCGCCTCATAGGCGGGACCGATCGCGGCGCCGGTGGTGAGCTGGCCTTTATAGTCTGCCCAATCGGGGATTTGCACCCGCACCATCCAGCCTTCGCCGTAGGGGTCGTCATTGGCGATGGTTGGCGTTGCGGCGAGCGCTTCATTGACCTCCACCACCTCGCCGCCCGAACCGAGGCGGGCCGGGCCGACCCATTTGCCGGATTCCACCGTGGCGCAGCTTTTTCCGGGCTTTACCGTGCGGCCAACCTTTTTTGGCGTGAAGGCGACGAGTTGCCCGGCCATGGCGGCAGCGACCGCGCTCATACCGATGGTGACGCTGCCATCGTCATTTTCGCGGTACCAGATATTATTTTCCACGTCGTAGAGCAGTTCTTCCGGTACGTCGCAGCCAAGAACGAGCATCTTCTACCTCTTTTCTCTCACGCTATTGCACCGCCGCTTGCGCATCGCGCGACGAACAACAAAATTCACCAATCTCCGCCACGGCCATTTTGCCGCCAACGAACAAGCATAAATGCTTTGCCACCATCGCCGCCAGCATTATCCGGCGTGCGGTATCCGGATGCTCCGGCGCAAGCGTGATTAGGTTGTAATGATAGACCAGTTCGCGGCAGGTCTCGCGGCAGGCGTTAAACGAAGGTTCGCCACGCGCGCCCTGGCGGTGCAGGGCCAGCAGACGGAAACCCTCGCGCTTTTCCTGGCCGGGCGTTTCGCCGCGCGCTTCGATCCAGTGTTCCAACACCTGTTCGCCAAGCGCGAGCAGTTCGCTTGCCGCCGCGGAGGCATCCGCCTGAGCCTGGCTTAAGATATCGATACGGGTTTCGATGACATCAAAATTTCTCATGCCAGCTTCCGGCTTTTGAGCAAGGGCAGGGAGTCGGAGATGTTTTCATGAATGCCAAGCTTTTTAGGTTTCACGCCAAGCGCCAGGCCGAGTAGCTGGGTGAAGTAGAGAATCACCGGCTTGGTCTTCTGCTGGAAAACGGTCTCGGCGCGAATTTGGTGCATCTCGAGGCCGGAATGGCAGGTCGGGCACTCGGTGGCAATCACATCCGCGCCGCATGTCTCGGCGGTGCGCAGCAGGTTGAGCACCAGCTTGGTCGAAATATCGGAATCGGCCAGGGTATGGGCGCCGCCGCAGCATGCCGTTTTGAGCGGGTAATCGACAATCTCGGCGCCAGCGGCAGCCAGGAGGTCGTCCATGTAATGCGGCTGCGAGGTGGATTCGCTGTCGCCGCCCCGGTCTTTCTCGGGAAAGATATGACGCGGGCGAGTGTACATGCAGCCGTAATAATTGGCGACTTTGAGGCCGGAGAGAGAATTCTTCACACGCTCGCGGATACCGTCTTCACCGATCGCCTGCTTGATCCAGTCCAGCGCGTGAATGGTCTCGACCTGCTCCGCCTGGTAGGCTTGATGTCCGGCCTTGTGCGAGAGTTTTTCGACCGTCTCGATCGTCGCCGCATCGTTGGCCAAATCATATTCGGCTTTTTTGAGATTGTGGTAGCAGCCGTTGCAGGGCGCCATCACCGTATCCAGGCCCATCTCATTGGCGGCAATCGACATGACGCGCGATGAGAGATAGCTCTGCAGCTTGGGATCAATATTCTTGACCTCCATGCCGCCGCAGCAATTCCAATTCTTCACTTCCACCAGATCAAGCCCGAGCTTTTTTCCGAGCGCCTGGGTCGAGCGGTTATAGGCATGCCCGGTGCCTTCCAGGGCGCAGCCCGGGTAATAACCGACTTTCTGATATTTAGCGCTCACGCTAGCTCCTAATCCGTAAGCCCGAGCGCCTTGCGCTCACGGGCTTTTTGTTCGGCGATATGTTCGGCGATGGCGGCGCGCGCCCGGCCCCAGCCGCGCGTCTTCGGCTGAAATACCGTACCGAGGCCCATGGCGAACATCATCTTAAGCGGCAAATGGCGCACCAGACGCTTGGCCATGACCATCAGCCAATCCTGTTTCAGCGCCTGGCCGGTGCGGGCGAAGAAGGCGCGGATGATGCGGCCCTCTTCGATCTTACCGGTGGCGAATACCTGGCCGGCAAACACCTCATCGAAATGCCCGGCCGGTGATTTCTCCGTATGGCCTTTCAATTCGAGCCAGTGGGCGAGGGATTTCATCACCCCTTCCGGATTGACGTCGCGCGGGCAGGCATAGGTGCACTTGTTGCAGCTTACGCATTGCCAGATGATGTCCTTGTCGCGCAGCAGCTCGCTCTCCATGCCGAGGCGCACGAGATAAATCCAGTAACGCGGATTAAAATCGGCATTGATCGCGTTGACGGTGCAGGAATTGGTGCATGAGCCGCACTGCCAGCAGCGGTGAATAAATTCGCCGCCCGGCAATGCCGCAACTTCGTCTTCGATCGCCTCATTGTAATCGGTGATGGCGCGGCCTTCGATGAAAGTGCTCCAGTGGCCGGAAACATCGACGCCGTCAATCTCCAGGCTTTCCTGCACGCGCAGATTTTCCGGGCGGATGAGCGTTTTTTCATGTATCGGCATGGTGCTTACTGGCCCTCGGAAATCGTCGCCATTTCATGGCGCGCGCCACCGGCGAGTTTGAGGCGTGAGCGGCGGCGGCCGGAATCGGCGCCATCGAGGCCAAGCATGCGCCGGGCATAGAACATGGGGTCTTCCGGGCTGGAGAAGTCAGCCCGCAGATAGGCCGAACCCTGGCCGTGCACATAATCGCCGTAAACTTGAGCGCACAGGAGATCGGTCATCATGGCGAGGTCTCGGAACACGCCATTGTCGCCGAGAAATCCTTCGAGCTCGTGGCGCAGCAAATGGAAGGTGCGGAAATCGTCCGGCACATCCAGGGTGACTGAATCGAGATCGGCGGCGTACCAGATTTCGCGCAACACACCGGTATTGGCTTTGCGGTCCCACATCCAGCGCGTTGCCAGGGGATAGATCTCAGGCGCGGTGAAGTGCAGGATTTCGGCGCCGAGATCGCGCGTCCAGCGGTATGCGCGGTCGTCGGGAAATTTTGCCTGGAAGGCGTCGAGACGGACGTCGGCGCTGGTCACATCGCTCCAGCCATGCAGTAGTTCCACGCAGGCGGTGCGCATCGCGGTGAAGCCGTGTTGTTCCAACCAGGCGCCGACCCGCCGGCGCGCCGGAGCGACAAAGGCGCAGATATTGTTGAAACTGTCTTCGTCGAGTGTTTCCACCCGGCCCTTGGCGAATGTTTCCTCAAACAGCTCCGCCTTTAGGGAAAGTGCGCGGACAAATCGCTCGACTCCGCCTTGTGGCTCACAGGCGGCGGTGAGTTCCTCGAGCGCTCGGACGAGACGCGGCCCGCTTAGCTCAAGGCTGAGAGCCGGTGCTTGCGCTACCGCTTCCTTGTGCTTGCCGGGTGACAAGCCGAATTTGGCCAGGCCTTGTTTCATCGCGTTATGCCGCGCTGACATTCTGGTTCAGCGCAGCGAGCGCTGCCATGGCGGCGGCCTGCCCTTGGGAAATCGAATCATCGATGGTCTCCGGCCCGGTCGCAGCGCCGGCGACGAACACACCGGCCCGGCTGGTGGTGGCAAGGGCGCGGTAATTGCTGCCATGCGCGATATGGCCGTGGCTTTCGAGATCGACATCGAAGACCGCGCCGAGCTTCATATTGTCGACATTGGGGTCCATGCCGATGGCGTGCACCACCATGTCGAAGGGGATGGTGATCGGGCGCTTGACCAGCGTGTCCTCGCCCTTGACGATCAGGCGTTGGCCGTCGGAAGTCACCTCGGCGATACGCGCCTTGATATATTTGACGCGGAACTCTTCCTGGCTTCTCCAGTAGTAGAGGTCTTCATAGAGGCCGAAGGTGCGGATATCCATGTAATAGATATAGACGTGGCAGTCGGGCAGTTCCTCACGGATTTCCATCGCCAGGTTGGCCGAGACCGTACAGCAGACTTTCGAGCACCATTCGCGCCCGATCTGGCGGTCGCGCGAGCCGACGCAAAGGAGGATCGCCACGCGCTCGGGCTTGCGCCCGTCCGACGGGCAGCGCACGCCATTGCCGGTGGAAATCATCTGTTCGACCTGGGTGGTCGTCACCACATCGTCATGCGTGCCGAAGCCCCATTCCGGCTTGTTGACCGAATCGAAATGGCTGAAGCCGGTGGTCAGAATGGTTGCGCCGGCCTCAATCGTGCTGCCGTCCGAGAGCTGCGCCTGAAACTTCCCGGGCGCGCCGGAGAATTCGTTGACCTGGCAATTGAGGCGGGCCTCGACCAGCGCGTTTTGCTCAACTCGCGCGACCATCGAACCAATCGCGTCCCTGGCCCATTCGCCCGACGGGATGAGTTTGGCGTAGCCGGAGAGGATCGGCGCGCCGCCGAGGCGGTCTTCCTTTTCGACCATGACAACCGGCTGACCGACGCTGGCCAGCGCGTGGGCGGCGGAGAGGCCGGCGGGGCCGCCGCCGACGATAAGAACGGGTTTTGTCATGCGCTAAATCCAGGTCCGGAGGTGATGGCGTTTTTGGGGTCGTAAAGGGTTTCGGCGCGCCCGGCTTCGACCTCGCTCAGATAGGTCTCGAATTCCTGCTTTGCCGCGCGCCAGTCTATGCCGAGCTTCTCCATGAGGTTTTCGAACGGCGAGGCATGCCAATGGAGCTGAACGATCTTATAGGGATGGGCGCCGCACATCAGCGCGGCATATTGGCAATCGGCCATGATCGGCAGTTCGAAGTTTTTATCCACCGCCTTGCCGATCCACTGGTTCTTGTCGAGTGTGGTGATGCAGCCGGTATCATGGCCGATCATCACATCAGCGCGTGCTTCCTCGACGGCTACCTTGATCTTGCGGTCGATGGCGTAGGAGCGGGTGAACTCGCGCTCGGAAATAATGTGGCGAAAGCCGAAACCGCAGCAATCATACCAGGTTGAATAATCGATCACCTGGGCGCCCATCTCCTGCATCAGCGCGGTGGTGACGGCAAGGCGGTTGCCGTCCATGATGGCATCGTCATAGATCGCGTCTTCCGGCACCATTTTGTAGACATGGCAGGCCGGATGAACGGTGGCGCGGATGTCGCTGCAGTCGATCGTCTGGTGCTCTTTGATGCGCTGGCGCGAGACATGCAGCCACTCGGAATAATGCACGATCTCTTCCGGGATCAGCAGCTTGCCATCGACCAGCCGTCCGAGCTTGGCGAGGATCTTTTTGACCTGCTCGCGCAGCTCCGCCGAGTGCAGCAGGAAGCCGCGCATCTCCTTGTAATTGCCGAACGAGGTGCCGCAATGGACGAGCGGATAATAATAACCTTCCGGCAAGCCTTGCGCCTTGGCCGAGACATACGCCTGATGAAAATTGCGCAGGAAGACGCTGGCCAGGCTGACCACATTGCCGATGCCCGAGCCGT
>CAYSDJ010000113.1:0-5375 GCA_964429775.1 uncultured Rhizobiaceae bacterium
TAATGTTATGGAGTTTTCTTAATTAGACAATGGGTGCCACCCAAACCAAAGTCGACATCCATTTTTGGCTAATTTCGGATTATTTCAATAGGCCCTGAAAGCGACTGCTACCGGGCCGTAGGCGGACATTGAAAGGCGTTCATTCGGGCGATAAACGTAGAGATATTCTGGATCATCCTCGGTGAGAATGTTTTCAGCGGCACGACTGAGCAAAACATCAGACTGGATAGCCTTTCAGAAATTCACCACCCCATTCTCGTTCTACATGGCGCATTTCCAGATGGCGGGGGAGGGCCATGGCCCCGTCAAGAACCCTCACCCGCCTTCATCGCCTCCAGCGCCTCGGCGGCTTGTAGCCAGTCGGCTTCGGCGTCTTCAATGGCGCGCTCTGCCGCGCTTAGTTCCCGGCTCAGCTTGGCGAGGCGGTCGGGGGCGCCTTCATAGAGGGTGGTATCCGACATCTTGGCCTCGATATCGGCTTTCAGCCGGGTTGCCTTGTTGAGGCGGAATTCGGCGCTTTCGGCGGCGCGTTTGAGGGGCGCGCGTTTGGCCCTCTCGTCGGCGGCGTCGCGCCGTGCCGATTTGCCCTTGGCGGGTTTTTCATTCGCCGGCTTTTTGCCATTGCCGCCATTGCCATTTCCCGCCTTGCCGAGAATTTGCCGGCGGTAATCGTCGAGGTCGCCGTCATAGGGGCGCACCGTGCCGTCGGCGACCAGCCACAGGCGCTCGGCCGTTAGTTCGAGCAGGTCCCAATCATGGCTGATCACCACCACGGCGCCGGGGAAAGCGTTCAGCGCCTGCACCAGGGAATCGCGCGTCTCAAGATCGAGATGGTTGGTCGGCTCGTCGAGCACCAGGATTTGTGGCGCGCTATAGCTGATCAGGGCGAGGTTGAGGCGCGCCTTTTCGCCGCCCGAGAGGTCGCGCGCCACCACATCGGCCTTGTCTTGGCTGAAGCCAAATGCACCGAGGCGGGCGCGCACCTGGTGCGGCGCCGCCTTGGCCATGGCGCGGCTCAGTTGCTGGAAGGCGGTCTCGCCGGCGTCCAGGGTATCGACCTGATGCTGGGCGAAATAGCCGACGCGCATTTTGGCGGCGCGGAAAATACCGCCGGCCATCGGTTTCAGTTCCTCGGCGAGCAGTTTGGCGAAGGTCGATTTGCCGTTGCCATTGGCGCCGAGGAGCGCAATGCGGTCGTCCGGATCGAGGCGGAGATCGAGGCCCTTCAGGACCGGCGTATCGGCGACATATCCCGCTGCGACGCCGGAGAAGGTGACGAGCGGCGGTGCCAGGCCTTCGGGCTCGGGAAAATTTATTTCGACCGTGGCGCTTTCGACCGAGGGCGGCGCGTCGCCGAGCCGCTCAAGCGCCTTCAGGCGGCTCTGCGCCTGGCGCGCTTTGCTCGCATTGTAGCGGAAGCGGGCGACGAAGCCCTCGAGCTTGCGCCGCTTGGCCGCCTGGCGCGATTGGCTCGCCGCCGCCGCCGCGCGGCGCTCGGCATAGGTGCGGGCGAAGCTGTCATAGCCGCCGGGGTAAAGCGTTAGCTTGCAGCCTTCGAGATGGAGGATGCCGTCCGGCACGGAATTGAGAATATGGCGGTCATGGCTGACCAGCAGCAGGGTGCGGGGATAGCTGCGCAGATGATTTTCAAGCCACATGGTGGCTTCGAGATCGAGATGGTTGGTCGGCTCATCCAGGAGCAGCAGGTCGGGCTCGGCGAACAAGGCCGCCGCCAGGGCGACGCGCATGCGCCAGCCGCCGGAGAGATTCTGCGTCGCTTCATTCTGCGCCACTTCGCCGATGCCGAGCCCGGCCAGGATCGACGCGGCGCGGGCCGGCGCCGAATGAGCGCCGATGTCACTCAGGCGGGTTTGAATTTCGGCAATGCGGTGCGCGTCCGTCGCGCTCTCGGCCTCGGCCAGCAAATCGTGGCGCTCGGTGTGCGCGGCAAGCACGGTTTGCAAGGGCGTCGCCGTGCCGCCCGGCGCTTCCTGCGCCACCGTCGCGACATGGGCGCCGCGCGACAATGCCAGCGTGCCGCCGTCGGGCTCAATGGTGCCGGCGATCAGGCGCAGCAAGGTTGTTTTGCCGCTGCCGTTGCGCCCGACCAGGCCGATGCGCCGGCCACGCGCCACCCGCGCCGACGCGTCCTCAATAAGAGCGCGCCCGCCGATGCGGTAAGTCAGGGAGGAAATTGTCAGCATGGCCTGAGGGGCAGCCTCTTAACATGAGGCGGGGCGGCAAAGAAAGCGCTTACGCGTATTTGTATGCTAGCCAAGCGGCATCGACTAGATCAGACTCACACCAATCATGTCGATTCTCCAGCCGGCCAATCCCGTTCGCCAACTTGCTCTGCCAGATGGGCGCAAGATCGCATTGCTGCTCCGCCGTAGCGCCCGGGCGCGCCACGTCATGCTGCGTATCGATGATGCCAATGGCGAGGTTGAGCTGGTGTTGCCGAGGCGTGCGGCGATCTGCGACGGCTTGGCTTTCGCCGATAGCAAAGCAGGTTGGATTGCCAAACGGCTCAATGCCCTGCCGCCGGCAGTGCCATTTCGCCCCGGCTCCGTGCTGCCGGTGCTGGGCGATTCCATCGCCCTGATGGGGCCGCTCAACGGCGCCAAGCGAGTGCGCCGAGCTGAGGATACGCTTCAGGTGCCGGGCGATGGCGATGCGTTTGCCGGCCGGGTGCGGCGTTGGCTGATCGCCGAGGCGCGGCGCGAGATCGGCGCGCGGGCGGAACGATTGGCGCTTGAGGTCGAGCGGCCGATCAAGCGCCTCGCCATCCGCGATCCGGCGACGCGCTGGGGAAGCTGCTCGGCGGCGGGCGGTCTGTCGTTTTCCTGGCGCCTTATTCTGGCTCCGCCGGAAGTGCTGGATTATGTCGTCGCGCACGAGGTTGCCCATCTGCGCCACATGAACCATAGCCGCCGTTTTTGGTCGCTGGTCGAGAAGCTGGCCGGCGATTGCAGCGCGCACAAAAGCTGGCTGCGCCGCAACGGAACGCAGCTCCGGCGCTATGGTTGAAGGTTATTGGCCCCGGGGCTAATCGGCGGCGCTTGAAGTCTCGGTGATCTGGCCCTCATCGTCGAGCCCGAGGCCACGCTTTGCCGCTTCGGCCAGCACGTCGTCACGCCAGCGCACGCCACCCGGGTCGGTGCCGCCGATGGTGCCAAGGAGGAGTCCCTCTTCATCGCCGACATTGCGGAAGCCGCGCATCAGGTTGGGCGGCACCGAAGCGGTATCGAACGGCTCGAGAATGACGAAATTGCTTTCCTCGTCGTCACCCCAGAAGATTTTCCATTTGCCTTTGAGCGACATGAACACTTCGTTGGTCTTGTGATCATGGTGCAGCGTGCCTTTGCCCGGCGCGCAGCGGATGATGGCGGTGTTGAAGCCTCTATTGTCGGTGATCGGAATTTTCTGATCGCGGTCCTCACTCACGCCCTTGCCGATGATCTGATAGATCTCGCGCTCCTGGCCGGGGATAACGGCATCAAGCATTGGCCGGCTGCTGCCTTCCAATTGGTTGAAGCGCGCCACGCGGGTGCGTTCGAATTCTTCTGCGCTAATGACGGGTTCGCTCATTGGCTTGCTCCACTTTTTATAAAATTGCAGTTTTCATTAGGTGCGTAACCCTGCTCCAGCCTTTGGATGGTCGTGTTCCCCCCGGGAAAGCGCCCGATTGTTATTCGGCGGCCGAATCGAGCACGGCGAGATCGCCGTTTTCATCCAGCCCGATGCCGTGTTCGCGCGCCATGTCGATGGTTTCCTGCGGCCATTCGACCCGGCCCGGATCGGTGCCGCCGACGATTGCCAGCATATAGGCGGTCTCATCGCCGGCATTGCGGAAGCCCCGGCTCAAACCGATCGGCACCGACACCGTGTCATATTGCTCCAAAATGGTCTCATGCTCGGTGCCATCCTGATTTTGCCAGTAAATTCCCCATTTGCCGCTGAGGGCAAAGAACACTTCGATGGTGGCGTGAATATGGGGCGAGGCGCCCTTGCCGGGCTCGGCCTTGATCAGGCCGAGGTTAAAATCGCGATTGTCCGAGATCGGCGGCAGGAGCTCTTTGTCCTCGACCACGCCGCGGCCGATAATGTTGTAAAGATCGCGCTCATAGCCGGGAATGAGCGCATCGATAAACGCTTTGGCGCTCGACTTCAGCTCGCTATAGCGCCCGATCCGTTCGCTTTCCATATATTCAGGTGAGGCATCAATCCTCTCGACCATCTTCTACTCCTCCAGATTTAAAAACTGAGCGCCTGCGCGCGCTCGACAATAACCGTAAATTTGGCCGCAATATTTCACGGATTGTCCGGTGAGCCAAGGGCCAAGAATGTGCGGCAATTTGTTCTTGGCCTTGTACCGGGGAATGGGTTATACAAATGAACAAAATGATTATTGTTCATAATTCACAGTCTTTCTATTGGTGAGTAAAATGACAGCAGCCCTCGCCGAGGACACTCAGGCGCAGATATTGCAGGCGGCGACCGAGCGCTTCCGCCACTATGGCTACCGCAAAACCACCATGGCCGAGGTGGCGCGCGATTGCAGCATGTCGGCCGGCAATCTCTACCGCTATTTCGAAAGCAAATCGGATATCGGCGCCGCCGTCAGCGTCGCCTGGTTCGAAGCCCTGCACCAGACGGTGCGCGCCGCCATTGCCCAGCCCGGCTTCAGTCCGCGGCAAAAGCTCGAAGCCTATGTGCTGGGGGTTAACCGATTTACCCTGGAAAGCCTGCGCAATACGCCGCATATCCAGGAAATGGTCGATTTTCTTTGCGAAGAACGGCGCGATCTTGTCGAACAGCACCTCACCACCTGTCATGAAATTGTCTCCGGCATACTTGAGGAAGGCGTGGCGCGCGGCGATTTCGATATTCCCGATGTTGCAAAAAGCGCGCGCGCTGTGCTTAACACCATCGTCCGTTTCGAATACCCGCCGCTCCTGGCCCTGAGCGATCATGCCAACCTCGATGAAGAAGCACGTGCGGTGGTCGGCTTGATTGTCGATGGCCTCGGTCACGGCCGCTTAGAGGCCACATCTTGAATCAGGGTGATAAGCCCATTAAATCATATTGAATTCGTTCATTCTTCACCGAACGGAACCTCCGGGAGGCCAAATTGACTGAAATAACTGCGGGAGCGACACGATTGGAGCAGTTTGGCGTCGGCGTATTGCGCTGGCGCTGGCCGATCATCGCACTCACGATTCTGTTCGTGGTCTTCATGGCCGCCGGTGGGCAAAACCTCAAGATCAGCAATGACAGCCGCATTTTCTTCAGCGAAGACAATCCTCAACTGATCACTTTCGAGGCGCTTGAAGCGACCTACACCGAGGCCAACACCGTGCTGATCGCGGTGGCGC
>CAYSDJ010000114.1:0-4995 GCA_964429775.1 uncultured Rhizobiaceae bacterium
GGGTGTTTGCGCAGGTCAGCGGTTTGGGGTGCATCGATCTGGGGGACCGAAGGTCCCGAGTTCAAATCTCGGCAGCCCGACAAACAGTGTGCAGGTCAGGCGTGGTCGTTGGGCCTATCGGTTGGAGAGGCGGGCAGTGGTTCAGTGAACCGGCCTTCGGTGGCCCGGCGGAGCGTCCCCGCTTGCTCGGCGAGCCGGGCTTCTGGGTTGAGACGACGACCGAGGAGGTCGACCCGCAGTCCGGTGGTGTTGATTGTCGGGATCCCGACTTCTGACCGTCAACGAGCCCAGATCTGGTTGAAACAGTGTGAGTATGGACCGTCGTCGAACATCTCGGCGTGTCGACGGGCAACCATGCTCAGTCCAGCTTCTGTGAGGCACCGGGTCGTCCCCCACTGTTGGTGGGAGTATCGGGCTCGCTGGCCTGAATAGGCTATTATTAGCCGATAGACTATTCGAACATAAAACACTATTTGAACTGGTTGGCTTAGTCGTGCTAATGAGATTCATTCGGATTGGGTTGTTGCCACTTCGAAAACTTGGACTTCTGCCTCCAGTTCGTCACTTCGTTCTGCATTGGTGTGGTCGGTTATTACTGGCGGTTATTTCCCATCACAAGCTCGAAACTATTTTCCAAAATCACTGGTCGTCAGAAATCTCTGGTCCACCCGTACTCAGTACGATAGATGAAACCTTAAAGTCCTTTATCATTTATTCCTACTTCTATTTGAATGAGCCGAATCGTAGAAAACTCCGAAATTGCACTCTCGTAGTTGACGGTGTGGAGTGGGCTCAACTGTATACTTCTCGCGAGTTCCCCGATGGAGAGTACAGACGTGTTCAGGTCTGGGGGTATCTTCATGAGATAGTTTCCGATGGTCTGGTGGGACATATACACCAGTTGGCTGCATCGTCCGGCCGTGAAGTCGGCTGGCTGGCTGGAGAATACCCACATATTCAGTTCTCTTCATCGGAGATCAATAGTAGAATTGTTGCTCAAATTAATTCAAATCTTGTTCATTTAGATAACCACAAATCGTTCAAGGCTGACTTATCAGAAACAGGTGACCTCCGAGCGCTGTTCGACAACGATATTGATCTTCTACTGTCTTCAGGCTCGTTACAATATTTGACTCCGATCGAACTTGCTCGATTGTTTGATAAAGAACTCAATCAGAGTCAGTATGTGTTATTGTGCGAACCTTTAGGTGTTGAATTTGAACCATTAAGTTCCAAGAAATCTATCAGACGAGCAAACTTCTCTTGGTCACATCCCTATTTCTTTTTGGCTGAATCAAATGGATGGACTATCTCGAATATGGACATTCACTACAACATTCTACATCCCTGGGCAAAGGGTTTATCGATGCGTATTGAGAGATCTTAAATTCTTTGAATGTACAAAGACATTACTGGTTCTTCTGAGTCTGTCAGTTGGCTAGAGCGCCCGCCTCACACGCGGGAGGTCACTGGTTCAAGTCCAGTACGGTCCACGATGACGAGCAGCGTGCCGTCGTCCACGACCACTTCGGCTCTGGAGGCGACCATGCGGCTGCTCTCGTTGGCCGTGTCGAGGCCGTCGTTGGTGATGATCCGACCGCCGCCAGCGGAGGCGTGGTCGAGCAAGTGTCCGACGGCACCCATGCCACGACGGGTCAAGCGGTCAACGGCGTAGGCGATGAGCGTCGTGTAGGACGAGCCCAGCCCGGCGAGCGCCTTGTCGTACTCGGGTCGGGTGGTCTCAGCGAAGTGGCTGGCCGAACGACCGGCTCCTTCGTTGTACTCGGCCACGATCTCCAGGCCCTGCTGGGAGGCGATGCGTTCGCAGGCTTCCCGCTGGTAGGTGATGCTGGCACTGTCGCCCCGCTCGTCCATTGCTGACCGGCGGAGGTAGACGGCGGCACGCTGGCCGTTGGAGGCTTCCACGCACTCCCTTATGGCGTGGGTGCCGGATTCTTTAGTCGGGCGTCGTGCGGCCTTCGTGGTGGTGGTACTTGAACCCATTGCTGATCCCCTTCATCGAAGGGGGTCTTGGGTTCTTAGTAACTGTGACCTGTCCCGGGGGGCGTACAACCATTCCCGGAATCTTCTGGCCCACCAGAAGTGCCGAAGGCCCATGATACGCGCCCGGCAATTCTGAGTCCAGGAACCTCCGGCCACTAGGCCGGGGCTTGGCCGGGCCTCTGACCTGCGGGTTTGTAGAAACCTGCCGATGCCGCTTCCTTCAAGGGGTGCCATCTGTATACGGTCGCCATGGGACGCAATGGGGCTTACCGGGCTACGGCCCAGAAATGGAGGCCATCCATGGCTGATTATTCAAAGTTAGAGATTGACGAGATCGTTCGTCAGGCAAAAGCGCAGAAGGGCCACACCGTCAAGGTGGTGACCACTACTACGCCTGCACCCGAACCGGTTACTTACCGGGTGGTGGACAAGAGGGCCCAGCAGCTAGAGCAGGCCGAGGAGCTGATCCGGATGTTCGCCGAGTGGATGGTCGAGAACGGCCACGAGAGCGACGGGCAGGGATTCGATTCACCGTTGTTCAAGCAGTGGGTCAACGAACTCGGTGACTAGACCTCGATGAAAATACATTCACCGGGGCACTCCTCTGCCGATTCAATCGTGGCCTCGAACAGGGGCTCGGGAACCACAGCCAAGGTGTCTGCTCCCCCACCGGGCAGTTGGACTCCGCCCTCGGCGACGTAGGCGAGGCCGTCTGAGTCCATAACGAAAACATCGGGGGCGATCTCAGCGCAGAGACCGTCCCCGGTACACAAGTCTTGGTCGATCCATACCTTCACCGAGGCGTCCGAGCCGCCCGGTCGTGGAACTCCTGGTGCTTCTCCTGCCACTCCGCCATGTCGTCCAGTTGCTCGTCTATCTCATGGACGGTCTCGGCGATGTCTTCCAACTTAGCGATGGCTTCACCGTGGGCTGCGTTGTTCTCCCGACGCATCCTCTGGAAGAGGCCGGTGATGATGGCGGCGAAGATGAGGCCACCTGCGCCGATCAGTTCGGGGATCATTGGATGCTGGCCTCCAGGTCTTCGACCTTGCGATAGATCTTGGCCATCTCTTCCTTGATGGCATCGATCTGGGGGACCGAAGGTCCCGAGTTCAAATCTCGGCAGCCCGACCAATAGAGGCTCCACTCTCTCGACTGGGAGGCCCTTCTGGCGGCCTTGCTGGTCGGCCCGTAGCGTGGTTGTCATGACCAAGAGTTGGCTTGCCCTACCGGGAGCACCCGGCGGCGGTTACTGGATCAAAGCAGGTGCGAACCTCAACGGAGCAGACCTCGCCGATCTGGACCTCAAAGGGGTGAACCTCGCGAGATCGGACATCAGAGACGCGGACCTCTCCTGGGCCGATCTCTCTGGTGCTTGGCTCTCTGGCGCGCACCTTGAAGGGACGGACCTGGGGGGGACGAACCTCAGGGGGGCGCCCACCACCTCAAAGCCCTTGAAACTCCTGTCGGAGTGGATCTGCTATTTAGGTTCGGTGGAGCTGGAATAAGGTAAATATATGAACCCTGCTATAGACAACATTGTTCCTGTGTTGAGCGTAGGTTCATATGAAGAGACTGTCTCTCATTATGTCGAGTGGTTAGGGTTTAAAGTAGATTGGGAATATCGAGAAGAACAACTTCCTTTTGTTATTTCTATTACTCGTGATGGTTTTTCTTTTATGTTAGCTGAATCTGAAACATCAAATGGATCGTGGACAACTATCTATGTCTCCGATTTAGAAGCAATGTCAGAAGAATTAAACTCTCGAAGATCTAACTCAGTAAAAATCGAGTTATATCCACCCAATGACATAGCACAAATTCATGTAATAGATCCTTGGAAAAATCTGTTGGTGTTTGAGCAATCACCAAACCAATAATTTACGTCGCTATCGAGTTGGCCGGAGGGTTTCGACCCGGACGCCGCCGGAGTGTTCTTCGACGACGTCGTCTAGGCCGTCGTCCCTTCTGGTCCAGGCCGTCCCCCTAGACCGCTCGTTATTGCGTCAACGCGTAGGGCCGCGTAAGCATCGCGTCCGTGGAACTCCTTTTCTTTTTGTTCATCGTCCTGCCGATGATCTCCGCCGTCTGGTTGGTGATCCTCTTTCTCGGCGCCGCGTTTACTTCGATGTCTGTAGAAGCGTTTCGGGAGAGGCTCAAAGGCCACGCCCGTGAGAAAAGGGAATCCCAAGAAACCCAAGAGCGCATTCGGCAGCAGGAGAAGGCTTTGGAGGAGAGCCGCCGTGCGGTCGGTGACACGGACGAGGTGCTAATGCCGTGGCAGGTTCGGCGCCTAGCCGCCCAGGAGGAACCACTTCGGATTGAGGAGGAACAACATCAGTTTGCGGCCCGAGTCGTGGAAAGAGCCGAGGAGGCCCGTCAGGTCCGCGCCGAGGTCAAGGAACTCCTGCAGACGGGGTCGCTCACCGTTCCCGGGCTTCTGGAACGGGCCGACAGCGACGAGACACTGGCTCGCATGAAGGTGCTGGCCATGCTGGAGTCGCTCCCCACGCTCGACAAGGCGGCAGCCCACAGAGCGATGAGAGAGATCGGTATCGACGAGAGCCGTCGTTTGAGCGGACTGGGTCCCAAACAGCGGTCGACCCTGATCAACCGCTTTGGTTGACCTCGCCTGCACCCAGCCGCCTGAACTGGTTTGGCCGAACCGGCGCTTATGAGGGTGGGTGCGGTGGTCGCCCTGCTGATCGTTTCCACCACCCCACTAGTCCTGTGAGACCAGCGATTAGAGCCCTGCGCCGGAACAGGAGTCGAGCCAGTCGGAAGAGCCACATAGCCCGACGGTAATGCTCGATGTCCCACGCTGGCCGAACCGGTTCCCTGAGGCCGCGTACAGGCCGCGAGACGTCGCGAAACAACGCGAACCAGTGATCAACTAGAACGGCAGTTCAGAGCAGGTTTCGGGGTGTTTGCGCAGGTCAGCGGTTTGGGGTGCATTGATCTGGGGGACCGAAGGTCCCGAGTTCAAATCTC
>CAYSDJ010000115.1:0-4976 GCA_964429775.1 uncultured Rhizobiaceae bacterium
GAAACAGCTGCCCCGTGATGTAGGCGGCTGCATGAGAGCCGAGAAAGACGTAGAGTCCAGCCATGTCCTGGGGAGTGCCCCATCGTTTCATCGGGATGCGGCTGAGGATCCAGGCATTCTTCTCTTCATCTTCTCTTAGCGGCTGGGTCAGGGGGGTGGCGATGTACCCTGGGCTCACGCCGTTGACGGTGATCCCTTCCTGAGCCCATTCCACGGCCATGACCTTGATGATCATGCCAACTCCGCCCTTGCTCGCGGCATAGGCAGACAGACCTGGTACGCCCATGTGACTGGCCAGGGATGTGGTATTGATGATACGACCACCGTCGCCCTGGGCCTGCATCTGCCTGGCCGCCTGCTGCGACAGATACCAGACGCCACGCAGGTTCACGTCGATGATCTTGTCGAATTCCTCGATGGGAAAGTCCATTGTCGGCGCTCGATGGTTGATCCCCGCATTGTTGACGAGGATATCCAGCCGGCCAAACTCGCTCACCGTCTCCCCAATGGCCTGATCAATCTGCTCGGCGTCAGCCACATCCGTGGGTATGGGTAATGCTCGAACCCCAAGCCCACGAATCTCATCTGCGACTTCGTTGAGTTGATCCTGAGAGCGGCTGATCACGGCCACATCAGCTCCGGCTTGTGCATAGGCCACGGCCACGCCACGCCCGATCCCACGGCCGGCGCCGGTGACCAGCGCCGTTCTGCCCTTCAGGTTCATCGAATCGAGAATCACGTCATCTCCTGGTTTCTATAGGGCTGTGCGAAACAGTGTCTGCATGTCGGCGAGGGTGGTCTTGCGCGGATTGATGGTCACATTGCCACTCTGCATCGCCGTACGTGCGAGTTTGCTCAACCCGCTGGCTTTCACGCCGGTTTCTTTCAACCCAGAGGGGATTTCCAGATCATCGTTGAGCTGTCGCACAGCCTCGACGGACAGACAGGCCGCGTCGTAGTCGGACAGACCCTCGGTCTGTTCACCGAGGGCAGTGGCAATCTGCGCGAATTTGCCCAGCCGCGATTGCAGGTTGAAGTCCATCACATGAGGAAGTAGAACCGCATTGGCCAGGCCGTGATGCACGCCAAACTGGGCGCCCACAGGATGGGACATGGCGTGCACATTCCCCAATCTCGTCTGGGCGAAGGCGACGCCGGCCATGCAACTGGCCAGCAGCATCTGCTCGGTCGCCTCCGTCTCGTGGTCGTTGGCGCAGGCGACGAGAAGATGCTCGCCGATCATCTCAATGGCCGTCAGCGCGATCCCGTCTGTGAAGGGCGCGGCAAGCAGGTTTGTGTAGGACTCGATGGCGTGAGTGAGGGCATCCATCCCCGTCGTGCCCCCCAGGCCGATGGGCAGGGCGACGGACAGATTCGGATCCAGGATCGCGGCGGACGGTGCGATCTTCCAGCTGATCACGGGATCTTTGTTCTGCGTCTTTGGATTGGTGAGCACCGCAAAGGGTGTCACCTCGCTCCCCGTACCGTAGGTGGTCGGAATACACACAAGAGGAGGCAGGTCGGCCGCCACCTTTCCCGCGCCCAGGTACTGGTCGATGCGACCCCCACCGGTGGCCACGACGCCGATCATTTTGGCCACATCCATTGGTGAGCCGCCGCCAAGGCCCACGATGGCACTGCACGAACCCTTGGCATAGGTCCTGGCGCCGGCGCTGACATTGCGAGCGACAGGATTGCCGACCACGTCGGTAAACAGGGTCCACTTCATGCCTGCATCGTCAAGAACGGCCGTCACCTGGGAAACGATACCTGCCTCAACGAGGCCAGCATCGGCGACGATGAGCGGTCGAGCGTCGGCGTTGAGCAGATTTGCCAATCGCGCGATCGACCCGGCGCCATGAACGACGTGGGTGGGCATGCGGAAATCGAAGAAAGACTGGAAAGCCATCGTCTTGCCCTTCAGACTGCGTGAGCGTCGTTTGGACTGGGCTCTCGAGAAAGTACGAGGGTCACTCGGACAGGTCGAGAAGGGGCAGCAATTCTGTCAGGTGATAGAAGGTCTCTTCCTGCTCTGGTTGATCTCGGTCGTGGGACAGGTGCACATAACGCACACCCGCAGCAGCACTGGCGACGCGATCGTAACGACCATCCCCCACAAACACGGCGGCCTCCGGATCGATGTCGAAATGACGTAGCGCGATCAGCAACAGGTCGGGTGCCGGCTTGAGCACGCCATCCTCGCGACTCAAGCACAGGTCGAAGGAAAGCTCGTAGCGCTCGACAACCAAATTCATGGCGGCACGATGGTTGTTGGTGATCAGGGCTCTCCGGAGGGGAAGCTCGTCGAGACGGGTGAACACCTCGGCCAGACCTAGATTGGCAGGCGCCAGATGGGCAGCGTCCATCTCGAACTCCCGGACCACGGCCTCGGCCTGTTCCTGCTGCGGCGGAGGAAGCGTCTCGACGTAGTCGATGATGCCTAGGCCATCGGTGGCTCCGATGGCAGTACGAAGCTTCGTCCAATCGATCCAGGGGACGGTGAGAGTACCGTCCATGTCAAAGAAAATGGCCTGCAGTGTCATGAGGTCTCAGTGAACAGTCGAGCGATCTCATCGACGGAGAATTGTGGCAGTGCTTCCCACGAATTATCGCGGCGCAGTCGCACCTCAGATGAACGCCCTTCTACGCGGCCGCTTCTGACGGTGCCGATCTGCGCGGCCACGATGCCCCGCGTCGCAAGGGCGTCGACGATCGTTCTGGTCGTCCCCGCCGTGCAGCCAATCAGGAGTGCGCCTGAAGAAATCGCCCCGAAGGGGTCGATGCCGACATCGTCGCACAATCGTTGGGAGAGGGGGGAGATCGGCAGCGTATCCGCGTCGATGTCCAGGTCGACGCCAGATGCGGTGGCGATTTCTACGAGTGCCGTTGCCACGCCGCCTTCCGTTGGATCGTGCAAGGCGTGGATCTCTCCGGCGGCTTGAGCGATGCGAGCATCCTCGACCACACTAATTCCGGGTTGGGTCAGATAGTTGGCGGCTTCGGCCAGATCCCGATCACTCCAACCCTTGCCACGCAGCGTGTCCGCCATTTCCCGCGCGACGATGCTCGTCGCCTCGATGGCCAAGCCCTTGGTCAGCAACAGAACATCTCCCGGCAGCAGGCCCGACGATCGAATCACTTCGTTCGAGTTGACCTCGCCGAGCATCTGACCGATGACCAGGGGCCGGTCGAGTCCCGTCGTGACTTCAGAATGTCCGCCCGCCACACTGACACCAAGCTGACTACACGCGTCAGCAATCTGTGCGAAGATCTCCTCAAACAGGGATTCCGTTGCCAGGTGCTCAGGGATGAGCACGGTGGAGAGGAACCACTTCGGCGTGGCGCCCATGGCTGCGATGTCGTTCGCATTCACATTCACCGCATACCAACCGACTCTGTCTGTGGCGAAAGTGATGGGATCCGTCTTGGCTACCAGAGATGTCTCGCCAAAGTCGATGACCGCTGCATCCTCCCCGACACCCGGACCGACGCGCAGTCGCGGATCAACGTGTGCGGCGTGGGTCTGAAGCAGTCGCGCAAGGTCGTCATCACGCCTGTTCAATCTGCCGATAGTGAGCGGAAATGGCGGCGACGAGATCTTCTACGCTACTCGAGGCTGGTTGAATCTCGGGCTTCAGTCCCAGATCGATGATGGCGCCGGCCGTGGTAGGACCGATGACGGCGATGTCAGCTTTCTCAAGATGTTGCAGCGCGTGGGCCCTCCCAAGGACGGTGCAGAAATGGTCGACGGCAGAGGGGCTCGCGAAGACGACACAATCGATGGCATCGTCGGTCAATTCCTCCGGGATCGACACCGACTCCGGCACGGGCGGCAGGTTTTCGTACGCCGTGACACGCGCAACTGTGGCACCGCGACGCTCGAGTTCCTGATCCAGTTCGGTCGCTCCGAGGGCCGATGAAGGAATCAGCACACGGGCACCTTCCAGGTCGATCTGTGCGAAGGCTTCGGCCAATCCCGCCGCTGAGTGAGATGTCGGTGTGAGATCGGGGACGATGCCCACTTCGCCGAGGCGTGAAGCCGTGGCAGATCCGATAGCGGCTACCCTGCAATGACCAAGTACGCGCGCATCTCGCCCGGATTCCCGCAGGGGGTCGAAGAAGAACCGGACCGAATTCGGACTGGTGAACACGACCCAGCCATAGTGCTCTAACTCCGAGAGTGCAGTCTCCAAGGGGGCTGGGTTCTCCGGCCCGGTCAGATGCAGAAGGGGCAACTCGAAAACCTCGCCGCCTTCGGCTTCGAGCATCAACCGCAGCGGACGGGATTGCTCGCGGCTTCTTGTGATCAGGACTCGTCGTCCGAAAAGCGAGCGGCCTTCAAACCATTCCAGGGCTTCTCGTTGCTCCACGACGTCGCCGACCACCATCAGGACGGGCGAGCGTAACTCTGCCTCGCTCATCGTGTCTTCGAGCGTTCCCAGTGTGGCCAGCAGCGTGTGCTGCTGGGGGCGCGTGCCCCATTGAATGGCTGCTGCTGGAGTTTCAGCTTGTCGACCACCTGCCACCAGCGCTTTGGCAATGGCACCGGCATTCCGGCTGCCCATGAAGATCACGAGTGTGCCACCCAGTTTGGCGAGTGCGGCCCAGTCGACCTCGGCAGCTTCGGGGTCTTCGTGACCGGTGACCAGAGTCGCGGTCTGCGAGAGGCCGCGATGGGTGAGGGGAATCCCTGCATAAGCCGGCACCGCCATGGCCGCCGATACACCGGGCACGACCTCGAAGGGGATGCCCGCGTCGCGCAGGGCGATCGCCTCTTCACCGCCGCGGCCAAAGACATATGGGTCGCCTCCCTTGAGTCGGACAACCCGCCGACCTGCTCTGGCGGCCTCGACCAATTGCTGGTTGAGTTCATCCTGGCGTCGTGTTGAGTCGGCAGGACGTCCGCCGCGATGGCCGGCGTACACGCGTTCGCAGGTCCCGGGAGCCAACTCGAGTAACCGAGGATCGAGCAGGTC
>CAYSDJ010000116.1:0-4632 GCA_964429775.1 uncultured Rhizobiaceae bacterium
GCGTGTTGCTGTTGTCTCTACCTGTAGCAGCACAGTCGTCATCTCAAATGTCGAAGCTGCAGGGCAAATGGAAAAGCGTTGAAGATCCCAACAGCTTACTTATCGTCAAGGGTCCACAATGGATAGGGCAATATGAGGGCAAAATACTGGATGCTTATAAATTTGCCGTCACGGATAAGTGTCTAGATTTTGGAGGTACTCCTGATCCAAGAGGAAAGTTTATAGTATTTCCAGATGATGAGGATATGTGTTTTGCAATTCTCAAGCTTACCAAAAACGTGATGCAATTATCTCTTGTCGGTCGAGGAAACACGCTAAACTATATCCGCGCAAAAAATGAGCAAACCTCAGCATCCTCTCAGACGCCTGCGGGCTCAACCGGTTCTGTCACTCAAAGCGGCCTAATCCCCTACGAGCTTAGTACGTGTAAGCCAATCCCGAAACAATGGAAACCCGGGACCAAAATTTATAACGCTGATTTTGTTAAACGGCATCCTCAGTTTAAGGGAAATATCAAAAGTTATAGTGCCGATGCAATTCGAGGTATGGCTCACTATGTAATGCGCCGCCACTGTTTGTGGGTGCAGAAAGTTGGCGGTTATGACTGGCGTGTCGTTGCCGGTAAAAATGCTGTCTTCGAGGCCCCTAAAGATAATTTTGCCGGTGATCCAACTAAAAAACCTGAGTATCGGGTCTTTAATCATCCCAAACACCAACCCTTGGATATTAAGGAGGGCGTGTTTACCCAGTCTGCGGAGGTGAAATCAAAGCCAATCATCAATTTTGTACGCCATAATAATGGCAGATGGCATGGCACTATCGAGTACCTCAAAGCATTAGGAAATAATCAGTATCTAGTTCTTGTGTCTTACTGGAAAGGAGATCGGCCTGGGCTAATCAAAGCTCAATGCCAGATGCAAGAAAATGGCGATCTTTTTAATTTTGTTAGATGCGGGCGACCCATCCAAAGGCCACAGTGGGACTATGCGGCGATGAATATAGGTAAGGGTTTAAAGCCGGTTAGAAAAATGAATGATGGGAGCTTAGGCTCTCTCAAAATGGGAACATTCTCTGTATTGAAAAACGAGAAAGGGCTTCCCGTTTGGAAAACAACGCTGGGTCCAATTGCCGTGTTCCGAGATAATCCCAAGATAGGTGACGACAAAGTCCATTTTGCTGCTAAATTTTCCGAGCATGCTAATGGTATTATTAAAATGTGGACTAAGGACGGTAAAAAATATAGTGGCCGTTGGGCTCGAAAATGCAGAGGCTATACCCAATATGACAAGTGGTGGAGTAAGGCTAATAATACGGGCAATACCCGTGATTACCAAACCTGCTATAGCTCGAAAAAAGCAAAGATATACAAGAAAAACGGTTGGTCTTCCCAATACAAAACGCTCGATGGAGAACTATCGTCTTGTTGGGGCTCAATTGTAGCCTATAAAAATGCAGCTTCGGGAACCTTTAACGGTTTCATCAGAGAATGCGCCGTCGGCAGAAAATATGAATTCACAGGCTCTATCCCCTCTGCTAATCCCGATGATGACCTCGATAGGAAACGGCGCGAACTTGCTGAATTAAAAGCGCGTCGCGCGGCAGAGGAAGAAGCCCGCCGAAAGGCTGAAGCAGAGGCTGAAGCGAGACGAAAGGCGGAGGAGGAGCGCCTTCGCCTCGCTGCCGAAATTGAGGCAGAAAAGCGCCGCCTTGCCGAAGCCGAAGCGAGGCGGAAAGCCGAGGAAGAAGCGCGCAGGAAAGCGGAAGCCGAAAAACGGCGCCTCGCACTTTTAAAGGCTAAAGACAATTGCTCAGGTAAAAAGGCATATTCCGCTAATTATAAATACAGCGGTTTTCTTCAGGAAATAATCTGTCCAAGTGATATCCCAAAGTATGGTGAATTTAAAGATAGCGGTTACTGGAAAGGCGGACCGTGGTGCGAGAAACAGGGTAAAGCCGGATATTGGGTTTGGGTTAAACCAAAGTGGTGTGTCTGGGAAAGCATTTATGCAGAAACTCTACAAAAAGGAACAGTAGAGGATACATCTGGTGGTGAGGTTTGGAAAAGTTCCTGGGGCCCCGTAGTTGTCGCTGCGGATGCGGAAGGTCGGTTTACGGCCCGCTATAACGATAAGGCAATGGGCTGGGTTTCTTTAGCCTCACGTGACGGTCTTTCGTATAAAGGCTATTGGGCAAGAAACTGTGGTCGTAATGAAGCGGGCTGCGGTAGCACAAAAATCTCAAGAAACGGTGTTAAGACGCAGTGTTGGGGCCACCTTTGGGGTCGAGCAAACGAGGCAAATACTAAGTTCAAGGGTTCTTGGAATTACTGCGGCTCTGGCAAACCTGGCGTTTGGAACGGCTGGAAGTAATTTCAGCCGAACCTCCTTCTTTGGAGAGATTTGCCTGTAACTCAAGCCGGAGAATTTAGTGTTGCTAATTTCTCCGGCAGTTTTATTGGGCGTTGTTAGTTAGGGTTGATATTTAGTGGGTATTACTTCCATCCGTTCCAATTACCCATCCTTTTGTTATTGCAGGTATAGAACGTACCCATGAATTTCGTATCAGATGCATTTGCGTGACCCGATATATAGCCCCAGCAATTTGTTAAACGGCCCGATGCGGTCTCGCGTTTCTCCCGGCAACTACCCTCAAGCGAATATACAGGCGCTGGAATTTGAAATCGCTTTTTATCCGTACATTGACGAGCCCAATAGCCTGAGTAATTGCCTCCGCCTTGGTTTCGCATAACTATAAGACCTGAAACAGGTCTGTTGTAGCGTGCTACAAAGGTTTGTCCGTCTGCTTTTACACGAATAGGTCCCCAATCGCTGTTCCATGTTTGGGCACTAGCTGTTCCGATAAGGCAAACAAATGCAAAAACGGCAGCAAATACATTGAATGTAAGAAAACGGGTCATTTTGACATCACTCCATAACGTTCTATTGATCCAGAAATATCCTCTAATAGCGCATCTCTACCTACAACTCATTGATAACACGTTATTTTAGCGTTTCGCAATCGTCTTGAGCACACAAACTAACTCAATGTTGCAGAAGGGCGCGCCGCAAGGCGATTATACTTCCAAAATCCCAATGCTATTCCGATAGCGAAAATGCCAGCAAACATCCACGCCAACGAATTTATAACACCAAAATACACGAAGAATTTAGTATAGAAGAGTATGGATCCAAAAACAGCAGCCGTATTAACGACAAATCGACGGTCTTGGCGCATACCCCAGATGCCCACGGCTATTAAGGCCAACGCCCAAACGATCGAGAAAACCGTATCCGAAATATGGAAGGCCCCTTCTGGCAACGTGGTCAGATCAAAGTCCAAAAATTTACCAGGAGATGTAAAAATCGTAGTATTAGACCATGATTCGCCGGGAGTATCTCCAAATAGTGAGCCAGCCCAAAATCCAAAATTCACCAAGAGTAGAGAAACGCGCGCGTAAATTAATGCTATTCTTTCATAAGCAGCAGGCAGCTTCTTAGATATGGATAAAGCGCCCAACGCTAACGCCGCGAAAACAATAATTGTAACCGTTGCCTCTCGAATAACCAACATATAGGAGGCGTGCATATATCCAGTACTACCTCCAAGCCAAGCGGCGACCGACAATGCCGACAGGGTAACGAGGAGGCCACTTTTCCCAATTACGCCTAGAGCCAACAGGACCACAGTCGCAATCAAATATAGTTCAAGGCCAAGGCCAAACTGCTCTACGTAAAATATTGTGAAAGATGAAGTGAAAACTATAGCCCCAATCATTAGGTTTGCGCTTCCCAACGGTCCCCATAGCTCATTATGATATTGTTTTATTACCACGCCAGATACCGTTAGAACTGCTCCAAGAAATAACGCAAATACTAATGACGGATTAAAAGAAAAAATCCCAAGGCAAATTGCAACGACACCAAATGCTATAAGAATATTGATTCCTAGAGAACCGGTTTCCTTGGCAGCAAACTTCTTTAATTTATCTGCTTGATCGGAAGTTATTTCGCCGTCTTTTACGAGCTTCGTGATATCAAGCACTATTTTCATAATTTAATATCCTTGTTTATTTTACTTCTTGTAAACTAGCATTGTTCTAACGATTCCTAATATCTCTATTTTAGACTCAAAAATTCAGTCGTCGACAGAACAGCATTAAAAGTACGTAAAAGACTTACGGATCACAATATTGCATTTATTGTAATGAAAAATATAATTAATAATACAGATGTACCGGTAAAAAAAGAATCGCCAAGACGTTCTCAAGTTTCGAAATATAATAGCGCTTGGTCTTTGCTTGATCAGATTCTGGATCTATTTCATATACAGCGTCAACCTTTTCTTCTGAGTGACGTTTCTGAGACAAAATTTTCAGATGTATCTTTGCGGAAGATCTAATTCCAAGATACCAGATAGGTATAATAGCAAAAGGCTGAATTAACAAAAAGACCAGAAGAAATGCAAAAAACCTACTGCCGTCTAGCGCGCGAATAACGTTGACAGTCTTAATTAAGTCATAACGAGGGTTGTTCGTGGACTTAGCCTAACGGTAGACGAAAATGTCTCTTTGTAATGCCGGTTATTTGAGTTACAAATTTACACATAATAACGTTATAGTGACGTTACTAGGAT
>CAYSDJ010000117.1:0-4445 GCA_964429775.1 uncultured Rhizobiaceae bacterium
TGGCGCCGGAATCGGTCGAGCCATATTCCTCAACCGCCTGCTTCTCTTCCTCGACCTCAAGCGCCTTGATCGAGAGCGTGATACGCCGCCCGCCACGATCGATCTGCATCAGCTTGGCATCGAACTTGTCACCGACGGCAAAGCGGTCGGGGCGCTGCTCGTTGCGGTCGCGCGCCAGGTCGGAACGGCGGACGAAGCCCGGCAGTTTATCCAGAACTTCGACGTCAACGCCCTGATCGCTGACCGCCGTCACGGTGCAGGTGACCGGCTGGCCGCGTTTGCCATGCGCCACCTGGAAGGGATCGTCGTCGAGCTGCTTGATGCCAAGACCGATGCGCTCTTTCTCGATGTCGATCGAGAGCACTTTGACCTTGGTTTTGTCGCCCTTGCTGAATTTCTGGATCGCGGTTTCACCCGGCACCGCCCAATCGATATCGGACAGATGCACCATACCGAATATCTCGCCCGACAATTCGACGAACAGGCCGAACTCGGTGATGTTCTTGATCTCGCCCTCGAGAACCGTGCCTTCCGGATTGTTCTCTTCGAAGCTCGTCCACGGATTGTCGAGACACTGCTTGAGACCGAGGCTGATGCGCCGCTTGTCGGGATCAACGTCGAGCACCATGACTTCGACTTCCTGGCTGGTCGAAACGATCTTGCCGGGATGGACGTTCTTTTTGGTCCAGCTCATCTCGGAGACATGGACAAGGCCCTCAACGCCGGGCTCAAGCTCAACGAACGCACCGTAATCGGTGATGTTGGTCACCCGGCCGGTATATTTGGCGCCAATCGGATATTTGGCGCCAACGCCTTCCCACGGATCCGCTTCGAGTTGCTTCATGCCGAGGGAAATACGTTGAGTCTCGGAATTGAAACGAATTACCTGCACCTTGACGCTCTGGCCGATTTGCAACGCATCGGTCGGATGGTTGACGCGGCGCCAGGCAATATCGGTGACATGCAACAAGCCATCGACGCCGCCCAAATCGACGAATGCGCCATAATCGGTGATGTTTTTGACAATGCCCTCGAGCACTTGGCCTTCGTGCAGATTGGCGATCAGTTCATTGCGCTGCTCGGCGCGGGTGTCTTCCAACACGGCGCGGCGCGAGACAACGATATTGCCGCGCCGGCGGTCCATTTTTAAAATCTGGAACGGCTGCTCGGTGCCGATCAGCGGCTGAATATCGCGCACCGGGCGGATATCGACCTGGCTGCCCGGCAGAAATGCCACGGCGCCATCGAGATCGACGGTAAAACCGCCCTTGACCCGGCCAAAAATGACGCCATCGACCCTGAGACCGTCCTGATGGGCCTTTTCGAGTTTTTCCCAAGCTTCTTCGCGGCGCGCGCGCTCACGGCTGAGCACTGCTTCGCCACGGCGATTTTCGATGCGTTCAATGAAAACCTCGACTTTATCACCGACTTTAAGTTCCGCCGGTTGGCCGGGAGCTGAGAATTCCTTCAGCGGCACCCGTCCTTCGACCTTGAGCCCGACATCAATCAATGCCGCGTCATTATCGATGGAAAGCACCGTGCCTTTGATCAGGCGGCCCTCGAATTTCGCACTGTCACCGACAAATTCGTCGAGCATCTCGGCGAAATTTTCGGTACTGGGCGCTTGCTCCTCGGAAGTCTCAGAGGTTGTCATTGTCATCTGTTCTCCTGTCCAATCATTTTTAACTCTATGGCCCAGCCCCCATGGCCAAGCCGGAAAAAACTTTCAAATTCGCGCCAATCGGCCGGGCTAACCGACCCGCGCCGCGATATATGAAAGCGCCGAATCAAACACCTCATCCGGTGAAAGATCCGTGGTATCGATCGTGAGTGCGTCTTCCGCCGCTTTCAGCGGCGCGGCCGCGCGTCCGCTGTCGCGGGCGTCGCGATCCTTCATTTCTTGCAAAACGCGCGATTCTATACTCTCCACGCCGCGTAATCGCAACTCTTTCGCGCGCCGTGCCGCACGTGTTTCCGCCGAGGCCTCAAGATAAATCTTGGCGGTGGCGTCCGGGCAGACCACCGTGCCGATATCGCGGCCATCCAAAACCGCCCCTGGTGGGGTCGCGGCGAAATCGCGTTGATAGGCTAAAAGGGCGGCGCGGACCGGCGGATGGGCGGACAGGATCGAGGCCGCCTGACCGACCGCCTCGTCGCGCAAACTGGGTGATTTCAGGTCTTTTTCTTCCAAATTCCGGGCGACGGCCTCGGCGGCGGCGGCATCCGCCGGATCGCCGCCGCTCTCTATCAGGCGCACGGCAGCGGCGCGGTAAAGCCCGCCGGTGTCGAGATGGCGGAGAGCGAAATGATCGGCCAAACGGCGCGCCAGAGTGCCCTTGCCGGAAGCCGCAGGGCCATCGACGGCGATAATTATAGCCTCAGACATTGCCTATATTTCCGCCCAAATTATTCATCAACTCAACGAAGCCCGGGAAACTGGTGGCGATCGGCGTACCGTCATCGATGGTAATGCCGCCCCTTGACGCCATGCCGAGCACCAGAAAGGCCATGGCGATACGGTGATCGAGGCGGCTTTTGATTTGCGCCCCGCCGGGTGGCGGGCCGCCGGCACCGGTGATCAATATATCATCACCATCCGCCGCCACCCGAACGCCGCATGCGGTGAGCCCCTCAAGGATCGCGGCGAAGCGGTCGCTTTCTTTGTGGCGCAACTCAGCGAGCCCGCAGAGACGGCTTTCTCCGTCCGCATAGGCCGCGAGGACGGCGAGGATGGGATATTCATCGATCATACTCGGCGCGCGTGCCGCCGGCACATCGATGGCGCGTAACTTGGAGGCGCCAACGGCGATATCGGCGACCGGCTCGCCCGAGAGTTCGCGCGCCTCAAGCAACTCGGCCTTGCCGCCCATCTCGGCGACGCAGTCGAGCAAGCCTGAGCGCAGCGGATTGATGCCGACATTCTTAAGCAGCACGTTGGAGCCCGGCACGATCAGAGCGGCGGCAAGCGGGAAGGCGGCGGAGCTGATATCGGCGGGCACGGATAGATCGGCGGCGCGCAATTCCGGCTGTCCCGCGAGGGTGATCCGGCGCCCGCCGGACTCCTCCTCCGCAACACGCACATCGGCGCCGAAATGGCGCAACATGCGCTCGCTGTGATCGCGGCTCGGCGCCGGCTCGATGATGCTGGTCTCGCCCGGCGCGGCCAGGCCGGCCAGCAGGACAGCCGACTTCACCTGGGCCGAGGCGACCGGCAGGGTGTATTCAATCGGCAAAAGATCATTGCTGCCGGTGAGCGCCAGCGGCAGGCGGCAGGCGCTACGCGCGGTAACCTTGGCGCCCATGCGCCTGAGCGGCTCCACCACCCGCTTCATGGGCCGCGACAGCAGCGAATCATCGCCGCTGAAATAGCTGGTAAAGGCATGGCCCGCGGCGATCCCCATGAGGAGGCGCACCGCAGTGCCGGCATTACCGAGATCAAGCACACGCGCCGGTTCGGCAAAACCACCGACACCGACGCCCCAGACACGCCATGTGCCCGGGCCCTGGCATTCAAGCTCGACTCCATATTCACGCAGCGCACCCGCCGTCGCCAGCACATCTGCACCTTCGAGCAGACCATCGATACGCGTTTCACCGACCGCGAGCGCGCCAAACATCAAGGCGCGGTGCGAAATGGACTTATCGCCCGGCAAAACGGCCTCACCGGCCAAAGCCGCCCCGGCCGTCGAAACCAGCGGTTTAGCAATCGCCGCGCTGCTTTCCCCGGCACCAATTTCAGGCGCACTAGATTGATCTAAAATGGTTTGTTCGCTTTTTTTCACACCGAGTCTCTAACATAAGCTTGGGCGCCGGAAAACGAAGTGGCATGACCAATGTCATTTTATTTTTGACAGAGTCTTCTTTACGTGGCAATTCGGCACACGCATTTGCTTGTCCATGCGTGTGCCGAAGTCATAAGGGGAGAGATTAGTCGTGGCGAATCCAAAATGGGGCACCAAACGCACGTGCCTCGGCTGCGGTAAACGATTTTACGACATGCAGCGCGATCCGATCGTATGTCCGTCCTGCGATGCGCCGTTCGAAGTCAGCCCGCCGGGAAGAACGAGACGTCAGCGCGCCACTGCCGAAGTGGAGGCCGCACCCGTCGCCGAGACGCCCGTCGAAAGCGCTGCTGAAGCAGAAGGCGAGGCGCCGGAATTGGCCGCAAGCGAGACCAACGGCACGGAAGATATCGCCGAAGCGGACGAAAAAGACGCCGAAACCCTTGAGGATCCATCGGAGCTGGGCGAGGACGAGGACGACGTTGCCGAAGTTCTGGATGGGATGGAAGAATCGGATAAGGCGGATATTTGATAAAGATTTCCCGTCCCGGACTTGCGCGATCGCCTGGCGGTCCATACTTTTAAGCCAGCGCGACGCGAAATCGCGAGGGGCCATAGCTCAGTTGGGAGAGCGCTTGAATGGCATTCAAGAGGTCGGCGGTT
>CAYSDJ010000118.1:0-4255 GCA_964429775.1 uncultured Rhizobiaceae bacterium
ATCTTGGCGATCTGGCCGACCGCGCTGCCGACCGAGCCTGCAGCGGTCGAGACCATCACCGTCTCGCCGGATTTCGGCTCGCCCACATCGAGGAGGCCGAGATAGGCCGAAATTCCGTTGACGCCGAGGATGCCGAGGCTGGCCGAGAGCGGCACCTCGGCCAGATCGTGGCGGAAGGTAACGTTTTTGCCGTTCGAGACGGCATAGTCGCGCCAGCCGAACATGCCGCAGAGAAGATCGCCTTCGGCGTAATCCGGGTTGTTGGATTGCACCACTTCGCCGGCGGCGAACGAGCGCATGACCTGGCCGATCGCCACCGGCTCGGAATAATTGGCCGCCGCATTAACCCAACCGCGCATCGCCGGATCGACCGAGAGAAAGCGGTTGCGGACTAGGAATTCGCCGTCGCCGGGCTCGGGCAGGAGTGTCTCCTGCAACTCGAAATGCCGCGCCTCGGGAATGCCGAGCGGCCGCTCGGCCAGAACGATCTGCCTATTGCTTCTCTCCGTCATCATCCCACTCCCGCGCTGTAAAAATCCCATATTGGCTCTAGCGCGGCGATCCGCCAAGTTCGGCCTGAATCACTATGACGTGATGGCCGCCTGCCCACGCCTGATTTTGTTTACCCTTTGCTAACAAAGACTTGGCAAAGTCGCCGCACAAATCATGTTGATATCGCAATTCGGATGGGACTGCAGACCGTGAAGAATAGCGCGGTGTTGGCCTCGGAACAGCATATGCGCGTCAAGCGCTGCCGCCACGGGTTGATGCTCTATAACAGCAGTGATATTTATATTGGGCGCTCGCTCGATCTTTACGGCGAATATTCGCACGGCGAAGCGGATGTCTTCGAGCATCTGCTGCGCCCCGGCATGGTGGCGCTCGATGTCGGCGCCAATATCGGCTGCCACACGCTCTTGATGGCGCATCTGGTCGGCGCGGAGGGGGCGGTGATCGCCTTCGAGCCGCAACGTGTTGTCTACCAAAATCTTTGCGCCAATATCTCGCTCAATGCGCTCACCAATGTCTATGCCGTCAATTCCGCTGTCGGCTCAGTCGCCGGCTCGGCGGCAATTGATGAGATCGATTATGCCGCCGAGGGCAATTTCGGCGGTGTCGCCTTAAACGATTCAGAGAATGGCGAGCGTGTGCATATTGCCGTCATCGACGATCTGCCGATGGAACATTGCCATTTGATCAAGATCGATGTCGAAGGCATGGAGCTTGACGTATTGCAGGGCGCGGCCGAAACGGTCGCCAATCACCGTCCGGCGCTCTATATCGAGAACGACCGCAAGGATAAATCGCCCGAGCTGATCGCCCATCTGCTCGCCGCCGGCTACCGCCCGTTCTGGCACCGCCCGCCGCTCTACAACCCGGACAATTACTTCGCCAACCAGAAAAACGCCTTCGCCGAACTAATCTCGCAGAACATGTTCTGCCTGCCGCGCGAACGGGATTTCGAAGTGGCGGGCCTGGTGGAAATTACTTCGCCGGAGGTTGGGCAGGGCCGGGAGTAGCGGCGGTGGCTCATGCGCTGGCCGCAACCTGCTGCGGAGTTTCGGCTTCGGCGGCGCTTAGCGTTCCGCCGGCGGTCGGGATCAGGCGTTCCATAAGGCGGAAGCTGTGCTCGCAGACAGTGTCGAGGTTGGATTTGAAATCGTCCGGCGCGCTTTCGTTGGCGGTATCCGAGAGGCCGCGGATGATGATGAAGGGGACGTTGTTGAGCTGGCACGTGTAGCCTACGGCGGCACCCTCCATCTCGGTGGCGAGCGCGCCGAATTCGCGTTGCAGCCAGCGCAGGGTTTCCGAATCCTCGATGAATTTATCGCCCGAGACGACGGTGCCGATCATCAAATTGGGCGCGTCGGCCTCGCCCTCGAACACGGCATCGAAGCAATCTGCGGATTGGCGCACCATGTCGGCGTCGGACTGGATCATGCGGTCGCGGTCGGGCAACTCGCCGTGCCGGCGGCCAAAGGCAGTGAGGTCGATATCGAATTGGATCAGGTGGCTGGCGACGACGATATCGCCGACCTGCATGTTGGGTAAGAGGCCGCCGGCGACGCCGCTGAAGATCATGCCTTCGGGCTGGTAGAGATCGACCAGCATCTGGGTACAGATGGTGGCGTTGACCTTGCCGATGCCGCATTGCGCCAAGGCGATCGGCGTGCCTTTGAAATCGCCGCGAATCACATTGATGCCGGCATGCACGCTCTCTTCGGAGACAAGCATTTCGCCGCGCAGCAGTGCGACTTCCTCTTCCATGGCGCCCAATATTGCGAGCATGGCAAGATTTCCTCAGCTTTACATTGCGCAATCTCGCCAACAGGATAAATCTCATTGGTTAACAAATTTCCCGGCCGAAGGGCGTGATGCGGAGGAGAGAGACATGGATGCGAGACTGAATTTGCCGGACGGGCGGCCACGCGGGCGCGGCCTCGGCTTGCCGTTTGCCGCCAATTGCGGCGCCAATAATGCGATTATCGATGTGCCCGGCGTCGAGGTCGGTTTCACCACTTTGATTGAGGGTGACGGCGATCTGGTGATTGGCGAAGGGCCGATCCGTACCGGGGTGACGGCGATCCTGCCGCGCGGCCATACGCACGAGCTGCCGCCGGTATGGGCGGCGATGTATTCGCTCAATGGCAATGGCGAGATGACCGGAGCGCATTGGATCAACGAGGCGGGTTATTTCACCGGCCCGATCACCATCTCCAACACCCATGCCATCGGCGCCGTGCACGAAGCGAGCACGCGCTGGATGCTGAAGCAATATGGCGCTGCGTTCGGCGAATACGCCTGGGCCCTGCCGGTGGTGGCCGAAACCTGCGATGCGCATCTCAATGACATGAACGGCTTTCATGTGCGCGAGAGCCATGTGATGGCGGCGCTCGATGGCGCGCACGCCGGGCCGCTCCAGGAAGGCAGCGTCGGCGGTGGCACCGGCATGATCTGCTATGAGTTCAAGGGCGGCACCGGCACTGCCTCGCGCACCGTCGAGGTCGCCGGCGGCGGCTATACGGTCGGCGCCCTGGTGCAGGCCAATCACGGCATCCGCGATTGGCTGCGCGTTTGCGGCGCGCCGGTCGGCAAGCACTTAACGGACAATCTCCTATGGTCGGCGGAGCAAGGCTCGATCATCGCCATCATCGGCACCGACATTCCGCTGCTGCCGATCCAGTTGCAGCGCCTGGCGCGGCGCATCTCGATCGGCATCGGCCGCGCCGGCACGCCATCAGGCAATAACTCGGGCGACATCTTCCTCGCCTTTTCGACCGCCAACCCGGCGCCGGATGCTGAGAATGGCAAGGACGGTTTGCAGCGCCTCGAATTCGTGCCGCACGAGATCCTTGATCCGGTGTTTACGGCAGTGGTGGAGAGTGTCGACGAAGCAGTGATCAACGCCCTGGTTGCGGCGGAAGACATGACCGGGCGAGACGGTCATTTTGTCAGTGCGATAGACCACGCAAAGCTGAGAGAGGTGATGGCGAATTACAGTAGGTTGGAGACTTAGGCTTTAACCCCTAACGCCTTGCCACCAGCGACGAAAGCTATCCAAGGTAAAGTCGAGGGTTTCGCCGAGGCCGCCCGAGCGCTCGCGCCAGAGCTCCTGGGCGTCTTCCGGCACGGCGATGAGAAGGGGAATTTCCTCAGCGATGGCAGTGAAAATTTCCTCGCTCAGGCCCTGGCCTTTTTGCTCCTGGTCGCCGAATTTTTCGAGCACGATGAGGTCGACCCGGTCGGCGATGGCGCGGCGCATGGCGGCGCTTGAATCGGCGAGAACCGAGGTGTCGAGCGAGCAGGTGCCACTCGCCAGTGTCTCTTTTGTCGGGCGGTTGATGGGAAAGCGTTCGCCGCTCGAAATTTCGACCAGATCAATGCCGGCCTTTTCGCCGTCCGGGCCGTGCCGCGCTTCCTGCAACAGGCCACCGACACGCACGCCGCCGGCGCGAAGTTCAGCGACGAAGCGCACCAGCGCATCGCGCTCGGCCGCATCGGGGGTATAGACCGCCGCGGCAAACGGCGCCAATTCGCTTTCAGATATTTCATTCTCTAGCGTCATGCGTGCAACCTACGACAGGCCAAGTGGCCGTTCAATAGCAAGGCCGGGCGGCGATTCTCTTGACCCAAATCAAGGAACTGAGATGCCGTCCGGCACAGTGTTGTCAGTGGCACAGATAAACTTCAGGCGCCTCTGTCGAGAGGCAGGGGATATTCGATGCGTGAGGTACGAACGGGTATGGTTCCGATA
>CAYSDJ010000119.1:0-3431 GCA_964429775.1 uncultured Rhizobiaceae bacterium
TCACGTACGCGCGATTCTTCCCCGGTGGAGAGGCAGACCTGACCCTCGAGGCCGACGTGGATCCCCTGGAATCATCGATCGAGATCACGGCCCGCCCGCGCGGCAAGCGTCTGCAGAGCATCAATCTGCTGTCCGGTGGTGAGCGTGCGTTGACGGCCATCGCCCTGCTCTTTGCCATCTACCAAGTCAAACCCAGTCCCTGGTGTATCCTCGATGAGGTCGATGCACCACTGGACGATGCCAATGTAGAGCGGTTCCTGCGCGTGCTGCGTGAATTCGCCCGACACACACAGTTCATCATGGTGACCCACAACAAGCTGTCCATGTCAGCCGCTGACACACTGCACGGCGTGACCATGGCCGAAGAGGGTGTGTCCCAACTGGTATCGGTGCAGGTCGCCGAACAGGCCATCGACGAGGCTGCAGGCTAGTCGGCCGATTCGCGTTGGCCCTTGGCGGGGCCCTACAGCCTCAGACCCAGATCGTACGGATCTTGCTCAACCAGCTGACGCGCTCGTACCACGGTGCGTTCGTCATCCGAATTCAGCGACTGCTGAATGAAGTCGGGATGCTGGGAGAGGAATTCTCCCATCGCCGATTGGGGATCCTTAAAGTAGGCCGTCAACGTCTGCAACTGCTCGTTGTCGATCAGACCCTTGCGGCTCAGCGCACTGAATAAGTCCCCATCCACACGAAGTAGAGCGGTCGCCGGCACACCGGCTTTCTTCAGAACATCCATGCCACCCTGGGCGCGATCGACGACGTTGGCGGAGAACACCATCTCCCCGCCGCGCTCACGAAGAGCGGGGATCCAGGCGCGATCGTAGCTCGACGCTTCGGTGACCAGATCGGCGATGTGCACACTCGTCGCATCGGTCAGGTCATCGACGAAACGCAGATTGCCCTCGCTGTCGACATCGGCTGCGCGTCCATCCTTGAACAGATACAAATGCGGCCGATCCAGAGAATCGGCGACGGCGAGGGAGAAGAACCAGTCCCGCCGCGCGCCGCCGGAGATCCATGTGGAGGGACCGTCCTCTTCCGCATCGAGAATCGCCGCCGTCAGTTCGTCGATCACCGCACGATACCGTGTGTCCTCGTCGATGCGAGCGCGCACACGTTCTTGCAGATTGAGCGCGAAAAAGGGCTTGTCGGCTTCTGCGTCGATGAAATCCAACAGTTCCTTGGTGGGCCCAGGCCCTCCGAAGAGACACTCTGTATTGATGTAGTAGGGTCCGACGGTTCCAGACGTGTAGAAGAAGAGTTCTCCCACCGGCGCGATTTTCAGCGCCTCGGACTCGATCAGTGCGTCAATTAGATCCATCATTTGCCTTGTACAGGTAGCTGGCTCTGAGGCAGTGCGGACAGCAGGGGATTGGCCATGTCTCTCTCAGAAAGGATCGGTGTTCCCGGAATCTGCCAATCGAGCCCCAGGGCCGGGTCATTCCATGCCACGCCGAGTTCATCGGCCCCATCATAGTAGTTGTCGACGACGTAGATGAGGGTCAGGTCGGTCACCGAATAGAAGCCGTGGGCTATCCCGGGCGGGATGAAGACGCCCGTGAAATCCTCACCACTCACATCGATCGTCTGCGACGCCCCGTACGTTGGAGACCATGAACGCAGATCGTAGAGGCCAACCCTCAGGGTTCCCGCAAGACAGTGCCAATAGTCGGCCTGCTTGTGATGATAGTGCAGACCGCGAAGAACATTGGCGACCGAGTGGGATCGGTTGACCTGTGTCTGCTTCCACGGGCGCTGAGGGAACCACGCGTCGCGAAACATCTCGCTGAATCGACCTCGATCATCTCCAAAGACCTGAAGATCGAGGGTATACACGTCGGCGATCTGTTCTGATTCGGTTCCTTGTGGTGTCATCCCCACTCTCCGTCGGCGATTAGCGACCCCGTTTCATTTTCCACAGCACTTCTTGTATTTCTTGCCACTGCCGCACGGGCAAGGATCGTTTCGACCCACCTTGGGATCATCTCGTTTGAAGGTGACCACCTTCTCAGGAAACAGACGTCCGCCGTCCAGAATCTGAGCTGGCCGTTTCCCGTCGAGGGGTTCTCGCGGAGTCTGCAACCATTCGTCGTGGAGAGCCTGGAACTCGTCATCCATGCCTCCATCGGGCTGACCATCATACCCTCGCTCCTGACAGAAGGCCCCGAAGTCAGCCATTAGCTGGCCTCTCTCCGAAGACAGGAGTTGTTCGAGTTGAGCCGGATCGACACCCGGAGGCAGAGCGTCTCTCAACTCGGCCAATTGCGCCTGCAGGTCAGCCGGATCCTCTGCGACTTCTTCCGGGGGCACCTGTTCGCCGGCCGTCGTCTCTGCCGGCTCCTCGTCTTCTTCTTCATCAGGCTCGGGAGCCGTGTAGACGAGCGGTGCCAGTTCGGTCAGCACCTTTTGGAGTTGTTGTCGCCCCTCCCCCTCTTCCTCAAGGGCTTGCTCTGCGACCCAGGCGGGATCTTCACCATCGGAGAGCAACTCGACGATGTCGTCGGCCTCTAGACGTCGAACCTCAAGATCATCACACAGAGACTCGAGCTTCTGGTGCAGGGCTTGGCGATCGGACTCTGACATCGTTGTCGATTCTCGGGTATGGGTGGTGAATTCGTGATGTGCGGCGGGCGGTGTCGAATCTACCGATGCTCGTCGCTTGGTGTCAAAATCGCGCCAGCCTGTCACGAAAGACCGCCGATTCGACATCAGAATTGTGAGGATCGTCAGGATTCTGAGGCTGATTCAAGGGTTTCTCGGCCGATGGATTCAGAGAAGTCGACCTTCTTCAAATTTTATAAAAACAAATACTTACGGATAAACCAAAGAAGCCGTCAGCAATTGTGGTACGGACCTTGCGATAGGGTGTGACGTAGCTGAAGAAACCGACCACTCGGTGGGCACTCGATTGAGCGGGTCCCACAATCAACGGAACGAGCAGAGGATACGTCATGGAACAGACACACTCGCAACTCTCAGATCGCGCTGTATTGCGTCGTGCCGCCGAGGATCAGGCGGAGCTGGGAATTCTCGTTCGACGCTACCGGAACCAGCTCTACAACTTCGTCTATCGCTTCGTCAACGATCGTGAGACGGCCGAAGACATCGTGCAGGAAACCTTCGTTCGCTGCATGCGCCATAAGCATCAATATCCGAATATCGAACAGGTGTCGACGTGGCTGTATACGATCGCCGGCAATCTGGCCAAGACCGAAATGCGTCGTCGCAAGCGCTGGCACTGGGTCGCCATCGGTCCGAGCCCGGACGACGAAGAACGGACCTCCTTCTACGAGCCGATCGACAAGGGCTTGATGCCCGGTGAGTCGACCGACTCGAACACCGTCCACACCAGTGTCGTCGATGCCATCGCCGACCTGCCCGAAGAGTTCCGCGAGGCCGTCGAGTTGCGAGACCTTGCTGGCCTGTCC
>CAYSDJ010000119.1:3441-4177 GCA_964429775.1 uncultured Rhizobiaceae bacterium
AGATCATCGATTGCCCTGTGGGTACGGTGAAATCTCGGGTCAATCGAGGCCGAATCCGCTTACAGAAAGAGTTGAAGTCTCTTGCAGAGGAAGTGATCGGCGGCCTCGCGCCGACGGTCAGTCCGAACTAACCGAGAAAGGGGCTGGCCAAGCCCCCTCCGCAGCCACGGCGAGCCCCCGATCGTCAGGCCTGCAAAACACACGACTTCCGTGAACCAGGGCCGTGTCCTGCACATCGAGACGCGGCCCTTGGTGTGTACAGCATGCAACGCCAGATCGTCGTCGACTCCCCGCGTGTTGATCCTTTCCCGGACCGAGAACCCTGCTTTTGTTTCATCCATCGCATCTATCCCTCTTCCATTGTGAGCCCTCCGTGACCGTCGACCGCGAGCAATTGCTGAAACACCTCGAACCTCTGCTACTTGCCCATGCGCCATCGGGCAGTGAAACCGAGGTCGACCAACTGATGGAGCAATTCATCCCCAGCGCCCTGCCCCTCAAAACGACCGGGACGCCCCGGCGATTGCAGTGACGGCGCATAAGGACGAGATCTCCCTGATCATCAAGTGTGTCGAGGATGACGGTCGGGTGCGTGTGCAGCCCATCGGCGGGCTGCATCCGTGGGCCGTGGGCGAAGCCCCCGTCGAGATCCTGGCGACCGAGACGGTACGGGGCGTGTTGTCTGTGGGGTCGAAACACGTCTCCCATCTGAGTCCTGCGGGGCCTTTGAAGGAAG
>CAYSDJ010000120.1:0-4120 GCA_964429775.1 uncultured Rhizobiaceae bacterium
GGGGCTGTAAACTATTCACCCAGTAAAGATTTAAGATGCTCCTTATAATCCGCTAACATAACGGAGATTTCTCGAGAGAGCTCGAGTTTACCGTGTTCATTAAAAAGATCTATCCCCAGGTTCCGAACTTTACCAGCCACTCTGACACTTGCTTCGTGTCCCAGACCTCGGCTTTTTGTGCTAACCTGGATCGGTTGAGCGACTTTATCCCAATTCTCAACAACTGATATTAACTCTTCAACAGCTTTTTTAAGCACCAATTCGGAACGTTCATCTCCTGCAATGCTTTGGATTTTCTTCAAAATATCGTCGATATTTTCTTCTTCTTTATCGAGGAAGTCCTGAGCGTCCACCTCGTATGTATCGACAAGATCATCTATTAAGAGCGGTGCCGATTTCCCGAGCCAAAAATAGCCAGCCCCGTTCAAAATTACACGATTGTTGCATTATCTACTTTCAGGTGCATTAATCGTTACTGTCAGCTGTATAAGGCAGTCGAAAAATAAAAAAATTTTAATTCCTGAAAACGGGTGGGGCATCATGGAATCAATTGGCGACGATAAAAGTGGCATTGGGGCAGCTCAACGAAAAACACTCAGCAGGACCTTTTTAGCACTTGCATGGGTTATTGAAATAGCTGCTGCTGCTGTAGGGCTTACTCTCGCGCTATATCGTTTAGGTGAGGGCTTGGGTATAGATGGCATTCTCGCAGCCTTACCTTTTTTTGCTGTCGCAATTATGGAACTCACAAAAATTCCTATAGCGACTGTTGTCTATCATACAGCCGCAAAGAGATGGCGTATCGGATTTACTGTCGCTCTCGCGCTTAGCATGGTTATAACTTTTGAAACATTCGCCATCGGATTCGATCAGTACCAAGCCCAACTTGAAAAAAGAATAAAACCAACACTAGACAAAATCAAAGAATTAAAGTTGCAAATTGATTCTTCCAAAACCAACGTCGCAGCTTTGGACAACCTTTCCAAAAACATTGGAGTTATTGACATAGATTATCGCGGGCGGACGGACGCGATAAATAGTAAATATGATTCTCTAGTACAGGCGCTAGAAAATCAAATTGGATCCATCCAAAAAAAGTATGAGGGTAATGCAATTGCTATCAGAGGGGAAATCAAAGCCCTTCAAAATCAGTTAAAAGACCTAAATGACCGGATCAGGTCTGGAAGAAAAACGTTATCCAATGAACTAAGCTTACTGCGAAAAAGTAATCAAAACGAGATCGATGACCTGCAAAAAGAGAAGCAGGATGTAAAAAAAGCAGCCCTTGCAGAAAGAAGTCAGATTAGGGGTAAGTCGGCATCAGACAATAAAGAATGTGAAGCATCCCACCGTGGCTCCTTTTTCGGGAGAGATTGTTCGCATATTTCTGAGCGAGAAGAGAATGAATTGAGAACAAGTAGAACCAACGAGAAAAGGACTATTGATGGTTTGGATAATCAAATTAAACGTTTGCGTAATCAGGGAACAACACCAGGAAATCACGGCGAGGACAAAGAGAACTCTTTGAGGGAAAAACATGCTAATAGAACCAAAAGTCTAGAGATTGAAAAAAATAAAATTAACCAAAGAATAGCTGAGAAAAATACAGAGTTAGGTAGACTATCAGGTAAATTCTCCCTTTCTGACAAAAAGGCCTTAGGTGGATTAAACAATCGGATAAATAAAAACAATAAAGCTCGTCAAAAGGAATTGACTGAAGCAAAAAAAGTTGCCGATCAAAGAAGATCTCAGGCCGATCTGGCAAAAAAAGATTCGGTCAAGGCGATTAGATCATCAAATGAATTTAGAAAAAAATTAGTGGCGCCATGCGCTGAGCTTAATGAAAAAGTATCTGAAAACCAGGTTTATCGTTTAGCTGTGCAGTTTTTTGACGTAGATGATGCCTGTGATCTGACTCAGGAACAACTCACTCGTACACAGTGGCTTTGGTTTGGTTCGCTAGCTCTGGTAACTTCTGCTCTAGGAACTACGCTTGCATTTGCCGGATTAGTAATACGTTACCCCCCATCATTGCCTGAAAGAAGAGGGCAAAAAGGATCGGTGAGAGGAATATTTAGGCGGATCAATTACGCACTTGCACTCCTGCACCGGCGATTGAGAAGGCCTATAATTAAAGAAGTTCCAGTAGAAAAAGAAGTTATCAAGGAGGTCGTTCAAGAGGTGCCTGTCGATAGGGTTGTAGAAAAAACCGTGGAAGTCACCAAAGAGGTCCCCGTAGAAAAAGTGGTGTACCGAGACGTGCCCCGGGAGATCGTAAAAAAAGAATTGGTCCACGTCCCACTTTTCACCCAGGACCCAAAAGCGGTTACAAAAAGTGAGTGAGGAACCTGGTAAAATTGAGGTAGTTGTCAATGACTACTCAGCATTAAATAAGGGCGTTGAAGAGGTAGCTCGCCGTTCGACCCTAGCTACGAGATTGCTGTCTGCTCAGGTCTGGCTTGAAAGAGTGAAGGTTCTATTCTGGGCCGCCCTAATCCTGGGATTACTGATAACTCTTATTGGCGTTGCGATATTTATAGCAAGAGGAGACCTAGACTTATCATGGGGCAAAACAAAAGAAACGATTCGCTATATAAAAGTGCCAGATCCAAATTTATCTAGAGTTGTCGAAAAAACAGTTATAGTTGAGAAGCCAATAATCACTCCAATTAACCTTCCAAAAGAGATAGGGGTTCAAAATCGATTTACTATTTTTCGAACAGTTAAAGATACCGACGGAAGCAATTTAAGTGTCGTAACGGGCCTAGTCTTTCCAAACTCAGAAACCAAATTTCCAAAAAACCAATATTGTTATGCAGCAAACGATATCGACGTTGACGGAGTTTTTGAACGAGTTGATCTAGCAGTTATAAAAGAATCAGCTCCAAAACAAATACTTACAATTAATGCACAGCAGTCCAAAGCGCTTGGGATTTCTGTCGCGAAATCAAATGGCCTCCATTTAAAATGTAGGTTTATGGGATCGCCGGACGCAGCTGCTGTTGGCAGGGGCCGAGGTAACACGGTTAAGAAACCAGATGAAATAAAGCGTAAGGTAAAAGCGAGTTCTGGAACCGGATTCGCCGTAAATTCTGACGGTTATATCATAACTAATGAGCATGTTGTGAGAGGGTGTGACGTTCAAGGTTTTATCTACGCAAATAAACCTAGAAGATTAGAATTGATAGCTAAAAACAAAAAGCTTGATGTGGCTATTTTAAAAAGTAGCTCCATAAAAATCATTGATCATCTGAAATTTTCGTCGACCTTAGTCACTGCTCAAAACGTTTATGCCTATGGCTTTCCCTTATTGGGTCAACTCAGCAAAGAGCTTAAGGTTACTGACGGCATTGTTTCTTCTCTTTCAGGAATAAAGAATGATCGTAGTCGGATTCAGGTCACCACGCCAATTCAACCCGGAAACTCCGGAGGGCCCGTTGTTGATGAAAGAGGGTTAGTTGTTGGGGTCACGGTCAGTGGTTTGGTTGGTAAAAGAGTACAAAATATCAATTTTGCCATAAAAAAAGATAATGTTCTTGCCTTTCTATCTCAAAACCGAGTGCCATTTAAAATTTCGACAACAGCGATAAATCAACAAAGACCGGACGTTTATGAAAATATGAAAAAGGCAGTATTTCCGATTTTCTGCATTAATAAAAATTAGACTGAAATCTAACTATAAAGTGTGCCGTTGCTACTAACTGCTGTTCTAATTAATCTTTACCTATTGGACATAGTTTCTTTATATCAATACAACTTGCGAACGACATCTTTCACTCAAAGCTATGTGTATATAAACTGCATTCGATAGCCTTTATGCCATTTAGTGAGAGCAATTTCGGGCACAGATCAACCCATTCCAAGAAATTGGCTAACGACATTTACCACTTTTTATTCATAAGCAGGAGAGAACCAATATCGTTTGCCACCGTACTCACCGTACAGCCTGCGTTTAGTCCATCCATTGCGCGTCAATATTTCTGAAACTTGTTGTGGGTGGGGCCGGTCCCGATACTTTCCAGTTAATTTTCCGGAGGTGATAATCTCGTGCATCGTAAATGGCGTGCTTAGGGAACCCCTGCCGGGGCGATGTAGGTCAGCAAACCGTGGCTTTGAGGAC
>CAYSDJ010000121.1:0-4033 GCA_964429775.1 uncultured Rhizobiaceae bacterium
GGCTGTTCGACCGCGGCGAGCCGTGCGGCGCCGAATCCAACATGGCCAAGGTGCTAGCAAGCGATGCCGCCTTTTTCGCCTCCGACCGCGCGGTGCAGACCCATGGCGGCTATGGCTATGTGCGCGAATTCGATGTCGAGCGCTATTTCCGTGAACTGCGCCTGCTGCAGATCGCGCCAGTCAGCCAGGAAATGGCCTACAACCATCTGGCCCAGCATGTGCTCGGCCTGCCGAGATCTTACTAACACAACACCGAATTAAATAAGGAGACACACCCCATGGTTGCCAGGATGAAAGAGGTCGGCCCCAATCGCTTCCGCGAGGATTATGGCCGCTATTACGAGGATTTCGAGATCGGCCACATATATGAGCACCGCCCCGGGCGCACCATGACCCAGGCCGACAACACCTGGTTCACCCTCCTCACCATGAACAAGCATCCGCTCCATTTCGATCTCGACTACGCCAAGAACAGCGAGTTCGGCAAACCGCTCGTGAACAGCGCCTTTACGCTTGCCGTCGTCGCCGGCATGAGCGTCTCGGATGTGAGCCAGAAAACCATCGCCAATCTCGGCTGGGACAAAATCAAACTGACGGCGCCGGTGTTCGACGGCGACACCATCTACGCCGAATCGGAAGTGATCGCCAAACGCGAATCCAAGTCCCGTCCCACCGCCGGCATCGTCACGGTGAAAACCACCGGCACCAAACAGGACGGCACCGTTTTCATGACCTACGAGCGCAGCATGCTGACGCCGAAGCGCGGGCATGCGGTGGATGATAAGGCGGAGTTATATTAGGCGAGGAGGCGCAGCGACACTGCACGAATAAGCCCTTCTTCCCCGGCGGGGAAGAGGGGTTGGGGAGAAGGGGCGAACCAAGCGCGCAGAGCGCGCTATGTTGCGCGACCACTCTGCATTTTCTCCCCGTTACTCCAGCTTTACATTTCTTTACATTGTAGAGAAGCGTCCGAAACATTCGCTTCCTAGATTTAGGTGATAGGCGGGCAGATTTTTCCGCCACACCGAACGGCCAGGTGCCGGAAATCTATGGAAAGGAATGAGTCTATGTCGCATAAACAGGGTCAAGCCAAATCAGGCTGGTTTCGCACAGGGAAGCGCAAATTGATCGCGCTCGCGGCCGTCGCAATTCTTACCATCGGCGGCTTTTTCGGCGTTCAGGCTTTCACCAAAAGCCAGGCTTACGGCCATATGAAACTGTTTGCCGGCTATCACCGCTGCGCCGGCGACAACCATCACATAAGTTTTTCGGATATACCGGATGAGGAGCTGAAAACCCGCATCGCCTGCATGGTGAAGATGGGCGCCGGCGAAGTCGATGCCAGCGGCGCGCAGCAGGATGAGATCACCGAGCTGGTGACGGTGGCGGCGTTGGATCTGAAACCGGTGCACAACCGCATGCGCGGCACCGGAGAGGCAATCCAGGGTCTGCTATTGGCCGAGAATGTCGACCGCCCGGCGCTCGAAGCGCTGCGCGCCAGCCGCCTTGCGGATGCCGAGTATATCAGCAAGAGTCTGATCACCGTGCTTGCCGATGTGTCCGAAGTGTTGTCGCCCGAGCAGCGCGAGGTACTGAACGAGCGCATCGGGCAATTTCGCTCCATGCACCACGATAAGCATCACGGCGGCAAACACCATGGTGACAAACATCGGGGCAGTGAAGATCACAGCTGAGACCCGGTTCTGGATTAAGATGCGGAATGACCAAGCAAATACTTCTAATTGAGGATGATGCCAGGCTCGCCGGGATGGTTCAGGAATATCTCGGCGAGTCCGGTTTTTCGGTGACCATTGCCGGCACCGGCTCGGACGGCCTGGCGCTGCAAAAAAAACACGCCTTCGATGCCGTCATCCTCGATCTCATGTTACCGGATATCGACGGGCTGGAGGTGTGCCGCACCTTGCGCGCCACGGATGCGGTGCCCTTGCTCATGCTGACGGCGAAGGGCGATCCGCTCGACCGCGTGGTCGGGCTTGAGCTCGGCGCCGACGACTATCTGCCGAAACCGTTTGAGCCGCGCGAATTGCTCGCCCGCCTCAGGGCCATCCTGCGCCGTGGCAAGGGCGCGGCCGATACTGAAACCCTGCGCTTTGGCGGCCTGGAAATAGATCTTGCAAACAGGGAAGCGCGCATCGATGGCGAGCGTTGTGCGCTGACGGCGCACCAGTTCAAGCTGCTCGAGATCATGGCCCAATCACCGGGGCGCGTGCTCAGCCGGCACTATCTGATGGACCGCTCGACAGGCGAAAGTCTGGAAGCCTTCGACCGCTCGGTCGATGTTCATATTTCGCGTATCCGGGCCGAAATAGAGACCGATCCCAAGCACCCGCGCCGGCTGCTCACGGTGCGCGGCGCCGGTTACGTGTTCGCCCGTGCCGAGGATTGATCGGCGTGGCAAACCGGCGTGTTAACGGGTGAATGCGGATGATCCGGCGGCGCCTTTACTTACAGATTTATTTTACCATCATCGTCAGCCTGGTGATCGTGGTGGCATCGTCCGCCCTGCTGTGGGGCGTGTTCGGCCGCGACGATTTCGACCGCGATGTCTTCGATGCCGCCGGCCGGCTGGCCTATATGGCGCTCCCCGCCGCCGATGCGCCGCAGCCCGAGCAAGCCGAAGCTGTCATGCGCATCGGCCGGGAGATCGGCATCGATATCAGCCTCTTTGACCACGAGCGGCGCCTCGTCGCCGCCTCTGGCGAGGCCAGTCCGCCGCCGTCTGGATCCTCCGGGCGCGACGGCTGGCAGCACGAACATCGCGGCGCCAGATGGTCGTTCGCCATGCCGGACGCGCGCTGGCTGGTGGTCGATATCGGCCGGCGCGGCGGCGGAGATTTCCTGCTTAAGATTGTGCTCTTTCTGGGCTCCGTGGCGCTCGGCGTCGGGCTTGGCGCCTATCCGCTGGTGCGCCGCCTGACGCGCCGCCTGGAGCGCCTGCAAAAAGGCGTCGAGCGCATCGGCGCCGGCGATCTCACGGCGCGGGTCGAGGTGGCCGGGCGCGACGAGGTGGCCGGGCTGGCCACAAGCTTCAACGAGGCGGCGGAGAAAATCGAACAACTGGTCGGCGCGCACCGCCTGCTGCTCGCCAATGCGTCGCACGAATTGCGCACGCCGCTGTCGCGCATCCGCCTCGGCGTCGAATTGCTCAAGGACGGCGGCGATCCTGCGCGCCGCGCCATGCTGCAGCAGGACATCGCCGAGCTCGACATGCTGATCGATGAAATTCTGCTGATGAGCCGGCTCGACGCCGGATCCCATGTGGATTTATCCGCCAGCATCGATCTTGTCGCGCTCGCGGCGGAAGAATGCGCGCGCTATGAAAATTGCCAACTGTCCGGCCAGGCGCCGGATATCCCGGGCGACGCAACCCTGCTGCGCCGTCTTATCCGAAATCTGCTCGACAATGCCCACACCCACGGTGCCCCGCCGGTCGAAGTTGAGATCGCCTATAGCGCCGGCATGGTGACGCTAACGGTCAGTGACGGCGGCGAGGGCATCGGCGAAGCCGACAGGGAACAGGTGTTCCAACCCTTTTACCGGGCGCCGGGCCGGCAGAATGTGAAAGGCTATGGCCTCGGCCTAACCCTGGTGCGTCAGATCGCCGAAGCCCACGGTGGGTCGGTCGAGATATTGCCGCGAGAGGGTGAACGCGCTTCGATCATGGTTTCTCTCCCGCTTGCGGAGGGATGACGGCAAACAGCCCGAGTTGCCGGGATTAATTACGCTGACAGGACAATTAATTATTGCGGAATTCAAATAGCGCTGCCGCGCTTTGATTCCCCCTCTCCCAAGCCCTCTCCCCTCCGGGGAAAGGATTTTGTCACTATCTGAGCGGCTCCAATATCGAGCAGAAATTGGCCACCGCCGTACCGCCCATATTAAAGATACCCGCCATCTTGGCGTCCTTCACCTGAATGCCGCCGGCGGTGCCGGTGAGCTGCTGGGCGCTTAATACATGCATGGAGACGCCGGTGGCGCCGATCGGGTGGCCTTTCGATTTGAGGCCGCCCGA
>CAYSDJ010000122.1:0-4005 GCA_964429775.1 uncultured Rhizobiaceae bacterium
GGGTGACCAATAGCGGCGGCTCCGGCTGTGGACGCTGTCTGGTGGTTTGCCCGTGGAATAAGTCCGATCTGGTGAGCCACCGCCTAGCCCGTTGGGCAGCGATCCACCTGCCCTGGTCCCGGCGCGCCCTGATCAAGCTCGACGACCTGCTGGGTTTCGGCAACCGTAATCCGGTTAAAAAGTGGTGGTTTGATCTATCGGTCGAGGACGGCAAGGTGATCAAAGCCAAAAAAACTAACAACCGTGACATCAATCCTGAAAAGAAAAAGCCGGCCAAACACCGGGTCGCCCTTTATACGCCGGAGATGCTGCCGGCGCACGACAATCAGGATGTCTTTCCCTATGACCGCGCCGCCGGTTTCGAAGCAGCTGAGAACATGGAATCACCGGAGGATGCAAGGCAACGGGTTGGGAAGTAGGGAGGAGAAAAATAATCTCAAATTGTTATGACTGATCAAGTATCGATTCCAGGAATTTCCTGAGATCCCGAAGTAAAGCATCGACGGCATGATTGCCGCCTACTTTAACGGATCCTTTTTTGCCGCAAGTCTCAAAAGCCAAACGCCGCTCAGCCCGATTAAGCAGATAACCGGAAGCGGCATCGTAATCGGTTCCATCGGCGCGCAGAGCGAGATCACAGCCGTCATAGCTGTAGGCATTTGGAACATCGCGGATGCCATCGCGCCACGAATCGAAGGCGTGGTAGGCGCCCTCAAAGAGTGAAATGCCCCAATCCCGTCCGCGCAATTTCATTTTTTCAACTTGCTTGATGCAGGGTGCGGGCGGCGTCCAGTTGTCCTTCTTACCGGCAAAGATATGAACGGGGCTCGAGCTGACTTGATCATCTTCGATGGTGACGCAAATCGGATAGAGAAGGGCATAGCCAGCAAAATCCAAGTCACCGGCCACTTTCTTACGGATCGGAGTCCAGGCTGCGTAGAGCGCTGCTATCGCTCCTTTACTGCTGCCCATAATCGTGACTTTCTTAGCATCGATATCCGAACGACTGGCGAGATATTTTAGAGCCCTTAGTGCGTCGATTGCCATCATCGCCGCCGTCACCTCGGTCTGACTGCCAACGGTCGAGCTAACGTCCCGGCCCCCAAAACTGTCGACCTGCAAAGTCACGAAGCCGAGCTCTCGGGCCAGTTCTAAATATTTTTCATGCCGGTACAGCCGCCCGCCGGACCCATGCATGAATATAAAGGCCGGCATAACATCTTTGGTTTTCTTAGGGTGGACTAAGTCGGCTTCCAACGAAATATCGTATTTCGGGTTATCTTCGGACAGCAGGTTATTCATCTGATAATAGCCGGCCGACTTAATGGTAACATCATCGATTATAATGAGTTTCGCCGCAAATGAACCCCACACAGCCAGCACAAGCAGGCCACATAAAATCGCCAGCAACCATTTCACTATTAACGCTGATTTATAGTTCATAATCATTAAAATACATTTGTGGCTCAAATTGTCTAATTTCGATGCTTCTCGAGACTTCTACGCCGTCCGGTTTTACCTCGTTCAGGAGCAAATCGAGCAACCGTTGGCCAAGTTCCATTCGCAAGGATTCGCTACGTCCCGGAGAAAAGCTAACTTCAACGTGCACCATTCCCCGATCTCTCTCACGGCCGACGAGAAAATGGTCAAGCTCGATTGAACGGCTCTTGATCCTGTCAGTTTCGAAACTCTCGACGTTCCCAAGTATTTGATGTAGGGCGCCTAACAGTCGCTTGAAATCAACGGATTGCGTTAAATTGCTCGAATACTCAAGTACAATGTGCGGCACCTTCAATCTCCCTCTATAAGCATTGATGGGTACTTTCATTATGACAGATAAATTGAAATTTTAGCATGCGCATTGAAAACAGTTTGCACGTTAATTTTTTAGTATCAGTAGGCAAACATATTAAAAACTTTGCAATCAAAAGTGCAACTCAATGCTACGGTTTGGAAGATTCTAAATTCGCTTCAGCGCGATGGCCGCCTTTCTTTCGATGAGTTGTCACGGCAGGTTAGATTGACACTTCCTGCCCTGGCCCCGGCGCGTGCTTATCGAGCTTAATGAACTGCTGGGCTTCGGCAACCGCAATCCGGTGAAGAAGGGGGGGGGGTAGATTAAAATACCTTATTGCCACAAAATTTATTTTATGGCGCAAATATATCAAAAAAAATACTTCAATCGCACTTTTATGCATAAAATGGTACTTTTATGCATAATATGGTGCTCAAGGCTCTTGAAAAAATAAAATCCTCCCTAATCTAAATAGTGATTAACTAACGCTATAGTAGTTATCAAACGTTGTTGCCATAAGGGGAGGAGGTTCTTTTGAGCTCTCTAAAAGCAAATGAATACCTCAATAAAGATAGAAGACGTAGATCCGGCTCTAGGTTTTCATGGGAAACGTTAGAAGATACGCTAGAGTTTTCTTCTGATTTTGCCTGCGTATGCAATAATGGAATAATTTCCCACGTCAATTTAGGCGGTTTAAAATTATTGGCAGCCGACAATAAAGATTTAATTGTTGGCCGAAATTTTACCGACTTCCTCGCACCGGATTATATTTTTTTGGGCCAGGAACTAATTTCTCAAACCCTGGAGGAGACTGAATCCGTACCAGTAAAATTGATGGATTTGGCAGGAAATAAAATCGTTGCCGAATTGTCTGCTCAATGGGCTCGAGAATTAGGTGATAAAACGGTTATTATCAAGGCCCATGACATTTCAAAAAGGATTCATTTGTTTGAAGATATTCGCCGTGGTGAAGATCGTTTTCAAACCATGGTCGAAAATTCCATGAACATGATGTGTACGATAAAAAACGGCAATATTGTGTTTATTAACAAACCAGGTATTGAATTGCTGGGGGTAAAAAATTCAACCCATATATTGGGACAGAATATTAAGAAGTTTTTCCATTCTGACTATCACGATATATTGGATAAAACGCTAAATGAGTGGGTCGATGAGCGGTCTGTAATGCCAGCCATATTGCAGGTTGAAGATGGCACCACGCTCGAGACTAATATCGCCATATCTTTGATCGATCATAAAGGACCGGAAAGTTATCTCTTAGAAGTTGCCGATATTTCTGAACACAGAAAATCCGTAATGGCAGTCTTGGAGGCTCATGATAAATTGGAATTTCGGGTAATTGAACGCACCCGACTGCTCAGTGAAGAAATTGAGGAGCGAAAATTTATCGAAGCCAGCCTAGTTGATGCCAATGAGAAGGCTGAGGCCGCCAATCAAGCGAAATCTGCTTTTTTAGCTAACATGAGTCACGAATTACGAACACCGCTAAACGCCATTATTGGATTTTCAGAAGCACTTAAACATAATGTATTTGGCGATTTAGCTAACCTCCAGCAGGAAGAATATGTTGGCCACATTCAAGAATCCGGCATTCATCTGTTACAGTTAATAAATGACATTTTGGATTTGTCGACGATTGAATCCGGAAAATTAAATTTATTTAAGAGTGAAGTTCATTTAAATTTATTAATGGAAAGCGTAAATATTATCATTGAAACCCGGGCGATAGAGAAAAATCTTGATATAAATCTCAATGTTTCAGACGATTTACCTCCACTGAATGCCGATGAGCTACGAATTAAGCAAATTTTGGTAAATTTGCTGTCAAACTCGATCAAATTTACTCCGCTAGGAGGGACAATTACAGTCAATTGCAAACAAAACGCCAATCAAAGAATCCAAATTTCGGTAGCTGATACAGGAATTGGTATGGATAAAAAAGGCGTAGAATTGGCCTTATCGAAATTTGGTCAAGTTAATCAAGATGATCCGAAGGAAACTCCTGGGACGGGGCTTGGAATTCCATTAGTCAAAGAACTTGTTGAGGCCCATCAAGGCACTTTGGATATTTCGAGTAAACTTGGAGAAGGTACTATTGTAACAATGGAATTCCCCCTTTGACCTCTACTCCACCGTCACCGACTTAGCTAAATTCCGGGGCTGGTCAACGTCGGTGCCTTTGGCAACTG
>CAYSDJ010000123.1:0-3527 GCA_964429775.1 uncultured Rhizobiaceae bacterium
ACATGGGTTACAGCCTGACGCAGATCGGCAAGCGTCAGACCCTCGGCTTTAGGTACGCGAGCGTTTTCAATACCCCTTCAACATTGCCTTCACCTATCACGACGAAATCCCGCGCGCGCCGAGCGGTAAATTTCTCGATTATATTTCCGAAGTTGATTGATGGCCGATTGGCCAGAATCAATATCTTGTAGCTGTGTATTAATACAGCAGTTGTCCACCGGTTATTAATAGTTATCCACAGTAAATATCCACAAGAAATTATAGTAAAGGACAGTATTTTTATTGAAAAAATTAGTTAATGGGTGTTTAATAACAATTGACGACAGCGGCACTTGTTGGACGCTTCACAAGATGAGAGGTCGCTATTGTTGGGAGGGTGGCTCTAAGCTGCGGGCCGGTCGGCGTCAGACCAAACGCGAGCGAAGGCTGAAGGCTCAATCGGGGGCGGTTGAGTCTCATTAAGCGGCATCTCTGCAGGGATGCCGCTTTTTTGTTGCAGGCCGCGCAGTTAATTAACGAGCGAGATGAAGTTCTCGAAAAGGCGGCGTGCCGTCGCGTTAAAGCCGGAAAGGCGAGCCGAAATGTCGGCGTCGAGGCGGGTCACGGCGCCCGGTCCGAGAGCGTCTTCGAGTGATTTCTCATAGGCCGGCAGGCTGCCCCATTCCGTTACCGTCAGCTCTGTCATCTCGATATGAAATTGCAGGCCGTAGGCATGCCGCCCGACGCGCACTGCCTGAACCGCACAGCCCGGCGATGAAGCGAGAATTTCGCTATTTACTGGCGGCGTTGCAATTTCACAGCCATGCCATTGCAGGCAGGCGAGGCTTTCGTCGAGACCGGCGAACAGCGGATCCGCCTTACCGGCGGCGGTGAGCGTCACCTCCATCAGCCCCACTTCCGGCGCCGCCATGCGGTCAACCGTGCCGCCCAGCACCTCGCCCAGGAGTTGATGGCCTAAACAGGCACCGAGAAAGGGCATGGCACGGTCCTGCACCGCTTCACGAATGATCACTTTTTCCGCCACCAGCCAGGGATGCTCGGCTTCGTCAAACACATCCATCGGGCCGCCCATGGAGATCAGCGCGTCATAGCCATCGAGAGGCGGAATCTCTCCGCCCTCATCCAATTCCACACGATCCCAGGCGATGCCGTGGGCGTCCATGACATCGCGCCACGAGCCCGGATGTTCCACCGCAATATGCTGTAGGACCAAAAATTTCACTTCGGCTTTCCTGCTTTCTCGCCAGATGCTTGCCACACCTCACCCCCACCACTAGATTGCGGCCAAATCAAATTCAAGGGGAAAAGCCAGCCATGACCATTGATCTCAATTGCGATATGGGTGAGGCCTACGGCATTTATAAATGCGGCGATGATGCCGCCATCATGCCGCTGATATCGGTTGCCAACGTGGCCTGCGGCTTTCACGCCTCCGACCCAACCGTGATGCGAAAAACCGTGCGTCTCGCCAAGGAGAACGGCGTGCGCGTCGGCGCCCATCCGTCCTATCCGGACCGCGACGGTTTCGGCCGCCGCCGCATGGAGATGGAGGGCGAGGAACTGACCGCCTGCATCATCTATCAGGTCGGCGCATTGAAGGGCTTTCTTGACGCCGAAGGCATGGCGCTCAACCACCTCAAGCCGCATGGCGCGCTCTATGGCGCGGCTTACCGCGATGAGAAGGTCGCCCGTGCCATTGCGCGTGCCGCCGTTACCTTCGGCGTGCCGCTGATGGGTATGTCCGGCACCGGCCATGAAGAGTGGTATGTCGATGAAGGCGCCGAGGTGATCTGGGAGACCTATGTCGATCTCGACTATGACGATGACGGCGAAATCGTCATCACCCGCCAGCATGAGCCGGTTACGGCGGAAAAAGCGACGGCCCAGGCGTTGCGCTCGGCGCGCGACGGTCAGGCACTGACGCTCGGCGGCAAGCTGATCGACGTCAAATGCGAGACTATATGCGTCCATTCCGACACGCCCGGCGCGGTCGAGATCGCCCGCGCAGTGCGCGATGCGATCGCCGAATATGCGTAAACCTGGCCGCCTATCGCACTGAATCATTCCCGTTGAACACTGTCCGGCGCTTGAGAGCGCCCTCAAAGTGTGTAAGAACTCCGCCGCCATGAATGATCTCACCAACAAGGCTCTGCTGCCGGCGGGGCTGCAGGATTTATTGCCGCCCGATGCCGCGCGCGAGGCCGAACTCGGCCAGCGCCTGCTCGCCTGTTTTCACAGCCACGGTTATGAGCGGGTGAAGCCGCCCTTTATCGAATTCGAGGACAGCCTATTGAGCGGTACCGGCGCTGGTCTCGCGGAAAGCAGTTTCCGCCTGATGGATCCGGTGTCGCGCCGCATGATGGCGCTCAGGAGCGACATGACGCCGCAAGTGGCGCGCATTGCCCGCACCCGCCTCGGGCGCAGTCCGCGCCCGTTACGGCTCAGCTATGGCGGCGATATTTTGCGTGTCGAAGGCAGCGAACTGCGCCCCGAGCGTCAATTCGCGCAAGTCGGCTTTGAACTGATCGGCGCCGCCTCGCCGCATGCCGACGCCGAGGTCGTGCTGCTCGCGGTCGAGGCGCTCTCAGAACTCGGCCTGGGGAATTTAACCGTCGATCTCAATGCGCCGACTTTGGTGACGGCAATCCTGGATGGGCTGGATTTGGACGGTGAGACCCACACCGCGCTCAGAGCTGCGCTGGACCGCAAGGATGTTGCCGGCGTTGCTTCGCTTGACGGCGATGCGGCGGCACAACTGAACGGCCTTCTCGGCGCAACCGGCGTTGCCGGCCCGGCACTGGCAGCTTTGGCGAATCTCGATTTACCGGAGGCGGCGCGCGCCGCCGCCGATTCCTTAAGCGAGGTGGCCGGCTTGGTCTTGCAGGCGTCACCCGATTTGAGCATGACGATCGATCCGGTCGAGCGGCGCGGCTTCGAATATCAGACTGGGGTGAGCTTTACTCTCTTCGCCGCCGGTGTGCGCGGTGAACTGGGGCGGGGTGGCCGTTATCCACTGGCTGCGGACTCCGCCGCGGGCACGCATAACGAAGACGCCGCCGGCTGCACGCTCTACATGGACTCATTGCTGCGCGCGCTGCCCGCCGGCGAGGCGGAAAAGCGTGTATTTCTGCCGCACGGCACGGCTGCCGGCGCGGCGCGCGAATTGCGCGCCGAGGGGTGGATTGCTATTGCAGCGCTCGGGCCGTCGGGCGATGATGCGGAAGAGGCGCGCCGCCTTGGCTGCAGCCATCTCTATCTGAAGAGCGGCCTCACCGCAGTTTAATCCGAGGAAAAGAATCATATGTCGAATGTCGCGGTCGTCGGTGCCCAATGGGGTGACGAGGGCAAGGGCAAAATTGTTGATTGGTTGTCTGAACGGGCCGATGTGGTGGTGCGTTTCCAGGGCGGCCACAATGCCGGCCACACTTTGGTGATCGACGGCAATGTTTTTAAATTAAGCCTGCTGCCATCCGGCGTGGTGCGCGGCGGCAAGCTTTCGGTGATCGGCAATGGCGTGGTGATCGACC
>CAYSDJ010000124.1:0-3519 GCA_964429775.1 uncultured Rhizobiaceae bacterium
TCGTTTCCCAAGCCAAAGAAGTCACACTTAAATTCACTTTCTTCGGACCACCAGTTGATCCCAATTACTCGAGAGTGATGATGCCGTGGGCGGATAGAATTAATGCCGACGGAAAAGGGATTGTTAATATCAAGGCCTTCCCTTCGGGAGCACTCGGGCGCAATCCTCGCACTCAATTGAAAATGGTTCAGGATAAAGTTGCGGAAATTGGCTTCGTGGTTCCCTCGTATACACCAGGACGTTTTCCCGACGATACAGTGATGGAATTGCCCAATCTGTATAAAACCGGATTGGAGGCAATGCTTGTCTATAGGCACCTTTACAAAAAAGGCATGCTGCGCGGCTACGATAAATTCTACGTGCCGATCCTTGCTTCAACAGTGCCTTATTCAATTCATGCCACTAAGCCGATTAAATCTGTAGACGACATCAAAGGCCTGAAATTACGTGCCGGTGGACCCGTAGCAGGTGCCGCAATTCGAGCATTGGGCGCTGTCCCAGTCGGCATGTCTATTCTAGCAGTTGCTGAAAATATATCCAAAGGCATCATCAATGGAACGGCAGGCGACTGGCATGTGTTGTTTGCCTTCCGGATCATGGAAGCCGCGAAACATCACTACTTGGCCCAAATTGGCACCGTACCAGTTTCGGTCCTGCTTAATAGGGAAGTCTATGATGGGCTCTCAAGTAAAGCGCGCGCCATTATCGACAAGCACTCGGGTGAAATTATGTCACGTCATTGGGGCGAGGACCAAGATGCACGCGAGGTTTCATCGGCTAAAAAGGCGATGTCACTTAAAGACCATACAATCGTCACGCCAGATGCTGGTGCATTGAAAGCCTGGCGGGCACGTTTACAGCCCATTGTCGATAAATGGGAGAACGAACATCCCAACGGCAAAGCAATCATGGCCGAAGTACGGGCTAAACTTAAAGCTCTGCGGGCTAAGTAAATGGGTCGTCGCGGCATGAACTGTCGCGACGATTATTAGTTGAATGTTAAAAATGATCACCCGATTTGATACGCGCGGCCTGAGTGCTGCGCGTATTATCGCTTCATTCGGCTTGATCGGGCTGTTTTTTTTGATTGCCATGACAATGGCGGATGTCTTCATGCGGGCGCTGTTCAACAGTCCGATTGACGGCGTGGCTGATCTGAGCCGTTTGGTGGTCACCATCGTGACGGCATCTTTCTTCCCGATTTGCATTGCTGAACGGCACAATATATCCATTGAATTTCTTGGCAAGTGGCTGGGGCCAGCTGTCGACCGCTGGCTTGTCGCTGTCGCAACTTTGGTGACAACGCTGGTCTTCATCATAATTAGCTGGCAACTCACAAAATATACACTGGATCTTTATGCTGTTCAGGAAACGACCTGGATATTGGGATGGCCAGTTGCTCCCTGGTGGACAGTGGCCACAGTCTTCATGATTTTATGCGTGCCTGCTCAGGCGATCGTAACTGCCGTTTGCTGGCATAGTGCTATTACATCAACTCAAAATACTGATTCCTGCGATACCGGCGCTTCGGACAGAGAAATAGGATAACCAATGGATCCTGTTACCACAGCTATTTTCGGTATCATCGGCATGTTCGTACTTATTGCCTTACACATCCCCATCGGAATTTCGATGGCTATAGCAGGTGGCGTTGGTTTCGGCCTGCTTAGCGGCTGGGGACCGGCACTGTCCCTGTTCGCCACCGAGCCGGTTGGCGTTTTGTCCAGTGTTGAATTGGCCGTAATTCCGCTCTTCCTATTAATGGGCAGCCTTGCCGGCGTGGCGGGCTTGTCTTCAGATATCTACAGGCTTGCCTATGCGTTTGTTGGTCATCGCCGGGGCGGGTTGGCGCTGGCCACCATTGGCGGCTGTGCGGGTTTTGGCGCCATCTGCGGCTCATCAATCGCGACCGCAGCAACCATGGGCCGCGTTGCATTGCCTGAAATGTTGAAGCGGAATTATGCGCCCACGCTGGCGACCGGCAGTATCGCTGCGGGCGGTACGTTGGGCATGTTGATACCTCCCTCAGTTATTATGGTGGTTTATGCTTTCCTGGCCGAACAATTCATTATTACTTTGTTCGTTGCGGCACTTATTCCCGGCATTATAGCGATAACGGCTCATGTAATTGCGATTGGCATAATCGTGCGCCGGAATCCCGAGGCCGGCCCAGCGGGTGAGCCGATGGCGTGGCGCGAACGCTGGAACGTCGCGCGTCAATGTTGGGGAATTGTCCTTCTAATGCTGGCCGTGATCGGCGGTATATATGGTGGTGTGTTCACGGTTTACGAGGCTGCCTCCTTTGGTGTAACACTGGCTTTGGCCTTTGCTGTCGCACGCAAAAAGATGAACGTAGAGGTGTTTTGGCAGATTCTGAAAGAAACAGCGACCAATTCAGCGATGATATATTTGATTATCGCCGGTGCCTCCATATTCGCTAGTTTTATAACCTTAACCCAGTTACCGAGCGTGTTGATTGGCGCTGTTTCCGACGCCGCGCTGCCACCGCTTGCTGTCATATTCGTTCTGATGTTGATCTATCTGGTACTCGGCAGCGTATTCGAGACCGTATCAGCAATGGTCATTACCATGCCATTTGTGTTACCGCTGGTGCTTGAGCTGGGTTATCACCCGATCTGGTGGGGTATCATTATGGTCATGGTCATTGAAGTTGGCATGATCACGCCGCCGATTGGTATGAATGTCTTTGTGTTATTTGGCATTGCCCGAGGAATAGCGCTTCGAACCATATTTTCCGGGATCATGCCGTTTCTTTATGCGGACCTATTGCGCATTTCAGTGATCATCCTATTCCCGGCATTGGCGTTATGGCTCCCGGGAATCCTTGGATACAATCTCAAATAAGCGATAAGAATTGAAGAAACTATAGGTGGGATGCCGCTAGGTCAGATTAAATAACGGAGCAAGCTAATTCGTTGCATCAATAGACAGTAATTTCGCCGCTTCTGGCCAGCTTTGCGCACCAAAATTATTCATATCTTGGGTTAATTCATCTGGAACCCAATCGAGCATTGCAGGCACAAAACTTGGGCGCAATTTTATGCGGTCAAACCATTTCGCGACGCCCGGCAAGCGACCGTTTTCCCACATTGGCGACATCGACATCATATCCAAACGGTTGACATAGGGTGTCAGCGCGATATCAGCGAGCGTAAAATTGTCGCCGGCCAGCCAGGTGCGCGTATTCAGTGTTTCTTCCATTTTGTGAAGGTAAAGGTCGTAAAGCTTTAATTTGAATTCCGCGCCCACGGCTTCAAAACCGTTCATTACAATGTCTTTCTTGGTTTCATGCCAATTTGCCGTAACCGACAAAGCCGGTGTCGAATCTAAAAACTTTTTTACGCCTTTTTCGCCCAAACGCCACACTGTGTGACGATGCGAACAAAGGAAGGTCACAAATCCACAAGCCGGATGTAGTTCCTCATCCACGGCCTTAGTCCAGTAGAGAACCCTGGTTCGCTCAAGGGGATCGGCCGGGCGCAGGGGGTGATCGGCAGA
>CAYSDJ010000125.1:0-3279 GCA_964429775.1 uncultured Rhizobiaceae bacterium
AAGACAACGGAAGAATCATATCATGCGAAGCGTTTTGACACAGCCTGGACCCGGAACAGGTTACCCGGGGCGATTACGCCGAAGAGACTGTGGAACCGGTTGTCGTTGAAGCGCCGCCGGAGCCCGTAGCCGCCGAAACGGAAGAGGTCGAGGTCGCTGTAGTGGTACCAGAAACCGAAGCAGAGCCCGAGCCGGAACCTGAAGTCGTCGAGATTGTCGTTGAGACGCCCGAGCCCGAACCGGAAGAAATCGAAATTATCGTCGAGGCGCCCGAGCCGGAGCCGGAAGAGATAGAGATCGTCGTCGAGACATCGGAGCCTGAACCTGAAGCCGTTGAGATTATCGCCGAGACTCCTGAGCCGGAGCCGGAAGAGGTCGAGATAGTCGCCGAGACTCCTGAGCCGGAGCCGGAAGTGATCGAAATTGTCGTCGAGACTCCGGAGCCGGAAGATATCGAGATTATTGTTGAGACGGCGCAACCTGAACCGGAAGAGGCTGAGATTGTTGTCGTTGCTCCGGAGCCCGAGCAACCGCCAGAGGTCGAAGTCGCCGTGGTCGAGGAGATTGTCGAGCCGGAGGAGGAACAGGTGGTTGCCGCACTGGAGCCCGAGCCGGATCCGGTTGCGGAAAGTGTGGCGGACGCCGACGAAACGGGCGCAACCAGCCCGGCATTGGAAGAAGAATCGGAAGAAGAGGAATCGGAATGGGCCAGAATCGATGCGGCGCTCGATAGTCAGGAAGAAGCTGGCGATTTGAACGTGGATATTCTGCCCGAGGACGATGCGGCCGAGATGCGTTTTGAGTTGGCCGGCGTCATCATCGACGGCTCCTCAATATATTCCACGCGTGAATTGCTGCCGATCTACCGGCACTATCTCGGCAGCGAGGTCTCGGTAAGCGATCTCTACAGCATCTCCCATGCCATCACCCGGCGCTATGCCGCCGACGGCTATTCCGCCGCCACCGCCGTCGTTCCGACGCAGTCAATTCAGGGCGGCGTCGCAACCATCCGGATTCAGGAGAGCTTTCTCGGCGATATCATCATCGTCGATTAAATTAGAGCGTATCAAGTTCACTTGATACGCTCTATCTCTTTGGGGTTGAAGCAAATGCGTCGTCGCAGGTGATTCCACCTGCTCGGGATTTGCTCTAATAGGTGGCGCGCCCGCCCGTCATGTCAAACGCATAGCCGGTGTTGAAGCTGCACGCCGGTGAGACCGACCAGGCAATCAATTGCGCTACTTCGCTAAGCTCGCAACAGCGCTTCATCGGAATTTTATCGGTCATATAGGTGACGGTTTCTTCCGGTAGCGCATCGACCATCGGCGTGCGCACCACGGCCGGTGCGATGGCGTTGATGGTGACGCCGCTTTCGGCGTAATCCTTGCCCAGCACTTTGACCATGCCGATCAGCCCGGCCTTGGAGGTGGAATAGGCCAGCATGCCGGAATTGCCTTCCTTGCCCGAGATCGAGGCAACATGCAGCAAACGGCCATAGCCGCGCGCCAGCATGCCGGGCAACACCGCCTGGGAGACGATCAACGCGCCCCTGAGATTGATATCGTGCACCTGGTCGAAATCATCGAGATCGACATCGGCGCCGAGGACGGCGGTCTTGCCGGTAATGCCGGCGCAATTCACCAAGCCTGAAATGGCGCCGAGAATATCTTCGACATGATCGAGCGCGCTGTTGGTGCTTGCCGGGTCGGTGACTTCCATGGTGTAGGAGCAGGCCTTGCCGCCCGCCGCTTCGATCGCCTGCGCGGTATCTTCTGCGGCCTCGGCATTCTTGTCGAGACAACCGACAGAAACGCCCATCGATCCGATCAGCTCCGCCGTCGCCTTGCCAATGCCACTGCCGGCACCGACCACAGCGACGGTGTAGGGCAAGTCATCAAAATACTGCATTATTTTTTTTCTCCATGGTGAGCTCGGTAAATTTGGGGCGGGTTTAGAGGCCGCGATACCAGTCCGCGATCGCCTGGCCGATTTCATCCGGCGAATCTTCCTGGATGAAATGATTGCCGGCGACGGTAACTTCCTGCGTATTCGGCCAAGCCAGGCAATGCTCGCGCAACGGGCCTTTCAGAATGGCGCCGGGCTCGGCAGTGATCAGCAGTTTCGGCATTTGGCTGGCGCTCATGAAGGCATCGTTCGCCTTGACGATCTCGACCACATCCGCCGGCTCGCCCTCAATCGGAATTTGGCGCGGCCAGGTGAGGGTCGGCCGCCGGCCTTCGCCGGGTTCTTCAAAGGGTTTGCGGTAGACCGCCATCTCTTCATCGCTCAGTTGGCGCAGGATCGAGCCCGGCAGAACCTTTTCGACGAAGGTATTCTTCTCCAAAATTATTTTCTCGCCGGCCGGCGAGCGGAACGCCTGGAACAGATCGCGCGCCGCGTCGGGCCAACCGGCCCAGCTCATCGGCGTGACGATGGTTTCCATGAAGGCGACTCCCTTTGCCGCCGAACCGTTCCGTCTCATCCAATCGAAAGCGAGCGGGCCGCCCCAATCATGGGCGACGAACGCCACATTTTCGCGCACGCCGAGGGCCGCCAGCAGCCCGTCGAGATAGTCGATATGATCGACCAGACGGTAGCTGTCCGGGCCCGATCCGGGCAGCTTGTCGGAATCTCCCATGCCGATCAGGTCGGGCGCGATGCAGCGTCCGAGGCCTTCCAAATGGGGAATCACATTGCGCCACAAATAGGATGAGGTCGGATTGCCGTGCAGAAAAACGATCGGATCGCCACTGCCTGTCTCGACATAAGCCATTTGCGAACCGTTCACCTCGGCATAATTCTTCGAGTAGCGCGCGTCGCTCGATATCATTGCCTCTTCCCCCCCGGGCTGAAGTTTATATACGGAGTTAGGCGGCGTGTGGTGCAGCCGCCTTGACCGCGTCACTGACATGGGTTTCGAACTGGGTGAAATTATTGTGGAAGCGCCCGACCAGGTCGCTGGCCTGGCTGTCATAGGCGCTTTTGTCGCCCCAGGTGTCACGCGGATTGAGCACCTCATCCGGCACACCCGGGCAGGATTCCGGCACTTCGAGGCCGAAACAGGCATCGCGGCGCATCGTCACCTTGTTGAGCGAGCCGTCGAGCGCGGCGCGCAGCAGCGCCCGCGTGTGCGATATTTTCATGCGTTCGCCGACGCCGAAGGCGCCACCGGTCCAGCCGGTATTGACGAGCCAGCATTTCGCCCCGGTCTCTTGGATCTTGTCGCGCAGCATTTCGGCATAGACGGAAGGATGGCGCGGCATGAAGGGCGCGCCGAAG
>CAYSDJ010000126.1:0-3136 GCA_964429775.1 uncultured Rhizobiaceae bacterium
GGTTGAAGCCCTCCGTCACGGTGATGTCGTGGATCGCCTTGATCATATATTCGCTGGCGAGGCTCATGATGGCGAAGGCTGCTTCCTCAAGAGAAGCGCCAATATCGTCGGCGATGGTCTGGATGACGCGCTCGGCCGCCGCCACATCGAGCGCCATGCGCCCGCCGAGGAAATATTTCGGGTCGAGATAGCCGAGCACGAGCGCGGCGTCGGTCACCGTCGGCTGATCGCCGCCGGCGCCGTAGCAGGCCGGCCCCGGCACAGCACCTGCGCTGTGCGGGCCGACGCGCAACAGGCCGCCCGGATCTATCCAGGCAATCGAGCCGCCGCCGGCACCGATAGAACGCACGTCAACGGATGAGATGGCGAGAATATCGCCGGTCCATTGCGGGCCGATCCAGGTGTCGCGCGTGAACTTGACCTCGCCGTCGCGCACCAGGCCGACATCGAAGGTCGTGCCGCCGGTGTCGCAGATAATCACATCCGAGCCGAAATCCTCGATGCGGGCATAGTTGAGCCCGGCCACCGGCGCCATGGCCGGGCCGGATTTGACCGTGTGGATAGGTCTCTCCGCCAATTCCTCAACATGCATACACCCGCCGACGGCGGTCGAGACGAGGATTTCGCCGTCATAACCGGCGCCGCGCAGATCGCTTTCCATTTGGCGCAGATGTTCCTGCATGAGCGGTTTCAGCGAGGCGTTGATGGCGGTCGCCGAAGCGCGGCGGTATTCGCGGATGATCGGCACCAGTTCGTGCGAAAGCGTGTAGGGCACGCCGGGCAGCAATTCCTCGATCATCTCTCCGACGGCACGCTCGTGATCGGGATTCATGATCGACCACATTAGGCAGACCGCGACGGCTTCGAAATTATGCGCCTTCAGGCGTTCCATAATCTCCCGCGCCGCGGCACTATCGAGCGCTTTGCGTACGCCGCCCTCGGAATCGATGCGCTCGGGGATTTCGAAGGTGTATTTCTGCGGGATGTAGGGGTCGGGAAATTCCTGGGTGAAATCATGCGGCCCGTGCTTGCCGCCTTCCTTCAGCACCAGCGTATCGGGGAAACCTTCGGTGGTGAGAAAGGCGGTCTTGGCGACCTTGCCCTGGACGATGGCGTTGGTCGCGCGCGTTGTGCCGTAAATCAGAATGCTGGTCTCCGCCAGCAACTGGCCGGTCTCGACGCCAAGCTCGCTCGCCGCCGCGCCGAGCGCATCCTTCATGCCGTCGAAAATTCGCTCCGGCGTGGTCGGCGCCTTGCCGATCACCTGCCGGCCGTCTTGGCTCGCCACCACCATGTCGGTAAAGGTGCCGCCGGTATCGACGGTGATGCGGTAGCTCATAAGGCTCTCCCCGTGTTTGTCTTATTGTTATCTCTCAGGGTGAAAGCCACCCGCTCCTCTGTCAAGCAAGGCAAAATTCTTACAGCTTTCGTGCCTGGCGGTGGCCCTCATAGACGGCCTCGCGGGCCGAGCGCGGGGCGACGGCGTCGCCGATTGCCTCGACGCTGATGCCGCGCTGCTTGAGCGGCGCCAGAAGGTCAGTCTCCGAGCGCCGCCCGGTCGCCATGACGATCCAGTCGGCGTTCAGCACTTGCTCGGCTTTCTCGTTGTGGACGTTGAAGATATTGAGCTTGTTGTCTTCGATGCGGCGAACGAAATGGTCGCACAGAATGGTAACGCCGCTCTCATAGAGCTTGGGCAGGATCCAATCGAGATAGACGTCGAGAATCGTCTCCATGCCGACCATCGGCCAGCGTGTCAGGAGCGTGACGGAGTTGGCGCCGGCCTGTGTCAGCGCGACGGCGGTGAGCGGTGCCACCACGTCGCACATATCGTCGATCACCACCACATCGCCGGGGAAGCTCGCACCGGCGGCACGCTCGCCTGCCGTCATCACTTCGTCCCAGCCGATACAATTGCCGCTCTCCCAGCCCGGCATGGCTTCGCCGGTCCAGCCCTGGAAGCCGTCAACGCAGACGCTCGAGCCGGTTGCCAGAACCACATGGTCGGGTTGTTCGGCTTCGATCAGGGCATCGAGACCGGCTTCGGAGACGGGCGCATCGGTGCGCAGTTCGGCGCCGTTCTTGGCCGCCTGATCGGCCAGCCAGCGGGCGATCTCGCCATATTCCGCCCGGCTCGGCAGCAGCGATTGCAGGCGCACATGGCCGCCCATTTCGCTCTCGCCTTCCAAGACAGTCACATGATGACCGCGCGCCGCCGCGACGCGGGCATATTCCAGGCCGGCCGGGCCGCCGCCGATGACCAAGGCTTTCTTGGGAGACTCGGATTTGGTCAGAGAGCCTTCGCCCCATTCGCCTTCGCGCCCGATGACCGGGTTGTAGACGCATTGAATACGCGCCCCCAGGCTCACGCTTTTCCAACAGAAATTGGCGGCAACGCAGGCGCGGATATCGTCGGCCTGACCTTCCTCTGCCTTCTTCGCCCAATAGGGATCGGTGAACAATTGACGGGCGAGACAAATGGCATCGGCATCGCCGGCCTCGAGCAAGGATTCGGCCAGATCCGGTGTGGTGATGCGCCCGACCGCCAGCACCGGCTTATTGGAAACCTCGCGGATTTGCCGCGCATAGCCGCGCTCCCAGCCGCCCTCGAACTCCATTGGTGTGTGAATGAAGGAATGATGCACGCCGGCCGAGACATCGACATAGTCGATATCGACGCCTTTCTCGATATCCGGCACGATTTGGCGCACATCGTCGATTTCAAGGTCGCCGGGCCAGAACGAAGTTGAATTAATACGGTAGCCGACAAACGGATCATTGCCGACCGCATCACGCATGCTTTGCAACACTTCGAGCGGAAAGCGCAGGCGGTTTTCGTAGGAGCCGCCCCATTTATCGGAGCGCTTGTTGTAGAGCGGCGAGAGGAATTGCCAGGGCAGATAACCGTGGCTGAGATGCAGCTCCACGCCATCGAGACCGGCGGCCATGGCACGCGTCGCGGCACTACCATAGGCGGCGATGATTTCCTGGATCTCGTCTTCGTCGAGTTCCTTCGGCGTCGAGGCGCCGGGAAATTCGCCGAGCGGTACCTGGCTCGGCGAGACGGTGTACCAGGTCGCGTCCGGGTCCAGGCTGTGTCAAAACGCTTCGCATGATATGATTCTTCCGTTGTCTT
>CAYSDJ010000127.1:0-3018 GCA_964429775.1 uncultured Rhizobiaceae bacterium
TGCCAAAATGCAGGGCTATCAAGACGCGGCGTACAACATAGATATTGTTGAAGATCAAATGACTCCTGATCAGATAGCCATAGCACAAGAACTTGCCTCACAGTGGTGGGAAAAGTACAGCAACTAACGCCGTTCCTTCCACCCTTAACATGTGGATAATTGGTCGAGACGCCCCGCTCGACCTCCTCTGCCGCTTCCGGACCGGCCTCCGGCCATGTCAGGCATGTTCTCGATTAAGAGACTGTGCTGCCGCATCTGCTCAGGAATATCGCTAGGGTAGCAATGAGCGCGAGCAGAAATATCCGCCTGGGCGGTCTTTGCCCACGCCTTGGCTAACAGGTAGCTGAGAGAGCAACCAGTCGCGAAGTTCGGGCTGCTCGTTAAAGTTTTCGTTTGCTCGGCGGTGAATTCTGCCAAGCCGGTTATCGCTGAATAGGGGGTCAGTCATGTCATCAGCCTCACAACCGGGGCCAGCTCGCTACCGGGCGATGGCCGTGATGCAGCGGCAACAGGGTTGAGTTTTCGTGCGGAATTTCTATATTCAGAATCATCGAAGGCCTCTTGGGTTTGGGGGTTTTCGTCTCGGTAATGAGTATTTAGCGGCGGAGCTTTTGCGGAGCTCCGCCGTCCTCGTCTTAAGTCACGCAGCAGCATTGGCTGCGCCCTCCAGGTCTTCCGGAGCGACAGACGACACAACACGCGGTCTGGAATTGACGTACGCAACTATCTCGTCTTCATAAAACCCAATGGCGTTTGGGCCTAATTGAACGGGTCGCGGAAAGTCGGATGTAGGGGCCGTGTAGAGCCGCCACACGGTAACGCGGCTTTCATGTCCAGTAAGCCGGAGCACCTCCGGCATACGGATGATTCGCCTGCTTTCACTTGCCGATAATTCGGGCATTTCGGTTTCCTTTTGCAGTGTTGCGCACGCCGCAACAGCGTGTGGAAACCATACCCAGAAAAAAGTTTTGGAAGAAAGCGGAAGACGGCGAATTCGCCACAAAACAGCAAATTTGTGTAACCTTGAAATTGCGAAACTAGGTTACATCGGTGTCCGGGTCGTCTTTCTTCAGCACCAATTCGCCCGACACCAACGTCGCGCCGGAATCCATGATGTGTAAGAAATATTCGTCAGGGTCGGTATATATTTTCCCGTCGATTATGCTTCTTTCGCTCCCCTTCCAATTATTTTTTATTTTTACGTGCGTATCAGCCCTCGCCTGATCGGCGTTCCTTTTCTCAGGGTTGTGGGCATCCCCTTGCTCCAATCTTTTATTCGTCTCGCGCGCTATCAAGGAAAATAATCCGCGTAGGTAATTATGATCGTGGCGCCACTGCGCGACCGACTTCCTAGTCACTCCGGTTTTTTTAGCCACCTGACTTGCCGACACCGATGACGGCCAAACACCCGTCCATTCACCATTCTCTAAATCAAACGCTTCCGCTTTCCATTTACCTTTCTTAATCTCCTGAAGCTCAATTTCGAGCGCCGCCCATTTGTTATCAGTTAGATCTGGTTTATCGACCCGGCCATCATCGGAGGCACCCATTAGCCGCCACCTGCCGCCGCTAGAGAGATAACCTTTTCAGCGGAAGGTGATTCACCCGCCAATATGGCTTCAACGCGCCCAGCCCATGCATCGAGCGCTTGGCGCTTCTCCTGGTCGTAGCTGTGACGGTCATAGGTTGCTGTAACACCGGTCTCAGCGTGATTGAGCACTTTGGACACCACCAGCCTCGGAATGCCTATCGAAGTCATATGGCTGGCACCGGTGCGACGCAAATCATGGGGTACCACGTTGCATAACCCGAGGGCTGCGAGGCTTAACCGGAACGCATGATCGACTGCCGGCCCCGTGATCGGCTTGGAGACTCTTGGAGACTCAAAGAGCCAATCTGACTTCTTGTCCAGCTTTCTAATTTTCTTCAACAGGCTCTGAGCGAGAGGCGATAACGGCACCTTGTGGGCGAGGCCATTCTTTGATCGATTTGAGGGGATGGTCCAACTCCCGCTTTCCACGTCAATTTCATCCCATGCGGCGCCAATGACTTCGCCCTTGCGCTGAACGGTCACTAACTGAAATTTCAACGCCAGGCGGATCGCCGGCGACATGGACATGCGCTGATCTTTGGTTTTGCGTCTCGGAGTACCGCTCAGCCCCAGCCATAGATCGCGCAACTCGTCTGACGAAAGTACTCGGTCCCGTTGGTTTTCCCGCGCCGGCTTTTCGATTCCCTGGCAGGGATTGAACTCGATAAGCCCCTCGTCGCGCGATAGCGCCCAGTTAAACACCTTCCGCACGATCTCCAGTGAGCGGTTGGCCTGGATCGGAGCGCCACGGGCCACGATGCCGTCAAGCAACTCCACGATATCGCGGCGGGTAATATTCCGGGCTTTCCGGCGCCCGAGGGTGGGAACGAAATCTTTATTCAGAATTGCTTCGTCGCGCTCCCACGAACGCTTTTTGATTTTGGCGTGGCGCTCTATGTAAGCGTCAACCAGTTGAGAGAAAGTTTCGGCGGAGCGCTGCTGCGCGCGTTTTGTCGCCGGGTCCGTTCCCTTACCAGCCGCTGCCATCGCCTTGCGCGCTTCGTCGCGTGCGTTGGCAAGACTGAGGCTCGGATAAGCCCCCAAGGAGAAACGCCGTTTGCGGCCCTCGAAGGAGTACATGGCAATGAAGGTTTTTTTTCCTCCACGGGACACGCGAAAGCCAAATCCAGGGAAGGTTGTATCCCAATAATCCACCTGGCCGGTGGCCGGAGCGGGCAAGCTGGCGAGTGTGCGATTAGAAAACTTTAGCCGGGGCAATTTTCCACCTTTCCCCTTAGGTACTTCATAGGTACTTTCAAAACGAAACTTGGCGCAACGGCACGAAACGCTATAATACGCCTAAATCCCTTATACCTCAACACATACAGTGTTTCACCTTATATCATCGCGTTGCGTGAAATTGCAATATTGCGCGGCTGTTAACCGCTAGGTCGTTGGTTCGAATCCGACCCGGGGAGCCAAATCAG
>CAYSDJ010000128.1:0-1486 GCA_964429775.1 uncultured Rhizobiaceae bacterium
CTGGCGAAGAAGGAATTCCTCGGCGCTCAGTTGTATCACCGTCAGGGACACCTGGAAGCGGCGCGAATGAGCTACGATCAGTTGCTGATCAGCTTCCCCGATACGGACTGGTATCTACAGGGACTTGCGCACCTCGGCCTTCTGGAACGAGATGAGGGTGGACTCGAAGCAGCACGTCTGCATTGGCAGCAAGTCGTGGACAACACCCAGGATGATGAGTTGCGCGCTCAAGTGCAGGGCTGGCTCACGGACCTGGACACGCCGTAATCCCGCAGTGGGAGAGCGACTCGGTGTCCTGGGCGGCACCTTCGACCCAATTCACTGTGGCCATGTGTTGCTCGCCCTCAGCGTCCGCGAACTACTCGACCTCGATCGAATTCTGTTCATCCCCGCCGCCGACCCGCCGCACAAGCGATCCGATGAGATCACCGATGCCATCCATCGCTGGAGAATGGTCGAGTTGGCCCTGGAAGGGCTCGACGTGCTGCAACCTTCACGTCTTGAGATCGATCGAGGCGGCACGTCGTACACGGCGGAGACCCTCCGACACCTGAAATCCGATCATGATGGCGCCGAACTACACCTCATTATCGGCGCCGACAATGTTTGTGATTTGAGTACGTGGCACGACCCGGAAGGGATCTTGCAGATCGCTCGCGTCGTGGCCGGGGCACGGCGGCAGTCGGGTGTCAGTGATGATGACCAATTCGCCGACCGGATCATCCACCTCGACACTCCCCTTTTTGAAGTGTCTTCCACGACGGTGCGCCAACGGCTGCGCAATCACCAGCCCATTCGCTACCTGGTTCCACCCAGCGTGGAGAGCTATATCCTCGACAACGGCCTCTACGGCACCGGTGATTCATGACAAGCCCGTTTTTCACACATCTTGAGTGCACTCGCACCGGCGCGCGATACGATCGCGAAAAGTTACACAATCTCTCCGAAGTGGGCGCTCCGCTGTTTGCCCGCTATAACCTGGCCGGTGTCGCCCTCTCGGTGTCACCCCAGGATCTGAGCCGACGCACCGCACAAGGGATGTGGCGCTACCGCGAGATCATGCCCTTGCGTCCCGGTGACACGCCAGTCACACTGGATGAAGGATCGACACCACTGCGGCCTGCGCCCCGACTCGCCGCTGCGTTGGAGCTGTCACGGTTGTGGATCAAGGATGAATCCACCAACCCTACAGGATCCTTCAAAGCACGGGGTCTATCGGCGGCCGTCACCGCCGCTGCTGCCAGAGGTGCACGGAAGCTGGCGATCCCCACCGCCGGAAATGCAGGGGGTGCTTTGGCCGCGTACGCCGCCGCTGCAGGGCTGGAGTGCCACGTCTTCATGCCACGCGACACCCCCCGAGCGTTTCAACTGGAAGTCATCTCTTGCGGAGGTCACCTCGAGTTGGTGGATGGACTGATCTCCGACTGCGGGCGGATCGTGGGCGAGCGCAAGCAAACCGAGTTCAAGAAGATCACCGACCATGTCA
>CAYSDJ010000128.1:1496-1743 GCA_964429775.1 uncultured Rhizobiaceae bacterium
GGACGGTTGGTTTGATGTGTCGACGCTGAAGGAGCCCTACCGCGTCGAGGGCAAGAAGACGATGGGATACGAGCTGGCCGAACAGTTCGGGTGGCGTCTGCCAGATGTCGTCATCTACCCCACCGGGGGCGGTACGGGGCTGATCGGAATGTGGAAAGCCTTCGAAGAACTGGAACAGCTTGGATGGCTTGCTCCGGGCCAGCGCCCGCGAATGGTGTCGGTTCAGGCCAGTGGTTGTGCGCCCATC
>CAYSDJ010000128.1:1767-2757 GCA_964429775.1 uncultured Rhizobiaceae bacterium
GAAGCCGGCGAGGAATCGGCGACGCCTTGGGAGAATGCTGAAACGTGCGCTTCCGGGCTGCGGGTCCCCGGTGCCGTCGGCGATTTTCTCATGCTGCGAGCCTTACGAGACAGTGGTGGTACCGCTGTCGCCGTGGATGATGATGAGCTGATCTCCGACGCCCATGTGTTGGCTCAACATACAGGGATCTTCCCCGCCCCTGAGGGTGGAGCAACCCTGTCAGCCCTCAAGAGACTGCGGCAGAGTGGCTGGGTCCGGGATGATGACCGTGTCGTGCTGTTCAACACCGGCTCTGGGTACAAGTATCTTGAGGCGATGGCGACAAATCTGCCCAAGGATTGTTGACGCTCTGTTGGGGTGGCTTATCTTTCTGAGTCGCCAAGAATGACGCACCCATAGCTCAATTGGATAGAGCACCTGACTACGGATCAGGAGGTTGGGGATTCGAATTCTCCTGGGTGCACCATTTATTTCACAACTTGTTGATTATTAACAAGTTGGTAGTGTTTGTCAGATAATTTTCATTACCCAAAAATACCCCGAATGAGCACAGAATCAGCTGCTCACTTGGGGTATTTTTCTTGTGAAAATCCGTCGTTGTTATGATCTGTTTCTAACCGACAGAAAGATCAGTGGATGTAGTGAATCGACCCTCCGATTCTACGAATATGTCATCGGCAAGCTGATTTCCTATCTGTCCTCTACGAATTCTGACTCAGTCGTAGAAAATCTTCAGACCCACATCCTCCCCTTCTTTTCTGCTCTTCAACAGCAGAATCTCTCACCCAGCACCTACCACAGCCTGTTTCGTGGGATTCGTGCCTTCACCCGATTCCTGCACCAGGAAGGGTATGTGCAAGATGAGATCCGACTACCGAAGGTCAAACAGCCACATTCGACCATCTCTCCACTGACACCAGCACAGATGAGGAAGGTATTACATTCGTTTAACTCCAATACTTACTTGGGTTTACGAAATTATACCATCGT
>CAYSDJ010000129.1:0-2623 GCA_964429775.1 uncultured Rhizobiaceae bacterium
AGGTGAAATCGAGCGCTTCGTTGAAGATCGTCGAATAGGACGTCTTCATCAGGGTAATGCCCATTTCGCGGCATACCGAAACCATGGTCGAATCGAGAATGCTCATGGCGACCATGTCGACCTTGCGGTCTGTGTTCATGCCGGTTCCTTATTCACCAGGGGTTTATTCTTGGGCGTAGGCTTAATCGTCGCCCGCGCCTTCCAGGCCATAAATCTCGCGCGCCTGCTTGGGTGAGATATAGCCTTCCGATAAATCTTCGCGCACTTGCTGTTTTGGCCGCTCGCCCGGCTCGCCCCAGCCGCCGCCGCCCGGCGTTTGAAAGCGCATGCGGTCGCCCGGGCCGATAGTGACATTGCTCCACTTGCTCGGGCTGACCTTGTCGAAGGCATCGTCGATGGTGCGCCATTCCGTGGTGTTGGCGGCCATGTGCCAGGTGCCCGCCGTGCCGCCGGGCTGGCCGCCGAAGAGGCCCCATGGCCGGTTGTGATGGCGGTCCGACATCTGGCTGCCGGTGATTTCCGTATCCAGCCCTTTAAGCGTGCGCTGAGTGCTGAGGCCGCCGCGATGCTTGCCGGCGCCGCCCGAATCCTCGACCAGCTTGAACGATTCGCATTGCAGCGGAAAGCGCGTTTCGAATACTTCGACCGGGATGACGCGGCAATTGCCGTTGATCGAATCGGTGGCGTCATTGCCGTCGGCGAAATTGCGCCCGCCCCAGCCGGAGAGCTCAATGGCGTAGCAGACGAACGCTTCGCCGCTTTCCGCATCGGTGCCGCCAAAGACGAAATTGGTGTGCGTCGCGCCCTCGGCCGCCATGGTGCTGTCGGGCACCGCCGCCGACATGGCGCCGATCACCGCGCCGGCGATCTTGCAATGGGTCTCGGTATTGCCGCCCACTTCCGGCGCCGGATAATCGACATTCAACAGCGTACCCGGCGGCGAGACGACGCGGATCGGGCGAAAACAGCCGGAATTTGTCGGGATCGATTCATCGGTGATGTGCAACATGCCGTTATAGGCGGCGGAATAGGAAACGCCGAGCGTGGCGTTGATCGGCCCCTTGGCCTGCGGCGAGGTGCCGGTATAGTCGACCACCGCCTCGTCGCCATTGATGTGGACGGTGACATTGATGGTGAAGGATTTCTTCTCGATGCCGTCATCCTCGACTTCATCGCTGAAATGATATTTGCCGTCCGGGATGGCCTCGATTTCGGCCCGCATGCGGCTCTCGGAATAATCGAGCAGATTGACGACGTTCTGGCGGAACGTTTCCTTGCCATATTTGCGAATCACATTGCCGAGCTGGCGCGCGCCGATATCGGTGCCGGCAATGAGCGCCCGGAGGTCGCCATAATTGTAGCGTGGCGTGCGCACATTCGCGAGCAGCAGCTTCCACACTTCGTCGATATCCTCGCCGCGTTTTTTGATAAAGACCGGCGGCACGCGGATGCCTTCCTGGAAAATCTCGGTTGCCTCGCCGGCAAAGGCGCCCGGCACCATGCCGCCGATCTCGGCCAGATGGCCGATGGTCATGGCAAAGGCCATCAGCTCGCCCTCAACAAAGACCGGCTGGATCAGGGTGTGCTCCGGCGAATGCAGGCCGCCGCGATAGGGGTCGTTATGGACAACCACATCGCCCGGTTCCCACTCCTCGAGCGGGATTTCCATGACGCAGCTCCTGACCAGCAGCGGCACGCCGCCGATCATCGACGGGCAGAACTCGGCCTGTGCAATCATCTGGCCGTCCGGGCCGGCGAGCGCGCAGGTGAAATCAAGCGCCTCGTTGAAGATCGTCGAATAGGACGTCTTCATCAGGGTGATACCCATTTCGCGGCAAATCGAGGTCATGGTGGAATCGATGATGCTCATCGTCACCATATCGATATCGGGTTTTTGGCTCATCTCATTCACTCCTCAAAAGCGGGCGCGCTATTCCGCAATTTTCCCGATCAGCAGATTGCCGTAGGCGTCGACTTTCAGGTTTTGCCCGGGACGAAGCACGGTGACCGATGCCGGTTCCTCGATTATCGCCGGGCCGGCAATCTTCTGGCCCTCGCCGAGCGATGCGCGGTCATAGATCGGCGTGTCGTGGCGGCCATCGTCGAATGTCACTTCACGGCGCGTTACCGGTTCCGCCGTCCCGCCGTCGCCGATGGTGGCGAATTCGGGCTTGTCGGTAAGTGACACGGTGGTTGCCTTGACCGTGATCACCTCGATCACCTCGCGCGGGATGTTGAAGCCGAAGCGGGCGAGATGCATGTCGTGGAAGGCCTGCCACAATTGCGGCGTCGTTTCGTCGGTGAAGCTGTCGAAATTGAAGGGAATCTCAAGCTCATAGTTCTGGCCGAGATAGCGCATCTCGAGCGAGCGGTAGACCTCGACATTTTTGCTGTAGCCCTGCGCCTTGAGCTCGCCAATGCCGGTATCGATGAGAGATTTCATCACTTCGGTCGCGCGTTCCTGGTCGAAGCGCTTGGAGGTCATTTGCACGGTGCGCTGGGTATCGACACGGGCATCAGTCAAAATAAAGCCAAAGGCCGAGAATTGGCCCGGATAGTTGGGCACGATGCCGCTTGGGATGCCGGCATCGTTCATCAGATCGGCGATATGGAGCGGCCCGGC
>CAYSDJ010000130.1:0-2563 GCA_964429775.1 uncultured Rhizobiaceae bacterium
GTCTGCGGCGCCTATCCGCAGGACGGGGCCATCCAGGTAGTCGAAGGCTTGCTCCTGCAGCGTCGCGGCGATCTCACACGTGGCGCCGTAGCGTTGCACACCCTCATCGATGATGACGGCATAACCCGTCTTGCGGACGGAGTCGACCAGGGCGTCGATGTCTAGTGGGAACAGAGTGCGAGGGTCGACGACCTCAGCCTCGATACCCAGGGCCGTCAGTTCATCGGCCGCTTCGAGGGCGACGCCCACCATGCTTGACGTCCCTACGAGGGTGACGTCCGATCCGGCTCGCCGCACGGCGGCAGTGCCGAGGTCTACGACATAGTCGTGATCTGGAACGTGAGCAACGTCGTTGTACATCATCTTGTCCTCAAAGACGAGAACAGGATTGTCGTCTCGAATTGCAGCTTTCAGGAGCCCTTTTGCATCGTAGGGGCAGGAGGGTACTGCCACCTTTAGTCCGGGGATGTGCGCGAACAAGGCGTGTAAGCTCTGCGAGTGCTGAGCTGCAGAGGATCTGCCCGCCCCCATGGTCATGCGTACGGTGAGATTCACCTGACACTGGCCACCCGTCATATAACGGATCTTGGCAGCCTGGTTGACGAGCTGATCCATCGTGAGTAGTGAGAAGTCGCCGAACATCAACTCGGCGATGGGCCGCAGGCCGGTCATGGCAGCCCCCACGCTGAGGCCGATATAGCCCGCCTCTGAGATCGGTGCATCGATGACGCGATCGTGGCCAAACTCGTCGAACAACCCTTCGCTGCACTTGAAGATGCCCCCCGACGGTCCCACATCCTCACCGATGAGGATGACCGTCTCGTCCAGGCGCATCTCCTCGGCCATGGCCTCAATGATCGCTTCGCGATAGCTGAGCTGACGCTCGTTCGTGTCCGTTGTTGCCGCCTGTGTCATTCCGAGTAGATGTCCTCGAACGCTTGTTCTGGTTCGGGGTAGGGGGCCTGGCGAGCGAATTCTACGGCGGCGACGACGGCCGTCTCCGTCTCTGTCTGCACTTCATCTAGTTGGGCCTGTGTGGCAATGCGTCGACGTCGAATTTCACGGCCGAGCAATTCGATGGGATCTCGATTCGACATCCACCACTCCAGCTCTTCCTTGGTGCGGTAGGGAGCAGCATCACCGACGTGGTGGCCACGGAATCGATAGGTCAACGCTTCGACCAGTGTGGGGCCACCGCCTTCGCGTGCGCGCTCGACAGCGTGCCGTACCACATCGTGCACGGCGAGTGCATCCGACCCGTCAACGCGAGTCCCTTCCATGCCGAAGCCGTGAGCACGATCAGCGATCTCATCGACACCTGTCACCGCTTGAAAGGGTGTATGCTCTCCATACTGGTTGTTCTCACAGAGGTAGATAACGGGAAGATTCCAGACCGAGGCCATATTGGCCGTCTCCATAAAAATCCCCTGGTTGGCCGCTCCATCTCCGAAGAAACAGACCGCCACCTGATCCGTACCGCGCGTCTTGGCCGACAGGGCAGCCCCTGTGGCAATGCCAAATCCTCCGCCGACGATTCCATTGGCCCCCAGGTTGCCAACCGACATGTCGGCGATATGCATCGCGCCACCCTTGCCACGACAGTATCCGGCCTCCTTGCCCATGATCTCGGCCATCATCGGTTCGAGGCGAGCGCCCTTGGCCAGGCAGTGACCGTGGCCTCGGTGTGTGGAGGTGATGTAATCGTCGTCACGGAGTGCCGAACACGCACCCGCGGCAACCGCTTCCTCACCGATATACAGATGCGCTAGACCTGGCATCCAACCGCGTGTGTACACGTCCCACACATGCTCCTCGAACTTGCGGATTTCGACCATCTTCCGATACATCTGCCACATCATCTCGGGATCAACTTTGACCGGAGAACGGGCACGTCGAGGTGCGGCGGGTTTGCGCGTAGCCGGCCCTGCCCCACGGCTCGGGGCCTTCTTGCGTGGCACAGGTTTACGTGGCATCCGTTGTCGTTTTGCTCTGCATCATGAGGGCAGACTTGAGTTGAAGTCAGTTGGCCTTGAGGAGCGGGCTGAAGATAGCGGGCCCCTGAACCTGGTCAAGAAGGTGAAGGATCGTGCAAAAAAAGACCAGCGATGACCCGAGGTCGTCGCCGGCTTCTTCGTTCTAAAGGTTCTAAAGATCGTATGCGGAATGCGGAGGTTTATTGCTTGTCTCGGAAGTAGGCGGCATTGATCTCGATATACTTGTTCCATTCTTCCGGCAGGTCCTCTTCAGCAAAGATGGCCTCCACAGGGCATTCTGGTTCGCAGGCGCCGCAATCGATGCACTCATCCGGATCGATGTAGAGCATATTCACGCCCTCACCGTCAACAGGATGGATACAGTCAACGGGACAGACTTCGACACAAGCTTTGTCCTTTACACCGACGCAGGGCTCCGCGATGATGTACGCCATTCTTTTTTTCTCCCAAGCTTCTGAAAAATGTCTGCTGTTGCTGTTGGAAACCTATATAGACAGGCCCTCGAAAACTGTCAAGTGGAGTCGACCCACTTCCGTGGACGGTTATGGGCTTTGGTCCACAAGCCCTGG
>CAYSDJ010000131.1:0-2526 GCA_964429775.1 uncultured Rhizobiaceae bacterium
GAGTTTTGCAACAGAATTCGGCGGTAAACAGACCAAATATTGGCTTGATGTTTTAGACTGCTTTTGACCCAGAACGGAAGTCAGCCTGTTCCGATTCTCTACTGTGACGATGCCACTGCTAACATCACTCGGCCATGTGTCCCCGTGAGTTTGCTTGATATGTGTCAATGTCGAGATCGAGATTTTCAGTCACTGTTTTCTGGTAATGTATTGTTTAGTTTGTTCTCGGATAGATCCTCGGCACCGGCCTGTTGGACTTCGATCTTGGAGCGCTGGCGTTGGAGGAGTGCTATGACGCCGGACGAAGCCCACGCGCTGGCCGGAAAGTATGGTCTCCAATTTAACTTCGATCATGACGGGCAAAGTTGGGCCCTCGGCCCGTCACATCAAAACGGACGAGACGAACGGGTGTGGATTGCGCCCCATGTCTTGAGCGAACTTTCTGCCGACCAAATGGTGCGCCACTATATTAACGAGGTTCTGGGCCGCGCCGAGGAGGGCGACGCGAAGAAGGACGACTGAGCGCTCGCCTTTGCCGCCTCGGAACCCCATGGCCCAACCCGACATTTCTGCAATGTTCAAGCGCCAGCGCCGGGGAGTACCCATCGCGGTGGCGCTGGTGGGCGCCTTCGGCTTGCTCGTGCTGATCGCGGTCGTGCTCGTTTTCATCGCCGGCTACGATGTTGCGCGGCGCAACACCACCGAGCTGGTGAGCGAAAAGTCGGATCTCCTCATCGAATCGGTCATCGCCCACAACCGCAATCATCTTGAGCCGGCGCGCGCGCAGCTCGAATATCTCGCCGACCTGGTCACGACCGGCGCGCTTTTGCCCGAGAATCGCGAAGCGTTCGGCGAAGCTCTCCGCGCCTCCCTCGCGGCGGCGCCGCAGGTCTCGGTTGTGGCGTTCCTGAATCCGGAACTAAAGGTCCTGCGCGCCTTTCGCAATCGACCTGGCCGGCCGATTACGATCGACGACTGGAGCGACGACGTTTCGGTGAGGCACACTTTGGCCGAGGTTGCCGGCGTAGACGGTGCCTATTGGGGCGAGCTGTTCGTTGCCGAGGATCTGGGTGCAACGTTCATCAACGTTCGCATGCCCGTGCGCCGGGAAGGGCGTTTTCTCGGGGCGCTGATCGCCGGAGTCTCCATCGAAGCGCTATCGTCTCTCCTGGCCTCCTTCGCCGAAGCGCAAGCGGGCCGTGCCTTTGTTCTCTACGGTCACGATCAAGTGCTGGCCCATCCTTTGCTGCTGCAAGGCTATGCGGCGGCTAGCGACACGAAACCGCTGCCGCGGCTTGCCGAATTTTCCGACCCGGTGCTTCGAGCCCTGTGGGATCCGGCGCGCAAACTGCCGCTTGTCGCGGGTCTCTCCTTGGACGGCGAGGCACGTGCTCTGGAAGTCGATGGCAAATCCTATGTGGTGCTGCTACGTCTCTTGAAAGGCTTTGGAGAGAAGCCTTGGCGGGTCGGCACCTATCAGGAACTTGAGACGATCACCGCACAATTCGAACGTCTCGGCCTCATTCCGCCCATCTCGCTTGGCGTTCTCGTGTTGGCCCTGGTACTCGCCTTTTTCCTCGCGCGCAGCATGAGTCTGCCGGTGCGCAAGCTTGCCCAGGCGGCCCATCATGTTCGCACGCTCGACCTTGAACACACGCCATCGCTCCGCCGCGGCCCCTACCGCGAGCTGAACCAGGCGGCGGATGCCTACAATGCGATGGTGGGGGGCTTGCGCGCCTTTCAGACCTATGTGCCGCGCCCTTTGGTCACGCGTCTCATGGCAGAGGGCGCACCAGCCGCCATCGTCTCGGAAGAGCGCGAAGTCACCGTGCTTTTTACCGACATTACGGGCTTTACCGCTTTCGCCGAGGACATGCCGGCGGTCGAGGTGGCTAAATTTCTCAATTCGCATTTCACCCTGCTTGGCTGCTGTGTCGAGGCCGAGGACGGCACGGTCGACAAATATATCGGCGATTCCATGATGGCGTTTTGGGGCGCGCCCGAGCAACAGAGCGATCACGCCGAGCGCGCTTGTCGTGCTGCCTTGGCCATCACCCAAGCCATCCGTACGGACAATGAGCGCCGCATCGCCGAGGGCCTAGCACCGGTACGCATACGCGTAGGCATTCACAGCGGGCCCGCGCTGGTCGGCAATATCGGCGCGCCGAGCCGCGTCAACTACACCATCATCGGCGATTCGGTGAACACTGCGGAGCGCCTGGAAGCATTTGCGCGCGATGTGCCGCCGCCCGAAGCCCATGTGATTGTTCTCTTAAGCGGCGAGACAGCAGAGCGTCTCGCACCGGAATTTACTTTGGAGCGGCTCGGCAAATTTCTCCCGCCCGGCCGTCATGGGCGCATTGAAGTGTTTCGCCTGAAGAGCATCTAGAGAAAAACGCGCGCAGCAGTGCTATCGGTGGCGTCCGGGGTATAACGGACCAAAAGTCAGGAGAGCGTTTTCGTCTCAGTTTGACCCAGGCTGTTTCAAAACGCGCGCTGTTTTTTCCTTATGACGTCCTGTCGGTG